>JBHJNL010000085.1:0-9647 GCA_050330855.1 Thermosynechococcaceae cyanobacterium | reverse complement strand
ACTCTCAGTTGGTGTTGCAACAAAGACAACGATGCAAGATTCTAGTGAATTAACGAAGGATAACGACTATCGAACCCAGTGGTTATCAACGTTCTCTCTACGATTGACCGGCTATATTTTACTGGCGTTAGCGGCCTTAGATATTGTTGCAGTTGTTTTTCCCACTGATTTCTTTAATCCCGAATGGGAATTTAAAACCATCGGCAGCTTAGTGGAACGAGTGCCGGTCCCTTTAATTGGTCTTGCACTGGTCTTTTATGGTGGGCTTCGCTATCGGCGGCCCCTAGAGAAACTATGTCTGCGTCCGTTAGCCTTACTGGCAATCGTTGCGGGGATTGGTTATTTACTGTTGGTTCCCCTCACTATCTCGGATAGCTTTCGGGTGAACAAGTTGAACCATGACCAGCAAACACAGCAGCTAGAGCAACAACTCTCACGATTTGGGCGACTAGAGCAACAGCTCAGTGGTGCATCGCCAGAACAGCTTGCCTCTATAATGGCTCAGCTTAATCTTCCGGTATCGGGAGAAAAGCAAGACCTTGAAGCTCAAAGAGCGAAGGCATTTTCTCAGGTGAAGAGAAATCAAGAGGTGATTTTTCAGCAGAGTCAGGCCCAGCGCAAAATTCAGAAGCAACAGCATTTCAAAAACTCAGTTAAGTGGGTCTTAGGGGCGCTGTTGTCGGGTACCTGCCTCATTTACCTGGGAATGGGGGCGAACAAGTTTTTTCTATTAGGACTAGAGTAAGATTTTCAAGGTATTAGTATTAGATCGGCTTGACTGATGCCATAGATTCTCTTAATAGAATTGATGTTTTAAACAGCATCGCAATCATTGCATGGGCAGAATTTTGCTTCAGAGTCAGCTCGATAACCTTGAAGAACCGACCGAGGGCACTCAGATTGGAATTGATCAAGAACTTGATGCGATATTGGCAGGGATGTTGTTTAAGAGCAAAGCTCTTAGTTCTATTCATCTTGTCTTTGCTGTATCCGTTCTGATGCTTGCAGCCGTTCTGAATCTTCACAAACCTGAATTTGACGCTGCCGATACCAGGTTGATCCACCGGCTAAAATAGCGGATCGATCGCGACTTCGTAGGGCATACATTGGATCGTGGAGTGTAGTGTGTATGCTGAGTAAATTGTCAAGGACTATAGATATCTCCTACTTAGATGAAAATCGCTGTAAGTAATTAGAAGTGGGATACTCCCCAGTAAAACTGCGTATGAAGGTACTTTATTGCGTTCTCAAAACTCTTTGTTTCCGATAACTACGGAGGGTAATCTTACTGATTTTTTAGCTGAGGTGGCGTAGAGCTAGGTGATTGTGCGATCTCAACAGATTGATCCTCCTTTTAAGTTTTTCTCGCTTTGCCAGCATCATGAAATAACCCTGCTCTGTATATCCTAATTGCGAGATAGGCCTCTCAAAAAATTACTTGCAGCGGATCGCGACTTAGAAGGGTACACATTGAAGCATAGAACATATGCAGAGTATGCTTTTCAAGGGCTATGGATGCCTCCTGTCTGGATAAAAATCAATGTAAATCATGAGGAACTCTTAACGTTTATCGTTTTTCCAGGAAAATCCTCAATCTCAAGGGTGGGATCAATAAATACACCAATATTTTTATACTGATCAGACTCTTCAAGGAAATGAGTTGTATCCACTACTAAATTATCAGCATGAAAGAAAGCGAAAGCAACAAAAGTATTGATGCCATTATTTACAATCAGTAAATCTATGGGCTTGCCAAACTTATTTAAGATGTCTGTCTGTTTGGAAGAGACTCTAACAAGGTCTGATGATGCCTGCATATATTGCAATGTTGGTATTACATCTCCAATCACAAAAATAGGAGCCTCTTGTTTTTCGAGACGCTCTAAATGACGACCCAGAAAGCTAAGATCATTAGCAGTAGCATTCGACTCATAGAACGGAGGCTCATATCTTTTAAAATTACTAACAATTAATAATAGAGTTACAGAAAAAAGTATAGTGCTTTGAACGTATGTTTTATTTGCTATTTTCTTTTTTATCGAAAAGTATAAATATTTCAGCACAATCGCGATCGCAATTGCAAAGGGCGGAGCAGCATAAATAAAGTGTCGTGCAGGGGAGGGATTAGGAATCCAGAATAGATAGTTAAATAAAAAAAGTGGGAGTATGAAGCATAAGGAATCATACTTCCTTTTTTTGATCAGAGAAAAGCAAGCTAATCCAAACAAAAGGAGAAATAGCGGATTGAATGCTTTTATAAATAGAATACTCCCAAAAATTAGATTATCTTTGAATCTAGATAAATTGTGCCAGAACAAAAGCTCCTTAAGAAAGCCGCCTGATGAATTCGTCTCTAAGGCGCTTAAACCCGGAATAATTGACTTTACGGCAAAGAATATGAAAATGGGTAGGGCTATATACAAGCAAGATCTAACAAAAGAATTCTTATAAGACTCATTGTTAAGAAGTAGCAATCCAGGTATCAAAAGAAATATCATAAGGCTATCGAGCCTTAGCATAAGTCCTAGAGACAATGTTGAAACAATCAAAAAATCAATAAAAATGAGCTGTAATGATGCACTTTTAGTCCTTCCCCTTTTACTCCGTATATCAACAAGGAATAATCCTAATATCACAGATGCAACAGCAGGGACCATTGGATGCCCGTAGAGGCTGGTTTGATTCCAGACAGGAATAGACATCAGAACTAAGTTGGCAAGAATAGCCGTTGTGATTCCCCAATGATTTCTAACTAATAAATAAAAAGGAATAATCATAAAAATAGAGGCAATGGCATTGACATAGTTCATGATAGGAATGACTAAGTCGGGTTTCTCCTTGAGTAGAGGGGAGAAAAAATTAAGAAATGTAAAATATGCAAAAGACTTATCCAGACCATATAGGAGAGCATTCGCTTGGCTCTGATCGGCCCGAATGGATTCAATAAGGCCCACCGCAACACGGTAGGCATCTCTTTCACCCAATACAGTAGTTGAGACAAAGGGCAGATATACACACATGCCAATTATCAATAAAAAACACAGAGCTGCAAGGCTTCGGTATTCTGTTGTACCCAGTAGTAGCTTTTTCTCTTTCATGTGTTTGTATGACGGTCTTGTAAATCCCATTACTATAACCTAAACACTATTGAATAAAGAAGTCGCCTTGCTCTTGGCGGCTTCTTTATTCAACCTTAGCTATGCTCGGATTCATATTAAGTTTTAGATTAAAATAGCATTATTTAAGCAATGCTCTGAACAGTTTTTGATTGACTACGACAGAATAAGGGTTTCAGCCCTCCTCAAAGTCTACTTCAGCAAGGAAAAATCAAGGGTTTCAGCCCCTGACTTTAAAACTGTCCAGACTTGTTGTTAAGGCGATGTGCGACGGGAGCATCCCACTTTCGACAAAACATTCTCAAGATGATCTGAAACCATTGATTCCGCTGTTGCCTAAAAGAGTATATCTGCGAAAGTGGGATGCTCCCATGTGCGACTTTCCTTGAAATCCTTGATTTAGCCGGTAGATGTATCCAAATTTAGGGATCAAATATTGGAGCGACTGTTTTGCATGGGGCGTAGCCAATGATTGAGGGAATACTGTTAATGGATAGGCTATTGGCATGATTCCGTCCGTAAATAAATTGCGGGTTAGTCTGAATTAACCCATTGCAATGAGTTAATTCAGAAGAGAACAGGACCATCCAATCAGCTTGTCGCACACTGACATCAACAGGTCCAAATCCATTTGAATGGACTTTTATCGCATCAATGCCTCTCATTCCCCAGCCCCTTACTCCCTAGGGAGAAGGATTTAGATTGAGGGGTGAGTAGGGTATTATTTTGCTGCAAGTTTCTTACCAGTTGTCTGGGTCTGCCATTGCGGCGGCCGAACTATTCGCAATATTTTTGGCCGGATTAACGATTCGGATCTTATCAAAAAGGACAACGTGGTTGACGGCCTGTCGTAATCGGTAAATATCTATAGCAAATGCAGTATTGCTATTTTTGGGGTCAACAAGGTTTGTATAGCCGATTGCATGTTCCCATTTTGTTGCTGTGCCAGGATCTCGATCACCTTGACCTGTTCCTACGCTGAGATATTGCCCATTATGCTGAACTCGAAGATACGCATTCCCATTTACTTGAGGGTCAAAGCTACTCTCAAGTACAAACCGATTCCATTTATTCTTATCTACAAAAAATCGAAATGGCACAAACTCTTTATGCTTTCCTTTAGGCGTTTGACCTGAGTTGGCGCTAACCCTCATCTCAATTTTATTTGATTTGTTAGGCACTGGATATGCTTGAAGAGAAACTATAGGACTTCCCCCTGGTGCACTGTCCTGACGCCATTGAGCAATAAGAATCCATCCCTTCGGATCATCAAATGAATTACGAGTACCTTCTTGATTCGTTGTCCCCAGTTTAAAGGCAAACCCCGTATAGGCAATTCTATTAAATTCAAATAGTCCTTTCGGCTTACACCTTCTACATGGAATTGTTGAATTTACATTTGTGAGGTGATACTCCATCTTTTGAGTATTGTTGCAGTAGCTTGATGCATCTGCAGGATATCGCAGTGCCAAGCTTTGCTTAGATTTATATGCGTCACTATATGATATCCATGAGTTGCCACCAATGCCTTTTCTATAATTCCATAGCCACCTTCGAATTGGCTGGTTGTCTTTATTGAGGATATAGAAATCTCGAATAATTCCTGTGTATTTATTGCCAGGAACGTTGACACAACGCTCATTTTTCCCAGGTTGACTTGAACCTGCTTTGATACGAAAGCGCTCTTCAAAATCCCATTGCCTAGATACTATATTGGCAACTGGGTTCTGTAGTTGTGGAGGGGCTGCTGTTAATGCTTGAGAGGATGAAGCGACTTGGAGAAATAAGGCGACGCTGACCGGAATCTTCAAAAGCTTGACATGAGCTGGTGTGTCATTTTTCATTGTTTAGGCAAGTGTTGACTATCTTTGTGTTGGCAACAACGGACATCAATTCAACTATTTAAGACGTTAGTATGAGCAGGATAGTTCCTTTCTCAAGTTGATATCAGGTTCCCCGCCACCAGCCGCAATCCGTTACGCTGATAGGTGTCATTATATCGGGGAACCTCATGAAAGATTTCAGCGCCGCCACGTTCGGTATCGTTTTAGCACTGGTGGTGCTCTTAGCCCTGAACTGCATTGTGATTATCAATCCCGGTCAGGCGGGGGTATTAAGTGTTTTAGGTAAGGCCCACGATGGTGCCCTTCTAGAAGGCACGCACTTCAAGCCACCCTTTGTCTCGAATGTTGATATGTATGACTTAACGGTTCAAAAGTTTGAGGTGCCTGCCCAAAGTTCGACCAAAGACCTTCAAGACTTGACGGCCAGCTTTGCCATTAACTTCCGCATTGATCCGATTCAGGTGGTAGAAATTAGACGGAAGCAGGGTTCTCTGCAGAATATCGTCTCTAAGATTATTGCCCCCCAAACCCAAGAATCTTTCAAAATTGCGGCGTCTCGCCGAACGGTTGAAGAGGCGATTACCCAGCGTGATCTGCTCAAGGCTGATTTTGATGATGCTCTTGGCAAGCGTCTTGATAAATACGGCGTCATCATTCTTGACACGAGCGTGGTGGATCTGCGCTTTTCGCCTGAGTTCGCTCAAGCGGTTGAAGAGAAGCAAATTGCCGAGCAGCGTGCCCAAAGAGCGGTTTATATTGCACGAGAAGCAGAGCAAGAAGCGACGGCGACAGTCAATCTCGCCAAGGGCAAAGCCGAAGCGCAGCGCCTACTAGCGGAGACTCTCAAAGAGCAGGGTGGACAATTGGTGTTGCAAAAAGAAGCGATTGAAGCGTGGAAGCAGGGCGGCTCTCAAATGCCTCAAGTCCTGGTGACAGGCGGAGACTCAGCGCCGGTTCCATTTCTGTTTAATCTTGATAATATGGTGGGTTCGAAGAAAGGCTAATTTTCTATTTGTGATATATGCCCAATCCCCGTAAACGTTTTGGTCAGCATTGGCTGAAGAGTCAGGCTGTTTTGGAAAAAATTGTGGCGGCGGCTGAGCTAAAGGGATGCGATCGCATCCTAGAAATTGGTCCTGGCACTGGCATCCTCACCCAAAAGCTTTTGCCTCTTGCTGAGGCCGTCACTGCGGTTGAGATTGATCGAGATCTCTGTAAGCTTCTCGTCCGAAAGTTTCAAGACACCGATAACTTTCTACTGCTCCAGGACAGTATTCTCTCCATTAATCTCAATGCTGTGTTGAGCCACTATCCCAGCTTTTCCAATCCCAATAAGATTGTGGCGAATATCCCTTACAACATTACAGGCCCTATCCTCGACTGGGTGTTAGGCAGTCTCGCCCAGCCTCGTGAACCTGCCTTTGAAAGCATTGTTCTATTGCTGCAGCAAGAAGTTGCCCAACGACTAACGGCCTCATCTGGGTCTAAGGTTTTTGGGGCGATGTCAGTGCGAACTCAATATTTAGCCACCTGCGACTACATTTGCCACGTTCCTAGTACGGCCTTCAAGCCACGCCCCAAAGTCGATTCTGCCGTTGTGCGTCTGTGTCCTCGCCCCTACCCAAGCCAGACCGACAACCCACGCTGGTTTGAAACGCTAGTTAAGCTTGGGTTCTCTAGCCGCCGTAAAATGTTGCGGAACAACTTTAAATCAGTCGTGGATCGAGACCAGCTAGCCGTCATACTAGAACAGTTAGGCGTTTCCCCTCAGGCACGAGCAGAAGATCTGAGCGTGGATCGATGGGTCGCGCTCAGCAATCGTCTTCAGCCAGCTTAGTCCCCCCGTAACGGTATGCACACCTATACTCTGATTGCCCCTGCCAAAATTAATCTGCTGCTCGAAATTATTGGCGATCGCCCTGATCAATTCCATGAGTTGGTCATGGTCTTGCAAAGTATTGATCTAGCAGACATTGTGGAACTGAAGCCACTGTCTGGTGAACACATTCAACTGCACTGTACCCATCCTGACGTTCCCCAAGATGAGACAAATCTAGCCCATCGGGCCGCCAAGCTGATGCAGACTCAGTTTCCTGGTAAAGGAGGCGTTGACATCACGATTACCAAAAATATACCCATTGGGGCAGGCTTAGCGGGGGGGTCCACCGATGCCGCCGCAGTTTTAGTCGGACTTGACCTGATGTGGAGTCTCGGACTCACGCAATCTGAGCTGCAAATATTAGGCACAGCGCTAGGATCTGATGTTCCCTTTTGTGTTTCTGGGGGAACCTCATTAGCGCTGGGTCGAGGTGAAGCGTTAACGCCACTGCCCGATCTCGATCAGTTCTATGCGGTATTGGCGAAGTATCGCAGTCTCTCTATATCAACGCCTTGGGCCTATCAGACCTATCGAGAACAGTTCTCTGGCAGCTATGCCCAGACCCCAGATGCCCAAGAACAGAGACGGCGAGAAGGTCCATCTGTGCCGCTGTTAACCGCCATTAATCATAGAGATACTGAGCAGATTTCGCAGTATCTCTATAACGATTTAGAACGGGTGGTTTTGCCACAACAGTCACAGGTGCTAGCACTCAGAAAACAGTTTGAGCAGTTCGGTTGTCTAGGGACCATGATGTCGGGGTCGGGGCCAACGGTTTTTGCCCTAACAGACTCTCTTGAAAAAGCTCAATTACTCAAGACTCAGATGAAAACAGCCGTTGCCGATCCTGATCTAGAACTTTGGGTGACGAAGTTCTGCACGAGCGGTATCCGACTTCAGGCTCCATAGCGCCACAAAACAGTGTGTAGTGAATACACTAACCCGCTTGTTCACTAACCCTACGATTTCAGAGACAAAACCGCCCGATGTCGATAGTCGTAGCAGTCTCCCTGCTTCAACACATGAAGGGTGAGGTTATGAAGGCTGAGGGGAGCTGTTTCATCTGACTCAAGGTAGTTTGTATGGGTTAACGGGCCAGGGTCAATGACGGTAATGGAGCCTTTACCGAGTATGTCAAAGGTTCCATCACCCTTAAAGGCAGCACAGGTGTCTTCATCAATACCGATGCCGAGCTTGTCAGGATGCGCTGCGATCGCACTCATGAGTCGCGCCATCCGATTGCGATTATGAAAATGTTGATCCACCAACAGTTCAGGAATGATGCCTAAACCCTCCATCAAATCCACTAATGAGCGATTGGGGGATTCGCCACTACTGCCGCCCGAAATCATCATTTCACCCATGATTGCAGCACCCGCACTGGTACCGGCCAAGACCAGAGTACCAAGGTGAACCCTTTTTTTGATGGTCTCAATAAATTGGCTACCGCCCATGAAATCGCGAAGACGGACCTGGTCGCCGCCGGTAATGAATATGCCGGTGCAGTTGCCTAACGTTTCTAGCCAACGCGCCTCATCGCACTCGTTGCGCTGGCGAATATCAAGAACCTGAACCTGCTGAGCAGCCATTTGATTAAAAATCTGGTAGTAGCGATCGCCAACGGCACTAGGTTCTTGTGAAGCACAGGGAATAATGCCAATTTTCGCTAACTTGCCGCCTGCACTTTCAAAGAATGCAGTCAAGATATCGCACTGGTTGACCTTGTCTTCTGCTCCACCAATAACCATAACTGGGTACTGGGTTGGAATTACCATAGACTTTTAAGTTAAAAGAACTTCCCTGGAGCATCATAAACGCTTCTAGGTGCTGCATTATATCGCCGTAGCGTAGCAAAATCAAAGGTTGTATTCCTGTAGTCTGCTCACTCGCACCTGCAATCAAACGTCAAAGCTCTCTTCTCATCCGTCATCGCGATCTCTATCCTGCGGATGAGGAGGGTGGTCAGAAGTTCATCCCAAAGATAGGCGTTTTCAGCTCTATACTGAATTTATCTCTGTTAAAGAAGGTTGATTTCTATTAAACGAAGTTAACGATCATTTTAATCTATCAGTCTACGCTTCAAGCTCGCACCGTTGTTGCCAACCTGAGATGTTTGGGTGCTTTCGTTGTGTCAATGGTTTCTGCGGGCCTCGCTAAGATGTAGCCCTCATACCAATGCAAGCCGATAGGTATCCATAAGCACTTAGCTTGTTGATAACGCTCTAAATTAAGGAGACTTACTGTGCCACAAGCCGCATCTCGGCCCACCATTGGTCAACTGGAGCGATCGCTGTCTCAGAAAATTCAAGCGCTCTATCGCGAGCAGTTGGATCATTTACCCAGCAAAGTAACCTGTCAGATTTTCGGTGAAAAGTTGGCTGTGGTAATTGAAGACTCGTTAACTCAACCGGAGAAGTTGCTGGTTCAAGAAGGCCAAGAAGAGCTAGCGACAAAGGTTCGCAACGATTTAGATGAAGCCATTGAGCCTCAACTTAAGGCGGTTATTGAAGACGTTTTAGGGGTAAAGGTTCTCGATATACTCAGCGATGCCACGATAGCAACAGGGCGAACTGGATTGATCGCGATTTTGGATCAAACGCCAGAGGTCCGCAATCCCGCTACGGTCTCAAAGGCGAAGTAACGCAGCCAGAAAAACTGCTGTTCGGCAGCGGCTATGGCGACCTGTCAAAGGCTACGGTGTACACACAAGTCCTCCCAGAGCGGTTTTCCACCCGATAAAAATGGATTCAAACCGCCTCAGCCCATGAACTAAGGTGGGCATTCCAGGCGGTCTTTGAGAGCGATAGG
>JBHJNL010000084.1:0-49450 GCA_050330855.1 Thermosynechococcaceae cyanobacterium | reverse complement strand
TAGTGTATGGCATCCTTATTGAGAATTTTGAGTTTTTCAGGTGCCTCAATACAGGCGACAAACGCCATAGGTAGCGCTTGGGAAATTTTATAATCTAAATCTAGAGCCTGAGTAGTTACTCCAAGGCTTTACTACTCTGCTTTCTGCTCGTCCTGTTTGTCAGCAGCATCCGCCTGCTGATCATCTGCCATACCGTACTTCCGCATGAAGCGTTCTACACGACCTTCCGTGTCAATAATCTTCTGAGTGCCGGTATAAAAAGGGTGATTTCCGGACCAAATATCTACATTTAGCTCTGGTTTGGTAGACCCAACGGTCATAACCACTGCACCGTCGCAATAGACTTTGGCTTCGGGGTACCACTCGGGATGAATTTCTGATTTAGGCATGGGTCTATGGATAAATGAGTTTGGTGATGGAAGAAAACGTCTATCGTTTCGAGTACTGAGGAGCCTTACGGGCCTTACGAAGACCATACTTCTTCCGTTCTTTGGCGCGAGGATCACGGGTGAGGTATCCCTCTATCTTCAGCGGTTTCCGATTTTCGGGGTCCAGTTGGCATAGGGCACGGGCCACGCCGAGTCGAATGGCGTCGGCTTGGCCGGTTAAGCCACCGCCTCTGGCATTGGCGAGAATATCATAATCGCCTTCTAACCCTAGAGCCTCTAAGGGTGCCTTGAGCAGAGCTAGATAGGTGGGATTAAACTGCAGGTACAGATCACCGGGCTTGCCGTTAATCGTTAAATTTCCAGACCCAGGCACAAGACGAACTCGGACGACAGATGACTTCCGACGGCCCGTACCGGCATAACTAACTCGATTGGATTGCTCGGTCGCTTGCATTAGCTTTTATCTCCTGGGATGGTCTTAATGGTTAATACTTCAGGACTCTGAGCATCATGGGGATGATCAGGGCCAGCGTAGACCTTCAGCTTGGTGAAGAGCTGGCGACCCAAGGTATTCTTGGGCAACATCCCCTTAACCGCTTTTTCGATGATGCGTTCCGGCAAACGCTTCTGCAAATGATCGAAGGTCTCGGTCTTCATGCCGCCGGGACGTCCTGAATGGCGGCGGTACAGCTTTTGTTCACGCTTGCGTCCGGTGACGTCAACCTTGTCGGCGTTGATGACCACCACAAAATCGCCGGTATCCATAAAGGGGGTATAGCTGGGCTTGTCTTTACCCCGCAGTACCATGGCAATTTTAGTGGCGAGCCGACCAAGGCGCTGGTTTTCAGCATCAACGACGTACCACTTGTGTTCAAGGGTCGCAGTAGAAGGGAGGTAGGTTTTCTGCATGGAACTTCTCAACTTGACAAAGCTAACGGGGTAAAAGACTTAAACGGCAGCACCGGGGGATAACTGAAACAAAGGGAAGGTATCAAACCACACCTCTGGCGGAAAGGGAAAGACCGGATAGCCCACCCTGAGCAGACACAAACCCTGAGGGGGGGCCGCATATCGGACCTGCTCTCGCTGTTCCGTTTTCCAGACCTGGGTAAAGCTTTCTGGTGATCGCAACCCTCGCCCCACCTGCACCAGCATTCCCACCAGCAGGCGCATCATACCGTACAGAAAACCACTGGCCTGCACTTCAATCTCAATGAGAGCGTCGGAGAGCTGACCATTTTTGAGGGACGTTCGCTGGCATTTCACCTCCTGCACATCTACCCAAGAATGGGGACGGCTAGAATTGGAACGATGAAAGGCGGCGAGGTGGTGCTGACCCACCAGCGGGTCTAGGGCTGCCTGCATTTGATCCACATCTAGAGGTTTGTAATAGTAATGCCAAGTGAAGGGACGCAAAAATAGGTTGGGCCTTGGATCAGTATAAAGACAATAGCGGTACCGTCGCCAGTGGGCCGAAAAGCGGGCATGCCAAGTGGGCGGAACAACGGCAGAGCCACGAATGACAATATCGTCAGGTAGATAGCGGTTAAGCACTCTAGCCCATCGCTGGGGCGGGATGGGAGAGTCGGTCTCGAAATGAGCCACCTGGGCTGCGGCATGAACCCCTGAATCGGTTCGCCCCGCTCCATACAAGGTAATGGGTTGCCCTGTAATGCTCGCCAGTGCCTGTTCAATATCAGCTTGAACACTGCGATGGTGGGGTTGCCGCTGCCACCCATGAAAATGAGTGCCCAGGTATTGAATAACCAGGGCAATTCGCTTCAACGTCGATGGCGGGGCAGCGGTCATAGGGTCACTCTAAGTCAGCTCAATAACCGCTTGCTCAGCATTGTCACCGCGTCGACGAACGGTACGGATAATCCGTGTATAGCCACCGTTGCGATCGCTATATCTATCCTTCACCTGGTCAAATAATGCATGTACAAGCTGCTTGTCATAGATATACCCCAGCGCCTTGCGACGAGAGGCCAGGGAGCCATCCTTGGCCAGGGTAATCATTTTGTCTGCTTGGGACCGGACCGCCTGTGCCCGTGCCTTGGTCGTTGTAATCCGGCCATGGCGAATGAGTTGAGTGGTGAGGGCGCGCAGGAGCGCTTTACGTTGATCGGCTGGTTTACCCAGCCTTGGAATACGACAACCGTGACGCATAATGGATAGTCCTTTAGCTACTCTTAGAAGACTTTTCATAGGGAAGCGTAATGCCCAGATGAATCCGGAGCGCTTCGATGACCTCTTCTGCGGACTTAGACCCAAAGTTCTTAATCTCTAGGAGATCTTCTTGGGTGTAGTCCAGCAAATCAGCCACGCTGTTGATCTGGGCACGCTTGAGACAGTTGTAGGCACGCACAGAAAGATTTAAGCCTTCAATCGGGATCTGATTGGTTTCATCCTCTTCTTCGACCTCTGACTCCTCAGTGGCCCTGAAGCTCGCATCCTTGAGTGGATAGAACAGGTCCACGAGAATAGCCGCAGCTTGACTGAGGGCTTCCTGAGGCGTCAGGCTACCGTTGGTCCAGATATCTAAAATGAGCCGGTCTTTGCCTAGCACTCCACCGACGCGGGCATCTTCAACGGTGTAATTCACCTTGCGGACGGGCATGAAGACGGCATCAAGTTGCAAAAAGTCTAGAGCGGCGGCATCATCTTGGCTTTTAGAGATAGATTTATAGCCTTTGCCCAGCTCTACCTTAAACTCCATCTCTAGGGTGGCATCACCAGAGAGCGTTGCTACATATTGCTCTGGGTTAATGACTTCGATGTCTGCTGAGAGTTCAAAGTTCTTAGAGGTAACGGTCGCCGGTCCCTGCACAAAGAGACGACCAATTTGAGGGTCGCCGCTGTGACTACGCAGTACCATCTGCTTCATGTTCAACAAGATGTCGAGCACATCCTCCCGCACCCCTGGGATGGTTGCAAATTCATGGTTTACGCCTGCAATACGCACTGCCGTAACGGCGGATCCCTGTAAATTTGCCAGTAACACCCGTCGGAGGGCGTTCCCCATTGTGGTGCCTTGCCCTTTATCTAAAGACTCTAAAACAAACCTGCTATACTGGCTGTAATCTGCTTCAGTATTTGATTCGACACATTCAACCTGAAATTGCGCCACGAAGAATTCTCCCTTGTTGCTCCTGCTTGTGGTGAGCGTGGTTCACCACCTGTTCGCTCTCAATGCTGAGTCATAATATCAGCCCCAATCCTTTTTGCTACGGTAGACAAAAAAGTGCTGGACTGCCCCAATCTAAACGCGCCGACGCTTGGGGGGGCGGCATCCATTATGAGGAATAGGGGTTACATCTCGAATGAGCGTAATCTCTAATCCCGCACCTTGGAGAGCACGGATGGCCGTTTCACGTCCAGCACCGGGACCACTTACCATCACTTCAATTTGGCGCATACCCTGATCAATGGCTCTACGAGCGGCGCTCTCAGAGGCAGTCTGCGCTGCGTAGGGAGTGCCTTTTTTGGCTCCCTTAAATCCACTGGAGCCAGCAGAGGCCCAAGACACAACCTCACCGCCTACGTCACTGATGGTGACGATGGTGTTGTTAAATGTTGACTGGATATGAGCAACGCCATTGGGGACATGCTTCTTTTGCTTGCGTCCCCCGGCTCGTTTTGCTGGTTGCTTTGCCATACTGATTCCGAATGATTGAAATAACTGGATAACGTAGAAACACCATCAGTGCAGACCAACGGTGACGAGAGAAAAAGATGCCTACTTCTTCGCAGGGGCTTTTTTCTTGCCTGCAACGGTGCGACGCCCTGCCCTACGGGTGCGACTGTTGGTGCGGGTGCGCTGACCTCGGACGGGTAGACCTAGACGATGGCGACGTCCCCGGTAGGCACCGATATCCATGAGACGCTTAACGTTCATAGATTCCCAGCGTCTAAGATCGCCTTCAACCTGATAGGTCGAGATCGCGTTACGCAGGGCGGTAATATCTGTATCGCTCAGATCTCTAACCCGCGTGTCTGGGTTCACACCAGACGCAGCCAAGATATCTTGCGATCGCTTGAGACCGATCCCATAAATATAGGTCAGACCTATTTCAATGCGTTTTTCGCGAGGCAGGTCAACACCGGAAATTCTGGCCACTCTTCTCTATCTCCCTGGGGTGAGCATTCGTTGGATGGATATCGGCCATTAGAAAGCATGCTCTACTGTCTTTCTGTGGCCGTTCGTCAAAATATTTAGCCTTGACGCTGCTTGTGCTTTGGATTGGAACAAATGACCATGACACGCCCTCTACGGCGGATGACTCGGCACTTGTCACACATTCTGCGTACCGATGAACGAACTTTCATGTCTGACTCTTAATTCTACAAAACTTTAATTATAGCGTCGTTGCGTGTATTTATAAATAGGCTCTCAATTATACCTATTTTTTGCGCAGGCGGTAGGTAATTCGTCCCTTGGTGAGATCGTAGGGACTTAATTCTACTTTGACGCGATCTCCGGGCAGAATTTTGATATAGTTCCGCCGGATTTTCCCGGAAATGTGGGCTAAAACGTTCATTTCATTATCTAAGTCAACCCTGAACATTGCGTTAGGCAATGATTCTGTAACCGTACCCTCCATTTCAATTGCATCTTGTTTAGCCAAGGGCTAATGCCTCCTCTACTGCTGAACTGTGATAAGTGCTAGAGGCTAACCATTCCCCCTAGTCGGTGTGAGTGTGAGCTAGCCCCCCGTAATGGCACTCTGAATTCTCGTGGTCACGGTTTCGACCTCCGCCGCGCCGTCGATATTGACGAGCCGAGTGCCTTTGCCATAGAACTCAAGCACGGGTGCCGTTTGCTCTCGATAGACATTGAGACGCTCTTGAATGACCTGCTCAGTATCGTCCTGGCGCTGCCGTTCTAAGAGCCGCTCCACCAACAATGATTCAGCAACTTGAAGGTTAAGAACCCAGCTATAGTCCTGCTTGATCTTGGACAAAAGCTGATCCAGCGCTTCAGCCTGGGGAACCGTCCTGGGGAAGCCATCTAAGATCCAACCGGAGGCAATATCATCTTTGGCAAGGCGTTCGGCAACCATGTCAATTACCACCGCGTCGGGCACCAATTTCCCTGCATTAAGGTAGCTTTGAACCTTTATGCCAAGCTCTGATTGATCGGCGATCGCAGCCCGAAAAATGTCACCGGTCGAGATATGGGGAACTTGGAGCTGGGCTGATAACGCAGCAGCTTGGGTTCCTTTGCCTGCACCGGGGGGGCCAAATAATATCAGACGCATCACTAGTCCTTCACCATGCCTTCATAGCGCTGAGAGATGACATAGGTCTGAATCTGTTTAGCCGTGTCAATGGCAACACCCACCAAGATGAGGAGTGATGTCGCGCCCAGTCCTTGAAAGGTTGTGACCTTGGTCGCGTTTTCAACGGCAACGGGGACAATGGCAACGGCTCCTAGAAAGAGAGCGCCCAACAGGGTAAGACGATTAAGAACGCCTTCGATGTACTCCGTCGTCGCGCGTCCTGGTCGAATACCTGGGATGCTCGCTCCCATCTTTTTCAGGTTCTGCGACAGATCAACAGGGTTAATGATCAATGAGGCATAGAAGTAGCTAAAGAAGATAATCATCGACATATAGAAGATGACGTAGATCCAAGGGGACGGACCTTGGGGAGACAGGTAGCTGGCGTATTTGACAACGGTTGCGTTACGAGCAAAGCCTGCAATCGTGCTGGGTAAGACTAGCATCGCCGAGGCGAAGATAATCGGCATGACGCCGCCGGAGTTGAGACGCAGTGGTAAGTAGCTCTTTTGCTCTCGATATAAACGCCGTCCCACCTGCCGTCGGGCATAGACAATGGGGATTCTGCGCGTGCCTTCTTGCACAAAAACAATGCCCACAATCATGACGAGGAACACCACAATCAAAGCAATTACACCGCCGACGCTACCGCCACCCTGGGCAAAGTCAATGGTCTGGCTGATGGAGCGAGGCAGAACGGAGACGATACTCAAGAAAATGAGCAGTGAGGCACCGTTGCCAATGCCCTTTTCAGTGATAATTTCACCGGCCCACATCACAAACATAGACCCAGCCGTTAGGGCCAGTACCATCTGAGCCACGAATATTGGGCCAGGATTAATAACGACACCCTCTGTGTTATTCACCAACAGGGAGAAGCCAATGCTTTGGGCAATGGCCCAACCCAGGGCAACATAGCGCGTGATTTGCGAAATCTTGCGACGCCCCGCTTCGCCTTCGTCTTTTTGAAGGCGTTCGAGGGACGGCAGGGCAGCGGTTAAAAGCTGCAGAATAATCGAGGCGTTGATGAAGGGAATAATACCCAGCGCAAAAATTCCGACGGCAGAAATACCACCACCGGAGAAGTAATCTAAAAATCCCAAAATCGGGTTACCCGCAAAAGCTGCCTTAAAGACGTCTCGGTTGATGCCGGGTACCGGGAGATAAATTCCCATACGGACTAGAATCAAAAGACCCAAGGTAATGAAAACCCGGCTCCGCAGTCCTGCGGCCCCGGCCATTTGCATGAAGGTCTCTTGGGCAGTAGGGTTTTTCCCTCGACTAACAACCATGACGAATGAACCTCTCTAAGCAGATGGATGATGGTGGACGGATGGGCATTAAACAGCCTCGAAACTGCCGCCTGCAGATTCAATTTTTGCGATCGCACCCTTCGTCGCCGCCGCCGCCTTTACGGACAGAGCGACGGTTAGATCGCCATCTCCCAAAATCTTGAGTGGACCATCATTGGAGGTGACAATCCCCGCCTCCATCAAAGACGCGAGGGTGACCTCGGTGCCCTTCTTGAGATCTCCTAATTTACCAACGTTGATCACCGTGTAATGCTTTTGGTTAATCAGTGTGAAATGCTTTAACTTAGGAACCCTTCGATAGAGAGGGTTCTGTCCCCCTTCAAAGCCAGGGCGAGTCGGACGACCCGATCTAGATTTTTGGCCCCGCATTCCGAAGCCACAGCTTGCCCCTTGGCCAGCCGAAATGCCTCGACCAACGCGGCGACGTCGTTTCTGTGAACCAGCCTTAGGTTGTGCGTCTTGTAGTCTCATGGGTCAGTCAATGAATGCAGGTCATAAATCAGTTAATGCAGCCAAAGCAGCGCACTGAACGGCGCTGCCTTTTCTATGCATATAGTTTTTCAACAGGAATGCCGCGTTCTTCAGCCACGCCAGCAAAGGTCCGCAGAGAGCCAAGGGCATCTAGGGCAGCCCGGGCATTATTGAGGGGATTGTCCGACCCCAACTGCTTGGCTAAAACATTGCGAACACCCGCTAACTCTAACACGGTCCGCACTGCGCCGCCTGCAATCACACCGGTTCCAGGGGCTGCCGGTCGTAGCATGACCTTGGCCGCTCCACCGCGCCCTGTGATGGGGTGAGGGACAGAGTTGGCCTTGGTGAGGGGCACCTCAACAAGCTGCTTTTTACCGTCAGCAACGCCTTTTTTAACGGCTCCGATGACGTCGCTAGCTTTGCCAACGCCGACACCCACTTGACCTTTCTCGTTACCGACAACAACAATGGCTCGGAAGCTCAGCTTCTTACCACCCTTGACGACCTTAGAAACACGGCGGATTTGAACCACGCGCTCCTGCCAGTTACTCTCTTTCTCGCGGCTGCGATTCCCTTTACGACGACCTGCCATCTTTCATCTTCCTTGCTTAAAACTGTAGTCCTGCTTCACGGGCTGCATCGGCTAATGCCTTGACCCGACCATGAAAAAGATTGCCGCCTCGGTCAAAGACAACCGTCTTAATCCCTTTCTCTAGCGCTCGTTTGGCGACCAACTGTCCCACGTGGGTTGAGGCATCACAGTTGCCGCCAGATGAGACCTTTGTCTTCACGGCTTCGTCTAAGGACGAAGCCGCAGCCAGTGTGTGCTGCTGGACATCATCAATGACTTGGGCGTAAATATGTTGATTAGAACGGAACACCGCAAGACGGGGCTGCTCTGCGGTACCGCTAACTTTCCGACGGACTCGACGGTGACGACTACGGGTTGCTTCCTTACGAGTTCTCATTTATTTCTTACCTGCCTTACCGACCTTGCGGCGTACATATTCTCCCTCGTACCGAATGCCCTTGCCCTTGTAGGGTTCGGGGGGGCGCACGGCTCGAATGGTTGCGGCGGTGTTGCCGACAACTTCTTTATTGATGCCGCTGACGATTACGTTGGTATTACCGTCCACCGCCAATTGAACACCATCCGGTGGCTCAATGGTCACTGGGTTGCTGTAGCCCACGTTCAGAATCAGATTCTTGCCTTGAACCTGGGCACGATAGCCCACTCCGATAATCTGCAGTTTCTTCTCAAAGCCCTGAGAAACACCCTCGACCATATTGGCAATCAAAGTGCGACAGAGGCCATGACGCTGGCGTGCGTTGCGAGACTCATCTCGCCGAGAAACAATAATGGTTTTATCCTGTTGCTCAAGGACCACTTCAGGGGGTAATATCCGAGAAAGTTCGCCCTTTGGACCTTTGACCGCCACAGCCTGTCCATCCAAGGTCACAGTGACTTTATCAGGGATTTCTACTGGGCGTTTACCGATGCGAGACATGTTGCCAACTCCGTAATCAATGAAATGCTAAGGAAGCCTACCAGACGTAGCAGAGAACCTCACCGCCGACGCCTTGGCGACGAGCGTCACGGTCTGTCATGATGCCGCTGGAGGTGGAAATGATGGCAATGCCGATACCGCCCAACACCCTAGGCAGTTCTTGACGGTTCGAGTACACCCGTAATCCAGGCTTACTAATCCGTTTGAGGGTATTGATAATGGGCTGACGCTGCTTACCCTTATACTTGAGCTGGATCACGAGCCGCTTTTGAACGCCCTCGCCAGTATCTTCAAAGTTAGAGATAAAGCCCTCTTCCTTTAAGACCGTAGCAATATTGCGGGTCATTTTAGTGGCCATAACCTCGGTGGTTTGGTGCCGTGCCAGATTCGCGTTCCGAATCCGGGTGAGCATATCGCCGATAGTGTCATTCGCTGCCATAAGTACTCCTTAATAATCCCCTAGCTGTCCCGGAAGGGCATCCCTAAAACTTTCAATAGTGCTCGACCTTCTTCGTCTGTGGTGGCACTGGTGCTAATGGATACATCCATGCCCCGAATTTGGTCAATGCTGTCGTACTCAACTTCGGGGAAGATGAGTTGTTCCCGCAGCCCCAAGGTGTAGTTGCCTCGACCATCAAAGCTCTTGGGACTTAAGCCTCGAAAATCTCGAATGCGGGGCAGGGCAAGACTCATTAATCGATCAAGGAAGGCATACATTCGCTCTCCCCGCAGGGTCACCTTAACGCCTACAGGCATTCCTTCACGAATTTTGAAGCCCGCAATGGCCTTCTTAGCGCGAGTCACCACCGGACGCTGACCCGTAATCACAGCAATTTCACTCAAGGAATTTTCCAGCGCCTTAGAATTCTGAGACGCTTCCCCCAGCCCCCGATTCACCGTGATCTTGGTCAACTTAGGGACTTGGTGGATATTTTTGTAGCTAAACTGCTCCTGCAGCTTGGGTACTGCAGTGTCGGTATACAGTTGTTTGAGTCTCACAGTCATGGGCGGTTGTCCTTAAAAATCCCTGGGCTTCGTCAGGTATGGGTAAGCGTTAGTCGATAATTTCGCCAGTTTTCTTGAGCATGCGAACCTTGCGACCATCGTCGGTAAAGCTATAGCAAACACGGCTTGCCACTTTTTGCTTTGCGGAGTAAAGCATCACGTTAGAGCTATGAATCGGAAATTCACGGGTGGTAATTTGACCGGATTCATCTTCGCGCTGGGGCTTGATGTGCTTGGTCTTGATATTGACCCCCTCAACAATGACTTTGCTGGTTTTAGGGTAGACCTGCAAGACTTCGCCAACCTTGGCTTTATCTTTTCGGGAGCCAGTGATCACCTGGACGGTGTCTCCTTTTTTGACATGCATCTTGTGTCGAACAACGGGCTTTGCCATTAGAGAACCTCCGGGGCTAGAGAGACAATTTTCGTAAAGCTTTTGTCTCGCAGTTCACGAGCGACAGGGCCAAACACGCGGGTGCCCCGCGGGTTTCCGTCTAAGTTGATTAAAACCGCTGCATTGTCATCAAAGCGAATGCTCATGCCGCTATCACGGCTGATAGCTTTGCGAGTGCGAACGATGACGGCTCGCACGACATCCGATTTCTTGACCGGCATGTTGGGCGCTGCATCTTTGACCGTGGCAATAATGACATCACCAACACTGCCATAGCGACGGTTACCGCCACCTAATACGCGAATGCAGAGGAGTTGTTTAGCGCCGCTGTTGTCAGCGACATTAAGGCGGGTTTCTTGCTGAATCATGGACGGCCCCTACTTAGCAGATGTCAAAATATCAATTACGGTCCACCGCTTGGTGCGGCTCATGGGCCGAGTCTCTTGAATGCGGACGCGATCGCCAACAGTACACTTATTCTCGGCATCATGGGCTTTGTATCGCTGAGTGCGGGCCATAATTTTGCCATATTTTTTGTGGGGGGACCGACTTTCAATAGTCACCACCACTGTTTTGTCCATTTTGTCGCTGACGACTAAGCCGATGCGCTCTTTGACTGCCATGTGAATAACTCCTAATCTTCTATGCCTGCTGCTCGCGCTGCAGCGTCATCAACTGCGCGATCTTATGACGAATCTCACCAGATTGGTGGGGTTGAACCGTTTGGCGAGTCGCCTTTTGAAAGCGCAGGTCAAAGAGTTCTTTCTTGAGCTGTTGAATCTGAGTTTCAACCTCAGCAGCCGAGAGCTTGCGTAGCTCACTCATCTTAGAACGTGCCATAGCTTAAGACTCCTGAGACTCACGAAGGATAAACTTAGTTTTGATGGGCATCTTGAATGAGGCAAGACGCATGGCTTCTCGTGCCGTTGATTCTTCAACACCTGCAATCTCATACATGATGCGACCGGGCTTTACCACTGCAACCCAGTATTCAGGCGCACCTTTACCCGAACCCATCCGGGTTTCTGCCGGACGCATGGTGACGGGCTTATCGGGAAACACACGAATCCAAATCTTGCCGCCTCGACGAATATAGCGAGTCATAGCTCGTCGACCCGCTTCGATTTGCCGAGAGGTAATCCAAGAGGGTTCTGTTGCCTGCAGGCCAAAATCACCAAAGCTAAGGGTATTGCCACGGGTGGCCTTGCCGCGCATTCGGCCCCGATGCTGCTTCCGAAATTTCGTTTTTCTTGGGCTTAACATGGTCGCGTTCCGTCAATAAACATTGCAAAGAGGGGGGAAGTAAAGGTGAGAATTATTCAGAATCAGAGCGATCTTCAAACTGTTGGCGACGGCGCTGCTGTTGCTGACGACGACGGGCAGGAGCCTCTCGATTTTGGGCCGGTTCTAGATCAGCCCCTGGAATGACTTCGCCTTTGAAAACCCAAACCTTAATACCTAAAATGCCGTAGGTGGTGCTGGCAAATCGATAGGAATAGTCAATATCTGCCCTCAGGGTATGCAGCGGGACTCGACCTTCGCGGGTCCACTCGCTCCGGGCAATTTCTGCGCCGTTGAGACGACCACCCACCTGGATTTTGATACCTTCAACACCGGCCCTTTGGGCGCGCTGAATCGCTTGTCTAACAACGCGGCGAAAAGAAACACGCCGTTCGAGTTGCTGGGCAATGGACTCTGCAATTAAGGCGGCTTCTGCATCGACCCTGGCAATCTCAATGACGTTGATGCGGATGGGATTATCATGACCCAGCTCTTTTTGTAAACCAGCCCTAAGCTGTTCAATACCGCTACCGCCGCGACCAACAACCACACCCGGCCTGGCAGTGCGAACTTCAAGATCAATCTGGTCTGCCTTCCGTTCAATGCGAATGCCCGCTAAGCCCGCATTGCTGAGCTGTTTGTTGATGTACTGCCGGACCTTAAAATCTTCCTGCAGTAATTCTGGATAGCGACTCGTATCAGCGAACCAACGCGAATTGTGATCCTTTGTGATTCCTAGGCGAAAGCCAGTTGGATGAATCTTTTGTCCCACAGGAAATGTCCTCTACAAAAAACAGGTCGGCGTCATTGAGCTAACGATAGCTCTCTTATTCGGCTGCACTCACGGCAATGGTAATGTGGCAGGTTGGCTTCCGAATCTGGAAAGCTCGGCCCTGCGCTCGGGGGCGAAATCGCTTTAGGCTTGGACCTTGGTCAGCATAGGCATGACTCACGACCAACGTACTAGGATCCATGCCCTGATTATGCTCAGCATTGGCAACCGCAGACCGCAATGCTTTGAGAATCGGATCGCAGGCCCGGTACGGCATGAATTCAAGCAGGATCAGAGCCTCTCGATAGTTCTGCCCTCGAATTTGGTCCAACACACGACGAACCTTTCGAGGTGACATGCGAATGTATTTGGCGGTGGCGAAAGCCCCATTAATCTCTTTTAACTGGTTTGACATGGGTATATTCCTTACATGCGAGCCTTTTTATCGCTCTTAGAGTGGCTGCGGAAGGTGCGAGTGGGTGCAAATTCTCCGAGCTTGTGGCCCACCATTTGTTCGGTCACGTAAACCGGCACATGTTGGCGACCGTTGTGGACACCAATAGTATGTCCGATCATCTGGGGCAAAATCGTAGAGGCACGGGACCAAGTTTTGATGACTTGTTTGTCACCCTTGGCATTGAGCGCCTCAATCTTGCTCATGAGATGATCGGCAACAAAGGGGCCTTTTTTAAGAGAACGGGGCATAAGCGTGAAACCTTATCGGTGGCTGTAAATCGAGAGAAGTCAGAAATCCAAGATGCTGGGTAAAAGCTTTAGGAAGACCGTCCGCCTCGGCTCCGCTTGGAGGTCCGGCGACGGCGACGAACGATGAGGGCGTTGCTGCCTTTGTTTTTCTTCCGGGTTTTGTAGCCTAACGTTGGCTTACCCCAAGGCGTAACAGGGCCAGCACGACCAATGGGCGCTCGACCCTCACCCCCACCGTGGGGGTGATCACAGGGGTTCATGACTGAACCTCTAACCTTGGGTCGACGGGCTTTCCAGCGGTTACGACCGGCTTTTCCTATCGTGATATTGTTCGCTTCAACGTTGCCCACTTGACCGATAGTGGCATAGCACTCCTTTCGGAACATTCGCACTTCTGTCGAGGGCAGCTTCAGGGTAACCATATCACCCTCTTTTGCCACCACCTGAGCTAAAGCGCCAGCGGAACGAACGACTTGACCGCCCTTCCCTGCGACTAACTCCACGTTGTGAACTTCTGTACCCAGGGGAATATTAGCAAGGGGCAAGGCGTTGCCAATTTCAATCGGGGAGTCGGGGCCAGAGATAACCTCTGCGCCAACCTCTAGACCACGGGGATGGAGAATGTAGCGTTTTTCTCCGTCTTGGTAGTTGATCAGGGCAATGCGAGCGTTGCGGTTGGGATCGTACTCAACGGTGGCAACTTTGCCAGGAATGCCATGCTTATTACGATACAGATCGATAATTCGGTACCGTCGCTTGTGACCACCGCCCCTGCGTCGGCTGGTAATGACACCCCGGTTATTTCTCCCTTTTTTACGGTGGCTGACTCCGACAAGGGATTTTTCAGGACGATCGCGAGTAATTTCCGCAAAGTCTGAGGATGTCTTTTGCCGGGAACTGGCGGTGTAAGGTCGGTAGGATCGAATGCCCATAACGATAAGCTCTTAACGGTTTCAGGTCAGGTCAGCGCAGGGGCTAAACTTCAGGGAATAAGATAATGGTGTCACCTGCGGCCAGGGTAACCACAGCTCGTTTGTACTGAGCTTTATGGCCCACAAAACGTCCCATGCGCTTCTTTTTCTTGGGAAGCTGTTGGGTGCTAATGCCGGTAACTTTGACATCAAAGAGCGACTCAATGGCTTCTCTAATTTGGGGCTTGTTGGCCCTCGGATCAACGTCAAAGGTGTACTGATTATTCTCTAGCAAGAGCGTGGCTTTCTCAGTGACGATGGGCCGATACACAATGTCGGCTAAGGCAGTTGGGGTAAATTTAGTCACTGTAGACCTCCTGGATTTTTGCGATCGCATCGTCTGTCGCCACAATTCGATCAGCAGCGAGCAGATCGTAGACGTTGAGATTAGTAGCGAGAATCAGCTTGACATCTGCAATGTTTCGGGCAGATAAATAAACATTTTCCTGCTTATCGGCCACAATCAGCAGAATCTTAGACCCCGACTCAATTCCCCAACGGGCAAAGGCCGCTGTCAGCTCTTTTGTTTTGGGTCGTGGCAGCTTATCGGCGAAATTTTCAACCACAACCATGTCTTCGGCACGGCTGCTGAAGGCAGTGGTTAAGGCCAAGCGTCGCTCTTTGCGGTTCATTTTGACCGAGTAGTCACGGGGACTAGGGCCAAAGGTAACACCGCCACCTCGCCATAACGGCGATCGAATTGAACCGGCACGGGCGCGACCAGTCCCTTTTTGACGCCAAGGTTTGCGACCACCCCCGCGAACCTCTCCGCGAGTTTTGCTCGCAGCCGTTCCCTGGCGGGCATTTGACATCTGGCGGCGCAAAGCACGGTGAACAATGTGGGCTGTGTTCTCTTCACGGGCAACTTTTAAGTCAACGGAGGCTTCCCCTGACTCTTTGCCTTCCCAATTTTGAACGACACAGTTAACCATAACGACTCTCTAAAAAGATGTTCTCAATACTTAGGACTGACCGACAATCGTAGCGGGTCGGATATTGAGCAGCGTACCGGCTTTTCCGGGCACCGCGCCTTTGATCAGCATGACGTTGCGTTCGGCATCCACCTTAACCACAGTGAGCTTCCGAGTCGTGACCTGAATGCCACCCATGCGGCCTGCCATTTTTTTGCCGGGATAGATACGACCAGGCGTTGTACCTGCCCCCGTCGAACCGGGCTGGCGGTGGTTCTTAGAACCGTGACTCATCGGTCCTCGCTTAAAGTTGTGGCGCTTTTGATAACCGGCAAAACCGCGACCAATGGAGGTGCCGGTGACATCGACAAGCTGACCTTCATTAAATCGTTCAGCCGTAATAGCCTGACCCAGTTCAAATTCCCCGGCATCTGTGAGGCGATATTCACGCAGATGACGCATCGGGGAAGTACCCGACTTCTTGAGATGGCCCAATTTGGGCTTATTTAAAAGCTTCTCGCGGATCTCGCCGTAGGCGATTTGGACTGCGGTATAACCATCAGTTTCTTTGGTTTTCACCTGAGTCACCGCACAGGGACCGGCCTGTACAACGGTGACCGGAATAGACCGACCTTCTTCATCAAAAACCTGGGTCATCCCCAGCTTTGTCCCTAAGATTCCAACGGACACGGCAATCGTCTCCCTTCACGTCATGGTGCTGGTGACACGAGCAGTTGGCGCTCGAAGTCAACTAGCTATTGCGTTCGGTTTGCTTCTCTAAAATCAGACTCGATCAGCCTCACTCCCTGTTTCGCTGGGAGAAAGGTAAGGCGTTTGACGGTTTTAAAGCTTGAACTGGGCTTTAGCCTTCGTTCATACCAGGACTTGAATTAATAAATTAACTCAGTATCCTTTTGCGGCAACAGTCAACCATCATAAAGGAGTTTTGAAACTCTGTCTATATCTTTTTCGGATTCTCTTGATCAGGACCGTGTCTAAAGCGTTTGGGCCATCGCAAATGTCAGGGAATACTAGGAATCGTGCGAAGGCGTTGGCGGCGCTGTATTGCGTTCCCAGAAAATACCATCGACAAGCCCTTGAATATGGGGATTAGCTGCAGCGAGTTCTAGCCGCCGCTCTGCTAATAAACAATAGTCTTGGTCACGTTCGATGCCTAAGTACTGACGGCCTAGTTTTTTGGCGACGACCGAGGTGGTGCCGCTGCCGAGAAAGGGGTCGAGAACTAAATCACCGGGGTTGCTGCTGGCGAGCAGGAGTTTGGCAATGAGCTTTTCACTTTTTTGAGTGGGGTGATCTGTATTTTCGGGCATTGACCAAAAGGGAATGGTGATATCACTCCAAAAATTGGAGGGATGGGTGTTGCGAAAGTTTCCGGTGGTAGTAGTTTGCCAATCTTTGGGGTCACCGTTGGCGTCACGGTAGGGGGCAATGACGCGGCGTTTCACCTTTACGGCTTCGGCATGGAAGGTGTAGTGATTAGATACGGTGCAGAACCAGATATCTTCACTGGCGTTTTTCCAGTTGGTTTTGGCTCCTCTGCCTTTTTCTCGCTCCCAGGTGATGCGGTTGCGAATATTGAGGTGCTGGGCGGCAACGGTAAAAATAGACACTGAAGAGAGCCAGTCGCCACAGATATAAACGGTGGCGGTGGGCTTGAGTAAGGGCAGCAGGGCCACCATGACCTGTTCGAGCCAAGCGGAGTAGTCTTCAACAGATCGTTGGGGGAATGTCTTGCCGTTAAAGTTTTTGGTGAGATTGTAGGGCGGATCGAGAATGAGGAGATCAACGCAGTGTTGAGGGAGTTGGGAAGCGACCTGTAGGCAGTTGCCTTGAATGGTTCCGGTGAGAGTTTGTAGCTTGCTTGGGTCTTGGATGAGGCGGGGGAGAAGACGGTTGCGATCGCACTCACTGAGCACCAAGGTTCGATTCATCGGTGCTCGTGGCTTATCTGTGGTCATAAAATTACCCAGGGGGCAACCCACCACTCAACATTATTGACCTGTAGGCCACAGAAATACGTTAAAAGCCCGACCATCGATACTCTGGCGATATTTGAATGTGTCATCCAATGACAAACTTGCCACAGCCTGGAGGCGATCGACCAGCTTTAAGCAGGTTCTTAGGCTTGCGGGGACATAGCACTGCACATCGAGTTCATTACAGCCGGTGGGCGGTAGCTTATTGGCCTGAAACGGCTGGATGCTGCAGTAAATCGGCTTTGTATATTGAGCGCGCAACGCATAGAAATCTGCCTGTGAATAGTGGGTAAAGAAATGGTCATCAATTTGGATGCCATCACCATTCCGCGATTCATAGACAAGCTGTTGCACCGTCAAAGATCGATATTGGGGGGTCTGAATCCAGACGACAGGGACCAATCCCTGCTGACGGACCTTTTGGCTGACCTGCCGCTGGTCGGCATCGCTAACGTTGCGGTAATCGAGAAAAACAATTCTATACTGCTGTGCTCTGATTCGCGCCAGCGCCTGATCTAAGGTATTGGTTGAGGTGTAGTACCAGATTTGGGGTTTAGATAGCCAGGTGCCATTGGGCACTGCCTCAGCCAAGGAAGGGAAGATTCCCCAACAGATCGCCACCAGTAAGAGTCGCAATGAAGGCTTGGTGAGGACAGCGAACATCGCAGAAATTCTTATTCTATGAGGCATACTCTGACGGACAGGCAACAGAACAATGGAGGGGTTAAAGATGCAGGTGTAAGCTCAAACACCACAAAACTGAACCTATCACAGTTAGAGCCTGAACGATGCCTCTATCCGTCACAAAATAAGCTTTGCATTGATCCCTCATACTGCTATCGAAGTGCGATTCAGAGAGAAATCACTGCTTTTGAATCGCATCCCAGTGTTAAGAATCTTTCTGCTAACTTTTACGATGTCTACTATGTCTCAGCTCAAGCCTGCAGAATCCACATCCTCGCCCGTCTCAGAACGGCTTCAGCACTTACGGCGGTTGGCATTCTTGCTCGATAACTCTATTCCGATTCCCGGCACCCAATTTCGGTTCGGCCTTGATCCGCTTCTGGGTCTGCTCGGAATTGCTGCAGGCAGCGGCGACATTATCGGAGGTGCGGTGGGAGCCTACATTGTCTCCAAAGCCGCTCAGATGGGGGTGCCCAGCGAAGTGCTCTGGCGAATGGTGGGGAATATCTTATTAGACTCTCTAGTGGGTCTCGTCCCCGGCATCGGAGATCTCCTCGACTTTACCTGGAAGGCCAACACCAGAAACATTGCCCTCCTCGATCAACATCTGGAGACCGCTTCATTGTCACAGCAAGGAAATCCGTTCTTTGTTTTTGGTATTACCCTGGTCGCGGTATTGATCGTGGTTGGGTGTACCTTTTTGACCTTGCTATTGATTAGAACCATTCTGCAGATCTAGTCTTAAAACAATAGAAGAAAGTCGTGATTGCTACGGAATCGCATCATTTGCTTTGAGATGATACCTGGAAACTTTGCTGTTGATCGGCTGCTCCATCGTATTCCCCTTACAAGACGAGAAGGGGTGGAGACGAACCACAGATCAGAGCCAATAATAGGTCAGGTCTAAATCATGGATCCATTAGCTTCTGTACAGTCCCCCCAATCCATTCAGTTCACTGACATCAATCCCTCAAAGAGTTCCCATCGCACTGGGATGGCGGTGGCAGATCTCAAGCAGGCATTTCTGGATAATCTCTTCTATGACCAAGGAAAGTTTCCTGCCCTAGCAACCCAAAACGATTACTATATGGCCCTGGCCTTTATGGTGCGAGATCGCCTCCTGCAACGCTGGAACCAAACCGCAGCAACCTATACAGCAGAGGCTTCTAGAACTGTTGCCTACTTCTCGGCTGAGTTTTTAATGGGGCCGCAATTGGGCAAGAATCTGACGAGTCTGGGGATTTATGAGCAGGTTCGAGAGGCGATCGCATCTCTCAATCTCGACCTTGACACCCTGCTTGATCAAGAACCCGAACCGGGGTTAGGCAACGGGGGGTTAGGTCGGTTAGCCGCCTGCTATCTCGACTCCTTGGCAACTTTAGAAATTCCAGCCTTGGGGTACGGCATTCGCTACGAGTTCGGTATCTTCCAGCAAGATCTGCAGGATGGTTGGCAGGTCGAAAAAACAGACAAATGGCTGCGCCTCGGTAACCCTTGGGAAATCAAGCGACCTGAATGGGGCGTAGAGGTTAAATTTGGCGGTCACACCGATAGCTATGTTGACCAAGAGGGCCAGTACTGCGTGCGCTGGGTTCCCGACCAAACGGTGATGGGCATCCCCTACGATACGCCTTTGTTGGGCTATCAGACCGCCACCGCCAATACCCTGCGCCTGTGGACCGCAGAGGCACCAGAATCCTTTGACTTTGAATCCTTTAATTCGGGTGATTACCTCGGAGCCGTCTATGAAAAGATGGTCTCAGAGAATATCTCTAAGGTTCTGTACCCCAACGACGACTCTGCCCAAGGCAAGCGACTGCGATTGACCCAGCAGTATTTCTTCGTCGCTTGCTCTCTCCATGACATGATCAGGATTCTGATCGGTCAAGGGCTACCCGTCGAAAAATTCCACGAAAAATTTGCAGTACAGCTCAACGACACCCATCCGGCCATTGCTGTCGCCGAACTGATGCGGCTGTTGTTAGATGAGCAGCACCTCGAATGGGAGTTGGCTTGGTCCATTACCCAGCGCACCTTTGGTTACACGAACCATACGCTCTTACCAGAAGCCTTAGAACGCTGGCCCATTGAACTCTTTCGTCAGCTTCTACCCCGGCATTTAGAGCTAATCTACGAAATCAATCATCGATTTATCGACGAAGTGCGGATTAAGTTCCCTGGAGATGAAGCGCGGTTGTCGCGGCTTTCTCTCATTGATGAAAGCGGTGAACGCTACATCCGCATGGCCCATCTGGCCTGTGTCGGCAGTCATACCATTAACGGTGTAGCAGCACTGCATACCGAGCTACTCAAGAAAGACGTGCTCCAAGATTTTTATGCCATATACCCCCATAAGTTTCAGAACAAAACAAATGGAGTAACGCCGCGTCGGTTCATGGTTTTGAGCAATCCTCAGCTCACGAACCTGATCACTGAAAAAATTGGCGATCAGTGGGTGAAACACCTCGATCAGCTCCAGAAGCTTGAAGCCTTTGCTGATGATCCTGACTTTCAGCAGCAGTGGCGAGAGATTAAGCTGGGCTGTAAGCGAGAACTAGCGGTCTTTATCCAGCAGCAAACCGGGATTGTCGTCGACCCTCACTCCATGTTCGACATTTTGATTAAGCGCTTCCATGAGTACAAGCGTCAGCACTTAGATGTGCTGCACATCATCACGCTCTATAACCGAATCAAAGCCAATCCTGACATTGATATTACGCCTCGTACCTTCATCTTTGGTGGTAAGGCCGCTCCCGGCTACTGGATGGCGAAATTGATCATCAAGCTCATCAACTCAGTGGCCGATGTGGTCAATCGTGACCCAGATGTGCGAGGTCGGCTGAAGGTGGTGTTCATGAAAAATTTCAACGTCAAACTGGCCCAGCGCCTCTACCCTGCCGCCGATCTGTCGGAGCAAATTTCCACTGCCGGTAAAGAAGCCTCGGGCACCGGCAACATGAAGTTTGCCCTCAACGGTGCGCTCACCATTGGCACCCTAGACGGAGCCAATGTCGAGATTCGGGAGCAGGTCGGGGCTGAGAACTTCTTCTTGTTTGGTCTGACAACGGAGCAGGTCTATAAAATGCGTGCCGAAGGCTATTGCCCCCAAGACTATTATCAAACCAATCCAGAACTGAGACTCGTCCTCGATCGCATCGCCTCTGGCTTCTTCTCCCGAGGAGATACCGAGGTCTTCAAGCCTTTGATGGATGGGCTGATGTATCACGACCCCTACTTTCTACTTGCCGATTACCAGTCCTACATCGACTGCCAAAAAGAAGTGGACTTGGCCTTTAGAGACACAGCCCACTGGGCAAAGATGTCGATTCTAAATACGGCTCGTGCTGGTACCTTCTCCTCTGATCGAGCTATCCAAGAGTACTGCGATCACATCTGGAAGATTAAGCCGGTGAAAGTGGCCCAGCCTGCAGGTGATAGTCCTGTGGCTGCGGAGAGCGATTTTGCTTAGTTATTTCTCCCTCACCCTTTATTGGTCATTCGCATGAGAATTTATAACCATGACATCATGACCTGCACCCATGAGGCAGTGGATGGCAACCACCTCTATTCGGGCCGGGTCTTGGGAATGACAGATTCTGAAGATCTCATTCAGCTTCACCCAGATTTGCAGCCAGAATGGGCTGCCATTATTGACCACTATCATCGGGTGGGCCTTAGTCCTAGCTCCTCCGTGATTTGGGATGTCTCTCTAGAGCGCATGGCTGACTATCCTGACTACGTGCCCTCTGTGTTTTATTTTGGAGATGCGCTGCATAAAGAAAGTTGCGATCGCAATTTTTTTGACCAGCTTAATCCTCACTGGCACAGCATTGTCGAGTTTATCAACTCTAAAAACAACTTTATGCAGCTTGCCCAAGAGCTTGGGGTTGCCGTCCCTCAAACACATTGCTACAAAGACACCACTGAGGTGACAGCAGAGCGTTCCATTCCCTATCCCTGTTATCTGAAGCCCTCCGTTTCTGTTGATGGTGTTGGCATTGTTCGCTGTGAAACAGCAGCAGAACTCAGCCAAGCCCTCAAGGAGATGCCGGCACATCAGTCCTTCCAAATTCAGGAAGAAGTGGTCGCCTCTGCTTTTTTGAATCTGCAGTATCACGTCGTCGATCAAACCGTAGAGCCACTGGCAGCCTCTGAGCAAATTTTAGACGGCTGCGCCCACGGTGGTAATCGCTATCCGACAGCGCACCAGCCCTGGGATCTCGTCGCGCCGATGGCCGAGTGGATGGCCGAGCAGGGTATGAAGGATGTGTTTGCCTTTGATGTGGCAGTGGATGAACGGGGGGCTGAGCCTCGGTATTTAGCGATTGAATGTAATCCCAGATTTAATGGGGCTTCTTATCCCACGGGCGTTGCCCATAAGTTGGGGATTGAGCACTGGTCCTGTGAAACCTTTAGAACACCGTATCGATCGCTAACGTCGCTTGATTTGAAAGATATTGAGTTTCAGCCCGACACGGGGGCAGGTATCATCATCATCAATTGGGGACCGATTCAGGTGGGTAAGCTGGTGATTTTGCTGGCAGGTTCTAACGATCAGCAACAGCAGTGGAGAAATGTATTGAGGGCCAAGCTGGGGTCAACAGAGAAAATGGGTAGTCATTGATACGTTGATCGATCCATTGTCATCTAACTCTTACATTGACCTCTTGCTTTGTCGTGACTGGAAATAGTAAAAGTAGGGTAGTCCGTCGTCTGGCAGGCACCTTGAGAATGTCAACTCCCTTCACCCCCGAACACAACAATAACGATCTGTACTACCTGTGTTTTGAGCAGTTATTGCCCATTGCGGGGCAGCGTGTTCAATCGGTTGCCTTGGACTGGTGGAACTTAGACCGATTTTTAGGCTTAGCGTTTCACATTTTCTTAACTGAAACAGACCGTCAAATGCGAACTCAGGTTGCACAGCTCTTGCCCAAATTTGGGGCTAAGGCGGTTATGACTCTGACCGTGATCATCAGGCAGGAGACCGTGGACGCTGAATTAAAAACCCTCGCAGCCCAGAGCATCAGTCAAATTGAAACCCCTGACTTAATTTGTGGACTAATTGATATTCTCAAAGTCTCTGAAGATGACAGCTTTGATCAGCAAGTTGCCGAAATGCTTGCCCATATTGGCCCTGATGCGATCGCAGCGATTGAAGCGCTCTCAATGGAGCCAGAGGGACAGGCAATCGCTCTGAGAATTCTGTCTCAACTGCAGCGTTCGACTCTGGTCGCGACTCTAGAGGAGGCGTTTGACAATAGCCCAAACCTCTCACCGACACTGAAGGAGACCTTTAATACACTGCTTCAGGCGGCAGCGGCTAAGGCGGAAGTTCATGCCTATCGACAAGCCATTGATATCTATTCTGAGGTTATTGATCTGTGTCCTGACAATGCTCGGGCCTATGGAGATCGTGGGTTACTGCGTACTAACTTAGGCGACCAGCAGGGCGCGATCGCTGATTTTAGGCGTGCGGCTCAACTCTTCCATCAGCAAGGACGCACGGCTAATTTTGAGGTCGCGTTGGGGTATCTCAACACCAGTCTGCGTCAGGCCACTAGCCTCCTCTAAGATGCAGGTGCATCAAGTCACAGCAGATGAAATGGAGAATCAGGTCCGTTATATTTGACGCCTCTTTCCCTGATAGTCTCGGCCTCGAAAAACTTTACACTGTTAGTCCTAGCGACTTCCGTGACATCAAAAATCTAAAACTGGTCGAAGTTCCGCACCTCGGTGAATCTGAGTTATAAGGCCTAAGCGGTGTTAGCCTCACTCAAACAGGGAACTGTTATTGAACTCATGGGCTGGCCGTAACGGCATTCGCTTTTCTAAATTTCAGCTTGATTAAGAGGCCGAAAGATTACGGTAATCATCGACAGTCCACTGATGAAATACAACAGGCATATTTTCTGCTCTTGCTGCGGTTGTTTTCAGTCTAGCGAACCTGTGATCAGATGCAATATCAGAGCTGTTCCAAGTCAGGCGAGATCGGAACCTGCATTGCCACAGAATGAGTCGTTCTCGCCTGTGAAATTTGATTAAAGACCGGCACACTGGCAACCGAAGTATTCACCAGCGTAAACAATGGGTTAGACAACACACCCGCAATCATTGTCAGCACTAAAGTGACCATTACGCCCACCTGCAAGGGTCTCATGCCCAGCGGTTGCCAGTTGGTTGCTGGATAGTTTTGAATCACCAGCGACATCTCTTGTGGCTCTTTCACCACCATCATCTTGACCACGCGGATGTAGTAGTAAATCGACACCACACTCGTCAACAGAGCCAAAATTACTAGGCCATAGGCTCCGGCCTGCCAACCGGCCCAGAAAATATACAGCTTACCGAAGAACCCAGCCAAGGGCGGAATGCCGCCGAGGGACAGTAAACACATGCTCATCGCCAGGGTCAGAAACGGATCTTTTTGGTAAAGACCTGCATAGTCGCTAATTTGGTCCGTACCCGTCCGCAGCGCAAACAGAATCACGCAGGCAAAGGCACCCAAGTTCATAAATAGGTAAATCATCAGATAGAACAACATGCTGGCATAACCGGCCTCGGTGCCGACGATGAACCCAATCATGATGAATCCAGCTTGACCAATGGAAGAATAGGCCAACATGCGCTTCATGCTGGTTTGTGCGATCGCCACCACATTCCCCAAAATCATGCTCAAAATCGCCAGCGCCGTGAAGATCAAATGCCACTGCTCCACCAACATGGGGAAGGCCGTCGTCAACAGCCGAATCGCCAAGGCAAATCCCGCCGCCTTAGAACCCACTGACAAAAAAGCCACGACTGGCGTCGGCGCACCTTCATAAACATCCGGTGTCCACTGGTGAAAGGGAACCGCCGCAATTTTGAAGCTAATCCCGGCAATCACGAACACTAAAGAAATCGCTAGCGCTAACGACCCTGAACTATCGGGCAGGGCTGCGGCAATATCACCCAGGTGCGTTTCACCGCCAGAGAGGCCATAGAGTAGCGACAAACCATAGAGAAAAATTGCGGAACTGGAAGCCCCAATCAACAAATACTTGAGGGCTGCTTCGTTAGAGCGAGGATCTCGCTTCATATAGCCCGTCATCAGGTACGAGGCAATACTCAAGGTCTCTAAAGAGACAAAGATCATCACCAGCTCTTCAGAACCGCACAAAAACATGCCGCCCACGGTGGCCGCCAGCAAAAGCGTCATGAATTCGCCGATGGCGCTCCCGGATTGCTCCACGTAGCTGATCGACATCAAAATCGTCACCACCGTTGACAGCGCCACAATCCCTCGGAAAATAATGCTGAGGTTATCGCCGTTGAAGCTGCCCAGAAAACTTATAGAATCTGGCTGGTTCCATTGGGTGTAGAGAATCGCGACGGAGCCTAAAAGACCTGCGATCGCAACATAGGGCGTCCACCGGGCTGAGTCTTGACCATAGATGAGGTCACCCAACAACACCAAAATCAAGGTAATAATGACCACCCCTTCCGGCAAAATAACCGTTGGGTTCAGTTGAGTAGCAAGATTAGCGACATCCATAGCGGGCAGGATTTTCGTTATAGGACCATTGGCACAGGGCGAAGCCTCATAAAGCGTGGCGTTTTGGAAAGAACTCCACGTTTTCAAAAGACATTGAGATTTTTAAAGTGCCGTTACCATTCAACAGGATAGCAAGATTGCGACCGTCTCAGATAGCCGTAAGCCGCGCAAATTCTCGAAACTTGCCTGATTGCTTTACCACGCCCCTGGGGTACACTCCCAACATTGAGTATCAAAGCCAAACCGCTGCTCGACGATACCGATGCCATGGACCGATGCTATGGTGACTTCAGGAGTTTAAAAACAGCGCCGCAGTCATCCCGATTGCATCTATTAGGGTGCATCATCCCTAAGAACTGTCTTTATACTGAAAATAAATCACCCGTCCGCCACTAGCATCTACTGAGACCATGTCAACTCTGGTTATCGTTGAGTCTCCCACTAAAGCCCGTACCATTCGGAACTATCTACCGTCGAGCTACCACGTCACCGCCTCAATGGGGCATGTGCGCGATCTACCGCGCGATGCCACAGAAATCCCCGCCGCCGTCAAAGGTGAGAAGTGGTCGAGCTTGGGCGTCAACGTCTCATCCGACTTTGAGCCGCTCTACGTGATTCCCAAAGACAAGAAAAAAATTGTCAAAGAACTCAAGGACGCCCTCAAAAACTCAGACGAACTGGTCCTAGCCACTGACGAAGATCGTGAAGGCGAAAGCATTAGCTGGCACCTGCTCCAGGTTTTGAAGCCCAAGGTGCCCATCAAGCGCATGGTCTTCCATGAAATCACCGATGAAGCCATTAAAGCTGCCCTCAACAACTGCCGCGATGTAGACCAACGCCTCGTCCGTGCCCAAGAGACCCGCCGCATTCTCGATCGACTCGTGGGCTACACCCTCTCGCCGCTGCTGTGGAAAAAAATTGCCCCTAGTCTTTCTGCCGGACGAGTTCAGTCTGTTGCCGTCAGGCTTTTAGTAGTGCGAGAGCGAGAACGCCGCGCCTTCCGTCAAGGTAGCTACTGGGATCTCAAAGCGGCCCTTGAGCAAGCCAAAGCCCCCTTTGAAGCCAAGCTAACCACCCTTGCCGGCAAGCGTCTGGCAACGGGGAGTGATTTTGACGAGAATACCGGCCAAATCGTTGCTGGTCGTGACGTTGTCCTGCTCAATGAAGCCGAAACGCGCGCCCTCCAGGACCGTCTAGAGAACAAAACCTGGACCGTAGCAGGCATTGAAGAGCGTCCCGTCACTCGCAAACCCTCGCCACCTTTTATTACCTCCACACTGCAGCAAGAAGCCAACCGCAAACTGCGTCTGTCGGCCCGTGAGACGATGCGAACGGCCCAGAGCCTGTACGAGAAGGGTTTCATCACCTATATGAGAACTGACTCGGTTCATCTCTCACAGCAGGCCATCGAAGCCGCCCGCAGTGGCGTAGAGACACTTTATGGCAAGGATTATCTCAGTCCCAAGCCTCGTCAATTCACCACCAAGAGCAAAGGTGCGCAAGAGGCTCATGAAGCGATTCGACCGGCTGGCAGCAGCTTCCGAACGCCCCAAGAGACGGGCCTCAAAAAAGTGGAGCTAGCTCTTTACGACTTAATCTGGAAACGCACCGTGGCGACCCAAATGGCAGAGGCACGCCAGACGTTTATCACGGTGAATCTACAGGTTGAAGATGCGGGCTTTCGGGCCAGCGGCAAGCGGATTGATTTTCCGGGTTTCTTTCGGGCCTACGTTGAAGGCTCCGACAATCCCGATGCCGCCATCGACGATCAGGAGGTCATTCTGCCGCCTCTCAAGCAAGGGGACAATCCTGACTGCAAAGAGTTAACGGCCATTGGGCACGAAACCCAGCCCCCCGCTCGCTACACCGAAGCCAGTCTCGTTAAAACCTTAGAAAAAGAGGGAATCGGTCGTCCCAGTACCTATGCCTCTGTGATTGGTACGATCATTGATCGCGGCTATGCCCAAAAGGGCGGTAATGCCCTGGTGCCAACTTTTACGGCCTTTGCGGTCACATCGCTCCTTGAGAAGCACTTCCCTGACTTAGTCGATACGGGCTTCACGGCTCGTATGGAGCAAACCCTAGATGAAATCTCAACCGGCGAGACCGACTACCTTCCCTATCTCAAAAAATTCTACTCAGGGGCAACGGGCCTTGAGGGACAGGTCAAAGAGCGAGAAGCGCTAATTGATCCCGCCGAGGCTCGCACCATCGACCTCAATGATTTAGAGGTCACCGTTAGAATTGGTCGCTTTGGTCCCTATGTCGAATCGATTAATGGGGACGGCGAAACCTTGGTTAAGGCCTCTCTACCGAAAGACTTGACGCCAGCAGATTTAAGCGCTGAGCAAGTGCAGCAGGTGCTCAAGCAAAAGCTTGAGGGGCCAGAAAAAATGGGCTTGCACCCAGAAACAGGGGAACCCATTTATATTCTGCTCGGTGCCTACGGTCCCTATGTGCAGTTGGGCGAGGTCACCGAAGAGAACAAAAAGCCAAAGCGATCGTCCTTGCCCAAGGGGCTAGCAATGGAGGATGTCACCCTAGAGCAGGCCGTCAATTTGTTGGCACTGCCGCGCTTACTGGGGGTTCACCCTGAATCGGGCCGCAATGTCAAAGTGGGTCTGGGTCGGTTTGGTCCCTATATTCTGCACGACCAGGGTAAGGATGGAAAAGACTATCGCTCTCTCAAAAAAGAGGATGATTTATTCACCGTGGGTCTAGAGCGCGCCTTAGAGCTACTGGCTCAACCTAAGGGGGGCAGAGGACGGCGATCGCAAACCCAAAAAGCCCTCAAAGAGCTAGGCCAACATCCTGATGATGAAACGGCAGTTAATGTTTACGACGGCCCCTACGGCCCCTATATTAAGCACAACAAAACCAATGTCTCTGTCCCAGAGGGCCAAGAGGTTAAAGACCTCACCCTAGAGCAGGCACTAGAGCTACTCGCAGCCAAAGAGGCTAGCAAAGGCACGAAACGAAAGTCATCTGCTTCTAAAACGAAGAAAAAGGCCACGACTAAAAAAGCCGCTACTAAAAAGACCACAGCTAAAAAGACCACAGCTAAAAAGACTGCAGCAAAGGAACCTGCGTCTAAAACAGCGGCATCTAAAGAGCCTTAAGAGACCAAGTGTAAATTGGGGCGTGAGTAATCGTGCTGCCAGCTCTTGTGCCAGTGGGCTTCAATCTCATGGGCTGGGACGGGGCGTCCGGTCAAGTAACCCTGCACGATGGGGCAGTTCAGCGACCGAAGTAAATCAAGCTGCTCAGGACGGTCGATTCCCTCTGCAATGACCAGCAAATCTAAGCCGCGCCCTAAAGCAATAACCGCGTTAATGATCTCTAACTCCTTGGTCCCTGGTTTCAGGTTTTGCATAAAAGACCGATCGATCTTGAGGGTATCTAGGGGCAGTTGAGTGAGATAGTTCAGGGACGAATATCCTGTCCCAAAATCATCCATGGCAATGCGAATGCCCATATCCTGAAGCTGGTGCAGGATGTCTAGGGTCACGTCAATATTCTTAATCGCAATGGATTCAGTAATCTCTAGCTCTAGAGACTGGGGATCAAGCTGAGTTTCTTGCAGAATAGACGCAATCATTTCTACTAGGTTGGGTTCATAGAACTGACGAGCCGAAAGATTAACTGCGATCGCAAAGGGGTAAAATCCAGCTCTTTGCCAATCAACGGCTTGCTGACAGGCGGTGCGTAGTACCCACTCTCCGATCTCGATAATGAGACCTGTTTCTTCGGCGAGCGGAATAAACGTGGCCGGTGAAATCAGACCCTTTTCTGGATGCTGCCACCGCAGGAGTGCCTCTGTCCCAAGGATTTTGCCGCTGGCGAGATCAATTTGGGGCTGATAGTGCAGCAGGAACTCCTGTCGGTCAAGGGCATGGCGCAAACTATTGCGAAGCACAAACTGCTCTGACGCCTCGGAGTTCATGACCCGGTTATAGAGCTGATAGATACCGCGTCCTCGTTCTTTGGCTTGGTAGAGCGCAATATCTGCATTCTGCAGCAGCGTTTCCCCCTCCTTACCATCGGAAGGATAGAAGGCAATTCCAATGCTGGTATTAACATAAACCTCGTGCCCTTCTAAGAGAATCACTTCCTTAAAAGCCTCTAAAATTCGCTGGGCGGTACCCGTGGCATCTTCAACGTGATCAATGTGGGGCAACAATAGCGTGAACTCATCGCCTCCCCATCGCGCGACCGTGTCGCTTTCTCGCAAGCAGCCTTTAACCCGATTTGCCACTTCCTGCAGCAGCGCATCTCCGGCGGAGTGACCCAAGGTGTCGTTGATGGTTTTGAATCGGTCTAGGTCCATGAACATCACCGCGAGATTCTGTTGCGATCGCTGAGCATCGGCCAAAGCTAGGTTGAGCCGGTCTGTGAATAGAATGCGGTTGGGCAAGCCCGTGAGGGCATCATGAAAGGCTTGTTGCTGAATAATTTCATCTTTTTGCTGACGCTGGAGCGCGGCACTAATGCTAGTGGCTAATGTGCTGGCAATGGATTCTTCTTGCTCTGACCAGGCGTGCGCTTCTAGGCAGCTATCTAACTCAATAAACCCCCAAAAGTCGTCATTGGTAATGATGGGCACCACAATGAGGGACGTAATGTCATCTTGGGCAAGGACATGCTGCTCAACCTCTGGCAATGCCTGGATATAGTCTCTAATCGCGCCCCCATTCGCTAAGATTGGTAGCCATCGCTGCAGATACGACGTTTGATAGGGCTGATGTTGCCGGTGGGGCTGCTCTCGAATAGAAGCAACACCCTCTCTGACCCACTCAAACCGTAGACTTGCCATCAAGGAGCCAGACGCTGCTTCTTGATGATTTTCAATAATAGAGATGCGATCGAAGCCAGCCATCTTGCCGAAGGTCTCAATCGCACGAGAAATTGCGATTTCATAGGCTACATTCGTCAAGAGATGTGCCGTAGACTGTGCCACGCTTTGGAGCAGACGATCTCGCTTTAGCAGTTCGGACTCTGCATGTTTGCGCTGCGTGACATCAAACAAACAACAGCGAATCAGACTGGTCTCTGAGATGAAATGAATCGACTGCTCAAACACCTTCCCTGCAATTTCAACTTCGCGACTGAGAATATTTTGATGAGATCGCTTAATCAACGCCATCAAGCCTCGCATGGCCGGATGTCGAAGCCCCAGTGCATTCAGGTTCGGGAAAGCCTCCATCGCCGCAGGATTGAGATAGGTGAGTTCTCCCTTGAGATTTACCTCAAGCATCGGACAGGGGATAATTTCTGGAAACGACGCCAGCCGGACCAAGGACGCCGCTTCAAAGTGAGTGGGCTGAGGCCGATCAATAATAATAGTACCTTTCAGATCATGAGCCTCCGTTAACAGATCCTCATACTCTTCCCGCTGACAATAGCCCTCAAACTCATGATCTGTGAGTGGGTCGAGAATAAGATACTTGGCCTTCGCTTGACAGCCAAATCGAATCTGATCGCCATGGCATAGGCGTGTTGATAGGCAGACCTCATTATTGACTCTAGTCCCGTTAGAGCTAGCAGTGCCCTGTAGATTGCCATCAATGAGCAGAAAGCTGTAATCGTTGGGATTGGTACTGGTCAGCCGCAAAAAAATAGCGTGCTGTCGAGAGACGTCTTTTGCCTGCAGCACAATTGCATTGGTTGGGTCTCTACCCACAAAATGTGAGGAGGCCTTTAACTCAATGAGGCGTTGGCCGGTGCCTTCATCAATGACCAGCAGATGCCTTGTTCGCTTTGAGGTTGTTTCAACAGTCGCAGACACGTGCTCATGGGTTCAGTAATGTGGGCAAATAGCGATCGCTTCAACCGCCCTATCCTTAATATGCCCAGTCGCAGCGCGAGAAAGTAAGTTTTGTTTGCAGCATAAAAGAAATTTCAACCTCCCTAAAAAATCCCCTAGAATCTATCAACACAAGATCTAGGGGATTTCAATGAGTTTTTAGTGCCGTTATCGGCCTATTTTAGGGCGTTTGGCCCCCTTCTATGACCTTGTCAATCAGACCATACTCCTTAGCCTCGGCGGCTGACATGAAGTAGTCGCGATCCATATCTTTCTCGATTTTCTCTAGGGGCTGTCCCGTGCGTTCTGAATAGATCAGGTTTAACTGCTTCCGCACCCGCACAATCTCTCTGGCTTCAATTTGAATATCAGTGGCCTGTCCTCGCGCACCGCCCGAAGGCTGGTGAATCATAATGCGCGAGTTGGGGAGCGCCAATCGCTTGCCAGGGGCACCTGCCGTTAGCAAGAAGGAACCCATTGAAGCGGCGAGGCCCACACAAATCGTGATCACATCTGACTTGATATGCTGCATCGTGTCATAGATAGCAAGCCCTGCCGTCACTGAACCACCGGGTGAATTGATATAGAGATAAATGGGCTTACTGGGATCGTCAGAGTCGAGATAAAGCAAGAACGCCACAATCCGATTGGCGAGGCTGTCGCTGACTTCTTGACCTAAGAAAATAATCCGCTCCTGACTGAGGCGGGTATAGATATCAATCCACCGCTCGTAGGGGCTACCGGGTAGACGGTACGGAACACTTGGAACACCAATAGGCATGGAACTAAACTCGCGAACGGATGGATAAAAAACTTAAACGGAGGCCAATTTAAACAGAAGCCAAGGCTTTAGGCAGGTCTTTCGATGACTCTAAAACGCGATCGATAATGCCATAGTCTTTCGCGGCCTCTGGAGTGAGATAGAACATACGGTCCATATCTTTAGCAATCTTGTCGGCGTCTTGCCCAGTAGCCTCAGAAAAGATTCTCAACATCGTCAGCTTGTTATCTAGAACTTCCTTGGCCCGAATTTGGATATCAGTGGCCTGTCCCTGCGCCCCGGTCTTAGATTGGCTCAGCACAATGGTGGAATGGGGTAGGCTAGCGCGGTTCCCCTTAGCGCCTGCCGCTAGGATCATTGCCGCTGTGCCCATCGCTTGACCAATACAGATGGTGTGAACCGGCGGCTTGATGTAGGCCATCGTGTCGCAGATGGCAAAGGCTTCGGTTTCAAAGCCGATCGCATCGCCGCCATACCAAGAGGTTCCGGTGGAGTTGATGTAAAAGAAGATGGGTTTATCGGGATCGTCAAACTGTAGAAATAGCAGTTGCGCGATGATGAGCTGAGTTACATCAAAGCCGACCTGCTGTTTGATTTCATCAGACGAAAATAGGGGCATACCGAGGTAAACGATCCGCTCTTTGAGCAGTAAGGACTCAAGATCAGGCGGCGGAGAACGGAAGTATGCATCTCCAGAGTAGGGGGCTTGCATGGGCTAAAGGGGTCACTCCATTACGTTGGCTCGCTGATCAACGCAGCGTTTTAACACTTTAGCAATTTTCTGTAGTCTAGAACCGTGCCCAGAGGTGATGAGAACCGGCTAGAGTCCAGAAACCGTGGTCTTCAGATCGTGGGCCTCTCATTGACCCGATTGAGGGTTGTCTCGCAAAATAGAAGTATTAGTGCTACTTAGGAAGTCTATCAATGGTCTTAACGGCGTCAACAATGCTGCAATTGGGCACAGCGGCCCCTCGGTTCCAGCTCCAAGATGTGGTCAGTGGTGAGCTGATCTCATTGGAAACCTTTCGCAGTAGCAAAGCCCTCTTAGTCATGTTTATCTGCCAACACTGTCCCTTCGTTAAGCATGTACAGACAGAACTGGCTCAAATCGGCCAAGACTACAGCGAAAACGGGCTGGGGATTGTTGCCATTAGTTCCAACGATGTCGCGAACTATCCTAACGATTCTCCTGAAAATCTGAAGAAGATGGCCGAAGATTTAAACTTCAGTTTTCCGGTTTGCTATGACGCCACTCAAGATGTGGCGCAGCGTTATACAGCAGCCTGTACGCCTGATTTCTTTCTGTTTGATAGCGATCGCACCCTGGTCTACCGAGGTCAGCTCGACGAAAGCCGTCCCAGCAATGGCCTCCCTGTAACGGGGCAAGACTTACGAGCGGCATTGAATGCCGTGCTATCAAATCAGCCCGTAGAAAGCGACCAAAAGCCCAGCATCGGCTGCAATATCAAATGGAAGCCAGGTAACGAGCCTACCTACTTTGGTGCATCGTAGAAAGCTAACTCCGCTTAAGAAAATCCACTAACGCTTCTAGTTTGTCCCAAGCAGCTCCACTAGACAGGATGGATTGAGCTTGTGTAACGCCATCTTCGTAGCTTTCAACCGAATTTCCCACAAATAATGCCAAAGCCGAGTTAAGCGCCACCACATTGGTTTGGGCAGGCGTCCCTTTTCCTTGAAGCACCGCTCTAAGGATATTGGCATTCTCTTCAACATCTCCACCCTTGAGGGCCGCTAAGGGCGCTTTTTCTAAGCCTAACGCCTGCGGGTCAAGGCTTTCTAAGCTAACCATCTGATCTTTGAGGACCGCCATATCGGTTAAGTCCCCTAATCCTGCTTCATCTAACTTCTCCCGCCCATGCAGAACAATAGCTCGTTCAACCTCTAGGTGATTGAGGGCCGTTGCCATCGTTTCTAAGAGTGCAGAATCAAAAACACCAATCACCTGCCCCGTGGGTCGCAGTGGATTCACGAGCGGCCCTAAAAGATTGAAAATGGTCCTGATCTTGAGCGTTTTACGGAACGCAGCAACGGCCTTCATGGCAGGGTGCCAGCCAGGAGCGAACAAAAAGGTGATCCCCACTTCGCGAACCGCAGCCTGACTCAGTTCAGGGACCGCGTTAAGCTCAATCCCCAAGGACTCCAACACATCGGCAGAGCCGACCCGACTAGAGGCAGAGCGATTACCGTGCTTGGCGACCGGGATGCCTGCTGCCGCTGCGACAAAGGCAACAGCCGTTGAGATATTAAAGGTAGAAGCGCCATCGCCCCCGGTGCCACAGGTATCAATCAGCGGTGATGGGAATGCCGATGCTGGCGGCACCGTGACGGATTGCTTCAGTAAAACGGTCGCCATACCTGACAACTCTTCGGCAGAGACGCCCTTGGCCTGAATCGCCGCTAAAATTGCCCCGGAGAGTACGGGAGGAATCTCTTCTTGCAGCCAGCCCTCCATGAGGTGAGCCGCTTGCGCTTGAGAGAGGGATTCCCTATGAAGCAACTGCTGTAGTAGCGCTGGCCCGTTCTGTGGTTCAGGGTTAGTCATGATACAAGCAAAATAATAAGGGGCTAATTAAGAGGAGCGATGGGCAAGGACATTCAGATTGTCGCCGGTGATGCGACAGATGCGCCAGTCTGGCAGCACGGTGGCTCCGAGGGTTTCGTAGGTTGCGATCGCACCTTCATTCCAATCCAGCACACTCCACTCCATTCGTCCGCAGTGTCTCTCTAGAGCGATCTTCGCAACTTGCTGCAGTAGTGCAGTGCCGATTCCCTGCCGTCGATGCGCTGAGCGCACAAACAGATCTTCGAGGTAGAGACCGGGCCGTGTCAAAAAAGTCGAATAGTTCGTAAAGAATAGGGCAAATCCGACCATTTCATTCTCCAGAGTTGCCACAACTGCTTCGGCGTAGGTCGGCTCTCTAAATAGGTGCTCAGCCAATTGTTCGGGACTGCCTGTGACGCTCTGCTCTAACTTCTCGAAGTGGGCCAGCTCTTGAATCAAACCAAAAATATCAGCGGCATCCCCTGGCTTTGCTGCTCGGATCACGCAGCCGGTCGGTAGAAGAGCCATCACTAAGAGGCCGACGAGACTTCAGTGGATTCCGAGGCCGGGAAGAAGCGCTCCTGCACCGCTGCCGTCACGATATGCGACAACAGCCCCAAGGGACCCGCAAATAAGCACAGCACTAGAGAGTGAAGGGTCCATACCCCCAGACGTTGGCCTTCCCAATAAATCCAGCGGCCGACGAATAAGTCCATGACGAGAAAATGAACCCAGCCGGTGGCAGCGGCACTGGGGTCAGAGAAGAAACCGGCGATAGCAGGCAAGTCTGGATTCGACATCGCCTGAGCCGCTTCTGGAGTCAAAGACAGGACCAAAAGCCCCACATACAGAAGCGCTAGGGCAATAAAGGGTAAAAACGAGCTGAGAATTTGTTTGGTGACAATCCAGTTGGGCAGCACAATCATCAACGCCCAAAAGGGAAGGACAAAAATATTTGCAATGTTAAACCACTGTTCAATGGTCATGACTTAGGCTGTTTCCTATCATGGGGACTGCTTCTATTGTTAACCGAGAAAGCCACAAGTTTCAGGCTCCGCTCGTAGATATGATCTAAAATAGATTCGATTTACAAGTTCCACGCTGAGACTTAATCCTATGAGCCGTCGCCGTTCTAAGCCTACCTCTGCGCTGCATCGCTGGTCTCGGCCTGCCATAGGTGCGATCGCAACCCTTGGGGCCATCAACACGGCTTACCTCGTCGTGACTCGACTCACAGAGACGGAGGCAGCTTGCCCTACAGATGGCTGTAAGCAAGTTCTATCGAGTCCCTATGCCACTGTTTTCGGACAGCCCTTAGCGCTATTCGGTTTGATTGCCTACATTGCGATGGCTGTTTTTGCCCTTGGCCCTCTCGTCATCAATCCTTCCGAGAAGAAACAACTGCGCGCCGACCTAGAAGACAAGAGTTGGCTGCTGCTGTTTCTTGGCTCCACCGCCATGATGCTGTTCAGCTTCTATCTGATGTACATCATGGTGACCAAGTTCGTCATCCCTGTAGGACCAGAGGCCGTCTGTGTCTACTGCATTGCCTCAGCCACCTTCGCCACATTGATGTTCTTGTTCACGATTTTGGGGCATGCTTGGAATGATATTGGTCAACTGCTATTTTCTGGCCTCATCGTGGGCCTGATTACTATCATTTCAACACTGGCTATTTATGCACCCATCGGCCAGCCTGTGGCAGATGCCTACAATCTCACCTCGGCGAAAGGTGACGTGGCCTTTAGCATCACCGAACAATCAGGGGAGGCTGAAATTGAATTAGCAAAGCACCTCAAATCTGTGGGTGCCAAAATGTATGGAGCTTACTGGTGCCCTCACTGCTACGACCAGAAAAAACTGTTTGGCGTTGCAGCACTGAGTGAAATGCCCTACGTCGAATGTGCTCCTGATGGCAAGGAAGCCAAGCCCCAAGACTGCCAAGCGTTATTCACGAAGATCGAGAAAGAAACCGGCGAAAAAGCAGGGTTCCCAACCTGGGAAGTTAAAGGCAAGTATCTGTTCGGTAGCCAATCTCTACAAGAGCTGGCCCAGGCATCAGGGTATAACGGTCCTAAAAAATTTAGTCAATAAAACCCTGATGGGTTGTACTTTTTTAGTACTTGTTCATGGTTAATACTGTTCCGCAACAGACCACAGCCGACGGCTGGACTCCACCCATGCCGCCCACCGACTTAAGCTTTGACGATGGAGAGCCGTTGGAAACCAATCAGCATCGGGTCGCGATGAATATCTTGATTCGCTCCCAGTCTGGGCTGCGACGATTCAAGTATTTCGCTTCACCGTTTGTCCAGGGGGCTGCTGCAGATTGAACAACATATGTAGAGACTGCATTGCCTTCCGTCTGACTTCAATATCTTGCTGGGCACGGAGCTGCACCATCGGGTCATGCAAAATCTTATTAACGATTCCGCGAGTTAACGCCTCAATCACCTCTTGATGCTTTTCAGCGAACTCTGAACCGAGGCGAGACAGCGCTTTTTCTAGCTCCTGCTCGCGGATGTTCTCTACCTTTGCTCGTAGACTGCTGATGGTGGGAACGGTTTCTAAAGAACGCCACCACGTATCAAAGGCAGATAGTTCTTCCTCTAGAAGAGTTTCAGCTTCCATTGCCATCTGACGACGACTTTCTTGATTTTGGGCAACTACTGCCTTGAGGTCGTCTACGTTAAATGCGCTCACTTGCGAGAGTTCACTCACATCAGAATGGACATTTCGGGGCACTGAAATATCCACAATCATCAAAGAGTCAAGAGAGGCCACGATGGGTTCGAGAATCTGACGATTTAAGAGCGGCTGGGTGGCCGCAGTACTGGTAAAAACTAAATCAGACTGAGCCAGTACAAGTTCCATATCACCCAGTTCGTGAAGCTGCAGGTTAGCCTCTTTAAACTGTGCTGAAAGCGCTTCAGCGCCCTTAAGAGAACGATTCACAATAGAAATCTGGTGTGCCCCTTTACTGAGCAAATGCTTCACCAAAAGCCGCGACATCTTACCTGCGCCAATGATGGCAACCCTGCACTCTTTGAGGTTTTCAGCTTTGACCTGAGCTAGCTCAACAGCAGCAGAACTAATCGAGACGGCCCCGGTGCCAATGCTGGTTTCAGTCCGGACCCGCTTGCCAGCAGAAATCGCCTGCTTGAAAAGCCGATTAAGAATAGTGCCGGTGCCGTTGTATTGCTGACCGATTTGGTGGGTTTGCTTAACCTGGGACAAAATTTGCCCTTCACCCAGCACTAAGCTGTCTAGGCCAGCCGCAACGCGCATCAGATGCATGACCGCATCTTGATGGAGCAAAATAAAGAGGTGGGGACGCAGTTCTGCCAAAGGGAGCTGGCTCCATTCAGACAAAAACTGCGTTAGCTCTCGAATGCCTTGATCAGTTTCTTGGGCGACAACATAAACTTCTAGGCGGTTGCAGGTGCTGAGCAGGGCGACCTCTTCAATATGCGGGTAGCTGCGTATCTGAGCGATGGCACGCTCTTTCGCGTCATCGGGGACACTCAGCTTTTCTCGCACATCAACGGGGGCTGTTTTATGGCTCAGGCCCACAACTGCAATATTCATGTTTTCTTCCTAGGTAGTCGCAACCACATAACCGATGAAGCTCTTTAGTGAAGCTGAAGTGCTTTGGGGCGACTGGGCTTCTCAAACATATGGATGGTATCCACAAACCTGACGGTCTTGGATTGGGTAGAGATGACCAAGGACTGAGTCCGTGCGCCCCCACCAAAGAAGCGAACCCCTTTCATGAGGGTTCCGGGAGTAATACCGCAGGCGGCGAATAGAACCGTTTCACCGGAAGCGAGTTCACTGGCTTCATAGACCCGGTCAGGATCTGTAATGCCCATGCTCTTGAGGCGCTCAAGGTTGCTGTCTCGGCTTTCTCCGATGAGTCCAGTCTTCACAACTTCAGGGTCGTAAATAAGCTGTCCTTGGAAGTGGCCCCCCAAAGCTCGCATTGCGGCGGCAGAAATCACACCTTCGGGTGCAGCACCGATGCCCATTAGCGCATGGATATTAGTCCCTGAAAAAGCACAGGAGATTGCGGCAGAGACATCTCCATCACTAATCAGCGCGACTCTAGCTCCGGCTTCTCGAATCTCTTTAATCAGGTCGTTATGACGCTCTCGCTTCATGACCACAACCACTAGCTCGTCAATGGAGCGATCGAGGCACTCTGACAGAATTTTTAGGTTCTCAGTGGCAGACTTATTAATATCTACTTTGCCTTTGGCGGCAGGGGGTGCGGCCAGCTTCTTCATGTAGAAGTCAGGAGCTGCAAACAGGCCACCTTTTTCTGAGATGGCGAGTACCGCCATTGAACCATTTTGACCATAGGCCACTAAGTTGGTTCCTTCACAGGGATCGACAGCAATATCAATCTCAATCAGCTCATCAGGGTTGCAAAAATCGGCGGCGTTTTCTTGAGTACAAATGCCGAGTTCTTCGCCGATGTAGAGCATAGGCGCGTCATCTCGCTCGCCTTCTCCAATCACGATGCGGCCCCGCATGTGGATCTCGTTCATGCGCTCTCGCATCGCCTCTACCGCGACTTCGTCCGCTGTGTCTTTTTCGCCCTTGCCCATCCACCGAGCTGATGCGATCGCTGCTTTCTCAACAACTTCAATAATCTCTAATCCAATGACATTATCCACGCAGAGATCCCTCCAGATTGCCCTAATTGCGTCTATAAAATGCAGTCCTAAGACTACTTTATTTGTTTTACGTATCAATCATTAATCGTATCAGACCGCTGAACTGCGCTCCTAGAGAATTCTAAGAGTCTAGCTACCAATTACGCCACCGGCCCTGCTGAGTGGGTGGCTCCAAGAGATCTTGGTAAGTGGCTCCATTGGCCCACCGATCAATTTCACGCGCTCTCAGTACCGGCACCGGATGGGTTAATTCGGCGGTTCGCACCGATTTGAGCAGGATGCCCAATGCATCGTCAATAGCTTCGTAGGCTCTCGCTTGGTCCAGAAAGGCATCTACATTAAGCTGTCTCGACAGCGTTGGGGAACCGCCCGCCAGCTTCATTAAGACAGAGGCCATAATTTTCGGATCTTGAGCGACCAAAAGACCCGCGCGATCGCAGGTAAACTCAGCACACCTCAGCCAGGCCATCATCTGCATTTGCAAGCTCTGGGCCACCAGAGCCCCTAAAGGCGACTGTCCCACCGCTAGCGTCACCAGGTTAGCCGCTGTGAGGTAAACGCCATGTTCACACTTGAGATGCCCCAGCTCATGGGCAATCACTGCCTGAATCTCTGCCGGTTCAAGCAGCTCTATCAGCGACGTGTGAATCACGATGAACGGTTGCTGTCCCCGCATTGCAAAGGTATAGGCATTGGGGACCGGATTTTGCTTGACGTAGAGCTGCGGCATCTCTACATCTAAGATCTCGCAGGCCTCTTGCAAAAGCTGGAATAAGTCGGGAAGCTGCTGCTCACCGACTAAAACACTGGACGAAATATTGTCCAGGTAAAAGACCTGCTCTGCCATACTCCCCAATAGCGACCGAATGGCCCAGTCTAATCCTGGCAGTTGCTGGAGTGCCGCCGTTGCCTCTTGGTCTACCGGGTGGCGAAACTGATTGGCTTTAAGACCCAAAAGCGGGATCTTCACAGACATGACAATAACCTAGCGATGCATCCTGCTGTCATTGTGCCACGATAGCCTTAAACAAGCTGCGGGCGGCTGATATCAGCCGCCCGCAGAGACTCTATTCTATTTTGATGCTCAATTATGCCTTGGCAACGGTAGTAATTCGCTCAATGCGAGCGCCCAAGTTAGTGAGCTTTTCTTCAATATTGTCATAGCCGCGATCCAGGTGGTGAAGCCCTTTCACTGTTGTTTCACCCTGAGCCGCTAGACCCGCAATGACCATCGCAGCAGAGGCTCGTAGATCAGTCCCCGTAATGGGTGCGCCCGATAGAAGCGGAACGCCCTGAATCATGGCATTGTTGCCTTTAACCTTGATGTCAGCACCCATTCGTTTCAGTTCTGGCACATGGCCCAGACGATTTTCGTAGACGGTCTCTGTGACCACGCTGCTGCCTTCACAGAGGCTCAGCAATGCCACAAAAAGCGCCTGCATATCTGTCGGGAAACCAGGGTAAGGAAGCGTCTCAATATCAACACCTCTAAGAACGTCACCTGGCACGATGCGGAGTTCACCGGGGGCATCTGTAAAGAGCTGGCAGCCGATGGCCTTTAGCTTTGCGATCGCAGCCGTCAAATGTGCAGGCACGAGGTCGGCCACCGTAATTTCAGAACGTGTAATCGCTGCTGCCGTCAAGAAGGTTGCCGCTTCAATCCGATCCGGAACAATGTGATAGTCCGTGCCGTGCAGCTTCTCCACCCCTTCAATCACAATCGTATTAGTGCCAGCACCCTTGATCCGAGCGCCCATCGACCGGCAGAAGTTCGCGAGATCAACCACTTCTGGCTCTTGAGCCGCATTTTCTAAGACCGTTTCACCCTCAGCGAGCGTTGCAGCCATCATTAGGGTCTCGGTGGCTCCCACACTGGGGTAGTCCATATAGATCCGAGCGCCTTTCAGCTTCTTTGCATAGGCATGGACCGTGCCGTGGTCAATGTAGACCTCAGCGCCCATCTGCTTGAGACCTTCAACATGAATTTCAACGGGACGTGCCCCAATGGCACAGCCGCCTGGTAGCGGAACCTTGGCTTCGCCCATGCGAGCGAGCAAAGGCCCAATCGCAAAAAAACTGGCCCGCAGTTGACTGACCAGTTCGTAGGGAGCGCTTGTTTTACTGATGTGGCTCGGATCAATTTCTAACGTGTGTGTCCCTTGGGTAATGCCCACGCCCAGTGCCGTTAGTATTTCTCCCATCCGAGAAATATCAGCGAGTGCTGGAACATTGGTCAATCGGCAGGGTTCAGAGGCCAACAGCGCTCCGGTCATCAATACGAGAGCTGAGTTTTTGGCCCCACTGACCTGAACACGGCCTTGCAAGCGATGGCCGCCCCAGATCCGAAGCATCGGCTGTTCATCTTGAGCCGTGGCCCCAGGCTCCTCTGAAGATTGACTGGATACGTTCTTTGACAGAGTCGGCATATTATTATGTTTCAATTGAGTCACCACACCAGTTTTGGTCTCAGATTATAGACTAGGATCTCTAATTTGGATCGTATAGTTTTATAAATTTTCCCCAATATACCCTATGACCGCAGCGAAGAAGCCTCCGCGACAAATATTTAGATTTTTGCGGAACCCTAGCCTATCGCTACGGCTGATGATTCTGGGACTCGTAATTACCTTGTTTTACGTCCTTGCCGCTGTTCTTGCCCCTACCCTACAGAGCTGGGGTTGGTTGCAAAGCTCCACCGATTTTCTGAGTAATACACCCCATGAAGCCCCCTCTGCCGAGCATTGGTTTGGGACTAGTCGTCAAGGGTATGACGTTTTTTCGCGCACTGTTTTTGGGTCTCAGGCGGCTCTCAAGGTGGTGGTGGTCGCAACCCTAATTAGCCTCTGCATCGGGGTTCCCTTGGGGCTGCTGAGCGGGTACCTGGGGGGCTGGCTCGATCGCATCCTTTTATTTTTGATGGATACGATTTACACGCTGCCCGGATTACTGCTCTCGGTGACGGTGGCCTTTGTGGTGGGTCGAGGCATCCTCAATGCGGCCCTCGCTCTGAGCATTGCCTATATCCCGCAATACTATCGGGTGGTTCGCAATCACACGGTTAGCATCAAAACAGAGCTATTTATTGAGGCCGCCCAGGCGTTGGGAGCTTCCACATGGCAGGTGCTGTCTCGATATCTGTTTTTAAATGTGATTCAGAGTGTGCCAGTCCTGTTTACCCTCAATGCTGCCGATGCCATTTTGACCTTGGCAGGGCTGGGGTTCCTTGGTTTGGGATTGCCAGAAGAGACGGCGGAATGGGGCCATGACCTGCGGTCAGCTCTAGATGGATTATCCACAGGGATTTGGTGGACGACGTTTTTCCCTGGGTTTGCGATGACGCTGATGGTGGTGGGGCTATCTTTTATCGGCGAAGGCCTCAATGAGTACGTTAACCCCCTGCTCCGGCGGGAAAACTGGAAGTAGTAATGCACGATTTATTGGCTACTCTGCCCTACAGCGGTGACGATCTTCGACACTGGTATTTTACAAAGGCCACTCAAGACCCGCTGATTGAAAACACCAAGCCTTTACGACATCAATCCATTTGCGTCATGGGAGGCTGTGGGCAGGTCGGCTCGCATTTGATCACGAAGCTCTATGAATTTGGCTTTCCGATTGAGCGGTTATATATCAACGATAATCTCAGCTTAGGCCAGCGACAGAACCTGCCAGAGCCTCTGAGGCAGAAAGTGGATGTGCGATCGCATCTCCAATACGCCCAAGACCCGCGCTGCAGCCCTGACATCGTCATCTTTGTCGGTGGACGCTCCAGTGCGCCTCACTTTCAGAGCTTAGAAGACGTCACAGACGAAGTCGAAACCTGGACAGCCGTTCTAGAATGGTGTGTCCGAGCTAACATTCGGCTCATTTTTGCCTCTACCAGCAGTCTGTGTAAGACACGCCCCTCGATAGAGACTCAGCCCGTCTGGCCCGGTTCGCTCTATGAATTGGCGAAGCTGCTCATGGAGAACATGGCAATTCAGCAGACCCTCTGCAACGATTTGACGGTGCAGATCTGTCGATTTTTCTCAGTGTATGGCGTCACCGAAAAACACAAAGGTCAGGTGGGCAACCTTTACACACAACTGGTGTGGCACGCCCTAGAGCAAAAAACCTTTGACGTCTGGGGCCAAACTGGTCACTTTCAGCCAGGAACCCAGACGAGAGATGCCATCTTTGCTTCTGAAGTATGTCGAGCGATTCTGCACTTGCTCACCTTGCCTAAGCCACAGCCCACTCTAGAGGATATTTCTAAGCTAATCTACAATATTGGCCAAGGACAGCCCACCTCTGTGGAGGCGATGATTGAGCAGGTGGCATCGCTGCTCCCCGCCTCACTACAGCCCATTGTTCAAGCATCTCAGGTTCCTGAAACAATCAAAAACTACGTGGTTCACACCTGGGGCGATCCGCAAAAGCTGCGAACAACTGGATTTGAGCCTATTTTTGACGTCAACGAAGATAACTTGAAGTTCATTATTTATGCCCTCCTGAGCCAGATGGATTGGTATTGGTCGGGTATAGAAACGATTCGCGCCCACAACCTGCGGCCAAATTATTAATTTTTGTTTATATTGAGAGAATAGCTGCTTACATCAGAATAATTGGGGGATTTGATGGCGCTCTATGCTGAACTTCATCGCCATCTAGGTGGCTCCGTTGTACCTCGTGTTCTGTGGCGATTCTTTGAGCGCAACCGTTCTGATTTGGCTCAACAATTTGTCGATTATGCCGCCTTTGAAGATTTCTATAGCCGTCCTCGTAACTCTTTGGCAGAGTATTTAGAGCTGCATACGTTGGTAGAGAGCGTTCAAAATAATGAGACGCTGCCTTACTTTATTTACCGGCTCATGCGCGGAGCCTATGTTTTTGAGAACTTAGCCTATCTAGAATTACGCTACACGCCCTATTACCGGACCTCTGACAGCCTGACTCAAGCTCAGCGTATTGACGGCATGGCCCAGATTGTCGAGACGGTGGGGCAGGCTAGTCGGCTCAATGAGTACCCCATTATTACCAGCCAAATTCTGTGTATGCATTCTCGACTGCCCTATGCCATCAATCGGGCCATTGTTGAGTTAGCCGCTCAGATGCCCCATTATATCTGCGGCATTGATATTGCCGGGGATGATGGTTTGTATGGCGATCGCATAGATGAATTCGTTGAACTCTATGCCTATGCTCGGTCTTTGGGCATCAACACCACGGGTCACGTCTATGAGACAACGAAGGGCTGTCACCCAGAGCTATTACCCTATCTGATGCGAATTGGTCACGGCATTCAGATTCCGTTGCTGCACCCAGAACTGCTGCCCTTGGTTGCAGAGCGCAAGCAGTGCCTAGAAATTTGCCCGACAACCTATTTCAAAACTGGAACGCTACAGGATATTCAGCAGTTAAAGCTGGTATTCGATCGCTGTTTTGACGCCGGGGTAGACATTGCGATCTGTACCGACAATGCGGGATTGCATAACGTGCGACTGCCCTTTGAGTATGAGGACCTGCTCACCCACGACATCATTGACTTTTCTCAACTAAAAGTTTGCCAAGAGAATGCATTCCGCCATGCCTTTGCTTGGCCCCTTAATCAGGAGCCAGTCTCGATCTTAAATCGAGCGCTGCAGGCAAGCCCTGACCTGAAGCAGGTCACGTTAGCTTAGAGAATGGACCGGTTATGTCCAACTCCCAGTGCCTTCGAGTGTTGGTGAATACGCCCCAAACGTAAAGCGCAGGGGCAAACTCTTTTCGACTCGAATCACTGATTCAGCCCGAAATCGGATCATCCGTTCTGCCCCTGCAAAATTATCGACGATCGCGCCATCCCAAATAATGTCGGAGGTGCCGGTCATGTACAGTAAATCGCCTTGCTCAAAATCAATAAACAGATAGCCTGATTTTGGGTTTAAAGACAGGTTGCCAATGGTATTGAAAATCAAGTTGCCAGAGAAATCAGGAAAGATAAACGAAGTATGATCCTCTAGTTTGACAAACCCTGGCTTGCCGCCACGATGGGAAACATCGGCCCCCTGGGATGCTGCGGCTGGATCTTCACAGTAGGACGTAGCAATAAAAAACGTGTCTGCATTGGTAATCAAGGCTTGGGCCGGTTCATCAAACCGATCGCTCCGATAAACCAGGCGCTCCTGCGTTAGATCGAGGTGATCAGGCACTAATTCCACAGAACGAGTCTGGATATACTGAGGGCAGTTCCCAAAAGATTGATCAATTGCGATCGCAAATCCATCGGGTCGAATGTCTGCGAACCTACCCGTCAAGCGGTTACGGCGTCGAGACACTAGCAAAATACCAAGGACTCCCACCTCAGCACCGACCTCCAGCGTATCCTGTAGCGGAGAGCCATATAAAGGCTGGGTCAGTAGATTTAGCCGCCGAGGATCAGGTGAAGTAATAAATCCAGGGCGATCCACCACAATGGAAGCCCAAGGTCGTCCCTGCTCATCCGTCGTTCCCAGCAGCAAAAAAGACAATGCCTGGTAGAACTGGCGATGCTGATCGGGCATGTAGTCGCGAATAACCCTGCGGCCAATGCGCTCCATTTTGTCGCGAATACCTAAACGCGTCTGAATGCCTTGCTCCCCCAGATGAAAGGGTGACTCCTGCCGGTTCCATCCTGATTCTGCCATGGCACTTTTAATCTAAAGGGGCGTCGGCACGGAGGCTCAAAGCGCAATCAGCTCCATCCGAATACCGCCTGGAATATAGACATCATGTGTCGGATAGAGCCACTCCCTAAAGGCTCAGGGGCAAACTCAATGTCAACCCCTTCAGTCTGGCACAAGGTTTGATAGATCTGCTCCAGCATCTCTGCACTGGCAACCCTCAAAGCAAAGTGATGCAGGCCAATCACATTTTTGCGGTCAAAGGGAACTGCCGCCTCAGGATTGACAGCCTGCCATAGCGTCAACATCGTTGTGCCATCAGAGACGAAGACGGCCGGATAATCAGGAACCTCCCCCACTTGCTCAAACCCAAGAATATCGACAAAAAAACTGACGGGCTTGATCTAGATTCGGCACCGTTAAACCCACATGATGGACACCCTGGGTCACCGGAGCTATTGGCATCGTATTTTCTCCTCGACGATTTAAGACTTAAACCGAATGTTCGGTACATCCTTAAATGTACTGATCGTTCGGTAAGATGTCAAGCATCTGTATGTTGAGCGTGAACCAGTATGGATAGGGCAGAGGCGGTCGGTCGGCTTGTTCCAGTTTTTCGCCGCTATGGCTATGAGGGTGCGACCCTCGCTCGTATTTCAGAGGCGACCGGTTTAGGTCGGGCGAGTCTGTACCATCACTTTCCCAAGGGGAAGCAAGAGATGGCAGCGGCGGTCTTAGCCTATGTCAACCAATGGTTTAAGGTGACCATTTTAGACCCGCTTTGTGACTCTGGTCAGCCAATAGAGCGCTTAGAAGCGATGACGGAGAATTTGCAAACGTTTTATCGCTCTGGTCGTGATAGTTGCCTGCTCTCTATTTTTTCGCTCGGTGAAGCGAATGATTTATTTCACGATCACATTCATCAAGCCCTATCTGCATGGATTTCTGCTTTGGCGGCAATCGTTACTGAATCAGGCGTGGCAGCCACGATTGCTCATCAACGGGCTGAAGAGGCTGTCATGCTCGTGCAGGGCGCTTTAATATTGGCTAGAGGTCTAGATGATGTCGCCACCTTTGAGCGGGCGGTTCGAGGCTTGCCCACTCGTTTGTTAACCTCAGCTCCGCCAGCAGGACTACCTGCGGCAATGGTCACAGCTTCCCCCTCTCAAAAATACGATTGTGACCGTTAATATTATGTTCCGAGCCGGATCGGTACCCCTATGAAATTCTCCCTTGGCCTGCTCAAGTCTCGCCTCTCCCGTCGCATTGTCTCCTCGGTCTTTTTCTGTATTGTTGCCATTGAAGGGGTTCTGTTTATCCCGGCCTATGCCCAACGCGAGCAAGAGCTATTGCTACAGCTAGAGACTCTATCGGCAGAGGTGTTAACGACGGTCAAGGTGGATGTGATGACCGATGTGGCTTCATCTGCGCTACTCGACCGAGCGCAGGAGCGACTGAAGCCGGATTCAGTAATCGTGGGAGGGACACTATTTAGCCCTGACGGGAAAACGCTAGATACCTTTGGCGACGCTCCCACTATTCCGGTGGCGGAGGTCTTGGGCGATCAGGTCATTCGCCTCCGAACCGGCGATCGCTATGACATTGGTTGGCCGCAGCGGATGTTTCAGGATCAGTACGTCCTAGTAATCCGTCATGATGCATCCCAGATACAACAGGCGCTGCTGCTCTTCACCGCCCGCACAGTAGCAGTGGTGATTTTGCTCTCAGCCTGCGTGACGCTGCTGATGATTTGGATCTTGGAGCGGTTGCTGATCACGCCAATTCTAGAACTGCGTAAAGATTTGATGTTGGCGGGTGAGGGCATCGGCGATGACCAAGCACCTCAATTTACGAACCAGTCTTTACATCGGTCCGATGAGCTAGGGGATGTAGCCGTTGCCTTTCATCAGATGTTCCATCGGGTGAGGTTAGAGATTCGCGATCGCAAACAGGCCGAACTCGCTCTCCGCACTGAAAAGGAAAAGTCAGAACGCCTGCTGCTCAATATTTTGCCTGCAGCCATTGCCAACAAGCTTAAAGAAGATCCAGGTGCGATCGCATCTCGCTGCCAAGAAGCCACCATTCTCTTTGCTGACATCGTAGACTTCACGAGCCTATCCACCCAAGTCACGCCGGGGCAGCTTGTGAAGCAGCTCAACGCAATCTTTTCTGCCTTTGACTTTCTCACAGAGCAGTACGGCTTAGAAAAAATTAAAACCATTGGCGATGCCTATATGGTGGCGGGGGGCGTCACCATCAACCGAGGCGATCATGTCGAGACCGTTCTAGAAATGGCCTTAGAAATGCAGGAAGTGATTCGCAAATTTCGGCGTCCTGATGGTCGCCCCTTTGAGCTTCGCATCGGCGTCAATACCGGCCCTGTAGTCGCGGGGGTGATTGGCCTCCATAAATTCAGCTATGACCTGTGGGGGGATGCCGTCAATATTGCTAGCCGCATGGAATCCCACGGCATTATCAACCAGATTCACGTCACCGAATCCACCTATACCCGCGTACAGGGCAAGTATCATTTCACCACCCGTGGCCCCGTCCAGTTGAAGGGCTGGGGCACCATGAATGCCTATCTACTGATGGGGCGCTCATCTACGCCTTCTACGGTGCCCAGAAATGGAGGACAGCCAAACTACGACGTGGCACAGGTCCATGCCTTAACCACCAATCTTTTGGCAGAAGTTACCCAGGCATCAGTTATTTCCAAGCCCCCGCCCACTGGCAAGCGCACTCCAGGTTCTGAGCCTAGGGCTTGAACGCTGCACACACCTTAAGACTTGGAACAGGCTATACTTGTACAATTAAAAGTACAAGTATCTCGCATGAAAATTATCACGTTCAGTGAAGCAAGACGTCAGCTAAAAACTGTCTTTGATCGCGTCATTGATGATGCTGACTACACCATCATTACCCGTCGTGATGCTGATGATGCTGTACTCATGTCTTTGGACTATTTCAACAGTTTGCAGGAGACGGTCTATTTGTTGCGATCTCCGGCGAATGCCGCCCATCTAGAGTGTTCTATCGGTCAATATCGAGAGGGACAGATCGCTGAGCATCATTTGCTCGATGAGTAGTCGAAAGCTGGCCTGGACGGATGCAGCCTGGAAAGACTATCTCTACTGGCAAAGTCAGGATAAAAAGACGCTGAAGCGCATTAATAAGCTGATGCAGGCGGCTAAAAGTCGTCCCTTTGATGGACTAGGTAAACCTGAACCGCTGAGAGAAAATCTGTCGGGGTTTTGGTCACGACGCATTGATGATACAAACCGTCTGGTCTATGCCGTTGATGATGATTATCTTGCGATTATTGCTTGTCACTATCATTATTGATTTTTTGTCTTGCTGACGTGTGCAGGGTCAGCAATTCTCATGATGGAACCAATCACCACTGATCAAGCTGATCTTGATAGATGGTGACGCTTACAACAGGCATGCTGTGGTTCAGCTTCGGGTGACCTAACTGCTTAATTCGTAGACACCCCCATTACTCTACGAGCAAGTTACAGCGCTTGGCTAGAGGCTTGAAAGGTACTTATCGTTTCCCTATAAAGCTACAACAAAAAAGCGCCTCTCCGTTTGGAGAGGCGCTTTTTTCAATCACTATCTAATTTATCGAGCTAACTCAGGTTAGGTCTACTAGAAGGGTGTGATTAGCCGTTGATGACAGGAGCCGTCAGAGCAACAGTCGTCGATTCCATGGAAGCAAGGTCCAGAGGGAAGTTATGAGCATTACGCTCGTGCATCACTTCGAAACCTAGGTTAGCTCTGT
>JBHJNL010000083.1:0-3014 GCA_050330855.1 Thermosynechococcaceae cyanobacterium | reverse complement strand
GAGTGGGACTTGTTGAAGCAGTTGGAGGCCACCAAGCCGTTTGCAATCAAAAAGTTGTGATCCTGCGCTAGCCCAAGGTCATAGACCGGCTGTATTCCGAGCGATCTGCGACTGATAATTTTGACCACTGCTTAACCCCTGACCGCTCACGCAAGAAATTTAGCTGCATCATAGCGCGATCTGATTCTAGATATTGGCCGAGTTACCAGATTGTGGGGATATCAGCGGCAAGAATTTTGCGATCGCAGGTCACTAAAGGCACCTTGAGGTAGAGAGCCGTGGCTGCAATGATACGATCTGGCATGTCTGGGATAGTTCCACGAGGGATTCGAGCAATCGTTTGGGCAACATTGGTATCAAGTGGCACTACAGCCCAATGCGTTTCTGCTTGATCTAAAGCTTGAATGAGTCTGTCCAGTGCGATCTGTGGAAGTTTACCTTTTTCAACCAGATAGATAAGTTCCACCAAAGAGATGGAAGGCACATACACTGTTTGAGCTAAATCTATCGCCTCTGATGCTTGTAGAGATAACTGCTTAGAGTTGAGAAAGTACCAAACAATAATATGAGTATCAACAACGATAGCGCTCACAGAGAGAGCCGTCTTGGGAAATCGCGCCACGCTCCCTGACGGACTTCATTAAGCTCTTCTTCTGAGATTTGGATATCTAGATCAGCCCACAGCCCTTTCAAGCTTTTCTGAGGCTTTTGGTCTGACGGCTGTTGTAAATGCTCAATGAAATCCAGCACTTGCTGCTGTTTATCGACGGGAAGTGCCTGAATTTTCTCCAGAACCGCTTGTGAGAGCGTCATAACGACATTGAATGGCAGATGGCCCGAGTTAATTGTATCTAGCCTATTTTATCCTTGAGAACCTATAAATTTCAAATAGCCCAAGTTTTTACCGAATCGGCATTACTCCCAGCAGAAGGCCCACGGCAGCTCCTGCAAAGATAAGCTGCCAGCTGGGGATCTTCAATCGAAGTAAGGCTACAAGGGCCAACAGGCCAATGACAGCAGCGGCTATTGAGTTTATGAAACTCTCTTGAGCCAGCGTGGTTTGGGCTAGAGGAATCGTGGCAGCAGCGATCGCACCCAAAACCGCAGGCATCACCCCCTTCAAAAACGCCTGCACCCAAGCATTTTGCCGCACCCGCAGCAGCACCGGAGCCGCCAGCATAATAAACGCAAAAGAAGGGGTAAAAATCGCAACGGAGGCCACCAGAGCGCCCAAAACTCCGGCCACCTTATAGCCCACAAACGCCGCCGTCAGAACCACTGGACCGGGCGAAAGCTGACCGATGGCGACGCCGTTTATAAATTCAGTCCGGGTCAGCCACTGCAGGCGCTCCACCACTTCAAACTCCAGCAGGGGAATAATCACCAAACCGCCGCCAAAAATGAAGCTCCCCACCCGCACAAAAAAAGAGGTGAGGGGCCACCCAAATTCGCCAATCCGCTCTAGACCCCAAAAGCTTGAGAGAGTTAACGGCTCCGCTGGTAGATTCGCTAGCCACAGCGGCGGCAGAAAGAGACTGAGCCGAGATCGTCCACGAGGGTGGAAGAGCCATAACCCCAGTAAGCCTGCGCCGATCAACTGCAGCAGAACGTTGAGGGGGGTGAAGGTGGTGAGAATGAAGGTTGCGATCGCAATTCCCCCTCGCCAGCCATCCTGAATCGTCTTCTTGCTCAGCTTCCAGCAAAAAGCCAGAATAATCGCCGTCACAACGGGCGAAACCCCCAGGAATAAATCATCAAGCTGCGGCACCCCCTGAAACCGAAAATAGCCCCAAGACAACGCCACCACAATCAAAAAAGCAGGGGCAATAAAGCACAGACCGGCCACCAGAGCGCCGATCTGTCCCGCTCTCACATAGCCAATATAAATTCCCATCTGAGTCGAGGCTGGACCGGGCAGAATCTCACAAACCGCCAGACCTTCGGTGAACTGCTCCGCCGTCAACCACTGTCGTTTTGACACCGCCTCATCATTCGCCATCGCAATATGGGCCTGGGGACCACCAAATCCAATGGTCCCCAGCTTCAAGAAGACGAGCGCGAGTTCCCATAGCCGTGTGGATAAAGATGGAGGCTGAGTGATCATCGTAGATACGATAGAAGAACAGCATTATGGCAGTGCCACCCCCATCGTTTCGGCCCCGTCTTCATCTGTCAAGATCGCAGCGATACAGCAGCTCCGACAAGTCTCAAGGTGTTGTTTTATGATCGTCAGTTATTTCGCAGGCGTAATTCCCATAGACCGATGAAAATCGTCCTGTACCTTTGCGGTCAAAGATGTTGAGATGGTTTTAACGACTCTGTTGAGTAGGCGATCGCCCGTACTTTGAATCAATTGAGCCGGTAATCGATGAATAAACCTAGGGAAAAACAGCGTCACCCCCAAGTCCAGCACCCACTCCACCTTCGTCAAGGTCGCCTGCTGAGCCTCAGACACAGCTTCGGGGGTATCAATAAGCTGAAGCGCCGCCTGGAAATCAACTAAATAGGTTTGCTCTGCTTCGTCCAGCAGCGTAATCGTTTCGATGCGGTAGACGCCCCGATCTTGGGGCAGCAAATTCAGGCCAATTTTAGGTTCCACATCAAACCCAAAAGAACCGTAACGGCCCAGCGATAGAATATAGCCATTTTCTCCCTCAGGAATCGCCTGGATGGGAGCCGCGCAACGCACAAACCAATCAGGATGGCGATCGAGGTACTGAGCGACCGTTTGAGGGTCGGCGTGTAGATCCATGCAGCCGACAAAATCACTCCGAAAGAGAGTCGGCTGACGGGACTGAAGCTCTAACTTGGCTGGAGGAGACAAACGACGAACAAACCCAGAAAGATACTGTCTCGGACCTTGATGATGTTGTGGTGAATCGACCACAGACTGGCCCTGCACGAAAGATTGTTGTGACTGCATTAATGATAGTGTCCCCCAGAGGTAATTGTCCTTATTATTAGAACTCCCTATTTAAGGGGCAACTTTCTCATTCACTCTCTCATTAATAAAG
>JBHJNL010000082.1:0-6476 GCA_050330855.1 Thermosynechococcaceae cyanobacterium | reverse complement strand
CTCTCAAGACATTGGCATTCCACCTTTGGTTTCAGAGTCAGAACGGAGGCTTCAGCAACTCCGTGAGCAACGACAGATCATCGAAGCAGAGAAAGAATTGCTAGAACAGCAGCGTGAACTGACCCAGTTAAAGGGAACGGCCATCACCCCCGTCACCGAAGCTACCCGCCCCCTTGACGCTAGCGAAACCCGAACCGAGCAAGGCTCCTTCCAAACCGTAGAGTCTCGAATTCTCGTTTACGAAGCGATGAATAACATTGCCGGAGCAATCTATAAAGATATCAACGGCATCAGCGATATGAAGGCACTCGTCATTTATGATCCTGAAGTTTTCTCGGCCATTACTGCCTATCGGCTCCTCAAAGTAAAAATCGCAGAATTTCAAGGACGGTACGCCGAACTCGATATTCTGCCGGACCCACCTCCTTCCAGCAGACATAGCACAAGGGGGATTGCCGACTTTACGCCGTTAGGATTGCCGACAACCTTTACCCGGTCGGTCCTAGAATTCGTAGCCCTGTTTCGCAGTCGGGACAAAATTGCCTTTGAACCAGACTTTAAACTCAATCCAAATTCACTGGTATCGGCCCTTGCCTCTCGTTTTCAAAAAAATGACGACTCCGTCAAGGTTTATAACCCTGGCTTTTACGCTCTGAGTCTAACGAGAACCGAAGACTCTAGTCTCGAAAATCTTGTCGGCAATGAGTTCTCGACCTTACTCCGCCTCAGATCAAAGGCATCAAGAATCCCCGGCGGGCTGTCTCTAGAAGAACTCAATGGAGACGTTGATATCTTCCTTGAATCTTTACTCTTTACTGACGGTAAATCAGACCCCTACGGCAATCCCCCACTCCTCTCGATTATTCAAGCCAACCAGCTTGAGAAAATCTTAGACCAGAGCGGTTCCTACGTTTTGCATCTCAATATTGATGTTGCCGGAGGCAGTAATCGTACGCGTAGTTCGCTCTTTACAACAATATTTTCAGGAAATCGAATTAGCTTTTCTGGTGGTTCTGTGGTCAACTATAGCTTGTTCGCCCGTGATGGCTCTCTCAAAAAGTCCGATTTCTATTACTACAACACAGGCTATAAAGGCATGAAAGGGCGAAGGACAAACATCGAAAACTAAAATGCCAGACGAACCCTATACTGAAAGCTCTATATTGAAGGAGATTGAGCATCTGACATGAAAATTGCCATGATCAGCTCTGGATTCCTGCCGGTTGTTGATGGCATCTCTGTTGCGGTCTTTCATCGAGTTAAGCAACTGAGTCATTCTGGGCATACTGTACGCCTGCTTTGCCCCGATTATTCTGAGTTGCAGCATCTCTATCCTGATTGGCGGACTTATATAGGGCAGCTATTCCCCAATGTCAGGGTTGTTCCCCTCGAAAGCAGTCCAGCATTGGGTTTAGATTTTGAGCGAGATGTAAAGCCCCGCGCCTATCGAACCGTTCTGAGTGAACTGCAGTCTTTTCAACCTGATATTGTCCACGTAGACGAACCTGAAAGATTGGCGTTCTGCTTTTTGAAGCGACCCGGAATTGCATACGCCCGTAAGCAGAATATTCCCTGCGTGGGCTTTTTTCATACCCATTACATTGACTATCTCAGTGACTATGTAAACTGGCCGAAGCCTGTGGTTTCTGGCCTTCAGTTTTTATTGAAAGGACTGTTTGGCTGGATTTACCGAGCCTATGATGTCACCTTGATTGCGAGTCCGACCACTGCTCAGAAGGTCAGGCGGATGGGCATCAAAAATACTGTTCAAGACTGTTTTTTGGGGCTAGATACCTCAAGTTATAGATCGGCCCAGCGCACCCCTAACTTTTTTGAAGCAACCTTTGGTCTTGAAGGCATTGAGGGCACCACAAAACTGATCTTTGTCGGTCGTCTAACCCCTGATAAGGGCTGGGCCTTTACGGTTCGAGCCTTAGAGCAATGGGCACAGATCACTAACCCCGATCAGGTTTCAGTGATCATTGTGGGGGATGGTCCGCTCCGAAACTCTATTGAGCAGGAGTTAAGGGCAGCTCTTCCCCATGTTTACTGCTTAGGGCGCGTTCCCGTCGATAAGATGCCTGCTTTATTTGTCAATAGTGATATCCACGTGACTGCTTCTGAGAAAGAAACGACGGGGCTGACGGTGTTAGAAGCAGGGGCTGCAGGAATCCCTGTCATTGCACCAAGGGCTGGGGGTGTTGCTGACCATATTGAGCATGGGCGTAATGGTCTTTTATATCGTCCTCAAGATCAAGACGACTTTGTGACAAAGCTAAAATTTTTAGTTGAGAACGCTACCGCACGTAAAGATCTAGGACACTGCGGTCGAGAAAAGGTTGCCTCATACGACTGGGAAAAGGTCGTCGAGCGGCTTCTGAACCAATGGAACGAGCAGATTCACCTGCGTTGATGTCGGGCCTGATGGCAGGCTATCTGTGGTCCAGTCATGATGGTTCCTCTTTCGTCCTAGCGACAGGGGCTAGAATAGAGAGGCTATGTCACTGAGATATTCTGAAACCACTAAGGATCAAGACTTAAAAAATAGGCCTAACCTACTGCCCTCATCCTAAATCCTTTTCTCTGGGGAGAAGGACTTTGACTCTAGCTCCCTCTCCCTAGGGAGAGGGCTGGGGTGAGGGCGTACCCATGATCCTAGGTATTTTAGCGTTAGCTTCTTGGCTCACTACTTTAGAGATATATGTCTTCAAGACCGACGACTCCAAACGATCAGCCTGACTTTTCCGTTCAACCTGCTGTTGATCTGTGTGTCAGTGCTGCTGTTCCTTTACTCATGGCGGCACTTGTGATCCAGCGCCAGGGTGGTCAATGGTATGAACTTGTTGGCCAATGGAGTGAGAGTTTTTTCCAGGGTATTCAGCTTCCCCTTCGTGATTTCCCTACTGCAAATTAGTTGGGATCTACATCCTGTGATTCTCTGATGGATTTGAGGTGCTGCGGATTTAATTCTAGACAAAGGGAGATTAACCCCTAAAATTATTTAAGGGTAGTCTAGGTAACGAGTTGATACGCTGCTTCCCTCTCATTACTCTATCGAGTGTAGGTTTACTGTGCTGAGTTCAAAACCCATGAGTTCTATTCTCGATGCTTCTAATTCAGGCTTGATCACGCCTCCGAGAACTGATCTTCAACTTCAGCACCGCGTTTCAATGATTGAGGCTGTTCTTGAAGAGGTGCTTCTCAATGAGTGCGGTCAAGAGCTGGTTGATCTGCTTCAGCAATTGCGCTCAATGTGCTCTCCAGAGGGACAAGCGCCACGGGTACCTGAAGCAGAGGTGCTTAAGGTGGTTGAGAAGCTGCAGCTCAACGAGGCGATTCGGGCGGCTCGTGCCTTTGCGCTTTATTTCCAACTGATTAATATTGCTGAGCAGCACTACGAACAGGAAGCGAGTGTGTTCCGTACCCATGCGTCTCGCGGTAACAATAGTCGTCAAGCAGAGTCTCAGATGGCAAGTGGCGATCAGGCTCCCTATACCGATGCAAGGGGTGGTTCTGCAGAGCATATTGAGAATAGTCTCTATGAAATGACGCCGCCAGACCATAATATCGGGACATTCTCTTGGTTATTTCCGCAACTGAAGCGACTCAATGTACCCACCCGCCATATTCAGCAGCTCGTCAATGCTTTAGATGTAAAGTTGGTGTTCACGGCACACCCAACTGAGATTGTGCGCTCGACCATTCGCAACAAGCAGCGTCGCATCGTCGGCTTGCTGCATGATCTCGATGCCGTTGAGACAGGGCTTGCCGCTCGGTCGCGCTCTGAATGGGAGCTAGAGGCCACTCGTTCTCAGCTTATGGAAGAAATTCGATTCTGGTGGCGCACGGATGAACTGCACCAATTTAAGCCTGAAGTTCTAGATGAAGTGGAAAATGGCCTTTATTTTTTCAATGAAGTTCTATTTGATGCTATCCCACAGCTTTATCGCCGTCTCACTCAAAATTTGCAGGAAGCATTTCCAAACCTAAAGCCCCCTCACTACAACTTTTGTAAGTTTGGCTCTTGGGTTGGCTCGGATCGCGATGGCAATCCCTCGGTTACCCCTGAGATTACTTGGCAAACGGCCTGTTACCAGCGTGATCTCGTTCTAGAAAAATATATTAGTGCGGTCACTAAGCTCATTGATTTGCTCAGTTTGTCGATGCACTGGTGTGATGTGCGCCCTGATTTGCTCGATTCTCTAGAGCAAGACCAGTTGCTGATGCCTGATATTTACGATCAGCTTGCCATTCGATTTCGTCAAGAACCCTATCGCCTCAAGCTTTCCTATATTTTGGAGCGTTTGAAGAATACTCGAGATCGCAACCGGCAGCAGACCCAGCGCGATCTATTTACAGCGAATCTCAATTCATCCATTCAAGAGCCGCAATACTACACCAGCGCAGCAAATTTCATGGCAGAGCTGGCGGTGATTGAGAACAACCTGCAAGGAACAGGCCTCAACTGCCGGGAGCTAGAAGATTTAATTTGTCAGGTTGATATCTATGGGTTCAATTTAACTCAGCTCGATATTCGGCAAGAGAGTTCTTGCCACTCTGATGCCATCACTGAAATTGCAGACTACCTGCAGATTTTACCGAAGCCTTATAATCAGCTTTCAGAAGAAGAGCGAACCGTCTGGCTCACCCAAGAATTGCAAACCCGCAGACCCTTGATTCCTTCAGAGCTGCCCTTCTCTGAAAAAACAATCGAGATTATCAACACCTTTAGAATGCTGCGGCGGCTACAGGAAGAATTTGGCCCCGATATCTGCCGCACCTACATTATCAGCATGAGCCACGAGGTGAGTGACCTGCTAGAGGTGTTGCTGTTTGCCAAAGAAACCGGCCTGTATGATCCGGCGACCCATCGAGGGACGCTGCATGTGGTGCCCCTCTTTGAAACCGTCGATGACCTTAAGCGTGCGCCGCAGGTGATGACGGATCTGTTTGAGCTGCCGCTCTACCGAACCTATCTCAATGCTGATCAGCTATCTGACCCTGATCAGAGCGAAGAAGAATCTGCGCCTATCGCCCTGCAGGAAGTGATGCTGGGCTACTCAGACAGCAATAAAGACTCAGGCTTTTTGAGCAGCAACTGGGAAATCTACAAAGCTCAGCAAGCACTGCAGAAAACAGCCGCCCCTTACGGCGTTGAACTGCGTATTTTTCATGGTCGAGGTGGCTCGGTGGGTCGCGGCGGTGGCCCCGCCTACGAAGCCATTTTGGCTCAACCCGGACAGACTATTGGCGGGCGCATCAAAATTACAGAGCAGGGGGAAGTGGTCTCTTCAAAATATTCTTTACCCGAACTGGCACTCTATAACCTAGAAACAATTACAACGGCAGTCATTCAAGCGAGTTTACTGCGGTCTACCATTGATGATATCGAGCCGTGGCACGACATCATGGAGGATTTGGCGGCGCGATCACGTCAAAAATATCGCTCTTTGATCTATGAACAGGAGGACTTTGTTGATTTCTTTTACCAAGTCACCCCGATCCAAGAGATCAGCCAGCTCCAGATCAGCTCACGCCCCAGCCGCCGTCGCAAGGGAAATACGCTAGACAGCTTGCGAGCGATTCCCTGGGTGTTTAGCTGGACCCAGAGCCGGTTTCTGGTCCCGGCCTGGTATGGCGTCGGCACCGCGCTTGATGAGTTTTTGACGGAGCGTTCGGCAGAGCATTTGAGTTTACTGCAGTTCTTCTATGCCAAGTGGCCCTTCTTTAAGATGGTGGTGTCAAAGGTAGAAATGACTCTTTCTAAGGTTGATCTACAGATTGCACGACACTACGTCAATGAGCTCTCTAACCCTAACGATCTCGAACGGTTTGAAACGGTCTATCAGCAGATCTCTGATGAGTATCATCTGACTCGCAAGCTGATTCTTATGATTACAGGCCGTAAGCAGCTTTTAGATGGCGATCTGAGCCTGAAGCGTTCTGTTCAGCTTCGGAACGGTACCATCGTTCCCTTGGGCTTTTTGCAAGTGTCGTTGCTGAAACGCTTGCGAACGCACCAGAGCTTAAACGCGGATGGTACTGGGGTGCGATCTCAATATAGTAAAGGCGAACTTCTGCGGGGTGCGTTGTTGACCATTAATGGTATTGCAGCGGGTATGCGCAATACGGGTTAAGGTCGTGCGCTGATAGCACAGAGGATGGATGCTCTGTTTGTTAGTGTCTCGATTTATTAGCCACAGTTTTGAATTGAATTATGCAGATAGCGGCTGACAATACCCCTAGAGCTGTAATTATCAGCCGCTATAGCATTACGCAGACATGTTAGGACGCTATTAGAGCCAGGATGTAGGCGGGTCTTGATTCTGGTTTAGAAAATGTCCTAATTTATTGTCGTAGCCGACATTCCGCAGGTTCGCCTCAGCCCTAACCAATTTCCGTTATCCTGGCCTATTGAGGAATATTTTTTCGGCAGCAAATAGAAACTTATCTCAATAAGGTTCAAAAAATGAAAT
>JBHJNL010000081.1:0-3497 GCA_050330855.1 Thermosynechococcaceae cyanobacterium | reverse complement strand
AGAGCGGCAGAAGATCCTGAGTTTGAGACGTTCTACACCAAGAACATTCTGCTCAATGAAGGTCTGAGAGCCTGGATGGCTCCCCAAGACCAGCCCCATGAAAACTTCATCTTCCCTGAAGAAGTCTTGCCTCGCGGTAATGCTCTCTAAAGTCTGAGATGTAAGCATTCCATTTAGAAAGGAGCCTTGTTCGTCAAGGCTCCTTTTTGATGTTTAAGGGCTAGGTTTTTTTAGAACCTGACGCTGCGCCGCTGGACAGGTACGACTAATGGAAATGAATTCTATGTTGGAGCCGCACTGCACGGCCTTGATTAAGGTCTGTGGCGGAAATTTGCGATCGCCCTTTTCATCAAAGGCAATGGTCCCAGTGGCACCCTGAGTTTTAAAGCTAGGGTCAGCAAGGACATCACGGGTGCCTTGGCGACTGGGGGTTTTCTGCCTACGGAATGCTTCAATAAAAGCTCGTGTTGCATCATAGGCAAGGGCCGTTTGGCCCCTCACGGTTTGGTTCCAGAGCTGTTTCGACTGTTTTGAAAAGTCTGAGTTTGGACTTGTGGAGTGGTGCCAAGGCACGGAGACCACCAGGGATGATGGATATTTTTTGAACATCTCTAATGTTTTGGGATGATCCATGCCCCATGACCCAACAATGGGATACTGACCGGCATTGGCTTCTATCAGCTTGAATGCGTTTTCTTGAGCCATTGAAACCTCGCCGTCTGGCACCAGCAAAAAAGCTGTTTCGCTGGGATCACTCAGGGCTTTAAGAGCTGCGATCGCAAGTTTTGGGTCAAACTCAGCACTTGCGAACTCAAAGCTCTCGACGATGCGCCCATTCTTGGCATAAATCGCTTTGAAGTCGTTTCTAAACGAATAGGTAAATGGACTGGCGAGATTGAAATAGATCATGACTTTCCGCTTGCCTTTCTTAATCAGATAGTCCGCCACCGATTGGGCCTCTACCTTGGTGATAGGAACCGGTCTGAAAAAGTAGCCTTCCTTACCCTTAGTGATATTTGTTGCGGTTGACCCAGGAGAAATCATAGCTAGCTGATGCTGCTTGTAAATAGAAATCGTAGGCTCAGACATATCGCTAGCATAGTGACCGACCACACCTAGTATTTCTCGATCTTTAGACAGTCTTTCTGCGATTACGATGGCTTGCTTGGCGACGTTTTTCTCGTCAGCGACCTCTCCATTGCCGGGAACGTATTTATCATTGGCAATCATGACTTTAAGACCGATGTGGGGGCCGATCTGATTGGGCGTTAAGAACGAAACACCCAAACGGCTAGAGAGCTTGCCTACTTTTAGATTGGCTTCAGTCTGGGCTTGGGCAACCCCTTTTAAAAGGCGATAGGCCAACTCATTATCTTTTGAGAAAGGAACGGTCACAGCGATCGTATTGTGTCTGATCTGATTGGCATCAATAATTGCGTTGTTGAGATAGATCAGGGTTTCAGGATCGGTACCGTCCGTTTTCCAAGTCTCTAGCAGGGATTGAACCCCAGAGTCATAGTCTAGTTTTGCAATGGCACTGGCCGCATCAACCTTGGGGACGGGCCGAGACCCAAGAATTTCTTCGCCAGTGCTGATGGAGTCCCCCAGTTCGACCAGCACACTCTGGACGGGGGGTGTTTGATGGTTTTTTGCAACCATAAAGGTGCCGGTTGCGATCGCAAGCAAGATCAAAGCGATCATTGGCGGACGCAACATCAGCGATTTCCTCTTGGGTTGAGGTTGGGGCCAGTAAAGCGCACCGGCGTGGGGTTGCTGAAAGAGAGTAGGCAACCAAGTCGCATAGGGAAACCGATCTTGAATGGCTTCTAGATCATGCTGGGCAGCAAGAACGGCGTCGTGGATAGAACAGCTTTGGGTAGAAAAATGCTGAATGAAGGACTGAAAAAATCGGTGGGCGACCTGATCGGGGACTGGCTCTCGCATATAAATCACGTAGGGGATCTTCAAATCTGAAAGGTGTCGCGCTAGCCCCAAACCATCACAGGAATTGAAGATACAGATTTTTAAGCCATTGGCGGCTGCAATTTTTAAATGCTGATGTAAATCTTTAGAGGTTAGGCTGTCAGCTTCATTAATCGATAGAATACCCTGCTGGTCTTCGGTTTTACTGTGACCTGCGAAGAAGATAATATCCCAGCCTTGTTCTTGTCTGAGGGCTTGGGTGACTTCGTGGCGTTGGGGCTGCAGCAGCGTAGTGAGATCAATCTTGGCAATGTTGTTCAGGGTGGTCAGATCTGGGGTGAGATTGATGTTGCGATCGCATCCAAAAATCGCCAGCACCCTTACAGGAGAGGCCAGCGGACTCACTTGACCTTGTTCATGCTCCAAAGAGCCAAGGGAGATGGGCGTGGGGCGGCGCTGCAGTTCCTCCCACAGGTGCCAGGGCAAGCGCTGTAGCTCCGGGTCATCGGTGCGAATCAAAAGGCGAACGCGCTCGGAGAAACCGTAAATTGCAGAGAGCTGGCGAGCAATGCGCTGGAAGTCACTAGAGGTGTTGAGCCATTGCTTAAAGTTGTCCTCTAATTGACGGGCTGCTTGATCACATTGCTGCTTGGCGTGCTGCTTTTTTCGCCTCAGATCAAGGCGTTGTTCTGAAGAGGCTTCATACTCTAACCGTGTGGCTTCACCGAGGTCGCAGTAGTGCCTGCGCCAGCCTGCATAGAGCGACGTAATTTCAGTATTCGGTGTTAAAGAACCCAGCAGCGTTCCTTGAGTTTGGAAGCTATGGTCAGGTCGCCACTCAAGGGTCACTTGAACCCCAGCAGAGACGGGACCCCGCAGTCTAAACACCACAACATGCATGCTATTACCTACGTTTCATAACAGGCTCTGATTTAGATCACGAAATCTTCCCGATGCTTCGCCTCGCCATAACTCAGCTCGATAGAAAAGCGTTCACGACTGCCTGCGCTAAAGGGCCGAGCCATTAAATGACCCTCAGCAGAGATCGTCTGGAAAATTTGCCCTTGTTGATCATGGATGGTGAGCTGCATTTCTGCTGGTAAGGGGTTTTTCAGCTCTGATTCCACCATCAGCTCAACCCGCAGGCTGCCATCTGCTTTCGGGGCTAGGTCCATGACTAATGCTAGGTCGAAATCTTGCAGTTGAATCATTTTAGAGACCAGGGCATGATCGCGGGTCGCATCGAGTCCAGAATGCTCAGAATCTGGAATGGTAGCGCTCTCAAGTCCCATAAAGGCAAGGTTTAACGATTGAGTCGGTTGCCAGCCCTGCAATGTTCCACCCACAGACTCAGCGATTGCCTGCCCTTGTTCTTGTGCCCAGGACCATAGTTGAGATAATGCGGTTGTTTTGCAGTCAGACAGATATTGGGGCAGCGTCTCTACAGCCTGAAGCTGATTCAGGTAAATTTCTCCGTTGGGCGGGATGGGTTGAGGGCTAAACCCTAGAATTTGGGCCTGTTTGAAATGATCTTCGATCTCGACGATGACGTAGGCGATGCGATCGCACCAGGC
>JBHJNL010000080.1:0-7219 GCA_050330855.1 Thermosynechococcaceae cyanobacterium | reverse complement strand
CACTTGATGTTGGTGGCAACGGGCCTCTGGAACTTTTATCTAGAAGCAGCATAGATGTAGATGACAGAGAAATCAGGAAATCCTTGCCCTGTATGATTTTATTTCCCAACAGGTCTAATACCAATGGTCTCAGAATTGCTCAAGATCAGGATTTTTGCGATCGCCTCGCTCAATACAAACCGGGTCTAGAAATTTACCTGCAGTTCGATAGCTTTGAGGCGGCGACCCTAGAAGAACTCCGGGGCCAAGACCTCCGCGCGATTCGGAAACAGGCGATCGCTCACCTCAATGAGCGCAATCTTTCCACGACGCTGGTGGCCACCCTTAAAAAGGGCTTAAACGACCACGAAATTGGCAAAATTATTGACTATGCGCTCCAGCAGCGCTGCGTCCGGGGCGTTACGTTTCAGCCGATCTACGTGGCGGGGCGTTTGGAGGGGTTTGATGCGAAGCGAGATCGCTACACCCTCACTGAAGTGCGGCGAGCCATTCTAGAGCAAAGTCCCCATTTTCAACCGCAGGATATTCTGCCCGTCCCCTGCCACCCCGATTCGTTGGCGATGGCCTATGCCCTCAAAGCTAAAGGTCAGGTCATTCGACTACAGCGCCGAGGTAAGCATGGCATGGTCAAGGGTGCGATCGCAATGGCCACCTTGACCGCCCTTCTCAATGGCACCTGTTTTGTGTTTGTATTTAGCGGATAACTACTCCACAGAGTCAGGCTTAGAACCCCAAAGAAAGGGTTGCTGCTTGACTTGATCAATCAGCCAGCGAACTAGACCGTTACTAACGGCAGCAATTGGCCCCACCATGATCAGGGACTTCACCTCAGTCCGTGAAATCTTAACGTTGCCGCCAGATACCAGCATCGCTGTAGACTTTGTGATATCCCGTAAGGTGCCGTAGGCAAACACCAGAGGCAGAATACAGAACAACCGAATCGGAATGGCCGAACGAGGCACCGACAGCAGATACTCTGCCGCCTTATCAAGGTCAGTCCAGGCTAGTTCTACTAAGGACTTAATGGCTGCATGGTTCTGAGAGAGATACTCAGGGTTCAACAGCGACTCTTGACTGCTGCCGTGGGCCTCTAAAGACTGCTGAGGCACATAAATTGAATTCTCATGCTCTGCATCCCAGGCAATATCTTTTAAGATATTGACCGTCTGTAGCCCTTCACCAAAAGCCGCGCAGGTCTGACGCAGAACGTGATAGGTCTCAAAATCAACGCTGGGGGAATGCTCGTACCAAAGGTCAGTCAGCAGATAGCCGACAACGCCAGCGACGTAATAGCAGTACTCTTGGTATTCTTCTAGCGTCTTGATGCGGATGCCTTGGGGATAGCGATGGACAAATTTCTGCATCCCTTGGACCATCTCAGTTAACCAATGACGCAAGGTTTGCTGAGATTGCTCGGTGAGGCTGCGATAAAGTGCAAAAACTAAGTCAGTGTTTTCGACCAGTAGTAAATGCGAGGCTTCCCCTTCTAGATGCTCAATAAACTCAGGAAAGGCATTGGCAACGCTGGCGTCTTCAAAGCAGTCCAAAAAGAGGCTAAGAAGACGAATCTTGGTCTCAACGGTGGCGATAGGATCGTCTTCAATCGTGTCGGCAATCCGGGCAAGCAGGTAACCGCAGAGGACAGCACGTCCTAGATTTCCGGGCAAAAAGCGGATGCTGATGGCAAAGGTGCGGGACACTTGAGGCAAAATTTCTTGGCAAAATCGCTCAACCTGCTTCTGATCTCTCGACGACTCTTGTGCTATCTGTAACATGAACCTTCCACTCCTGCTCTACACCTATAAAAATTAAGGCTAATACACCGCACCACAACGGTTAATGAAATATACCCTGAGTACAATCCAGGTTACCCATTCTATAAATTAGGACTAGACCTGATCGGTATTTATTACTATATCCAGGGAAGATACCATAGGTCAGCATACTTCTGCTGGCTCTGATTAGCCTTTGCCTGGGATTTGACGCTTTTTCTAGGGACATTCTCCTTGCAACATGATGGTGTTTACTCAATGACTCAATTCCTTACCTTTTTAGTTCCGCAGGGGGCAGAATACCAGGCGGTTTGTCGAGGGCTGAGGGCGTTACCAAGGACTAATGTGGTGCCGTTACCCGTAGGACCAGAACCGGTGACAACCTTTTTAAAGGAATGGTGTGACACTCAACCACAAACGCCTGTAGTGGTGATGGGACTGTGTGGCAGCTTGAGTCCTGGCCTAGGACTGGGTATTTCGGTGCTCTACCGAGATTGTTTTGATGGTCGCAATGCTGAGACTATCCCGCTGACCTTTGATGAACCCTTGACTTCGAGTTTAGCCAAATCATTGGGATTATCTGTGACGGAGGTCACGGGGGTGAGTTGCGATCGCATCATTCACCTGGCTAGTGAAAAGCGATCGCTAGCGAAAACCTACCGCGCAGACGTGGTAGATATGGAGGGCTTCGCCGCTCTAGAGATCCTCCAAAAGCACCATATCCCCACTGCTATGCTGCGGGTCGTCAGCGACGATGTTCACCATGACCTACCCGATCTCTCCGCCGCGATCAGCCCAGCAGGGAAGCTGCAAGTCGTACCGATGGTCCTAGGGATGATGCGTCAGCCCTTTGGTGCCATTCGTCTAATTAGAGGATCCTTGAAGGGTCTCAAGGTATTAGAGCAACTGGCTCAGTCTTTGGCTAAAGCTGCAGCAGAGACCGGGCCATAAAAAAACCACAAATAGTCTTGGCATCAACCGGCTCCCCGCCCTCAATGGCAGCTTCTAGCTCTGCCGCTGTCATCAAAACCGTTTCAATATCTTCATCCTCATCTTGAGCTGGGGGTGTCTCAAGTAGCTCTAAATCCTGCGCCAGAAAAGCATAGATAATTTCGTCTGAATACCCCGGTGCCAAGGGGAACTCCCCTAAAGACCGCCAGCGATGGGCCTTATACCCCGTCTCTTCTTGAATTTCGCGCTGAATCGTAGCAAAGGGTTCTTCATCAACCTCCACCGTCCCGGCGGGGAATTCTAGTAACCGTCCCTGCAGGGCAAATCGATATTGCTTGACCAACACAAACCTGCCGTCATCGGTTACAGGAACTGCCATCGCGCCGCCGGGATGGCGAATACAGGCCCAATCCCCCGTGGAGCCGTTGGGAAGTCTCAGCTCATTGATCTCAAAGGAAAACTTGCGAGCATTGCAGACCAGGTGCTGCTTGAGCAATTCGTGCGGTTCGGGGGTGAGAGGCATAGTGGGAAGTTGAGTTTTGAGTTTGGGGAGGTAGTGAAGATGGGGGCATTCAAGCACTTGAGCGGCGATCTCCTAGGAATCTAGCTCAGTCGCTTGACTCCTGTACAGTCTACCGTTTGGACGAGTTGAGAAATTGAACAATTCAAGATGGGGTGAATCCCGTCGGGCCACAGTTCAGCCAACGGGACTAACACAAAGGCTCGCTCATGAAGTCTGGGGTGAGGTAGGTTCAACACAGCCGTTTCCATAATGGTTTGCCCATAGATCAGCAAATCTAGGTCTAAGGTGCGCGGTCCCCAGCGCACTTCGCGTTGGCGTCCAAACTGGCGTTCGATGTCAAGAAGCCTGTGTAGAACCTGTTCAGGTTCAATGTGGGTCAGGAGAACAAGACAACCATTGATATAGTTCGGTTGCGGTGGCCCCACAGGTAGGGTTTCATACCAGTGGGACTGGCCCATAAGCTGCAGCCCTGGTGTCGAGACGATCTGCCCCACAGCAGCCTGCAGCGTTTCGAGTGACGGGCCTAAATTGCTACCGAGGCCAATGGCGATTGGATTCAAGTCCTATCTCCTGGAAATGAGAAATTGATTTACGATTGAGTTCATGCTTGTAACCGTATGATGGCCTCAGACAAGCCAAAACTGACCAAGGAATTCGTTGCACAGAAATATATACTGTACATAGCAGGCGGCTGCATTCAAAGGTTGAGATGTCGTTTAGTTCTGTGATGTGTACTCAGAACTGATCTCCCTATCAGTTCAACTTAGTTTTTCAGTCCGTTTCTAGCCTCCTACTTTGGTTAATTTAGATATCCGTGGAGTTACAGCAACTATTCAAGTCCCCTAACCCTGTCATCGGGGTGGTTCATCTGCTTCCTCTACCCACTTCACCCCGCTGGGGCGGTAGCCTCAAGACCGTGATTGCTCGTGCTGAACAAGAAGCAGCGGCTCTTGCTGCCGGTGGAGTCGATGGACTCATTATTGAAAATTTTTTTGATGCGCCCTTCGTCAAAGATCAAGTTGATCCGGCGGTGGTGAGTGCCATGAGTTTGGTGGTGCAGCGCGTCATGAATCTGGTGGCGTTGCCCATTGGCATCAATGTGCTTCGTAATGATGCCTGCAGTGCAATGGCGATCGCAACCTGCACGGGCGCTCAATTTATACGAGTCAACGTCCTGACCGGTGTTATGGCAACAGATCAGGGTCTAATTGAAGGTCAGGCCCACAAGCTCCTTCGCTATCGTCGGGAACTCGGCAGCGAGGTCAAAATCTTAGCCGATGTGCTGGTGAAACATGCCCGTCCACTGGGGACACCAAACCTGACGACCGCCGTTCGTGAAACGATTGAAAGAGGATTAGCCGATGGCGTCATCTTGTCAGGCTGGGCCACAGGTAGCCCACCTAATCTAGGCGACTTAGAGTTGGCAATGGATGCGGCTCAGGGCGTCCCGGTTTTGATTGGCAGCGGTGCCGATTGGGAGAATATTCCGAGTTTGATTCAGTCTGCTGATGGCGTCATTATTTCGAGTTCTCTGAAGCGCCACGGTCAAATTGATCAGCCCGTCGATCCCATTCGCGTGAGTCGCTTTGTCGAATCAATGCGCCGTAGCCTTGCCACGCAAGAAACGAGTAAAGCCAAGGCATCCGTTGCCATAGGGGCTGATTGAGCGTTTCTCGTTACTTTTTTTGACAACGGCCTCGGCAATCGCGCCGCCACATCTGCAAATGATGCGCCCCTAGTCTTGAAATTGGGTGGACGCTTTTGCGATCGCATCAAGGTTCTGACACCGCAGCAGTTCATTCACGTTGAGTCCCGTCCGTCCCTCTAGCTGGACGGCGGCTTTGATTGCTTTGGAAAGATGACAAGCAGCGTCTGCCTCAGAATAGCCGCGCCGCTGTGCAATTTTGAGGGCTAGATTATCGGCCTCTAGCTCCACCGCTAATCCGTGACTGTTGCGCCAGATTTGAGTGGTTGCAATAGCACCTAATCCCGCAGCCACCACCACCCCAATCGCGTCTCCCTGGGCCAGCTCTACAAAGGTTCCCAACAAGCCCACTGCAGCACCAGCTTGATAAAGCTCTGGCTTCAGCCAGCGACTACTTTTTAGCCAACCCACCGTTCTCAACAACAATAAATCTCGCTGGGGCTGCGGAAGTTGGCTCCACAGATCGAAATTAATTGAGATGGGGCGATTCTCTCGGTTCAACAAAGAGCCACCGCATTCAATCACCGCAGCCTGAGCGGAGTGATTCAAGATTTTGGAATTCATGCGGCCCGAGGCAGGCATCACATCCAACAAGCGGCGAATTTCTGAATCAGGGTTGATGGATGTAGACACAATTGAAGCCTATGGGTGACGGGCTAAAAGAACTGAATGTGCATGAGAGGGTAACGCTTCATCGATTGAGGCATCGTCTATCATTATCAAGGTGAATCTACTCCTTGTAAAAACGATAGGGTTAACGTGATGGCAGCTCAAGGCCAGTGTCTCTGTGGCGCAGTTCGTCTCTCGGCCAAGACCGTCAACGCTCAGGTCGGCGCTTGCCACTGTACCACCTGTCGTCAGTGGGGAGGCGGACCACTGTTGGCAACGGACTGCGGAACGGAGGTGACCGTTGAGGGACAAGAGAACCTCAGCGTCTTCAACTCTTCAGACTGGGCCGAGCGAGGCTTTTGCAAGCACTGCGGCACTCATCTGTTTTACCGCCTCAAAGAACAACAGCAGTACTTTGTCCCTGTCGGCTTGTTCACTGATAGCGAGAGCTTTGTCCTTGACCACCAAGTGTTTATTGATGAGAAGCCAGAGTTTTATTGCTTTGCCAATGAAACTCACAACATGACGGGCGCTGAGCTATTTGCCCAATTCGCTGCAGAGACAGAAAAGACCACAAGTCCCTAACCGCATCCCCTCGGAGTGACCCCATGCAACTGCATCTATGTACTTGGCAAGAAGTAGAGCGCTACTTAGAGACATCAGCAGGCATTATTTTGCCCATTGGCTCCACAGAGCAACATGGCCCCACGGGCTTAATTGGTACCGATGCCATCTGCGCGGAGGTGATTGCGAAAGGTGTGGGGGAATCTACCGGTGCATTAGTAGGACCAACCCTAAATGTGGGAATGGCGCTGCACCATACCGCTTTCCCAGGCAGCATGAGCCTACGGCCCTCAACGCTGATTCAGGTGATTCAGGACTATTTGATTAGTTTGTCTCGGTCGGGGTTCCGGCGGTTTTTCTTTATTAATGGTCACGGGGGCAATGTGGCGACCCTGAAGGCGGCGTTTTCTGAGACCTATGCAGCGTTGGCTGATTTACCCATTGAGGGGGCCGATCAGGTGCATTGCAAGGTGAATAACTGGTACATGAACCGTGAGGTCTATCAGTTGGCAAAGGAATTGTATGGCGATCGCGAAGGTTCCCATGCCACCCCCAGCGAAGTCGCCGTGACTCAGTTTGTCTATCCCGAAGCGATCAAAGATGCTCCGCTGAGTCAGGAAGTGGCGTCGGGTTATCCGATTTATGGGGCGGCGGATTTTCGGCGTCATTATCCCGACGGGCGCATGGGGTCAGATCCCTCGCTGGCGACGCCGGAGCATGGACAGCAGTTGTATGAAAAGGCTGTAGATGCGATCGCATCTGATTACCAGAATTTTTTAGCGGCGGAATAATAATTCATTTCACCGGAGCAGTGAACCGCACAGCTACCGAAACCAATATAGAGCGCCTTTATCAATGCTCTAGGGATGCCCTAGATTTGCTAGCCTTGATCTAGTTGCAGATATTGATGACAATCATGAGCCAGACAGCTTACAAGATTGGTGCATTTTGGGATGAAGATGCTCAGGCGATGTACTTTAAACCGACATTCCGCAGGTTCGCCTCAGCCCTAACCAATTTCCGTTATCCTGGCCTATTGAGGAATATTTTTTCGGCAGCAAATAGAAACTTATCTCAATAAGGTTCAAAAAATGA
>JBHJNL010000079.1:0-3605 GCA_050330855.1 Thermosynechococcaceae cyanobacterium | reverse complement strand
TTAAAGCGGGACACTTTAGTGTGGGTCTTATCTAACGAAAATGGCTGAAGCGCTTACTCTATCAGGCAAAAGCTAAAATCCATGCGGGGCAAGCTGTCCCGCCTTAAGTTGGTACCCGTTGAAACGAACCAAACTTCCAAGTATCGCCCGTGGTCACAGCACCATAGAGAACGGAGGCTGGTGAATCAATCCACTGGTCAAGGGCTTTACTCAACTGCAAGCTGAGTAAAGCCCTTTGATAAATCAGCATTTTTTGCCTCAATCACCAGCAAACTTTGAACTGTCGGAATAAAATAGTCCAAACTACCCCTCAGTTGCGGACTAACCCGAACCGGGTATTCAATTTTGAGCGGAGCCTGAATAAATTTGCAGACCGTCCTAAGAATAGGGAAGATTAGCGCCTCTCGTCGAGCAATTTCTAAAGCCGGATCAACCAGAGTCAGATTTTCCTGAAGTTCAACGCTCAAAGCATTTGGGTTAATCGGTAGCCGTTGCGGCAACTGCAGGGACGCATTTTTAAGTGTGACGCCAAACTCTGCCAGAATATCGGCTGTATCAAACGATAACTCTGCATACTTGCTGAAGCTATCGCTTTCAGCCGGATCGAGAATTGCAGTTCTGCCCATCTTAAATTTACCTAAATTGCATCTGGGTCAATTCCCATTGCCCGCAGCTTGTCAGCCAATTGAGCAGCCCGTTTCTCAGCCAACTCAGCCCGCTGTTTCTCTTGTTCAGCCCGCTGCTTCTCCTGTTCAGCCCGTCGCCGCTCCTGCTCTAAGGTGGTGAAAGACATGCCATTGTCGAGATAAAGCTGTAGCCCTGCCGTTGACCACTCAAATCGAATCGCTAGGCGCGGACTCACCCAATTATCAATCGCATCAATGGGCGCAAGACGGTTATTCAGCCTGATCCAGCCGCTTAAATCATTGCGATCAGGGTCGTAGAGGTAATACTCTTCAACGCCATATCGCTCGTAAAACAGGAGCTTCTTGTCTAACTCTGTTTGAGAGTTGCCAGGAGAGCGAACTTCAAACACCACCTGTGGCGCAATGTTGTCCTCTTTCCATTGCTGATAGGAGCCTCGGTCTCCCTTGGGTCTGCCCAGCACCACCATTGCATCCGGTGCTTGCCGAATCTTGGGTTCTCCTTCAACGGGGTACCACAGCAAATCACCTGCCACAAATACATTAGGGTCATTGGCAAACCAAGTCTCTAAATTTTGCTGGATTAAAACAATCCAACGAAATTGCTTGGTATTGTCTGCCATTGGCTGGCCGTCACTATCTGGATAAATAAGTTTTGGATCAGAGGCCTGTACTTGTAAAACCATGCTGGTTCACCCAAGTTCGTTAGGTCTATTGTACTGCTTACTTCAATCCAGAAGGGGCAAGAGCAACAGTCAGACAACGATAACGAACAATGGTGGTGTTCGCGAATGCCCCCGAGAACTGACCCGTATCTCAGGCAATAGGCAACCCAGCACAGCGGGCGTGTCTAATGATCATGCTTAGGCAAGATATGAACACCACTGCTCTAGTATTGCGGTTGAACCATACCAAGGACGAGGCGTGCTAATTTGCGGCGGCGGTGGTGAATGCCATACATTCTCTAGCGTCAAGTTCTGCGCCCCTTCGAGATGAGCCGCCTCAATGGGGGTAACGCCATCGCCCCAACAGTCACCTCGACCACAGGTAATTTTGTAGCTGTTGTAGGTAAATATCTGCCCCAAACGCCAGCTCCGTTTTCCCTGCCTTGCTTTTCCTGCGACACAGATATAGCGCACCTCGTCATGGAACGCACCGGGATACTGGGTATTGACAAAGTCTAGATTTTTCTTGGTCCACTGCTCTTGGCTCCGATGAGGGGTGCCAAGGGTAATGAGAGTATGGACTCGTGACTGTCCTTGCCAAACTCGACCGCAGTAGTCTTCAGACCCCAGATAAATGCGCGTAATCCATCCTCCTGCAGAATGACCAATCACGTTCACCTGAGCGGCTCCCGTCGTATCTTGCAGACTCTGAATGGTCTCGTCTAGCTGCTGCAGAATCGGCGTCATGGGTCTGCCGCCAATGGTGGCAAACCAGTCGCTTCGCTTCAGCGGCACTGTAGCCGTGGCGATGTCCAATTTCTGAAGGGATTGCTCCAAAGTTCTATATTCTTTAGCGGCAGCTAAGTAACCCGGCAAGATAACGGTTGGCAAAGGCATTCGATTTAAAGCTAGAGACTTTACCTCTAGAGGCTAACAGTCTCAGTGGGCATCGTCAGTAACCCACAATTATGGGGCAACAGCCCCACCGTACCGGGCTGAAGTAGCTCATGCGGTGATTCGACGTGATAATAGAGGAAATCAATAAGTGACCTTGAAGTAAACAAAGCTGGAGTGGGTATCAAACTATGGATAAAGGGAGGTTAGAAGCCTTTAGCGATGGCGTGATTGCCATTATTATCACCATCATGGTGTTGGAGATGAAAGTTCCGCATGAGGCAGAATTAGAGTCGCTGCGCCCCCTGGTTCCAGTGTTCCTGAGCTATATTCTGAGTTTTATTTATCTGGGTATCTACTGGAACAACCACCACCACTTATTGCAGGCAGTGCGGCACGTAAATGGGTCTATTCTGTGGGCTAATCTGCATCTGCTGTTTTGGTTGTCCTTGATCCCATTTGTTACAGGTTGGTTAGGGAAGAACTCATTCCCGGCCCTTCCTGTCACGCTGTACGGCATCGTACTGCTGCTAGCTGCGATCGCTTACTACATTCTGGCGCGGACCCTCATTTCCCACCACGGTCAAGAGTCTACATTGGCACTGGCACTGGGGCGAGACATTAAGGGCAAGGCATCGGTAGCAATCTATCTCGTGGCAATTCTGCTGTCTTTTGTGAACTCAGGATTAGCCTGCCTGCTCTACGTTTTGGTTGCCATCATGTGGCTTATCCCTGACCGGCGTATCGAGAAGACTCTGAAATCTTGATAGCGGCGTCTAAATTCATCTTAAGCTATCGTCTTCGGCAGCTCTCCTCAAGCCGCACTTGCCACTCTAGAATATCAAGGCGAGAAGAATGCTAAGAATTAGAAGGACGGCAAGTCCTACTGGAAACGGTACCCTATCAAGAGCAGCACGATCTTCTCCCGTCTGTCCACCGGAGATAATACGTTGAACTAAAAATGTTGATGCCACCATTTCCCAGAAAGTTACGAGCAATCACTAATCATCAAATAAAAAACTTAAAACATCCTCTCCCTTCCTATCGGCGCAGGCTTGTTCTACGCGCTCCCAGAGTCTTTCATCATCGCGGTAGATTGACATTGCTTGTTCTGCGAGACGAGCCTCTAACTCACTGCCATGCCGCTTCATGGACCAAAATATTGCTCATTTGGCCTATGTCGCCCTGTGGGGATTGACACTTGAATTGCCCTATAGACAGACCTCAGTGCCCTCAGTCTTTCTCCAGCGCGAGTGGCATGTATCGCCACTGCCTTAAGCAATGGGGTAGTCCTAGAAGGGTAAGGATGGCTACATTCTTTCACCTGGAAGGGCTACAGCCAATGAAGCTAGCTTTTTAGTCTTGAAGTATCCTTGCCATTTACAGGAATTGCACCCACCAT
>JBHJNL010000078.1:0-10480 GCA_050330855.1 Thermosynechococcaceae cyanobacterium | reverse complement strand
GGGTTCCCAGAACACTTCAACCACCTGGGGCTTGGGCGTTACTTTAACTCCCATCTGGGTAAGCTGATTGCTGACCTCTTCTACGGGCGCTGATTCATGGGTTGCCATCGCTTCAATGTTCTCCACTAAATCAGCCAACTGCTTCAACTCCGGCATGTTTGCTGCCCATTGCTCAATGTCCTGCTGTAGCGCCTCAATGACCTCCAGGTGATTTGCAATAGCCTGATCTGCTCGACGCTTCCGAATCGCATCCGCCAACCGCTGCATCCCTTCGTTTGGTGCCTGAGCCTTCTGCTGTTGTAGGGTATCCGCTAGTTCAGTAATCTGTTCAAGTAGTCCCGACGCTGCTAATGATTGCCGGTCATGTCGTGCCTGGATTGCCTGGGCCAGCCTTTGAGTTTGTATTTGTGGATCTGTAGCCTGAAGCAATGCATCAATGTTCTCAAGTACAGGACCGAGCTGCACGATTGTCTGACGCTTTGAAATCGCCTCAGCCAAACGTTTTAACCCCTTCTGCTGTTGCTCATTGATGGTTTCATTGGTCCCAATCTGTTCTACCAGCTCTGAGATCTGAGCGATGACTTTTTGAATCTCTTGGTGTTGCTGTCTCCCATGAATCGCTTTGGCTAGCCGTTCTTTCCCCTGCTGAGCCGTCGTTTCATCTAAGGGAGTATCGAGCTGTTCCACTAAGTCGATCACTTGCTCAATGGCCTCCGTTACCTCTAAGCGTTCCCGTCGATTCAAGATGGCCTGTGCTAACCGTTCCATTCGATTTGGAGCTGGTGTCGTCGATGTTTCCATCGCGTCCACTAGATCCACAACCTGTTCCATCGCGAAAGCTAGATCATTGCGTTGCCATCTCCCTTGGATTGCCTCTGCAAGGCGTTGCTTACTGTTCAGCGTGCCTGGGGTTGAGATTAAGTCCTGTACGACTTCTGCAACATTCGCCAAACCTTCTATAGTTCCGGCTTGGTTTCTCCGATTCTGGATCGCCTGAGCTAACCGAGACATCCCGGCTGATTGAGGAGTTTGGTCTAATTGCTGAGTACTGTCGAGCTGTTCTGCTAGCTCAGTGACCTGTTCAAGAGCATCGATAGCGCCCTGGTGTTCCTGTCGCTTTAGAATTGCCTGAGCTAATCGCTTGGTTCTATGATTCCCCTGTGACTGCTCTGACGCAATAGATTCATCCGACTGTGGTGAAGCGGTTGGTTCTTCGACTAGCTCAGCGATCAGATCGACTGCTTCAATGAATTGCTTCCTTTGGTTTCTCTCCAGGATGGCCTGAGCGAATCGCTCCATGCCCTGCTTAGCCTTTGCAGTTTCGTTAGGAGTATCGAGCACTTCCACCAATTCCGAGACTTGCTCCATTGCCTCCTGTATCTGTCGGTGATTCCTTCGATTGAGGATGGCCTGTGCTAAGCGTTCCATCCTCGCTGGAGCTGGAGTGGTGGATTTGTCCAACTCTCCGACTAGCTCACTCACCTGCTCTAGTGTTTCAGCAATGGCACTTCTCTGCTGCCTGCTTTGAATCGCCTGAGCTAACCGCTTCATTCCTTTAACCCGGCTAGGCTGTTCATGATCAAGGGTCTGATCCAATTGCTCAACCAGTTCTGATATCTGATTGACTGCCTCCGTCAACTGGTTCCGTTGTTGGCGATCGCTGATGGCTTCAGCTAAGCGCTGGGTATTGCTTCCCGGCTGTAGGTCTTTGGACAACTCCTCGACGACTTCGGAAACATCCGCCAGGGCTTCAGCTATCTCAACCTTCTGATTTCTACTCAATATTGCCCGTGCTAATCGCTCCATACCTTGATGGGGCTGCGCTGATTCAGTCGCGCTATCGAGCTGTTCAATGAACGCCGTGAGTTGCTCCATCGCCTGATTCAGCCCCAGGCGTTCCTGTCGTTTAATGATGGCCTGGGCTAACCGCTCCATTCCATTTGGTGCTGGAGTGGTGGAAGTATCTAAACTACTCACTAGCTCAGTAACTTGCTCCATCGCCTGAGCAATATCGTTACTTTGCTGTCTGCCCTTGATCGCCTCTCCCAGGCGCTGAGTGCGAGTCTGCGTCTCCGGTTCACTCAGCAATTCACCCATCATGTCTGCCATCTCAGATATGGTCTGAGCTGCATTTTGGGTTTGTTGGTGCCCTTGGATAGCCTGGGCGAGTCGTGTCATGCCCTCCGTTTGATTGGGCTGTGCTAGATCGCCTTCAAGATCGAGTTGTTCAACCCATTGAGATACCTGCTCAACTGCATCTGTAATCGCTTGCTGCTGCTGCCGATCCTGAATTGCCTTTGCCAATCGAGCGGTGGTTGCCTTCCTTTCTGTTTCCTGAAGCTCGGTGATGGCCTCACTGACTTGCTTCGGATCGCCTTGGGTGAGCGCGTCAGCCACGGCTTGCTCACCCTGCCATTCATCTAGAGCATCACCAACGACCTCCATCTTGGCTCGATCTAAAGCAATCTGATTGTCTTCATTGAACGCCTGCAGCAGCTCCGAAATCTGGGGCAGAATCTCAGTGATCGCTTGGTTCTGCCTGCGGTCTAGAATCTGCTTTGCAAGGCGGTCCATGCTGGGGTGACTGTCTGACAAAGCAGATTCCAGCTCATCGGTTAGCTGTGTGATCTGTTCAATCAGTCCGCTGGTAGCGATGGCTCTACGTTCTCGGTAGGCTTGGATGGCTTGGCTGAGCCGGATGGTGGGTTCTCGACGGCTGCTGTCGATGTTTTCTTGAGTGTTTGATTGAGTCTGTTGATCACCTTCATCTGGTCTAATTTGTCGAGCAACATATTGATCTCCTTCCGAGCGCCTTCCACCGAACCTGTCGCCTGGGCCTGAACGAGACTCTGTTGAGCGGTTGAGTTCTTCACCTGCTCGATGACCTTGACCATCTTGGCGATCGCCTCCGCCATCTTGTTGTCTTTCTCTCCTTCCAGTGTCACCGCCAGTTCTTCCTGGAACTTGTTCAGCTCCGTCCTGACGATGGTTGGCATCACGTTCAAGTCCGTCGTGATTTGGAGACTCAACATCTTCCAGGTTTCTTCTATTCTCTCCTGCGTTTGAATGAGCTGCTGCCCCATCTCCTGATGGTTCTCGATCAGCACGTCGAGCTGTTGTTGCATCAACAGCTTGTGTTCCGCCTGTTCGTTGATTTGCTGCTGCATCAGTTGATTCTGCTCGGCCAATGTATTGATCTGGGCCTGCATCATCTCCATTAAGTCCTGGCTCATTTGGATCTCCTTGTAGTAAATCAATTACGTTTTCTTGGACATTCGACCGCTCCACCCAATCCCTTAATTCCTCAAGGTCTTCGGTGTAGACAGTCAAAAACTTTTCTTGGCGCGAGATACCGACATAGAACGGCTCTTGGCTTGATGTGGGGTCCACCGTTGCGCTGACGATGGACCGCTTGATGGTTTTCCCTTGGGCGCGATAGGTCGTTGCAACCCAGTCGTGGTCCAGCTCCAAAGGCTCCATCAAAGAAACCTCATGCTTGTGACCCTTTTGGTCAACGGCCACAAGCGCGGTTCCCTTCATCTCAGTGATGACCAACTGCTGACCACTGAACTGCCCCTTTCTTTTCTTTGCCGCCGTCCTGCGAACTCGGTCCCCCACCGCCAGATTGATAGATTCTGCTCTGTAAACCGTTTTTCGGGTGTACTTGCTGGGATCGAGTCGGTAGGATCTGCCTCCTAGTGAGGCCAGCACGAGCTGATCCCCTTTGATACCCTCCACCTTGTAGAGAACATTTTTCTTCAGCGGTGTTGTTTTGTACTCGTAGTGAAGCTTGATGAAATCCCCAACTTGGTAGTTATGGATTTGCTGGGCCTGGGGCGTTGTGAACTGTTTGTTGACGAGCTGCACTGCATCCACAGAACTGTGCAGACTTCCTTCATCGGTTAACCCGGCTCTAATGGCTTCAGTAATGGACTGTCGTTCAGCATTCGTCCCGGCCACCACCAGCGTTTGTTTGCGCTCCGCCGTCGAAAGCTCTAAGTATTGGGAGGCGATCTCGCTGGCCCGATCCTCCGCATTCGATATTTCATGGATGTATCCCTCTGATTCAAGAATTGAAAACCCTTCTTTGCCTTTTCCTTCGGCAAAGAGCTGCACTGCCGCCCGTTGTGACCGATCCTGCTGCCGCTTGATCTGGGTGAGTTTGTGAACGGTGCGCCCCATCCTCTGTAGAAAACTGAAGGGGCTACCGGCCTCCACCGAAGAGTTTTGACCTTTATCACCTACGAGCAGAATCCTGGCATCGACCAGATCGGCCTTTTGCAGGATGGTCTGCATGGCCTTCGCACCGACTAAGCTAGCCTCATCAATGATCCAAAGCTGATGGGCGTCTGGTTCGGGTGTGGCTAACGTTAACCGGGCGACCGTATGGGCCGGTATGCCTAGCTCCTGAGATAAAACCTGGGCTGCAGCATGGGTCGTGGCATACCCACTGACCACCACGCCTTGAGCGACCCACTCATCTTTAAGCGTTCGCAGTGTTCGGGTCTTTCCGACCCCAGAGAATCCCTGCCAGATTTGGTGCTTGTCCTCAGAGCTTAGGGTGTTGATGACTACTGCCTGCTGTTCCAAGCTGAGAGCATCATTTTCTAGGACGCGAGTGATATCAAAGGGGTTGGCCTTCCATTCCCCCGACCGCCATCGATAGTAAATTTCTCGCTCACGTTGCACCGCTTCCACCGTCGTAAATCGACCGAGCTTGGCCCGGAGGAGCTGAGGATGGTGCTGAATCGCGTCTGAAAGTGCTTCCACCTCAAACCGTTGAGGATGGGAGAAAACAAACTGCTCAATGTTTTCCTGGCTGAAGGACACAGAGCGTTCCGACCAATGGGCGATCGCAAGATCTAACTCTTCATTAACGGACCCTTTACCCAGTGGTTTCACTGGTCGGGAGCGTTTGACTGGGGCCGTCATCCCGTGGGCCTTCGCCTCTGCTAGCCACATCTCCTGCAGCTCCGCTAGCGTCAGCGGAATATTCTTGGCCTGCCGCGCTGCATGGGCATGATGCTTAATGTTCGCAGGGGTTAACTCATCCCCTGCTGCAGCCGCCCGTGCCTTGGCCTGGACCGTCCGTTTACTGAAGACCTCGATATCACGATCGCTAATATCCGCCAGCTCAAACCCGTTTTCTGTGACCCGGAGTGCAAACCCTGCTGCCTGTAGCTTCAGCGCCATCTTCTGCATAAAGATTTCATTGAGACCCTTCACGCGCATCATCTTCTCTGAATAGATGGCCCGGTGAACCCCGTCCGGGCAAAGCGTTGAATTTGCTACTAAGACATGGGTATGAAGCTGGGCATCAATGGCAATTTCATCGTCACTGGTGACAGGGCGGCTGGTGTAGTGCTCCATCCCGGCAATGGTCAGATTCCCTGTTTTGACTTCACGCCGGACCCCGTTGACCTGGACCCGTGAGATCGCAAAGCGCTCCTCAGTCAGTGCGGCCATCTCCACGACCGTCTCTCGATAGATCTGTAGAATTTCCTCATTGCCAAAGACCAGAGCGCCGATGGTGATGGACTTGGGTGGGCTGTAGGTGTTGTCGTGCAGCAGGCGCTCACTATCCTTTTCCTTGGGAACTGGGCCGCGAATCCGCTGGGTTCGGTCAGTGCCTGGGGCATATCCGAGGGCAATATCCTCGAAATCCTTGAGATCAACCTCGCCCACTAACCCCTTGGCTGCTGCGCCTTTCCCCATCCAGACGGTGTGCCCCATCGCTGAGGTCTTCTCCTGGCCCTCCGCCTCGCTGTCGCCGTCCATGTAGTACTGGGTCTTTTTGAGCGACTCATCATTAGTGTAGTAGCTGAGTCCCTTGCCCTTCTTGCCTTTCCCACCCTTAACGGTGTGTCTTGTTAGAACCACGGCCACACCCTCACTAGAATCCAGGTGAACCGGCACCAAGCATGAATCAGCCGCTGCAGCAGGTTTGGGAACCTGCCCAACCATTGAGTGCTGACCCGATCTCCCCAGCCCAACCAACGATGAACGAACCGATGAGAAGACGGAGCCAGCGGAATCACATCTATCCAAACTCGCTCATACCCATAGCGCCGATAGGAGCAGTGATGAACATGACCGAGCTTGTAGGTGCGCTTCCACGGACAAAGGGCACATCGCCACCGCCAAGCCGCCAGCGTTGTTCTTCTGGTTTCTTTGCTGGTCACATCCATTCGTCCTCAATCGTGAAAGCGAAAATGCGATGTAACGGAATGTTAAGTAAGAATTCTAAAAACATCAGATTTTGGAAATTTTGTGATTTAGCCAGGGAGTGGCGAAGGGTCTGTGAAATTTGTGGTCTCGTATAGGTAATAGAGAAAAGCACTCCCATCCCAACGTTTTTGGGAAATCCAGGCAGATCGAGAATTTCCCGTCTTGATGAGAGGGTGAAAACTTGCAAACTCTTGCATAACTGCTGCAAATGTATGCGGATGACTGCAGGCGATTGCAAATGAATGCAGTCATCGTTGAGCTGAAAAAACGAGTTTTTGAAAAAAACGTTGGGGCGTTGTTCGTTTTCTCTATTACCTAGTTGTGGAGTAATGGAGACCACCAGCATGAAGAAGAAACCGACGATAGCTTTTGACTGCGGGACGAGTGGTTCTAAGGTCTTTGCGAGTTATGCGCGAGCGAAGGGATTCCCTGTCGATGAGGATCGCTTTTATTTGATCGCTCCTTTTGCCAGAGAACTGAGTCAAGCTCGATATCAGACGTTGCTAGAGGTGGCCGAAGATGGCATCGGTGGCTATGACGACTGTCTGATATCGTTCTTTGACCCTGTTAAAGAAGAGCAAGTGTATTGGCAACTGGGTCAGTCTGCTGCTCAACAGGGCGATTTACCCGTCCGCGATCGCAAAATGGAGCGATGTGTTGCCAAGCTGCTGGCATTTATTGGGTACTTGGTGAATATCGAGATCAAGTCTGAGGAGTTGGTTGAGATTCATCTGGGCGTATTGCTGCCCTTTGATGAGATTCAGGATCGGCAGATACTGGCTGGTTTGATCCAGAAAGTGCTTGCGAAGGACTCAGGCTTTCATTTCAATGGCAATCCCTTGAGCAATGTTCGCCTAGCTTCTTTGTCGGTGAAGCCTGAAGGCTACGGAATTTATGAGCGCTATGCCAGTGATGTGACGAACATTTTAGTCGTCGGCCATAGTGATTCGAGCTGGCTGCATTTTACGCCGGGTGGGCTGAGTGGTAAGCAGTCCCAGACACTTCCTGAGACCGGAATGCACGACTTCATTCAAGAAGTGAAGACAGGGTTTGCGATCACCAATGAGCTGCAGGCATCGGAGCTGATCAACAAAGCCGGTCGGAATCTGAGCGAAAAGCCCCTATTGAAGTTGACTCAGACTCGCGGTGGCGCGGAACTAAAGCAGCTCAAGGATGCCATTAGTGCCGCTAGAGAGCAGTATTGGCTGGATCGGTCGGTGAATTTCCAGCGGCTCGATACCTCAATGGTGGATAGGGTTCACATCACGGGCGGAACAGCTCAGTATTTTGCTGACGAGATTTCAGCTCTTTTCCGAGCCAAAGGCGTCAAACCGATGTGGTGTAAAGACTTGATGGTGGAATTTCTGGAACGGTATCAACTCAAGAAAAATACCGCCCTCCATTGTCGGATGGTGGATTGCTATGGGTTTTACCTGTCATTGCCAGGGGTAGAGCCGTTTGTGACTAAAACTGTGGAGACTAAAACTGTGGAGGTGGTCAATGTCTAGATCTAAACAACATCAAATAACTTTTTCTGGGATGTGGACTGAGCCACATCCCGCCGCTTATGGCTGCTTGTACGTCAATCAAAGGCACTATAACGAGCCTCGCTTTTGTATGCAGCAAGCATTGGCCTGCCTGTTTGCCCCATCGGGTATGGCGTTGGCGGGTAAGTCTGCTCAAGAGGTAGAAGTTGCGATCGCAAAAGCTCAGTCTCTGTTTAATACGTACATGAATGACGCTCGTCAATTGGTGGATGCTCATGAGGGCCGTCGTCCAAATGGCCCTATTTATGGGACGCCTGAAGTGAGTAATGGGCATCAGGAGGCTACGGTCCCCGTCCTGGTGGGTGTCCATGTGCCTGATGATGACCTGATGGATTTTGGGAGTGATGAGCTGCTCAACCCTGAGTATGAAGACGATTAACCCATTTTGGAGAAAAGCCCATGCATAAAGATTGGACAACAACAGCCAAGAAGATTGGCATATCAGCGAAACAAATCCCCGACATTATTCAAGCCTTGGATATGGATCCAAACCATCCCTCACCGAAGCAGGTAAAAGTCTTTGAGGCGGCCTGTGAACTGATTAAGGAAGGCAAGACGGTACAAGAGGCCGTCGAGCAGATGATTTCTACAGCCGAACAATCGCAACTACAAAAGGATCGCCCAATGGTAAATCTAGACTCAATCAGAGAGCTGTATCCCGACTTATCCGATGAACACATTCACCAGAGCTTAGAGTTGTTGGAGATTGGAGCAGATGGTGAATTCCCTGCGGCCAAAATGGATGAATTTAAGCAGCTCCAGGAATATATTGAGGCTGGTCAGCTCGAATCGTGGGATGACATTCGAGCGCACTGGCAGCAAGTTCACTCTCAGCAACCCCCTGTGGAGCCTCCGAATGAAGCAATCACGGTATCTCAATCGGGTGGAATGGCTGTTCCCTCAACCCTCCCTGCAGAAATTCAGGAGAGTTTAGCCGTCCCGATCCTAGAGTCAGTTGATTCTGATGTTGAGGAGATTCCAGGGAAAATGGCTGAGTACCATCAGGAGGCCCGAACGAATGTAGTGGGCGGGTTGGAAGTTTTCGTTAAGGGTACCTATTACCAAGGTTTTAATGACAAGATTCAGTCGCCTGAATTTGTAGGTAAGGTGCGTGAGGCATTGCAGTCGGGAAAGTCCCACCCCAGTTCAGAGAGCTAAATCTGCTGTACGTCCTGGTCGCCAATCATCTGGAGCGAACTTTTGTCCATGAAGAGAAGCGAATGCTGTCCCTTCAATCGAAGGTTCGCAAAGCACAGCTAGATGTATTGACGATTCAGCAGCGGCGATTGCGGGAGTGGCGTCGAGAGATGAGCGGCTGGGCGTTCTCTATCCTCGGCATCTATATACTCCTGCTGATGGGCTTTCTGGTTGGCTTGGGAGTGGGGGTAAATGTCCCCTATGGAGTTGCTTGCGATGATCCAGTCTGTTCTTTTATTAGGATTCGTGATGTTGAAATTAATGGAGGCAAATAATGATTCGGAACATCTTTTATTTTGTCCTGGGTGCGATCGCTGCATCGTTTGTCAGTCATGCCGGTGTTCCCCTGTGGAACTATTTTAATCGCTTGATTAACTGGGACGTTGCGGAGGATGCCACTCAGGATGTGGGTGAAGTCCTCACTCGTGAAGTGCGGTTAAAACGACTTCAGCGAAAGAGATAGGCGCGGTATAGTACAATTGGCGACTTTTGGACCTGTATATGCTAAAGAAGAAATCTGTTCTGGCTTTGATGACAGTGGTACTCTGTTCGGTGCCGCTGAAGTCTCAGGCTGCTCCAAGTCAAGCCGAACTGGAGAAGTTGGCTAACGACCCTTGGGCGCTATATTTGGCTGCTCAGCAAGAATTCTCAGAGCAAGACTTTGATGATGCGATCTCTTTGCTTAAGGGTGCTCAGCAGAATAGCCCGTCTGAAAGCTTTTCAAAGATGGTTCGGTTGAATCTGTTAGGAATATACAAAGCTGCTGGCAATATTAGTGTTGATGGATTTCCTGAGAGAGCGGTTCAGTATTTCTATGAGGCTGTCCGTATCAAACCAGATGATCCCTTTAGCTTTCAGCGGATGGGGGACGCTTACTGCGAATTAGGCCAGTTTCAAGCTTGTATTCAGAGTCACAGTCGTTCAATTGAACTACTTCCTAATGATGACAAGGGCCACGGTTACTGGTTTAGAGGCGTAGCCTACAGTTCTTACCTGAAGGATGAAAGGGCTGCAAGAGCCGATTATGAACGCGCAATCAAGGCGCACATTGCTGAAGGGCGTCCAGACCGTGCTGAGGTTAAAGCTAAGCTTCTGAAGGCCATGCAGTTCTCTCAAGGGAATTAGTCGGTGAACCTTAGAGGAGACTTCTCATACATCCTCTTAAGTTGATACCCCTTCTGGAGTCTCAAATCGGCAGGTTGAATACCCAAGATAGGGGTTTACTTTCACCTCTATAGGTGCGTCCCATCCATATTGCGTCAGCCATTTCGATGTATTTGAGAATCTACCAGATGCATCTACAACAAGATCCGCGTCTAATGACTTCTCACACCTTTTTTCTTCAGCAATATAAATACCTTTAACTGCTTTTTCAGCATCAACTATTTTTGGGTATCAACGCAAGGCGGGACAGATTGCCCCATAAGGGTTCTAGCTTGCGTCTGACAGAGTAAGCGTTTCAACCATCTTGCTAGATAAAACCCTTGTCAAACTGTCCTGCTTTACGC
>JBHJNL010000077.1:0-56896 GCA_050330855.1 Thermosynechococcaceae cyanobacterium | reverse complement strand
TTAAGGCGGGACAGCTTGCCCCGCATGGATTTTAGCTTTTGCCTGATAGAGTAAGCGCTTCAGCCATTTTCGTTAGATAAGACCCACACTAAAGTGTCCCGCTTTAAGCTGTATCCCATAATCTGTAAAATAGAATTAGTTGAACAAGCGATCTGGCAAGTTCAGTGCTAGGTCATGAATTTCCTAGCTCACGGGAAATTTGCAAACACTCTTTAAAGGTGGCAGTTGTTTTAATGGCTTGGGGGTTAATGTGGGTGGCACAGGCTAAATACCCTACCTGCTGGAGCGATTGGATGATGAGATCGCGTTTCGGAATATCCATCTGGCCCTGTTTTCCCAAATCACCCACTGTGTAAAAGTATGGGGGCATCTCAGCCTCAGCCGCCATCAGTTCTAACAGACAAACCCGTTTTGACCAGTTCCAGGTTTGAGCCAGCACCGTCATTCGCCCTAGAAACGTACGGTCATGCAGCCGCCCTAGCCACATAGGACCACTCAGGGTTAGGGGACGGACACAATCAGGGCAGGTCGCCTGACTCAGATATCGCCAGCCCACGGTTTGATAATGGCCGCACCGGTGACAGTGGCCTAAAAATCCGTACCGATCAGCGAAGGGAATCTGAGCCTTGGTGAGACGAACCATGACTCGATAAATTTGCCCCTGAAAGAGCGAGAAAATAGGCTCCACCGAGAATCCTTGCATGATGGCCTGCTGCTGGAGACTACCGATCAGAATACGGAGTCCCTGCTCTTGGGCGGCGGGATGCGATCGCCCATAGGTACCGTAGTGGCGCAAACAACTCTCTGGATCATGTCCAGCCACGGTGCGGCTATCGGTTCCGGTGAGGTAGATTAAACCACCTAGCCGGGTGGCCTGGAGGCCGGTGCTGAAGTAGGGAGAAGCATGGCCGAAGCTATCGATATCGATTAAGTCGTAAAAGTCTTGGCGCTGGTAGCAGTCAGCAAAAATCTGATTTGCAGGCCGGTGGGTGATTTGGTAACCACCCAAGAGCTGGGAGAGATTCTGCTTGAGAACGTTGGCGACCTCTGGGTCAGCATCATTGGCCCACACCCAATCAGCTTTGCTTTCGAGGGCATAGCGCAGTGACCGAATTCCGCATCCTGTCATCACGTCTAAAACGCGCAAACATTGGTGTTCTTGTCGATAGATTGCAGCGGCAAGGACGCCTAAATCACGGGCAAGGCCGCTGGCAGGGCGATAAAATGCATTTTGAATTTCAAACTGAATGTTCCGTTCCTGCTCCATGACAACCGATCAAAAATCAGCGTTCAGCGGCGTTCGAGGGAAGGGGATCACGTCGCGAATGTTTGCCATACCGGTCATGAACTGAACCAATCGTTCAAAGCCGAGGCCAAAGCCCGCATGGGGTACGGTGCCGTAGCGGCGCAGATCTAGGTACCACCAATAGTCCTCTAGAGCTAAGCCCTGGGCCTGAATCCGGCGTTCAAGAACGTCCAATCGTTCTTCTCGCTGGGAGCCGCCAATAATCTCTCCGAGCTTAGGCACCAAGACATCCATTGCGGCAACGGTTTTACCGTCATCATTGAGGCGCATATAAAAGGCCTTAATGTCTTTGGGGTAGTCCGTGACGATTACGGGCTTCTTGAATAGCTCTTCGCATAGGTATCGCTCGTGCTCTGACTGTAAATCAAGCCCCCACTGGACCGGATACTCAAAGGTGTGAGGGGCTTTTTCTAGGATTGCGATCGCATCGCCATAGCTAATCCGCTCAAATTCTTCATTAACAATCTGTTCCGCCGTTTCAATGACTGATTGATCGATACGGAGATTAAAAAACGCCATATCTTCAGGGCAAGACTCTAAGACCGTCTTAAAGATGTACTTCAGAAAGGCCTCTGCCAAATCCATATTGCCCTGCAGATCACAGAACGCTATCTCTGGTTCCACCATCCAAAACTCAGAAAGATGGCGAGAGGTATTTGAATTCTCCGCTCGAAAGGTCGGACCAAAGGTGTAGACATTGCTAAAGGCCAGCGCCATGATCTCAGCCTCTAGCTGTCCGCTGACCGTCAGGTAGGTGGGCTTGCCGAAAAAGTCTTGACTGTAATCAACCTGTCCCGCTTCTGTTAACGGCACGTTCCCTAAATTTAGACTGGTCACCGCCAACTGTTCCCCAGCCCCCTCACAATCGCTGCCGGTGATAATGGGGGTATGGGTCCAGATAAAGTCACGCTCTTGAAAAAACTGATGAATGGCCTGAGCGCAAGTATTGCGGACTCGAAAGACCGAACCGAGGGTATTGGTACGCCCCCTAAGATGGGCAATGGTTCTTAAAAACTCAAAGGAATGTCTTTTCTTCTGCAGTGGATAGGTTTCGGCATCGGCTTCACCCCAAACCTGGAGCGACTGGGCCTGTAGTTCAACGCGCTGATTTTTTCCCTGTGACGCCACCAGCATTCCCGAAACAGAAACAGAGGCTCCCGTCGTCAGCGATTTGAGAACAGGGTCATAATCAGGCAAATCTTGATTAAGAACAACCTGCAGCCCCTGAAGGGAGGAGCCATCATTGATTTCAACGAAAGCAAACCCCTTCAGCTCTCGCTTCGTCCTCACCCAGCCCTGAACGGTGACACGTTGTCCAGGCTCCCCTGAACGGAGCAAATTGATAATGCGTTGCACTGACATTGATTAAAAATGAGCAAATTGCTTTCATACTTACTCTATCTAGTATTGGAGCTAAAAGCTCGGCTCACCAAGGCCAAAAGGCTTGTTAAATGCAGATATCTAGCATTAGCTACCTTCAAGATTGTCAAATTGAGAAACGATATGCCAAAGTAGAGGCTAATTGAGAAACTAAATGTCTCCAAAGTCCGTCCCTAATTCTTAAAGATTGATCTACACCAACACTTATGGTCACTATTAGAAATACTTCCATCGTGCCCCATTCTCTCAAACCTCTTGTCCTTGCAACGCTTGCCGTCTCAGTTATGGGCGCTCCGTCATGGGCCGCAGTGGATCAATCAGAGCAACCCCTCAACGTGGAGCAGGGCACTCAAATTGCAGCCGTCAACTCCTCCAGCTATATTCTGGGTCCAGGAGATCAGGTGCAGCTCACCATGTTTAACCAAGAAAAGCTCTTCCCCGCCCCGTATCTTGTATTAGTTGACGGAACGATTAGCCTTCCCTTCATTGGTAGCGTGCCCGTTGCTGGCCGCTCTATTAGTGCGGTTGAAACAGAGCTAAATTCCCGGTATAACCAATACTATAAGCGCCCTCTCGTCACGGTTAGCCTTGTTAAACCTCGGGCCTTAAATCTCGCCATTTCCGGGGAAGTTCTGAGGCCTGGAACCTACCCCATCGAAAGTCCAGAACAAATTCCCACCGTCACCCAACTGATCCAGCTTGCTGGGGGCACGACCCAATCAGCAGATTTAGAAAGGGTTTTAGTACGACGATCTGGAAACGAATTGCAGCCCGTCAATCTGCTCAGCCTTCTTCAGGAAGGTGACATCGGCCAAAATATTGATCTAAGAGATGGCGATACCGTTGTCATCCCTGCCTCTGATAAGCTAGACCTCAATAATTCGAGCCTCATCTCCTCTTCTAGCTTTGCGGCAAGTCGATCAGAACCCTTAAATATTGTCGTTGTGGGCGAAGTCTATCGCCCTGGTCCCCATACGATTCGTCCCGGCAGCTCAGAAATTGGTGAAGCGGGTAATCTCGGCCAAAACCGGGGCGGCTCAGGGCGAGAATTTCCCACTGTGACCCAGGCAATTCAGACCGCTGGTGGAATTAAGCCAGAGGCCGATGTTCGTCAAGTGGAAGTTCTCCGACTACGTCGGAATCAAAAAAGTGGTGAAGAGCCACAACGAATTCCAGTTGATCTATGGAAGCTCTTGAAAGAAGGCGACCTCAAACAAGATATTGCGCTGCAGCAAGGTGACGCCGTTGTTATTCCTAAGGCTGTGGGGCTAACCACCGAAGAGCAGATTACACTGGCGACCGCTAGCTTTTCTCCTGCCACCATTGATGTCAATGTCGTCGGTGAAGTTACAAGTCCCGGCGTGGTTAAAGTGCCCCCTAATACCCCTCTTAACACCGCAATGCTCGCTGCGGGTGGATTTATTAGTAGCAGGGCTAAAAAGAGTGCGGTGCAACTGATTCGCCTTAATCCTGACGGAACCGTGTCGGAACGTAATATTAAGATCAATTTCGATCAGCCTGTCAATGACGAGACCAATCCGGCATTGCGAAATAACGATGTTGTCATTGTGAATCGCTCTGGATTGACGGCGTTCTCAGATACCTTCAGAAGTATCCTTTCGCCCGTTACAGGTGCTGCGAGCCTCTTTAATATTTTCCGCCTCTTCTAGCGTCCTGTTACAGGTAGATTTGGGTTTGCGATCGCATCGCTTTGAGTGGTTTTGTCAGGACACGGCTGATCAAGACATCTTTCAGCCCAACAACGGTGTAGAGTTAGAGGTCTAAAGCATCCTAACAGTGCATTAAGGGGCAGTATGCGAATTCTTTTTGTCGCAGCAGAAGCATCACCGATCGCAAAAGCCGGTGGTATGGGCGTTGTGATTGGCTCTCTTGCCCAAGTTTTGACAGAAATGGGGCACGATGTTCGCATATTTCTGCCCTACTATGGCTGTCTCCCCAACACACTAGAGGTTTCCCAACAACCAATTTGGGGCGGGGCCGCGATGTTTGAATCGTTTTCTATCTATGAGTCAATGCTGCCGGGCACCTCTGTGCCGCTTTATCTGCTCAAGCATCCCTGCTTTGATGGTCCCTATATCTATGGCCTAGAGAATGATGATTGGCGGTTTACCTTTTTTGCAAATGGAGCCGCCGAATTTTGCTGGAACCACTGGAAACCCGAAATTATTCACTGCCATGACTGGCACACTGGCATGATTCCGGTTTGGATGCACCAGTCCCCCGATATTGCCACCGTGTTCACCATTCATAATCTTGCCTACCAAGGCCCATCTCGTGAACGACTCGAACAAATCACTTGGTGCCCATGGTATATGGATGCTCACAATACAATGGCGGCTGCCATCCAGTATGCAGATCAAGTGACCACCGTATCTCCGACCTATGCAGAGCAGATTCAGACCGCTGCCTATGGCGAAGGTTTAGAAGCATTGCTCTCTAGCCTGGGCGATAAGCTCACAGGAATTCTCAATGGTCTAGACACGGTCCTATATGACCCGTCCACAGATTCCACTTTGCACCAGCCCTACGATGTGACCAGCCTGCCGCTTCGACAAACCAACAAAGCCGCACTTCAAAAAGAGCTGGGGTTAGACCTAGTGCCAGAGGCTTGGCTTATTTCAATGGTGACTCGTTTAGTTGAGCAGAAAGGAATCGATCTGGTCATTCAAGTCCTCGATCGCTTCCTCGCCTATACAGATTCCCAATTCGTCGTCCTCGGCACAGGCGATCGCTACTATGAAACGCAGCTATGGCAGCTAGCCGCCAAATATCCAGGCCGAATGTCCGTTCAGCTTCTTTATGATGACGCTCTATCGAGAAGAATATACGCTGGCTCAGACGCATCGTTAATGCCTAGTCGCTTTGAACCCTGCGGCATCAGCCAACTCATTGCCATGCGATACGGCTGCATCCCCATCGTTCGACGCACTGGCGGCCTCGTTGATACCGTCACCCACCATGATCCCAATCTAAAAATTGGGACAGGTTACTGCTTTGATCGTTATGAACCCCTCGATCTATATACCTGCCTAGTCCGAGCTTGGGAAGGGTATCACTACCCAGACGCTTGGCAGGCACTACAAGAAAGAGCAATGAAGACCGACGTGAATTGGGAGCAGTCTTCTTTAGCCTATAACAGCCTATACAGATCGATGTTGGGGCTTCCGCAGCAGCAGAACCCGCAGACATTTGATCCAGGGGCTATCCTAGAAGAGGCATTTTAGGTACCCTATAGTTTTGTTGATGATGCTCTAGAAATGACGCTATATATAGGTAACCTTTCGTACCAAGTTACGGATCCAGACATTCGGGAGGTTCTCTCTGAATACGGGCAAATCAGACGCCTGAATCTACCCACAGATCGCGAGACAGGGCGAATGCGCGGCTTTGCCTTTGTAGAAATGTCTGATGATGCTCAAGAAGATGCTGCCATTGATGATCTCAATGGTGCAGAATGGATGGGGCGTTCATTGAAAGTCAACAAAGCGAAGTCTCGCTAATCGGCTGAGGGGCAAGGTGTCCTAGCATCGTGGGCGATTGTAAGGGTGACGAAATAACCGAAACCAAACCATTGTGAACACGTCATACTGAAATTAAGGCTTGATGGGTGTGTGCCAATGCTCCAGTTAAGAGAATGATATGAAACGCAGATCGTCTAACAACATAGGATCCAAGCCGCAAGGACTCTTCTCTTCGACAATACTGGCGATTCTAGGTGGCGTATTTGTGCTTGGCATTGCCCTAGGGGTCACCTTTAGCTCTACGACCAATAGCACGCCTCAGAACGTGGCCTCTGTTCAGTTTATTGATCAGAGCGTACCTGATGCAGAGGTTTGTCAAGCCTACGGGGCTAGCGCAACAGTCTTAGATACCCGCACCTTTGTTACCTTCAAGCCCTTTAGTGTTTTTATCTCTCAACCCATCATGCAACCGGGCTGCGTGGTTCGTCTCAACAATGTCGGTATCTTGCAGCAGCGCAAGCTTGTGAACAATGATCAGGTTAGCCAATGTCGGAAGCGCCTCAATACCTTTGGCTACACCGGTAGACTCGAAGACAAGCCCGAAATTAACTGTCTCTACCAAAGCAATAGTGAGAAGAATCTCTTTCTTGATAAATCGGGAAGCGGCACCCTCCCTGCAGAAGCTGACAACTTCTAATAAAAACCTCCAGTCAGGCAGAGTATCGTTGCTCTACCTGACTGGAGGCTTAATCAATGTGAGGGCGATCAATACCCCCCCTATTCATCATTAATCACCACTTTCGCGGCTGGCAGTTTGAGTGTATAGCAGAACTAAAAAGACGGTGGGAATAAGCACAAACAAAATTGTGACGATAAAACCAAAATCATTAACTTGCATAATAAACAGGCTCTACTTCGGCGCAGCAATAGTCATCCATTAGAATACCATCTTCACTGCCGACTCCTAAGGATGGGCAAGAACTGATTCACTCGCAATTTGACTCGGTCGACCGAGCTGCCCATCAAACTTCTTGCTTGGGGCCCACAGACAGAAGAACGCCAGGTTATGGCTTTGTTTTAATGGTCGCTTGACCTTGGACAAGGGCTTGACAGGCAAGACGATAAGCATCGGGCTTTCGTTTTAACTTTCGTTCTTCCACCTCGGTTCGGGGCGAGAGGTTATTCATGCCGTCGACGACTTCTACAACGCAGGTTCCACACTGCCCATATCCGCCGCAGTTCATAAGCTTCCCCTTGAACTTATAAATGCCAATGCTATTATCCAACGCTTCTTGCCGCAGGTTGGAGCCAAGGGGCACAACAATTTCCTTTCCCTCATTAACAAATATTAAGTTTGCCATCTCTATCTAGCCTCTACCGTTCATGACTAAACATACACTTTGTCCCCTTAACTAACTGCGCCCACGAGCGGATCATCTTTTCCTCACTCTCGGGGAAACAGAGCAGAAAGAACTTACGAAAGATTGATTTATATTTCAGAACGCGCCGCCAGTTAGTTACATTTCTTTACTCACTGTAACAGCCCCCGCAGCAGACCGTGACTCGAGTGCAGTCATAGAGTTCTTTCGTTTGGGCAAGGCTTAACGCATTGAACCGAGGCCACTAGAGCGGTGATATCCCGTCCTGATCTGTCTTTGGTGGGGGTTTGCTTCTATCAGTAATTCTTGATGTGTTCTTGGAAGCAGCCCCCAAATATGCTTCAATGAGGGGCATGTAAAGAATTAGCTGGCAAAGGTTATTGACGTTGATCAAAAAGAGTTCTCTCTGGCAAACCAGCTTAGGAATACTCATTTTAAAATCGGCACATTAACAAAATGCTGCAAGTAATAGTTTTGACGTTTTAGAGGAGGAGAGTAGTCAATGGGACTACCCTGGTACCGAGTACACTCAGTCGTTTTGAACGACCCAGGGCGACTGCTGGCTGTGCACCTGATGCATACGGCTTTGGTCACAGGTTGGGCTGGCGCTATGGCAATTTTTGAACTCGCCAAGTTTGATCCGAGTGACCCAGTTCTTAACCCAATGTGGCGTCAGGGCATGTTTGTGATGCCCTTCATGTCGCGTTTGGGGGTTACCCACTCCTGGAGTGGATGGACTGTTACTGGCGAAGCCTATGAACCTGTGCCTGGCTTTCTAGGCGCTCACTATAATTTTTGGAGCTTTGAGGGTGTCGCCCTCATGCACATTTTGGTTTCAGGTCTTTTCTTCCTCGCTGCAATTTGGCACTGGGTGAATTGGGATCTGGAGCTATTTTTCCCCAATGGCAGCTCAGATCCTGTGGTTGACCTGCCCAAGATTTTTGGCGGTCACCTGCTTCTGTTAGGCCTGCTCTGTTTTGGTTTCGGATCTTTGCACCTGACCGGTGTGATGGGTCCTGGTATGTGGGTGTCCGACCCGTACGGTTTGACTGGACATGTTCAGCCTGTGGCTCCAGATTGGGGTCCAACGGGTTTTAATCCGTTCAACCCCGGTGGCATTGTGGCTCACCACATTGCGGCAGGTGCGCTTCTGCTGTTAGGCGGTGTTTTCCACCTCGTCACGCGCCCTTCAGAGCGTCTTTACACTGCTCTGAGCATGGGTAATATTGAGACGGCTTTATCGAGTGCGATCGCAGCCGTTGCAGCGGCAGCATTTGTCGTCACTGGCACCATGTGGTTTGGGAGTGCGACAACCCCCATCGAACTGTTTGGTCCGACTCGCTATCAGTGGGACAGCAGTTACTTTCAGCAAGAGATTCAGCGCCGTGTGCAATCGGGTGAAGCCTACGACAGTATTCCTGAGAAGCTAGCTTTTTATGACTACGTCGGTAATAGCCCTGCCAAAGGCGGTTTATTTCGCGCCGGTGCCATGAATAGTGGTGACGGTATTGCTGAGGGTTGGTTAGGCCATCCCACCTTCAAAGATGGTGATGGAACCGAGCTGTTTGTCAGACGACTTCCTAACTTCTTTGAGACGTTCCCCGTTGTCTTAACCGATGCGAACAACGTTGTGAAGGCTGATATTCCTTTCCGACGGTCTGAGTCTCGGTTTAGCTTTGAGCAGCAGGGAGTCACCGTAAGCTTCTCTGGCGGTGCATTAGATGGACAAACTTTCTCTGATGCCGCGGTTGTCAAGTCATACGCTCGTAAAGCCCAGCTTGGTGAGCCTTTTGAATTTGACACCGAAACGCTTGAATCTGACGGTATTTTTCGAACTAGCACTCGCGGTTGGTTTACCTTCGGCCATGCTTGCTTTGCGCTTCTGTTCTTCTTTGGTCACTGGTGGCACGGCGCTCGGACCATCTTCCGCGACGTCTTCGCTGGGGTTGATCCAAGCCTGTCTGAAGAGCAAGTTGAGTGGGGTGTTTTCGAGAAGTTTGGAGACCCAACCACTCGTATCTAGCCTTTCCTTTGCTTTGTCCTTGGAATGCTAGTAGGGTGCCTGCAAATCTGTACTGTTTGTTTCAGGTTTGCAGGCAGCGCTCTCATTACACTAAACACATAGAGATTCGAGAAACTCTGATATGTCTACTTTTGCTTACACCTTAATTTTTGCTTGCATCATTGGTCTATTCTTCTTCGCAATCTTTTTCCGTGAGCCTCCCACAATCAATAAGTAGATTCTGGTTGTTCAAATCTAGCTACATTTAACGCCGCCCTGAGTTAGGGCGGCGTTTGTGTTCTCAAGCATTATTCATGCTGAATTGTCCGTAGCTTCAGGATTGGGGGGCAACAGTCCTGGAGGCGGAGAAATCTCAAGGGTGCCCTTTGTTAATCTGACGCAGGGCACAATGGCTCTGACAAAGGGAATCAGTGCCTTATCAGACGAATAATTGAGTTGAACCTCTAGTAAATCGTTCCCCGCAGGCACGAGACTGACAACGGTGCCGATCACCTGCTGGGTTTCCTGGAGGATCACATCGAGTCCTACGAGGTCAGGTAAGTAGTACTCATCGTCTGCTAAAGCAGGTCGATCGGTGGCTTGAATCAGAATGGTTACCTGTCTGAGCTGTTCGGCCTGCTCTATGCTAGTGATACCTGCAAGCTTCACAACGTATAAACCTTTCTTGTTGAGGTAGCGGCCCTGCAAGAGTTCAATGGGCTGAGGCTCAGACTGATCCGGTGAGCAGAGCCAGCGTCTTCCCGGCATTTCAAACCGTTCTGGAAAATCAGTCTCAGGATAGACGCGCACCTCTCCCTTTAAACCTTGGGGACCAACAATATATCCAATCGGAAGCCATTGGTCCCGATCAAATAGGGGGGGATTGCGACGATTCATTGTGGGTATAGCCGGGAAAGGGCAAGATAGATGCTCAATTATCGCCTACAGATGTCCCTAAACCACTACCCACGATATACCTTGGTAATGGTGGCAGCAAGTTTTTGAATACCCTGGGCAATATCGGCGTCGCTGGCGGTCAAGCTCAGGCGAATGCACTCGTGTTTATGCTGCCACTTCTGTTGGAGGCCGGGGAAGAACGGACTACCGGGGACCACCAAGACACCCACAGCTTTGAGCTGCTGATAGAGTTCCCAGTCTGTGATGGGTAATTCTTGAAACCACAGCCAGCCAAAAATCGCGCCTTCACCAACATGGAGAAACCAGGGTAGATCGGCGGGCATATATTGTTTGAGTGCAGCTTCAAGCACTGCTCGCTTCGCTAGATAGTGAGGACGGATCACATCGGTAGAGAGCTGGGCAAGGGCACCTGATTGAATCGCCTGGGCTGCGATCGCCTGTCCATAGCGGCCAGAATGAATGCAAACATTGGTTTGAAAAGCTTCTAACGCTTGGATAACCGCTTCATCACCAATGGCAATTCCTACCCTTTCACCAGGTAAGCCTGCCTTAGACAAGCTCATACAGTGCACAACATTTTGCCCAAAAATAGGTTGATACTCAGTGAAGTTCAAGCCAGGAAAAGGAGGGCCGTAGGCCGAATCAATGAAAACAGGCACATTTAACGGCTGGGCCAGCTCAATAATTTGCTTCACCTCTGCCTGAGTTAGGACATTGCCAGTGGGATTGCAGGGACGCGAGAAGATCACGCAGCCAGTGGTTTCATCAAAGCGAAGCTGATCAAAATCAGGACGGTACTTAAAGCGATGCTGTTGTTCTTGAATCTCTATGCGAGGACAGTAGGCCCACAATGAACCAGGTGTCAAGCTAACGCCACCGTAGCCCGTATAGTCGGGGCTAAGGGGTAAGACAACCTGTTTAAGCTTTTGATCAGTAGTGTAGCCACCGAAGGCATTGGCCGCTAGAAAATACAGTGCCTGACTGCCAGGGGTAATCAGAATTTGCCGCGAGTTGAGCGTCAAACCATAGCGTTTGCCAAAGTCTTGGATCACAGCATCGATAAGCGGCTGATACCCTTGACTGGCACCATATCGACAGACCACTTCACTATACTCAGCACTGGCGAGCAGTTTTTCGGTGCAGTCTCGCCACAGTTGGGCCACAGGTTCAAGAATAACGGGATTGCCCGCACTTAAATTAATAAAGGCTTGCCCTTGATTGGCTCCTAGCGTGTCGATAATGTCTTTCATAATGGCTCGGACCCCTGTCAGTTGAGACATTTGGGTGCCGAATTGGGTCAGCATAGGGTTCATGGACAACGAACTGTTACAACGATAAAAGTAGGGGAACTCGCGAGTCTCTCGGATCAGTCGCTCTCTCAAAGTACGCTGCAGTAAGGGTAAAGCGGTGATGAGAAAGCGAGTTCATCACGGAAACATCTGGACATCTACCATATTTTGAATCGTTTTAGCGTTAAAAAGCTTGCTGAATGGAAGGTTTCTTGATACAACGTACTGGTAATTAAACAAATACGATAGGAACTTGCACGTGACATACGCTCATCAGCAGTCCGGCACGGTTTTAGAAACGCCTCGGGTTACCATTGACGCCTCCCAGGCACCCATTTTGGCATCAGCCCGTGCCGTTTATCATACTTACCGAAACACCCACCTTGAATTTGAAGCCCCTCTGGGTGTTGCGGTTGACCGCAACACCTTTCGAGGTCAACTCATCTTTACGACGCAACCGATATTGCTGCCCCATGAATGTTTTGTGACTCTAGAGCAGCTTCAGGCTCCTGAGCCTGAAGCCGATGAGTTCGAAATAGCGCTCTAAACGCGATTCTGTTGGTTTTATGACGCCGTGATCTGCCGTGGACCGGTTGGCTCAGTCAACATCGAGATAAAAAATCAGTGCGAATGATGTTCTTGCTTGTGGTTGATGAGGGGAGCGTCTAACATTTGAACGACGACTGCATTATTGACGCTGACCGCAAAGCCTAGGGAAAAATATATGGATTGGGATTGGTCCGTTTGGGTCATCGGCGCACTCGTCTTTGTCTTAGGTGCCTCTGTGGGCAGTTTCTTAAATGTTGTGGTGTATCGTCTACCGGCAGGCCTATCGCTCCTGAATCCGCCCTCCCGGTGTCCGTCTTGTCTAACCAGGCTAAAGCCCTACGATAATGTGCCGGTGTTGGGATGGATGTGGCTAAGGGGGAAATGTCGATACTGTTCACAGTCCATTGCGCCGCGATATCCAATGGTGGAATTGCTCACGGGCTGCGTCTTCCTGCTCACCTTTGCGGTCTTTGGCATTTCGCTGCAGACTCCCGGATACTGGGTTTTTCTGAGCTGGCTGCTGGCCCTAGCGTTTATTGATCTCGATACGATGACCCTACCCAATCCGCTCACGCAGTCGGGGCTGATTTTGGGTCTGATCTTTCAGATCTGTGTGGGTTGGTCTGCAGGAGGCTGGAACGGCTTAGCTCAAGGCTTCTCGGCTGGTTTTGGAGCAGCGGTGCTAGGAATTTGGATTTTTGACAGTATTCGGATGGCCGGATCACTCATTCTCGGACAAGCAGCTATGGGGGGAGGAGATTCTAAACTCGCAGCGATGATTGGTGCATGGTTGGGCTGGAAGTTGATGCTGCTCAGCGGTTTCTTAGCCTGTTTTGTCGGCGCTGTGATTGGCGGAGGGGGGATTGCGCTAGGTCTGATTGGTCGCCGTCAGCCCATTCCCTTCGGCCCCTATCTAGTCCTTGGGGCTGGATTGGCAACCTTTATTGGTGCTCAGATGCTGGCTGCTTACTGGCAGTGGATAGGTTTTTAGCGCTTGGGTGCCTTGATGAAGAGACCTTAAAACCTCAAACCCCGGTGGAGAACCGGGGTATACTGAAAGCTCTTTTAATGTGGACTTTCGTCTGTGGAGCTTTCTTGCAAAAGTGAATATGCCTTGTTGGCCTTAATGGTGCTGGTGGATCATTATCCAGAGGGTGATCCTGTCCAGATTCGTCAGATTGCAGCTCAACAACAGATTCCAGATCGGTATCTTGAGCAGTTACTCGCTAGCTTGCGCCGCTCAGGTTTGGTGCGATCGCAAAGGGGCGCGAAGGGAGGTTATCTTTTAGCGAGGGAGCCGTGGCAGGTCACCTTGCTAGAGGTGATCAATTGTATTGAAGGTCGCGATATCACTGCACCGATTGATGAACCGGCCCAGACGACTGAAAGGACTGTTATTCGTGAAGTATGGCAGTGGGCCTATACCCAAATGAGCGATGTATTCAAGGACTGCACGCTTCAGGAGCTGTGCGATCGCAAAACGGCGAAACAGCAGTCGCAGTTGATGTACTACATTTAAAAAATAGGCTAAACCCAAAGGGGCTGGCTAGAAGCGTTGAATCATGGGAATTGCTACACATGAAGGTTGCGAACGATATTACTGAGCTGATTGGGCAGACGCCCTTAGTGCGTCTGAACCGCATTCCGCAATCGGAAGGTTGTGTGGCCCAGATTCTAGTAAAGCTAGAAAGCATGAACCCTTCGGCCTCGGTCAAAGATCGAATCGGGATCAGCATGATTTTGAAAGCCGAAGCACAAGGCACCATTTCCCCTGACAAAACGATTCTGGTAGAACCCACTTCAGGCAATACCGGCATTGCGTTGGCAATGGCCGCCGCCGCACGGGGATATCGGTTAATTCTGACGATGCCAGAGACCATGAGTACAGAGAGACGGGCCATGCTGCGCGCCTATGGGGCAGAACTAGAGCTAACCCCCGGACCAGAAGGTATGAAAGGCTGCATTGAACGAGCACAGGCCATCGTGGAATCCCAACCAGACGCAGTGATGCTGCAGCAGTTCCAAAATCCGGCTAACCCCCAAGCCCATCGAGAAGGAACCGCTGAAGAAATCTGGGCTGATACAGACGGACAGGTCGATATCCTCATTTCAGGGGTGGGGACTGGCGGAACGCTCACGGGCATTGCAGAGGTACTTAAACCTCGCAAAGACAGCTTTAGGGTAATCGCCGTTGAACCTGAGAATAGTCCGGTGCTGTCCGGGGGTTGTCCCGGCCCCCATAAGATTCAAGGTATTGGAGCCGGGTTTATACCACCTGTCCTCAACACAGATCTCATTGATGAAGTGGTGGTGGTGACCGATGACGAGGCGATCGCCTATGGTCGTCGTCTCGCCAGAGAAGAGGGGTTGCTCTCTGGCATTTCATCAGGGGCGGCGCTCTGTGCTGCCGTCAAGGTAGCCCAGCGACCTGAGAATGAAGGGAAACTGATTGTCATGATTCAGCCCAGCTTTGGCGAACGATATTTGAGTACGCCACTATTTCAAGATCCACAGCCTGCTGTGACCAGTCCTACCATTTAGGTTCGTTTCAACGTCGGTCTGCTATACTGGCATCGATTTTCGCCTGGGGTCCACCGTGAAGCTGCGTCGTTTAATTCCATTTCTGGATCCATCGGTCAAAGACTGGGCTACAGAAGCCCGCTGGCTGCATTGGCTCACCTTTTTTTGGTTGTCGGTGGGTCTGCTTGTCCTCTTCTCAGCCACGCTGCACATGGGGCAAGAAGGCGGAGGATTGTCCTATATTCTGCGGCAATTGCTCTGGGTAATGATGGGATTGGTCTCATTTTATGTATCGGTCAATACGCCTCTAGAGCGATCGCTCAGAATAACCCGCATTGCTTTCATCGCACTCTTGTTAATGATTTTCGCAACGAAACTACCAGGAATCGGGGGCAGCGTTAATGGAGCCAGCCGCTGGATTATGATCGGGCCGTTCCCGCTCCAGCCGTCAGAACTCATGAAACCCTTTTTGATTTTGCAGAGTGCTTTGATCTTTGGGAACTGGTCACGGCTACCCCTGCGGGAGCGACTGACCTGGCTGGGCATCTTTGCCGTCACTCTCGTGGCAATCTTGGCGCAGCCCAACTTAAGTACTACCGCCCTGTGTGGCATCACGCTGTGGCTGGTGGCCCTAGCGGCAGGTCTCCGGCTACAGGGGCTAGGATTGACGGCTTTGGGCGGAGTCGGCTTGGCCGTTCTGAGCATTTTTCGGAATGAGTACCAAATGCGGCGAATGCTGTCCTTTATGAACCCCTGGGCTGATTCCCTGGGTAATGGCTATCAACTTAGTCAAAGCCTTCTAGCCGTGGGTTCAGGCGGAGTGACTGGCGTTGGGTATGGAGGTTCGCTGCAAAAGCAGGCGTTTTTGCCGTTCCAACATACAGACTTTATCTTTTCCATTTTTGCTGAGGAATTTGGCCTATTGGGGGGGCTGTTTTTGCTGCTCTTGCTGTTTGTCTATAGTCTTTTGGCCCTGCGCGTGATTGCCAAAACGGTCGATCCGATCCATCGCTTAATTGGCACCGGGGCCATGATTCTCTTGATTGGTCAGGCTTTGATCCATATTGGCGTTGCCATTGGTGTTTTACCGACGACGGGACTGCCGTTACCTCTATTTAGCTATGGCGGCAGTTCGATGATTGCCAGTTTGGCTATTGCAGGGTTACTGATTCGCGTCGCCCGTGAAAGCCAAGAGGCTGAGGTCGTCCCCCTCCAGGCAGAACCGGCTTTGGGTGGCCCCCATTTGCGATCGCTTTCCATCGCGAACAACAGCGATCAGCAAGATGCCCTCGCAGCGAAACGTCAGCACTGGGCCAATCAACGGAAAGAACGGCGGCGGCAAAGACCGCGACGATAGAGCGATCGGAGGGCGGACTTCGTTAAGATGTACAGTGAAGCAATCCTTAAGAAGCCGCCCTATCTATGTCGGACCTGCTGCAGCTCCAGCTTTATCATTTAGAGCAGTTTGCCGATCAACTCGTCTCCACTCAGCTCAGTCACCTCAGTTTTGTGAGTTTAGGGGTGATTTTTGCTGCAGGGTTATTGACTAGCCTGACCCCCTGCACTCTATCCATGCTCCCGATTACAGTGGGCTACATTGGCGGATATGAAGCTGACAGCCGTTGGTTTGCTGTTCGCCAGTCCCTTTGGTTTTGCCTAGGACTAGCAACCACCTTAACGGGCTTTGGTATTTTAGCGGCGACGGTAGGCCGCATTTATGGTCAGGTGGGCAGTGGACTTGCGATCGCGGTCAGCCTCCTGGCGATTATCATGGGCCTCAATCTGCTTCAGGTTTTGCCCCTCCGATTCCCTAGCTTAGATTCCGTCGATCTCAACGAGCTGCCTATTCCTCGCGGTTTACGAACCTTTTTGGTGGGGCTGACCTTTGGCTTAGTCGCCTCTCCCTGCAGCACCCCTGTCTTGGCAACGCTCCTGGCCTGGATTTCAACCACCCAAGATCCGTTGTTAGGGGCCGGTCTACTCTTGGCCTACACGGCTGGATATACGGCTCCCTTACTCATTGCAGGAACCTTCACAGCCGCCATTAAGCGGTTCATGGCCCTGCGGCGCTGGTCTGCCTGGATTACCCCTGCCAGTGGTGTGCTGCTGATTGGGTTTGGCATGTTTTCATTGCTGACGCGGATGTTCCCCACTGCGATTTAATTTGTTCTGATTGACCTTGCCCATGACTTCACAATCGTCTGGCCCTCAAATTTTTTTCAAACGCGAACTGCTGCCGGTGTTGGCCGATCTGCGCCTGGCGATTGTCTTGCTGCTTGCGATCGCATTTTTCAGTATTTCTGGTACCGTCATTGAGCAAGGGCAGGCGGTTTCGTTTTACCAAGCCAACTATCCCGAAGCTCCAGCGCTGTTTGGCTTTTTAACCTGGAAAGTGTTGCTGACGATTGGTTTAGATCACGTTTATAAAACCTGGTGGTTTTTAGCTCTACTGATCTTGTTTGGCAGTAGCCTGACAGCCTGTACCTTTACGCGCCAGCTTCCGGCCCTCAAAGCGGCACGGTCTTGGAAGTTTTATCTAAAGCCCCGACAGTTCGAGAAGTTAGCCCTAAGTACAACGGTGGAGCGTCCAACCCTTGAAGGCGTCACGGCAGCATTAGAGAAGCAACGCTTCAAGGTCTTTCAAGACGGCGATGCTCTGTATGCCCGGAAAGGGCTGGTGGGACGCATTGGTCCGGTGGTGGTTCACGCCAGTATGCTGCTGATTTTGCTCGGTTCCATCTTGGGGGCAATGACCGGCTTTATGGCCCAAGAGATGATCCCTGGTGGGACGATCACCAAGATTGACAACATTGTCCAGGCCGGACCTTGGGCTAAGTCCCAGATCCCGACAGATTGGGCCGTTAAGGTGAACCGATTTTGGATTGACTACACCCCCGACGGCACCATTGATCAGTTTTACTCTGACCTCTCGATTGTCGATGATCAAAATCAGGAGTTAGATCGCCAAACCATTCACGTCAACAAGCCCCTCAAGCACAAGGGCGTCACGCTCTATCAAGCCGACTGGTCCATTGCTGGGGTCAAGGTGCAGCTCAATAACAGTCCGGTGCTGGCGTTGCCGATGAGATCGCTTCCCTCCGTGGCTGGCGGTCGCCTCTGGGGAACCTGGGTGCCCACGAGTCCTGACCTAAGCTCTGGCGTTGCTCTGATTACACCAGACCTGCAGGGAACGCTTGTCATGTACGACCGTGCTGGGCAGATGATTGGCACGGTACGGGCCGGTAGCTCGGTAGAGGTCAACGGCATCACGCTGAAGGTTAAAGAGGTTGTGGGCAGCACCGGATTGCAAATCAAGGCCGATCCTGGCATTCCAGTGTTTTATGCCGGGTTTGCGTTACTAATGCTGGGCGTGATCATGAGCTATTTCTCTCATTCTCAGGTTTGGGTGTTAACCGATCATGAACGTCTTTATCTAGGGGGACGCACCAACCGAGCGCAGGTGACCTTTGAGCGTGAGTTTATTGAGTTTGTTGAGCAGGTCAGTCAGTTGTCCGCTTTAGAAAAGAGTTCATCAGAGGTCGAAGCAGAACCCGTTGCGTAGCAAGAAAGAGTACTTTCTTGCTCTCAGATGCCATCTTCACGAAGCAGACCATCAGCCTTTAAGATAGGGGAGCCGCTTAAAGCTTAAAAAACTGTGAAAAAAATCACTCTTCTTGGTTCCACAGGGTCCATTGGTACCCAAACTCTAGATATTGTGGCCCAGTACCCTGAGCAGTTTCAGATTGTGGGGCTGGCTGCAGGACGGAACCTAGAACTGCTGACAAAACAGATTAAGCAGTTTAAGCCGGAAATTGTTGCGATCGCAGATCCCCAACAACTCCCTGAACTCAAGGATGCGATTTCATCGTTAGACGTTCAACCTCAACTCATTGCCGGTGAAGCTGGCATTTGTGAGGTTGCAGCCTACGGCGATGCCGAGTCGGTCGTCACCGGGATCGTTGGCTGCGCCGGTCTATTGCCCACGATCTCCGCTATCAAAGCAGGAAAAGATATTGCCCTAGCCAATAAAGAAACGCTTATTGCCGGTGCCCCCGTTGTGTTGCCCCTGGTGGAGCAGTACCGCGTTAAGTTGTTACCGGCAGACTCTGAACACTCTGCTATTTTCCAGTGCCTTCAAGGCGTTCCTAATGGAGGGCTGCGGCGTATTCTGCTGACTGCCTCCGGTGGTTCGTTTCGCGATTGGCCCGTCGAAAAACTCAAGAATGTGACGGTGGCCGATGCCCTCAAGCACCCGAACTGGTCGATGGGGCAAAAGATCACCATTGACTCAGCTACGCTCATGAATAAAGGGCTAGAGGTGATTGAGGCCCACTATCTCTTTGGCGTCAGCTACGACCAAATTGATATTGTTATTCACCCTCAGAGCATTATTCATTCCCTAATTGAGCTTCAAGACACCTCAGTCTTAGCTCAACTCGGCTGGCCGGACATGCGATTGCCGTTGCTTTACGCCCTCTCTTGGCCGGAGCGAGTTGCAACAGATTGGGAACCGCTCGATCTTGTTAAGTCTGGTGATTTGACCTTTAGGGAACCTGATCACGAGAAATACCCCTGTATGAACCTCGCCTACGCCGTGGGTCGGGCTGGGGGGGCGATGCCTGCGGTGTTGAATGCTGCAAATGAACAGGCAGTGGCGTTATTTTTAGATGAGAAGATTAGCTTTTTAGAGATTCCTAAATTGATTGAGAAGGTGTGCGATCGCTTTGATACCCGCAACATCGCAGGCCCCACCTTAGAAGACATTCTAGAAGCAGACGAATGGGCCAGACAGGAAATATTGGTCATGGCTAAAACGTCTATCCCAACCTTAGTCTAGCTTTTCCAGTTCAAGTTTTCTGACTGAGCTAGCCTTAAGCCATCTGAGTAAAATTGTTCACTGTCAACGTGGTCGTATCAAAGCCCAATAACGTTGCTAGCGTCTGTCCTCCTTGCAAAATATTACTGCCAGCAAAGGAGAGATCGGCAAACTGTACACTACCGCTCAGCCCGATCAGGTCACCCTGATCCAAGCTAAAGTCTGTAAATATATCTGTTGCAGCGTCCGTCTCCAGAACAAAGATATCGCTGCCAACGCCCCCGGTGAGGGTATCAGAACCACCCCCGCCTCGTAGAATATCGTTTCCACCTAGTCCCACCAAAACATTAGCCCCTGTGTTGCCCGTGAGCGTATCGTTAAAATCTGAACCCGTCACATTCTCAATATTACGAAGGGTGTCCTGGCCGTCATTGAGATTCAGAATGCCCGCTTGCCAAACTGAAGAAATCTTGTTGTAGCCACTAGTAGTGAGATGGATTCCATCCGTCTGAAAATCGCTGGGCAACAGTCCAGGCGTGTTGAAAATATCAACAAAGCTGACTTTTTGCCCTGCTGTTGCCCTTGGATTAACAACTTCACCCGCAACCCGGCGACTAAATTCTGCCGTAACCGCTTGGGTCACCGTTGTTGATGTATTCGGAATCAGCGATGCCACTAGAATATGTGTATTTGGAAGGGCTGCTCTAATTCGCCCCACTAACGTATCGAGCTTTGCCAAGGCAGTATTAGCGCTATCGCCTGCTAGAATGTCATTGGTACCAGCCATCAGCAGGACCACATCAGGATTGCCAGCCAAAGCCGCTTCAATATTACCGTAGTTAGGCGGAGTGACGCCCGTCGGCTGCTCAAAAACGGGAACTCCACCATTTGTGAGTTCATCAATCGTTGCCCCACCTCGGCCTTCATGGTTTCGATCTATGGTCCCAGGGCCGCTAGCAAGACGACCAATGAAGTCGAGGTTAAAATTAGGACTGAGGTTATTCCATAGCTGGGTGCGATAACCACCATTGTCTGCCAGGTTAGGAAAACCACGGGTATTCGAATCCCCCAGCGCTAAAATCTTTTTGGAGCGATCTATGAAGGTCGTAAATTTGCGGGCCGCAGTGCCTGTGGATAAATTGACGGTCACTCCGGCTACGGCATAGTCGTAGCTGATCGTATCGTTACCTACACCACCATCAATGAGATTGTTACCAGCCCCAGCTTTGATGGTGTCATTGCCACCTAAAGCATTAATCGTATTGTCATCAGAGGTGCCATTGAGGTTGTCATTATTATTACTACCTGCAATTGCTGTAGGACCGGCAACCGGAATAAACTCAATGTAGTCAACGCGGGCAAATTCTGCTGCATTGACGTTTCCGGTCAAAGTAATCGCCTCACCATTGATCAATGTGACGCTATTTAAGGCCGTTCGTCTCACAAAGGTACCGTTCGTGACGCCACCATTACCGAGATTTTGGTCGAGAATCCAGGTGCTTTGGTCATTGCCCACCTGGAGGGAGAGCGTCGACTGACCGTCGTTCTCATCGTAGTAGCCCACAACGACGTTATAGGTGCCGGTAACGCCCGTAAAAGTAGAGGTGGCGCTTCCCTGAGCTCCGGCAGGATTGCCCAGCAGAGAAATCACCTCACCGCCGGAGGCAATGTTCCGCGTCTCACGTTGATAGGTGCTGAGGGTCAAGTCCTCAGCTTCAATACGAATCGTATTCATAGCAGTAAAATACTAACCCCTTTATAGTTGGCGCAGTTTAGTCAGCCAAGCTTAATTGCCCCCATTCCCGTGAACCCCATCAGCTCAGTCATTGCTAAACTGTTACAGGAAGACTGACCATCTCAATCATTATTCGGTCATTCACCACAAATATCATCTTGCACAACAGTTTTCACGAAAAACAAGTTGGAATGACAAAATAACAAGCTTATATTTTGTAAATGACTTACAGCAGTTTTCATCTTTATGGGGGACAGCCACAAATCCTGAAAGGCTTTCCCCACAAAAGCTACAGAATTGAATTTGTCCCCTGCCAAGCTGCGATCTGCTGTATTAAGATTATTTTTAGAGAGAAAAATAATCTGCAGACAATAATAAGAAGATAATTAGCGATTTGTCAATATGCCCACTGTGCAATCTGCTTCTCCATCGTCCCAGAGAAAAGTGATCGTTAAGCTATTGCGGTGGGATAAACCGGCAGGACGCTTGATTCTCATGATCCCAGCGCTGTGGGCTGTGTTTCTCGCTACCCAAGGCAAGCCTCCATTACCGTTAGTGGGGGTAATCTTTGTCGGTAGTCTCGTCACCAGCGCTGCGGGCTGTGTCGTCAACGACCTATGGGATCGCAACATTGATCCCCAGGTTGATCGCACCAAACAACGCCCCCTTGCTGCCAAGGCGCTTACGGTGAAGGTTGGCTTAGGTGTTGCTCTGGTGGCTTTTGCCTGTGCCTTTTGCCTTTCCCTTTACCTCAATCCCCTTAGTTTTTGGCTTTGCGTTGCAGCAGTGCCCGTCATTATCTGTTACCCGCTTGCAAAGCGAGTGTTTCCGGTACCGCAATTGGTACTTGCTATTGCGTGGGGTTTTGCGGTCTTAATTAGCTGGTCTGCTGCCGTTGCTCGTTTAGAGCCTGCCACTTGGCTATTATGGGCCGCCACCGTCTTCTGGACTTTGGCCTTTGACACTATCTATGCAATGCCAGATCGATCGGATGATCAGCGCTTAGGCATAAATTCTAGTGCTCTGTTTTTTGGTCGCTATGTCGTAATGGCGATCGCTATTTTTTTTGCAGCCACGATTGCAGCTCTGGGCAGCTTAGGTGTAATCCTCGACCTTACCTTTGCCTACTGGATCACGCTGGGAATCAGCAGCTATCTATGGATTCGCCAAGTCCTTGTTCTCAAGCGACACCAAATCCCTCTGAGTGCCTATGGGAAACTCTTTGGACAAAACGTATGGATTGGCTTCTTGCTATTGGTCGGGATGGTGGCTGGTACTTTGATTTAGCTTTAGTCTTGGACTCTAGTATGAGAGACCTCAACGATGGGCGGTAAATCAACGGGGGGATGCTCCAAGGCAATCATGAGGTTGGAGGGATCAACTGGCTCTGCAGCAACGGCTTCTGTCCGTGGTGCATTAACGGCCACAGACGGTACATCCAAGGATGCCGCTATATTTTCAATTTCGATTCCGTTTTGGCTATCTGCAAACTGAGGCGCACCGGCAGGGCCACCGTTCCAGGCTCCAGCAATGGCACCCACTGTGGCTGCAACAGCGGCAGCGGCAAGGGTTCCCAGCCACGGGAACCGACGGCGGGCGTCAAGGCGAGCGAACACACTGTCAATCGTTTGATCCACATTTGTTGAGGGTGGAGTCGGCAATGATTGACAACTCCGCTGGAGCGTCAGCAAACGCTGGTAGAGAGCGTGAAATTCAGGGTCTTCGGCAAGCCATTGCTCAACTTGCCTGCGCTCGTCCACCGACACCTCATGATCTAGATAGGCGCTGAGTAGTTCAAATCGATTGTCGTTCAAGGTGTCAACCTTATCCATAGCAGCATCTCACTTGCCTAGTTAGGCGAATTATCAAAGGTGAATAGACAAATTGGGTGCAAATAGTCTTTTGAGGATTTCCTAGCGGCGTCTACGGCCTAGAACTGACGGATTAAGACTCGAGTGCGTCCAAAGACAAGCTTGACTACAGTTTAAAATCTAGCGCAAGTTTGAGCTGAGTCCAAGCAGTATTCATGCTCACACCCCTTAGAATGGGCACAAAAAAGAATTAATTAACATTAGTCCTGCAGATAGCCTTGCAGTTCTGTTTGCAGACGCTGTCTGGCTCTGGCGATTCGGGATTTAACGGTGCCCAGCGAAACGCCCGTAATTTCTGCAATGTCTTCGTAGGGCATTCCTTCAATTTCACGCAGCACAATCGTCGTGCGAAAAACTTCGGGTAGCTCTGCGATCGCAACTCGGAGCTGATGGTAGAACTCATGGGTGCTGAGACTATCTTCCGGTCCTGGATCCCCTGACGCAATTTCCCAGCTAAGGTTTCCATCTTCCATCGCAATGGGAGCATCTAGAGAGAGGGGGCTGCGGTGCCGTTTGCGCTTACGCAGCTCGTCATAGAACAAATTGGTGGCAATGCGGCTCAGCCAGCCTCTAAATTTAGCCGGTTCGTGGAGGCGGCTAATGTTTCGGTAGACCCGAATCCAGACTTCTTGGGCGAGGTCCGCTCGATCATCCCAGTCGGGCGCGAGGTGATATAAAACCCGATCGACGTGGGATTGATAGCGCTTCAGGAGTTCTGCAAAAGCAGGACGGTCAGGGCGCAGACCCTGTTGACAGAGCAGCACTAAATCGTTGTTGGCAAGTTTCTCAGCCGGAATTTGCACTTGAGGTTCTATAGCCTCAACCCTAGACCAGGACAAAGGAAGACTGTGTGACATGAGTTTGAGTCAACCATAATACACTCTTCCCACTTCGACGGGATGTTTCTCTGCGGAGTTCCCGTGATTTTGTCATTCTCACCCTGCCACATCAATCCATTGTCTGGAGAGATTGTTACAAAAACGGAAACGTTGACGCCGATGCCCAGTGAAAAAAGCTCTAAGCTAAAGAAAGTGCTAACTGCTCTATGTAAATAGCGACTGCCCACTTCACGTCTCGAATAGCTAATGCAGACCCTAGATACCCCCATTGATGTTCTATCCCCGCAGCCCCTCACGATTGCGGGTCAGTCCTTTGAGTCTCGACTGATGACCGGGACCGGCAAGTACCGATCCTTAGATGAAATGTCAGCCTGTGTAGACGCCTCTAAAACGCAAATTGTAACGGTGGCGGTGCGTCGGGCCCAAACCAGCGCCCCAGGCCATCAAGGTCTAGTCGAAGCGCTGGACTGGTCTAAAATTTGGATGTTGCCTAACACTGCAGGCTGTCAAACGGCTGAAGACGCAGTGCGCGTGGCTCGCTTAGGACGAGAGATGGCAAAGTTGCTCGGCCAAGAAGACAACAACTGGGTCAAGCTAGAGGTGATCCCTGATCTCAAGTATTTACTACCGGATCCCATCGGTACCTTGCACGCTGCAGAGCAGTTGGTTCAGGAAGGATTTGCGGTGTTGCCCTATATCAATGCCGATCCCCTCCTGGCAAAACACCTCCAGGACATTGGCTGTGCCACGGTGATGCCGCTGGGATCGCCAATTGGATCGGGGCAGGGGATCCAAAATGCAGCCAATATCAAAATTATTATTGATAATGCCACGGTGCCGGTGGTGGTAGATGCAGGCATCGGCACTCCTAGTGAGGCCGCGCAGGCCATGGAGCTGGGCGCAGATGCGGTACTGATTAACACGGCTATCGCACAGGCCGCAAATGCACCGGCGATGGCGATGGCGATGGCAATGGCGACGGAGGCTGGACGTCTGGCCTATCAGGCGGGGCGAATTCCGGTGAAGGCTTATGCCAGTGCCAGCTCTCCAACAACGGGCCTAGTGGAGAGCAAGTAGGGTTTTTGCTGCCACAGGAGAGCGAAAAAGACTCTGGTATACTTTGCAAAAAGTAAGAATTAAAGGGCTTTATATGCGAATTACTGAGGATGGTGATCGGCTTAATAACTACGCAAACGATCCGAAGAGTTATGCTGCCGAACCCATGACGCCGGAACAGAAGAAGACTTACGTAGCGGTGGGGATTGGGTCTGGTGTGCTGCTGGTGGTGCTGGTTGCGATCGCAACCTTAGTCTCTTGATTGAGTATTTTGAGACAGATCGACATCGTTCTCTAAATTCAAAAAGCCCTCTAGTTCCCACAGTATGAGAGAAAGCTAGAAGGCTCTGTAATTTGACTCACCGATGAGGAATTCACCTCATCAAGGTTAATCAATTTTTGGTGTTCAGTTAGTAATCCGGCACGCTGGGATCAATCTCGCGGCTCCAGGCTTGGATACCCCCCATCACATTGGTGCCATCAATACCGGCGTCCTGGAGCAGCCCCAGTGCTTTAGCAGAGCGCCCGCCCATCTTGCAGTGAGCAATGAGCCGATGGCCGTTGAGCAAGTCTTTGATTTTGCTGATCCCTTCACCACTCTCGATTTCAGAGAGGGGAACCAATACCGATCCCTCAATTTTGGCAATCTCGTACTCATTTGGGTTGCGAACATCTACAAGAACATAGTCTTGGGCGTCGCTATCGAGGAGTGCTTTGAGATCTTGAACCGTTATTTCTTGCATACTAGCCTGCCTTTTTGCTTCTTCTGCTTTTGCTTGGGGGATGCCGCAAAACTCTTCGTAATCGACCAACTCTGTAATTACAGGACGGACAGGATTGGGCCGCAGCTTTAACTCCCGAAACGTCATATCAAGGGAGTTATAGAGCAACAGTCGTCCGCTCAGGGTGGTGCCTTGACCCAGAATGATTTTGACTGTTTCAGTGGCCTGAATGACGCCAATAATGCCGGGTAAAATTCCCAAGACGCCCCCCTCAGCACAGGAGGGGACTAAGCCCGGTGGGGGCGGCTCTGGATACAGATCGCGATAGTTAGGGCCACCTTCGTAATTGAAGACCGTCGCCTGCCCCTCAAAGCGATAAATAGAGCCATAGACGTTGGGCTTATCTAACAGTACACAGGCATCGTTAACGAGATATCGGGTGGGAAAGTTATCGGTCCCATCCACCACAATATCGTAGGGTTCCAGAATCTCTAAGGCATTGTCGGCGCTCAAAGCGGTGTCGTACAGATCAACCTGACAAAAGGGATTAATCTCGTGGATTCGGTGCTTTGCAGACTCAATTTTAGGTTTATCCACCCAAGAGGTACCGTGAATGACCTGCCGCTGTAGATTTGAGTGATCAACGATGTCAAAATCGACAATGCCGAGGCGACCCACACCAGCAGCAGCTAAATATAACAGGAGAGGTGATCCTAGCCCTCCTGTACCGACACAAAGAACGCTGGCGGCTTTGAGGCGTTTTTGGCCCTCTAGACCCACCTCCGGCAGAATCAGGTGTCGAGAGTAGCGTTCATATTCTGCAGGGGTAAGCTGGACCTGATCAAGATTGGGATTAAGCATGACTAAAAGCCGTCGGCACAGGCTGAGATTAGGGATATCTACAGAACATTAGACCTCTTACCCTCGGTCAGGGTCACGTTCAGTTTCGATGACCACAATGGGTTCACTCTGAAATAGACCTTGGTCGTCCAGCATCCAGCTTTTCACATCGCAGGCAATGCCCTGCTGCACAGACACAATAATGTAAGAATACTGCGGCCATGCCCAGTTGAGATCGCACTGTGAAGGAACTGCCGGATGATCGGGATGGGAATGGTAGACCCCTATAATATCGCAACCGAGGGTACGGGCAACCTTCTGAATTTGGAAGAGTTCGGCAGGCTCGATCCAATAGCGCCGCCGAGTCGTTAATTCTACGTCCTTGAAATCTTCATCCTGCTGTTGCCAGCTATTTTGAGTGGAACGAACCTGCTGCAGCGTCTTATACGGCTCTCCTTGTTCAGCCACCATGTTTCCGATCAATAGACCGCAACACTCATGAGCATAGGTCTGCTCAGCATGTCCCTTGATCAACTGGAGATGGTGTGAAGTAAGCTTTAGCACAACCGAACCAGATATAGCAAAAGACTTATCACATTAAACATAGGGGATAAGCGATTTTGATGAAGGGCTGGAAGCTTTGGGGGATAACTGATGGATCAAGCTCAGTAGTGCCTGCGTTTCAAGGGGTTTGGGCAACGTCGCCGTACTGCCGCAGCGTTGAGTTCGAACGCCTCCCAGCAACCGATGAGACCCATCCAGTATCACGATGGGCAAATCCTGGAGTGCCTCAACCCGACGCAACAGTCGACAAAGAGCGTAGCCATCAATTTTAGGTAAGTGACTGCTCAGCAAAATGACCGATGGAGGCTGTTGCGCCAACACCGTAAAGACCTGGGTAGTATCGATGATGGGTGTGATCTTGTAGCCATAAGGTTCTAGCGTTCGTCGAACGAGGGACTGAACCGGTAGGCTCTGATCGATGCAGGCCACCCTGGTATAAGAAATCGATACCGGCGTCTGATAGGGCCGGATCCCCACTGCCCCAACTTTAATCAAAGGATGAATAGAAGCTGCTAAATCTTCAACATCTAAGTTGAAGCGATTTGCAAGCTCGTAGAAACAGAGATTCTTTTTCAACGCCACGGTTAAGTGGGATAGACGACAGTAGCTCCCTTTCATGTAGCTCAGGAAGGCAATGAACTTATCCCAATCTTTAATGAAGGGTCGCTCGAAGGCTGAACCAATTTCAGGGTACATCAGCGACCACTGCTCAACGCGCGGTTCAACGGGACCGACGACGTTCCATAAGGGGACAGCCAGGATCAGCGGATCGACCTTGCCTTGAGCCTCAAATTGGACATCAACTTGAGGAATTGCGAACAGATGACTGAGGGCTTCTTGGGTAATGTAGACCAATAAATCTCGAAATTGTTGCGGCGTTAGCTGTCTTGACTCCAGAAGACCTAACAAGCTGGCATAACCAGACATTGAGGTATTTTGAGAGACTTTACACTGGGGCACATAACGCCGGAGCAAATAAGCTAATCGTTCCTGTTGACCCAGGCTACTTTCAGCAAAGTGTATTTGCCCGTTCCCGAAGTAGACCCGCCAACGGATGGCTGCATGTTTAGGGTCATAAAATATGGCACAACCTGATGAATGCTGAGACATCAGATGAGTGAGAGCTTTTGCCGGAGACCGACGGGAATACGTTGCATTCACGGCCTGTGGACTACTCTCTATCACAGTCTGCTTCATCAATCCCCCTAATGAAATTATGTTTGTGATCAATTGTGTGGCACTGATAGCAGCGATAACGCTTGCGATACAAGCCATCTGTCGTCAGTTGGATTTGATCAATTAACTAAAGACTAGAGAATCGTCATGCTTCTTGATGGCAGAGGACATTATCAAAGAAGGATAACGTTAGCCTCTGTATGTATACGGAGCATCACTTCAGTAATTATGCCCAGATCAGTTGTCTAACGAACACCGTTAGCATAGGTTGACTGAATCAACTACCGTAAAATTCACTACGTTAATAGAGCATCTCCAGATCTTAGCTTCAAATGCTTGACCAATATTCATTACACCTCTCCTAATGAATAATATTTTCGGTTATTCAACCAGGGATAATGGAAAAAGGAGCACACTTGTAAGGGAGATAGGCTTGACCAACACAATGCCAGACCGCTTTTGGCAAGGCGTGCAGGAATTCAATCAGGGGGAATATTACGCCTGCCACGATACCCTTGAAGCACTGTGGATGGTCGCCTCGGAGCCACCCAAAAGTTTGTACCAAGGCATCTTACAGATTTCGGTGGCCTGCTACCACTTGGGGAACCAAAACTGGCTAGGGGCTGTCACCCTTTTGGGAGAAGGTGTTCGACGGCTTCAGGGCTATGAACCCATCTATGCCCAGCTTGATATCGCTCGACTGGTAGAAGAGAGTCGTCAGCTTCTAACACAGCTTCAAGAAGCAGGAGCCAACCAAGTCCATCAATTTGACCCAGCTCAGGTGACCCGTCCCCTGAAGCTCCGAATCTGTTCTGGGGAATTACCCCTAGAAGAATAACTAGAAGAATAATTAGGTGAGCGTCATAACGCTACGGCATAATAACTGCAGAGATGCTTTGGGAAAGGGGATTGAGGATGGTAACACGAGCAAAAGCATGGTTAATCGCGCCCCTTGTCCTAGGAAGTTGTTGGCTGGGATCAATGTCTTTAGGGCTTGCCCAGAGCCAGCAACAGGCGCTCACTCTGAGAGCTGATATTCAGCAGGCGAACGCAAAAACGGGCGTTGTCACCGCCAGCGGGAATGTACAAATGAGCTATCCGGCCCGTCAGATTCAGGCCACCTCAGCTCAGGCCCAGTACTACAGCCGTGAACGTCGCATTATTTTAAGCGGCAACGTTTATATTCTGCAGGAAGGTAATAGTCTACGGGCCGAAACCGTCACCTATCTCATTGATGAAGGTCGGTTTGTGGCCGTCAATGATCCTAAGACCCAAGTTGAATCGGTGATTTTAGTCGAAGATTCGGATGCGCCTGTTATTGAGAACTAAGCGCTTGAAAAGAGGACTGTCATGAGATTGCTGCTGCAGGATGTCAGTAAGTCCTATCGACGCAAAAACATTGTTAATCACGTCACTCTCTCAGTGCATCAGGGCGAAATTGTGGGGCTACTCGGTCCTAACGGGGCCGGGAAAACGACGACCTTTTATCTGGCTACGGGGCTGGAGCGGCCTGAGCAGGGACAGGTTTGGCTTGGGAGTCGAGATATTACTGATTTGCCGATGCATCGTCGGGCGAGGTTGGGGATGGGCTACTTGGCCCAAGAAGCCAGCATCTTTCGCAATCTGACGGTGCGGGATAATTTGCTGTTAGTGATGGAGCAAACGCAGATTCCTCGTCACGAATGGGCGCAGCGAGTGGATCGGCTTTTGACGGAGTTTCAGCTTCATGGCGTCGCTGAAACACTCGGCTTAGCAATTTCTGGGGGAGAGCGTCGCCGTACAGAATTAGCTCGGGCACTGGCGGCGGGGCCAGAGGGTCCAGATTTTTTGTTGCTGGATGAACCCTTTGCAGGGGTGGATCCCATTGCGGTGGCCGATATTCAGGTGATTATGACGCAGTTGCGCGATCGCAACCTCGGCATTCTGATCACTGACCACAACGTGCGGGAAACATTAGCGATCACCGATCGCGCCTATATTCTTAGAGAAGGCAGCATTCTGGCCTCTGGCAAGCCTGAAGAACTCTATCGCCATCCCCAAGTGCGCGAATATTACCTAGGGGAAAGTTTTCAGCGATGAGTGAAGGTCTCTACGATGTGGTCCTATACGGAGCCAGCGGATTTACGGGCCAGCAAACGGTCCAGTACTTCGCAGAACATGCTCCCTCGACCTTGCGATGGGCTATCGCAGGGCGCAATCGTCAGAAGCTAGAGACGGTCGCACAGAGTATTGATCAAACGATTGATATTTTGGTTGCTGATGGATGCGATCAAGCTGCTGTCGATGCAATGGTGTCGCAGACCCGCGTGCTGCTCAATACCGCAGGGCCGTTTGCGCTCTATGGTGGGGCCGTCGTTGATGCCTGTGTGCGCCTGCAAACGCACTACGTTGATATCACGGGCGAAACGGTTTGGGTGCGTGCACTGATTGAGCAATATCATGACCGGGCTGCAGCCGAAGGCACCCGCATTATTCCCTGCTGTGGCTTTGACTCCGTTCCTGCTGACCTCGGCACCTATCTGATAGTGCGGGCGATGCAGAAACAGGACTTGGTCTGCCAGAGCGTGAGAGCCTACTACGAAGCAGCAGGTGGCTTTAATGGTGGGACGCTGGCTTCTGCCTTTAATCTTGTCGATTCAGGTCAATGGAAACAAGCCAGCGATCTATTCTTACTGAATCCACCAGGGGCGCGTCCCGCGAGGGTACAGTCGGGAGAACGAGATCCATTGCGACCCCACTATGATCAGGTCATGGGCACCTGGACCGCTCCCTTTTTCATGGGGCCAGTCAATACCCGTGTGGTACGACGCAGTGGCGCGTTGTATAACCAGTGGCAAGAGTCCTACGGGCCTCAGTTTCAGTATCAAGAATACCTCAAGTTCTCAGGACCGCTGGCGGGGGTCAGCGCGATCGCAACCACAATTGGTACCGCTTTGTTTGCCGTGATTGCTCAGCAGCTTTGGGCACGTCGATGGCTGCAGCCCTACTTACCCCAGCCGGGGGAAGGTCCATCAGAGCAAACGATGGATCAAGGATGGTTCCGCTGTCAGCTTCTGGGAACGGGCACTAAAGGAGAGCAGGTGAAGGGACTCCTCTATAACCAAGGCGATCCCGGCAATCGCTCCACGGTGAAGTTTTTGTGTGAATCTGCTTTAGCGTTAGCCCTAGATTTTGAGCGGCTTCCGGGTGGCGCACAGCGAGGGGGCATTCTGACGCCAGCAACCGGGTTGGGCGATGTTCTCGCTGATCGGTTGCGTCAGGCTGGGACTGTCATAAATATTCCGGGCTAGCGTCGCCAATCTTGGAATTTGATGTAGTGGTTGCGTTCTCAAGTCTGATGGTGACTTATCTCTATACCCGCTGTCCCCACTGTCGCGTAAGCTGAACTGCGACCTCCACCATCTTGGGATCAAAGCCTGATACGTAATCTGCCCATTGATTTGATGAATGTGATTGCTGCAGCAAGCTGACAATGGTTTCCAGATCATCGGGTCGGGACAATGTTTTTAATACATGATCTTGAACATCAGCTAGCTCATCCTCTGTCATTGTATTGACCCTCCCCAGCACCTGGATTGGCTAAAATATCTCGAACTCGGATAAAGTCCTGTCTGAACTGATGGTGTTCAGAGACGGATGTGAGCGTATCACCCAGCCGCTCGATAATCACGGCTTTAAGGTTTGGGCATCGCGCCAATACCAGGGTCAGCAACTCAAAAACAGGCTCTGGAATCGCTTGATCATGGGTGTCTCGTCGAATCTTGCCGGCGATGCCCTCACTCCAGGATCCCCCGGAAAGGTGTAGCTCTTGAACGAGTTCGAGGGGGTACAGATTCAGCAGATCCGCTGCCGAAATCTGAAAGTTACAGAGCTGGCAGTAGAGATTGTGGAGGTCTAACAGGAGAAACCCGTCCACAGGCTTCAGCAATTGTTCTAAAAATGGACCTTGATCGCGAACATCTTGGAGGCTAAAGGCAAAGGCGAGATTTTCGAGGCCCATGGGGACTTGAGCAATGTCTGCGAGTTTTTGGATGCGATCGCACCCCACTTTCAAGACTTCGGGCAAAAACGGCATCGGTAGCGGCGCACTATCCCCAAACGTTCGAGTCGCTGACCAGCCAAAATGTTCAGAAATATGTTGATAGTGATACTGTTTGCACTCAGCCTCCAGGCAGGCTAACCAGTGACTGCTCTCGTGTCGAGCTGATAGCAGAGAATAACTGACGCCATGTCCTAGCAATTGATGCTGCTCACTGAATTGTTCTAGGCGCTCTAACACCCATTGGGGGAGCGCTTTTGTGCCCCAGCTTATATCAAAGCTCCACTCCAAGACCTCGACAAGACCCGCATCAAATAAGGGTTGAGCCGCCTGCTGGAATGCAGCGTGGGGCATCAGCGAGAGACCTATTTTGATGGCCCTAGTCACGCTTAGCCTCTGCCACAGGGTGGGCAGTAGCCAGAGTGCCAAGTGCGAGGGTCATTCGGATTGGGCTGCAGCCCCTCATTTTTTGGGTGTTCGACCGATTCAGTATTCTCTGCTTTGACGGGTGGTTGAGGATCCGGTGAAGCCTCAATCTCTTTAGGTTCTATCTCAATTGGCTGCTCAGTCGCTTCAATTTGACTGGGCTGTTGATCGTCAACGGTAGAACTTGCTGGCGTGCGGTCTGCTAGCGCCACAAGGGGTAATAAGCTGAGTAAGGCTGAAAGGTAAAACAGCTTCATGAAGGTCTGGCCCTATTGACAGTAGTTTATTTATTTTAAACGGCAGCTTGAGCCAAGGTACTGCTGTTTCGTTTTTTGTAACCACGTTCGAAATGCCCTAACTTTTCTAGAGATTTGCTGTTTCAAAGATTAACCAGCATAGAGGGACGATCTCACGGTTCAAAGGACTAATGATGCAAACGGATATTAACGTTTTGTAATCAAGAAGAGTCCCGTTGCGATCATGATGCTGCCTGCGAACCGATTGATGGTTTGCTTTGCCCTAGCATTACTGAACAGCCCTCTAGATTGATCGGTCATGTAGGCATAGCCTAGCTTGGGGCCACCGACCGCGACTGTTGCGATCGCCATGACTAAGCCTGTATCAAAGATTGAGAGGGTCTTTAGATCTAGAAAAGCGGGTAAAAAGCTGACATAGAACAAGATTGCTTTGGGATCACTGAGGGTAATCAATAGCCCACAAATGAAATTTGACAACCCAGAAAACTCTGTAACCCCTTTAATCTCGACCAGCTTGGCTTGCGATCTCCATAAGCTAAGCCCCAGCCAGATTAAATAGGCACTCCCCAAAAGTTTGACTCCAAAGAGCAAGCCATCTCCTATTTCGGTAACAGACCAGAGGCCATATACAGCGACCAGAATAAAAATCAGATCGCCCATTACAATTCCCAAGGTCGTCACAAATCCCTGCATAAAGCCAGAGGCCATTGTTCTAGCGACAGCTGCAAAAACGCTTGGGCTAGGAATGATTGCCAGCGCGACCATTGCTCCAAATAATGCAATGGCACTACTTACGGTCATGGTAGATTTCGTGACTTGAGCTGCATGGGGTGAAAGGAACGGCTGAAACGCTTATTTCCTCTGCGCTACAGCACTAATTCACGCCATCTTCACCAATAGTAGTGTAGTTTTTACCTATCGACATATCTCTATAGAGTGCTGCAATAATGTTCTGCATTTGTGCAGCGTTTACGGTAGTGCTAATGGCAACGCTGAGAAAGTGAACCACACTCACCTTAGGGTGTACTTCTGTGACTATTTGCTGAGATATGCTCGCTAGTGTTTCATTAAAAGGATTGACCCATGAGAACAATATCTTTGAATAAAGTGCGGTCTGTTATTGCTTTAGCTGCGATCGCATCTAGTCTCGGAATCATAGTGGAGTCATCCCAGATTGCTCAGGCCCAAACGGAGACGCCCTCACCAACGCCAGCAGCGGCCCCACTCCCCACTGAAGGGGAAGTCCCAGGTGCAACCACACCTACCACCCCCGGCAGTATTCCGTCTGCCACGCCGACGATTACGCCCACCACTCCCGCCAGTGTGACACCTACAGCCCCCATTGGCGGAGCCTCTGAAGACGCTGTTAAATCTGAAACATCTGAGATTCAAAAAGCTGGAGAGACAGATGCATCTGCTGAAACGACAGGTGTAGAAGCGGGCGCAGAAATCACGCCGGGCAGCACTCCTTCCACAACTTCTGAAACAACGGTAACGCCCACCGGTGGTGCAGGAGCCGTTGAAGCGACCCCAAGCTCTACGACTGAGTCAGACTCTATGGCCGCTCCAACTAACGAGTCCGTCGAGTCTACAACCACTACCGAACCTGTTCAGGGTCTCTGGTAAAAAAAACCGAAAAGCATTGCCCCAGAATTCATTTTCTAGGGCTGCGCCCCTAGGGTGCCTCTATCTGTGTCCTAAGACAGGGTAAAGCTTATCAGGTTTGAAATTTATCACCCGTGTCTTTGCTTAAGATACGGGTTTTATTATGGGTCATTGCAGACTCACTTCATTTTCAGGCGGTCTGCTTCCTCGGTATAATTTAGCCCGTATCCATCGTTACCAAGGTTCCGATATGAAGATAGCGATCTCGTTCCGGAAAGGGCTGCAGGTTTTATGTGCAGCCGGTCTGTTTCTTTTCCTCTCTTTTGCTGGACAATTCTCACTCACCGCTCAAGCAGACACTTATAAAACCAAGATCAGTCCTGGGAATCAGTATGGTGAAAATCCTCCCACCGTTCAGTCAACTATTAAGCAGCGCGAAAGCGGCTTTAAGGTGGGTAAGGTCGTTCGCAAAGGAGATACGGCACAGCAAACAAAAGAAATTGATAAAGTTCAGCCCAACTCTGGCAAAGCAGAGGGGGCGAAGGCTAAATAAGCAGCCAGTAGCCAAGTCAAAAGTGCCAAGGAATCCCTTGCATCAGGTTGTTCCCCTTAGCATTGCTTCGATCACGGCCGTTCACGGCACCCCTCTCTAGCTGTTGTGCTTTTGACTACTAGAATTGAGGCGGAATTTGAGTGGCTTCCCTAGGCTCACCTTCCGCCTTAGTCTTGATTGATGCAATTGTCGATTCCTTCTCCCCAAGGGCATACGCCTGGAACAATTCCCCTCTCTGAGTCTTCTCAAAGACTGAAGTTTAACGAAATAACTCCATTTTAGATGGATGCCCTCACTACAATGGGGCTGATAACTTTAATGAATCGAGAGAAACAATGGAACAGTTGCTGGGCAATGCGCTAGGACTTTTTAATCGCTACAGTGGCTGGATTGTTTGGAACTTATTCCTGGCGTTTATCCCGTTAGCGCTCAGCTTTTGGCTCTTTCGCCGCCGCGAGATTGTGCGATCGCCCCTTTGGTGGCTTGTCCTTGTAGTGTTTATTGCGTTCTTACCCAACGCGCCCTATCTGCTCACCGATATCATGCATTTGATTCGGGCCATTCGCGCAATCTACTCTATATGGGTTATTACCCTGATCTTTATACCGCTTCATGTTTTTGCCATTTTGGCCGGGTTTGAAGCCTATGTGATTGCCCTGATCAACCAAGGCATCTACTTGAAGCGACAGGGCGCACAGCGTTTTATCCTGGGTGCAGAATTGTTCGTTCATGCCTTATCTGCTGTGGGCATCTATGTCGGGCGGTTTCAGCGTTTCAACAGTTGGGATTTAGTCACCGATCCAGGCTATGTCCTCTTGGCAACCCTCAACAATTTCACCTCAAGGTTCCCCGTCGTGGTCATGATCATCACCTTTATCGTGGTGACGGCACTCTACTGGATCGTTAAGCAAATTACCCTCGGCCTAGTGCTACAGATGCGCTACGGTCGTCATCCAGAGCGATTTGACCCGCCCGCCGGCCAGATAGTGTTGCTAGTCGCTATGACACAATGGAGCCAGCCAGACTCGATAAAGGAGAGTAGACCATGCCCCTAGAACGGAGAATGTCGCGGGAGAATTACCTCCCCGATCAAATCGTAGAGCTAAAGCAGATTTGCTTTACCCCCGGTCGTGTCTTTCAGCCAGGGAAATATATTGCCGGTGAACTCCCTGATACCGCTTTCATGATGGGTCTAGTGGAACAGTTGCCACCTGTGCGCGGCAAGAATGATGAACTGGAAGACCCACCCAAGCCGGTCAAGCCATTAGCCCCACCCCCGTCTTCGGGACTAACCCCTCGCATCGAGTTTGGAGCGCCTGAATCTCCTAAATCAGACGAGGATGAAGGCATTTATGTATAAATCACAGGCTCTTGGTCTCAAGGCTACTGCTGGTCATGACGCTTCAGGGCAAGATTACAAGCCTAAATCGGTAGCAACACGATAGGCGCAGGCAAAGCCTGAAAAGGCCACGGCATTGAGTCCTTGTCCTGGAAAGGTACTATCCCCCACACAGTAAAGCCCCGGTATCGTCGTTCGATTAAAGGGCATGCCCAGCAAACCTCGCAGTGGGCGGCGCGGAATCGGGCCATAGGTGCCATCCTGACGCCCTAGAAAACGACGGTGGGTTTTAGGTGTCCCGACTTCTTGAAACTGAATATGCTTTTTTAAGTTCGGAATAATCTGCTCTAATCGAGTGATGATTTGGTCTGCTGCCTGTGCCTTTCGGTGTTGATATTCTGAGGCTGACAACCGTTGCCACCCTTCAATCCAACTGGGGGTAAAGGCATGAACAATATGGTGGCCGACGGGCGCTAAGCTCGGATCGAGCACGGTAGGAATCGAAACAAACAGAGTTCCACCGGGATCGGTCATTTGCTCCCAGTCTGCCAGCAGGACGTGGTGGCAGTTGAGGTCTGGGGGTAATGCTTCGGTGGCGACACCTAGATGTACGCTCAAAAAGCTAGGAGATTTTGTATAACGCTGTCGCCATTTTTGTTCTGATCGAGGCACTGTCTCAATTAACTCGCCAAAGGTATTCCAGCGGGTGGCGTTAGAAATAATTCGCTGGGCGTGCAAAGTCTGCCCTGTCGCTAGCTGAACACCGACCGCTTTGCCCTGCTCTAGTAAAATCTTAGTCACCCGTGCTTTGTACTTAATGGAGCTGCCTGCCGCTTCGAGGCCTGCCACCAATTTTTGAGCAATTTGGCCGACACCACCTCTGGGATAGTTCACGCCGCCGTAGTGGCGATCGCAAAATACCATTCCTGCATTCATCATGGGCGTTAGATCGGCGGGGACCACTGACCAGCAGTAGCATTCTAGATCAACAAATTTGAGCAGTGTTGGGTCGGTGAGATAACGTCGGGCGGTATGCGCCACATTCTGCGGCAAGAACTTCAGCAACCGAAAGCAAAGATCAGGATGCTCTAAAAAGATCCGCATCAAGTAGCGGGGTTCTTCTAAGGACAGCAGCTCCATGCCGTTCAGACTATTAAAGATCGGCCAGAAGGCATCATAAAAGCCCCGTAGCCCCTCGCGCTCTGCCGGGAATTTTTCGATCAACTCTTGCAAGTAATTCTCATATTCGTGATGCACTTTAATCTCTAGATCTTTCGGCAGATGGTAGTGAATCTGCACGGGATCGGGGATTGTATCGAGGTGCTGACCCACGCTATCGAGGGCACGAGTGAGAAAATTGGTGGACCCGCGATCGCCAAAACCAAAAATCATCGAAGCACCCACGTCAAAGCAGTACCCGTCTCGCTCAAAAAAGCCAGCACTACCCCCCGGAATCAAGTAGCGCTCTAGCACTAGAACCTTAGCGCCCTTGGCCGCAAGCTGGGTAGCGGCTACCAGGCCACCAATGCCAGAACCAATGATGATGGCGTCCCAGGTTGCGATCTCATCTTTTTTAGAAACCATACTGCAGCCCCTCCAGAATCAACACCAGTCTATCGGGCACTGCGCCCTGCCGCAGACCATGCGATTAAAAAAGGCCAGAGTGCTGCTCGCATTCTGGCCGGTTCTGCTGATTCTTTAAGAGAGGAGAACATGAATTTGACTATAGCACTATTGAAAATAATTATCAACAATGAGCTGGTCCGATGTCACAAGCTGCGATCAAGGGGCTGGGTGGCTGCATCAGGTCGATGGCTCCTAGCCAAGAAGACCTATGATGATTCAGGCCGAGCAACTATGCTGGGTGGTACCGCAGAGATTTCATTGGGCGATCGCCATGCAACTTCGCATCTATGTTCCTCCCCATCCCCTTGTGCAGCACTGGCTGGCAATGGCTCGTGATAAAAATACCCCCGGCATTCTATTCCGCACTGCCATGACAGAGTTAGGGCGCTGGCTCACCTATGAAGCGATGCGAGACTGGTTGCCTGTTATAGAAACAATGGTAGAAACCCCCCTTGGTCCTGCCGCTGCCACCATTGTCAACCCAGAGACCCCCATTGCCGTGGTGCCGGTACTGCGAGCTGGGTTAACGCTCCTTGACGGCGCACAGCAGGTTTTGCCCCGTGCCTCTGTCTATCACCTGGGCTTGGCGCGAGACGAAGAAACCCTGCAGCCCACCTGTTATCTCAATAAGTTGCCCAGCTCCTTTGCACCGGGCACCCGCATTTTAATTAGTGAACCGATGCTGGCAACGGGGGGATCCATTATGGCAACCATGAAAGAACTCACCGACCGCCAAGCCAACCCTGAGCTAGTCCGGATTATTTCGGTGGTGGCAGCTCCACCCGCCCTTCAGCAGTTGGGCGAGCATTATCCTACCCTGCAGATCTATACCGCCACCATTGATGAAGGTCTCAATGAACAGGGGTTTATTGTGCCCGGTCTAGGTGATGCAGGCGATCGCGCCTTTGAAACTTAAAACTTTTAAGGCGACAGCAGAATATAGGGGAGCTGATTCGCTAAGCTAGGGTTAGGCATTTAGAAGGTGAGCTGATGAGCAGCGACAACGATAGATTTGGAGGCGGTTTTTTAGCCGGAAGTATTTTTGGCGGCATTACCGGAGGCCTCTTGGGAGCCTGGATTGCGACCAAGGTTTCCAAGCAGCTCTCTGCTGAAACAGAGGCCAGTGACGGCGAGGACACCTCCAGTCGTTTAGCTAAATTTAGAACCCCCTCTTTCTTGAACGGCAGCGACCTAGAAATGGAAGATGCGCGCCAGGGTCTTGAAGAAAAGATCTCTCAGCTTAATACAGCCATTGATCAGGCCCGTGAACAGCTCAGCGAAGTTAACGACAATGGTACAGATTAGGGCTAAAAGCGCCGCCGTGTCGCCTTAAACCTTCCTATTCTTTTTAGAAGCATGTGCCTTCAGGGAAATTACATCCGCTAGAATTGAGATATTGTTTGCCGTCAGATAACGACCTATGGCCCCCACTATCGCTTTACTGTTCACATCTTTAGCTAGCTTTCTGCAGATTTATCTGATTCTACTTTTTGTACGGGTGCTGTTGAGCTGGTTCCCCACGATTGATTGGATGAATCCTCCCTTCTCGATTCTGGGTCAGTTGACGGATCCCTACCTCAATATTTTCCGGTCTATCATTCCCCCCCTCGGCGGCATGGACCTGTCTCCTATCCTTGGATTTTTCTTGCTACAAATCGTCGCTGGTGCATTAGGTAACTTTGCCGTCGGTTTCTAGCGTCATTTAAACTAACGCCTTTTTTAGCGAACCTTAGTGGCAAAACCACTGGCCTTAAATTGTTCAAGTTTGAGCGGTGGCTTTAGCCCTTCAGGAACGCTAATTCTTAATTCAAACGTGCCAACTCCAGGCGAGACTTCAGGAATAGAACCCAAGCGCGTTCGATTTTCCATGACCGGATTGCCGTTGGTGTCATAGACGCGGCCAAAGATATCGGCATCTAGAACCGGCCTGTTAGATGGGTTCTTGGTTGTGCCGGTAATTAAAAAGCAGTTAGCAGAGCGAAGGGTAGGGCCACCGCTGGTGACAGTCCCTGCACCCACATCAGCAGGGCAGAGATCGGCAGAGAGATCGGTCAGCTTAATTTGGGTGACAGCTTCAGCCGTGGGACTTGCAACTCCGCTGATGAGCAGCAGGCAAGCGGCTAGGGCGACACTGAGTATAGACCGCGAAAATTGGGTAATGTTTGATTTCATAAATATCCATTGATAGGTTTTAAGAGAACCAGACTGATTGCAGAATGCTGAGCCATGTTGGGGCAATGAGCAAGGGGCCGCAAAAAGAGGCGAGTCAAGTTTGACTCACCTCCAGAATTCTATCGCTATCTGCTTGCCGAACTAGAAACGTTTTCGCCGCGCTCATTTATTCCAACCCTAGAGGGGCCGCTAGTCTTTGGGGCAGGCAGCATAGGGATTAGTTTGCTATTTCCGTCATCCTTCCCGCTAGTGCAAGAATTTTCCCTCAAACGCTAACCCTTGCTAGGGTGTTTTCGCAGCGCAAGGATCGGTCTTGGCCGCACAGGGATCGGTTTTTGCGGCACAGGGATCAGTCTTGGCCGCACAGGGATCGGTTTTTGCGGCACAGGGATCAGTTTTTGCCGCGCAAGGATCGGTCTGGGCCTCAGGTGATGCTGTTGTATCAGCGGCAGGAGTCTCTGAAGGAGTCTCAGAACAACTTGTGATCAGTCCACCGACTCCAAGGATTGAGACAGCCGCAACCATTGCTAGGTAATTAACTTTCATGTTTTTCTCCGTCTATTTTCAAAAAACTCAAACCGATTCAACATACCAAGCAACGTAATTCTGGCAATCATAGCAATGAGTTACCCAAATTGGTGACTATCAAGATAGTCTGCAGAAACACGAAGCCGGTTGCGAAATCGTATCAGCCCTTTGTCCGTAAACCATTGGGCCACCTTGAAACCAATGGTTCTCAGGTAAAACTTATCTTTGCGTCAGGGCAAAATCAGGGTTGCCCTCTTAAAGTAGATTTATTGAAAAGAAAGATGAATGGTTAATCAAGATTGGCTTGCAACTGAAGATGGTGAATGGCAGACCTGTACGGCTCAGATCATAGAAAGCCGCCATCAATATCGTCTGTATCGGTTTCTCACCAACGTCGAAGATATTGTAGAAGCTTATTCTCAAGATGGGGTTCGCCTTGAGAAGATTCGCCCCTTGGTGCGCCAATTATTGAATGACTCCGCTTGGCTACAGTTTGCTGCTCAGCCGCCTGATCCCGCCGTTGGATGGTCTGTTAATCTTCTCTACGAAGAACCCCAGTTCCCGTTGACGGTGCAAATGGTGGCTTGGTCGCCCGGTCAGCAGTCCCCCATCCATAACCATGCGTCTTGGGGCATTGTGGCGCTACTGAGCGGTCAAGAGAAAAATAGATTTTGGCGTCGTTCACCCGATGCAGAGTATCCTGATCGCCTTGAATCAACGGGGGATTTGGTTCTAGAAGCAGGAGATCTGATTAGTTTCTTGCCCGATGCAATTCATGCCGTTGAGGCGTTAGGGAACGAACCCACCGTTAGCTTTAATGTTTATGGTGCACCTAACTACCAAGACCGCTGGAAATTTGATCCACAAACCCACACCGCTCAGAAGTTTTGAGCGGATGCTCCCACGTCCTGCTATGAAATTGGCCGTTCCATCCTCTATTCATAACCTAACCGTCAGACTTAGAGGGTGGATGAATCCTGCATCGCTACAGATGCAGCTCACACTGGGCATTGGCACCCTATTTGCGTTGTCTTTGGGGAGCGTCGCTCTCTGGACGAGTTGGAAGATGCAAAAGATTTTGATCGCCAGCCATAAGGAGAACGTGATTACTGTGGCGAACCAAGTCACTGTAGATACAACGCTCTACAGTGAGATGTATACCATGGAGAAAAGTCTACAAAAGGCGTTGGATAAACGATCTAGCCGAAACCTATTGTTGTGGGTCGGTCGTGCGGAGCAACCATTGGTCGCAGCCTCTCCGGTAATAACAGGGCCAGCCTGGCAGCAGGTCGGGAATCCCCAAGAACTTGCTCCGATGCTGCTTAAGGGTGAGTCCCTTGATTTATATCAGATTCGCGATCGCAACTTCATCGCCTGCCACGCCCCCTTAATCATTGGTGCCAAAAACCTCGGCACGCTGTTTGTCGCTCAAGATATTACCCAAGACCAGGCCCGCATTAACGATAATATTCAAACCCTCGTGCTCGCAACAGGGTTAGCGATGGTGCTGTCACTGGTTGCGATTGCATGGTTCATTCGTCGGTCCCTGCAGCCCCTTTGCCAAATGCAGGTCATGACCCAGGCCATCTCGGTAGAAGATCTCGGTCGCGCTCAAGTCACCGTGAAAAATGCACCTAGCGAGATTCAGGCACTAGCAGACACCTTTAACCGGATGCTCACCCGGCTTTCTGAATCTTGGACCCAGCAGCGCGATTTCGGAGAGCGTCAGCGAGAGTTTGTCAGCAATGTCTCCCATGAACTCCGCACACCGCTGACCATTGTGCGGGGCTATCTGCAAAGTACACTGCGCCGCAGTGACAATTTGCAAGCTCACCAGCGAGAAGCCCTAGAAGTTGCCTCTAGTGAAGCAGACCATACAATTGGTCTTTTGCAAGATCTGCTCAACCTCGCCAGAGCTGACGACGGCTATATGTCCTATGACCTTCAGATTTTGATCCTCAATGATGTAGTGGCCGATGTGGTCCAAATTGCTGAGCAGTTTAGCAAGCGTACCCTGTTAGTAGAGGCCAGTCATGCTCTGATTCCGGTTTATGCCGACGCCAATCGACTCCAGCAGGTATTGGTTAACCTCGTTGAAAATGCCCTCAAGTATTCCAACGAGACAGAGCCTGTCACGATTAAGCTAGAACAAATAGAGCAGCAGGTGCTGATTCATGTGTGCGATCGCGGTTCCGGCATTCCCCTGCAGAAACAAGCTCGAATCTTTGATCGTTTTTATCGTTTAGACGAAGCCCGCACCCGCTCAACGGGGGGGACCGGTTTGGGCCTCTCCATTGTTAAAACCTTTGTTGAGGGCATGGGAGGGCAGGTGACTGTTCTCTCAGAACTTGAGCAAGGCAGTACCTTTACCGTTACTTTACCGATATCACCATGAGCGCAAATATTTTACTGGTTGAAGATGAAGTAAAGCTGGCTCAATTTGTCCAGCTAGAGTTGTCCCAAGAAGGGTATCAAGTCACGGTGGCCCACGATGGGATGTCGGGTTTGACCTCTGCTCGTGAACTGCAGCTTGATTTGATTATTCTAGATTGGATGCTGCCCGGTTTTTCGGGGATTGAAGTGTGTCGGCGGCTCCGCTCTACCGGGGACCAGGTGCCGGTCATTTTGCTGACGGCAAAGGATGAAATTCAAGATCGGGTTGAAGGACTTGATGCGGGGGCCGATGACTATCTCGTTAAACCATTTAGCATTGAAGAGTTGCTGGCCCGTGTACGAGCGCACCTGCGCCGTACCCAAGAAGACGATCCTGACGAGCTGCAGTTCTCGGATTTAACCCTTAACCAGCGCACCCGTGAGATCTTTCGAGGCGATCGCGCCATTGAGTTAACGGCTAAAGAATTTGATCTACTGGTCTATCTAATGCGACATCCCCGACAAGTATTGACGCGCGATCGCATCTTAGAAGAAGTCTGGGGATACGACTTTATGGGTGATTCCAACATTATCGAAGTCTACATTCGCTATCTGCGTCTCAAGCTTGAAGAAAACCAAGAAAAACGCATCATTCAGACCGTACGGGGCGTTGGATATGTACTTAGGGAATGAAGCGAAAGCTATCCTAGCTCAGCCAGGTATTACCCCATCTCTCTTTGTCTAAGGCTTCACCCGTTTCCAATCTTGAATCGCCCCAAACTGGTAGCGTCTAGGCCAATTTATATAGGGCAGAAGATCAGATAAGCTTGATATATCATCAGGGACATAAATGCCTGACGTTACCCCTGGATAGACTGTTGTGTCATAGTCTCGGCCAGGTAAGTTTAAATAATTAACATTACGATTAGTCGCAGCATTCTTAGTACTGAGGATAGCCTCTACCCAAACAACACCCTCGAAGTTTGTATTCTTGCCCCCTGGGCAACCTGGCCCTGAGGTGAGTAGCCTCATTTCATCTGCCCAAGACCACAGCAACGCATTTTGGATACAGCTTCGATCATACAGATTAACTCGCTGATTTCCTCGAATCAGAATGCGTAAATCACCCACCCTTGGCGGAAGGCCATCCGTACGGACGTTGAGGATTTTGGCATTATTACGCAGCGTTACAGTTGTTGGATCATAGCTAGCGCTAGGGATGTCAACAAACTCAATATGAACCGGACCACCAGTCGTATCGACGGTGAGTACGTCATTGTTGACTAGATTAATGCGCTCAACTCGATATAGCGTTGGGACTGTTCCACCTGTTCCAGAAAGTGTTCGACTGGTCGTGATTGCCCCCTCATTATTCTCCGGTATAGCGGTATTCACAGGAATCCAAGGGACTAGATAACAGGCAGAGAGCTTCCCTGAAATGGTATCCGCTGGTGCTCCATCATCGGTATTAGAAGACCAAACAGCACCCAGATAATTGGGACGTACTGCATCTGCTGACGTTGCGTAGCGAGTTAACGCAGGATTTGCAGAACTCCGGGGCGGGTAATATATGTTGCCGTTATACCCTAAAACATCTCTTCCTCTAAGAGCAAGTACACCAGGTTTATTAATGTTACTTCCCCTAGACGGATCGATAATCACGATCCCCGGAAAATCCTTCAAGTTTGCTTTGATGGAGAACGTAACTTCAACTGCTGAAGATTGATTATCAAGGACACTCTCAACCAGCAACGTACCCGTCTGTTTATTGGGATCATAGCGGTAAGCCCTCAGATTAAATTGGCCTGCGCCGATCGTGCCAGAAAGGCTGACATTTGGGTTTGCCCAGCCCTTCTGCTGATAACAAGACTGGCTATTGGGATCATAGGTCGTCCACTGATCGACCTGTGCGGCTTCTTCGTCGCCGCTATTGACAATGCCGTCAGGCCCCAAATACGTTGTGTTGGTTTCAGGATTGATGGTGTCGTAGTTACGGGTTAATAGAACTGCATTATGGGCTTGGGTTAACTGGGCGAGCAGTCTAGCAACACCGCCCTCTGTGGCCGCAAAGTTGTTGCCGCTGTCTCGCCGCTGTACTGCCGTGTCTCGACCACCTTGGGCCACCATAATTGTAGTGACGGCCAAGGTAAGCATCACTAGCCCTAGCCCCATCGCCAAAGGCAGTGCAAAACCACCTTGCTGTCTCACATGATGTCTGAGAGAATTCTGCCGATAACGCTGAAAGTTTGTGCAAGTCAAATGATTCACTATCTATTCTCCCGTGTTAACAAACAGGAGAGATTGTTACCCAAGGGTGTTGATATATTTTGGAGTCTGCCACTTGATAAATAGAAAATAGACTGCACATCCGATAACTGAGCTCTTGGGCACTCACTATATCTGTACCGCAGCTATTAAACATTACATCTATCGTAGGACGAAGTCGCCGTTGAATACCTCGTGGGATTTACGGATAAGAATACTGCAAAATTATTTGCGTAGAACAACATTAATCTTCGTTTAGGCTAGCTCAGGCTGGCGGTCTCAAGTGACTTTTCTGCAATTCAGTAGGTATTGCGAAGCTAGATTGTAAGCAACTTTAACTTTTCAACAGTCTGGACAGCTTTAAAGTCAGAGGCTGAAACTCCTGATTTCTCGTTGCTGGGGTAGACCTCGAATAGGGCTAGACTCCCTATTCTGTCGTAGTTAATCAAAAATTGTCCAGAGTATTGACTTTTACAAGGATGCAGATTTAGACCTAAGGAGTAAGCTTGGGTGCATCAGAGGAGAGCGGTGAGCTAGAAGGCTTAGGCGAAGTGGAAGGAGTCGGTGAGCTAGAAGGCTTAGGCGAAGCGGAAGGAGTCGGTGAGGCTGTGGGAGTCGGTGATAGTTTTGTCTTAGCTTTTAGCGCCATACAAACCGCTTCAGAATACTTAAATTCAGAGACAAAAACCAGAGCTTTACCAACGTCTGATTTCTCTATCTTCCGAGCTTTAATTGCCTCAAGCATCGCTAACTTCAACGGGGCATAGTTTGGACTATCAAAGAAGCTAGGATTCTGCGGTTTCCCCTCGGCGGTGATGTATTGACCGAATTTGATCTCGCCCTCAAGCTTCTCGTCGCAGGCTTTTACAGGATAATCAGGTTTCAGCGTAATTTTTTTTTGCAGAGGCACTCGTCCCGTTTGATTGCTAATGGAAGTGAGCCAATCTAATCCCGACGCAACAGCAACCTGAGTCCCCCCTAGTTCCTCAAGTGCTTTTTTAACATCGGCTTCGCTGGGTGCAGGGGGCGTGGGTGTAGGTCCACCACCACCAGGGGTCGTGTCAGATTCAAGCCCGCTGCTGCGGCGGGGGCCGGGCGGATCGAGTGGACCAGCATCACCAACATTGGGAACTTGATTAGGAGCCACGTTCCCTTGTGAATCCTGACTTGTGCCCCAGACGATACTGTCATCTGTTAACGGATTATTAACGGCGACATCTTGGTCTTTAGACCTTTGTTTCTGAAGCCGATCGTACAAACTGGGTTGATTTGTTGTGGATTTATTTTTAGGCTTCTGTTGCTGTTGCTGTGGTTTAGACCCCTGAATAATCTGTGGAGTAGGCTTTTTGTTAGTACGGTTCAAAAATGCTTGAACATCTTGATCTGCACTCAGATTCGGCAGTCCGCTAAAGGACGAGCCAACCGGTGGCGGTAGCGCTGGCACCGGCAAAGTACCATCGGGGTTAATGGGGGGCTGCTGCAAAGACGTTTGCGGAGGGGGCAGCAATCTCACCACTCTGAGCTTTTGAGGGGTAGCCTCACCCTGGGCTGATATCAGCGTAGAGCCTGTAAAAAATGCAACATGAGCGCCCACAGATGCCAGCATGGCTAGCGTACTGGCTTGACGGAGTGGCGCGGGCAATGATTGTAAAAATGAAGAATTCATAGACGCGTCATAGAGGGGAGCGGTTCAGCCGAGTGGTTGACCTTAGATAGCATCCTAAACCAAGACGAAGGGGAACTGACGAATGTTTCAGTTTCAGAAATGCTCCCGTCCGACTGCCTGTGAGCTTAGATTTTAACTGGAAGAGCGTATTAAAATTCGATCTCTCTCAGCTCCGTCCCTGCCACTGTTGAATCTGAGACTGAGCATCATTATAGACTGGGCTACTGGCAGGAATTTGCCGTGCGATCGCAATGGCCTTCGAGATATTTGAATTAGCCTGGGTCCGAGCGATGGTCAGAATTTTCTGGCTCCAGGCACTGACAGATTCTTCAGCCTGAACTCGAAGCGGAGAGTTGAGATCAATTTGATTGGCAACATCAATCGCGGTAGCTAGCGATCCGGGACTGCCCTGACTGGCATATCCCTTCGCCTGTTGCCATAATTCCTTCGCCGCGTTGTCAGGGACGTTGTTATCTAAACTTTCGGGCAGTTTTTCGATGGACTGGGGGTTATTGAGCTGCTGGAGCTGAAACTGCCAGTCTGCAATTCGGGCTTGGGCATCTTCGTAAAATACACGACTTGGAGCGATCTGCTTAGCGATGCGAATCGCCTCGGCCAAGGAGTTGCGATCGCCATTGAGCGATAGTGAATCAGCCCGATCTAAGAGCGTTAGATCGGCTGTCTGCTGTTTCGAGGCCGTATTCAAAGCAGGGGGTGGATCTTGCCAATCTGTCGTATTGGGAATGCTCTCCACAATGGATGCATTGTATTCATCTGCATTTGCTTGGGCTATTTGGCGTTGCCTAAGACTCGCAAGCTGTCCTTCCCACCTCAACGCTAAATCTTGGGCTTGGTTATACACCGAGCTATTGGAACTAATTTTTCGCGCTGCGCTAATGGCATCCTGCAGGCCAGCAGCCGTGCCTGACCAAGCTGAAGCAGCAGCGTAGGCGAGATCAACAAAATCTTTGGCCCGCTGCCCCACCCGCGTTTCCTGTGGAATCAGTTGCGCTGCATCTAGAGCCAGTGTTAAGTCCTGCCGTTCTAGGGCATTTTCAGCAAGCTGCATTAACCGTTGGGAGGCATCTTCAATGGCGACGCTGGCCGAACGCTGGAATACACTGCCTGACTTTAGATCCTGAGCCAATCCGATCGCTTCAGCGAGGTTCCTCAGCCCCCCTCGCTTAATTAAGCTTTTGGCTTTCGCAATAATTTTTTCGTCTTCTTGGGCGCGCAGAATGCGTTTATTGAGCGCGTTATATTGAGGCCCAGACCAGTAGCGATTATCAACCTTGAGCAAACCCACCATGATTGAGAAGGCCTGCCGCCAATTCTCTTGATTGAGCGTATCCTCTGCTTTTTTATAAATGCTTTCACCCTCGGCCCACACCGTTTGCCAACGTTTGATCCGCTCTTGCACGACTTTGGCGGCTGTGGTGCGGGCCGGAATTCTCTTGGCGAATGAAATAGCCCGATCTAACTTGCCCTCATGAAACGCTTTTTCGGCCAGATCGAGGGCGCGGTTAGACCATATTTCAATTTGAGGATCAATGGCGGATCGGAGCGGATGGTTTTGATCTAGAACATCCACCAGACCAATCGCAGCAAACAAATCTTCTAAGGTATTTTTCTCAGCCCGTTTCTGGGCGCAGTACAGCCGCAGAGAAGCAGAAGCAAAGGGCCAAAAGACATTACGGCAGCTCAGGTTCGTCTGCTGAGATACCAGCATTTGGTAAGACCCAAAGCCCAACAGCCCAGAGCAAAGGATGAACAAAGTACCACAGGCTTGCCAATTGGATAGCAAGCGTAGTAAAAACAGTTGCGATCGCACTTCCACGTCGGGCTTTCTTTGCAACGGCCCCCGCTTACGGTTCATGGTTATAGCGTCTTCATTATGCATGTGCTGATTCAAGAAGCTGCACCGACGGCAGCAAAGCAGCGTAACGACGAGAATTTAGCGGATCACATTCATCCTCACTGTAACCAGGGTACCCGCTGTGAGGCCTCTGCAGCTCAAAATGTTGCCACAGTCGCCCTCAACAGGCTATCTCAAAAGATATCGACAAGGGTTTATCTAAAATACGTTAGACTCATTTTGTTAAAAAACGTAAAACCTCTCCATGGCAGATCAACTTATCCGCGCCACTGCCGCAGACAACGGCATCCGAGCGGTGGGCGTTATTACCACTCGCCTGACGGAAGAGGCTAGACAACGACATCAGCTATCTTACGTGGCGACGGCAGCGCTGGGTCGAACTATGGCGGCAGGGCTATTGCTCGTCTCTAGCATGAAGCCCGAACAGTCCCGCGTTAATATTCGTGTTAAAGGGAACGGTCCCCTCTCTACGATTTTTGTTGATGCAGGTTTAGATGGCACGGTGAGAGGCTACGTCACCAACCCTGCGATAGAGCTACCCCCAAAGCCGAGTGGCAAGCTCGACGTGGGCGGTGCCGTTGGCAATGAGGGCTATCTCTATGTCGTTCGAGATATCGGTCACGGTTATCCCTACTCCAGCACCGTTGAGATTGTCTCTGGCGAAATTGGCGAAGATATTGCCCACTACCTCGTCACCTCTGAACAAACCCCTTCAGCCCTTGTTTTAGGTGTATTTGTTGATGCTCAGGGCGTCAGCGCTGCGGGGGGACTTCTGATTCAGGTGCTTCCCAAGGTGGCCCGTGATGAAGCGCTTGTGACGACTCTAGAATCAAGAATTAGTCAACTCCAGGGGTTTACGCCGCTGCTGCAGGCGGGGAAAACATTGCCTGAAATGTTAGAAGATTTGCTGGGTGATATGGGTCTCAATGTCTTGCCCCAGCGTCAAATCGTGCGTTTCCAGTGCAAATGCTCTATGGACAGAATGTTGGGTGCGATTCGACTGCTGGGTAAATCTGAGCTAGAGGATATGATTGCTGAAGATGATGGGGCGGAAGCAATCTGCGATTTTTGTGGGGAAGTCTACCAAGCCACTAGCGACCAGCTTGAGCAGCTCGTCATGGAGATGTAGCCTCTGAACCTTGGCTCTTGGTTACCTTTAGTCTGGCTATAAAACGCTAGGACGCTGCCGATTTAAAGTTTGGGAGTTCTATCTGGACGGGTGGTTCGGGTGCCAAAGGCCTCAACCGTAGATCTTGATAAAAATTAGATTGATCCAGTTCAACTTTAGATTGGGCACAGAGAATCAATAAAGCCCAAAACACACCGACGGGATCATTCTTGACGATTAAAACGTCCTTGAGATCGAGCCAACTTTCGTCATCTAAACAGAGTTCGGCCAAGAGGATCTCTAGTTCCTCAGCTACTTCAGAGAGATTCTCTTGGTGTGCAAGCTGTGCGATCGCCTTCATCGACTGCGCCCGTGAGGGCGGCTTCACCCGCCGCAGCTTAGGCCGTCTGGACTGGCGATCTACCGTCACTGCCATCAGCTCTAGTTGATGAATCAGTTCTGTGAGGGTGACCCGTCGCTTTTGGGGAGGGCAAGCCACCGGTCGCCGCTGCAGGCAGCCTTCTAGGGGCGACGGTAGCGCAGAGGCATCGTCACCCTCGCCTAAGAAAAGCTGCTCGAAATCGTCTTCTAGTTCTGCTTCGCCAGCGTGGGGGTCTAAGGTCTCGGCCTTTAAGAACACCAGCATCGACGCATAGAGAAATGCTTGTCCAGAAGAGGCCAGCTCTTGAGAGTCTTGGTAGGACAGCTCATTGAGGAAGCGATCGAAGACATCAATCACCTGCACATCCCACGGATCAATCTCACCGCGCTGGGCCATGTCAATCAACATGGAAATTGCATTTTGGGCAAAGGATGTGCTCATGGCTGAACTCTAACTGGTTAACTTACGCTTCGATTTCAGCGGTCCCGACTCGTTCTTCTCTAGATGAGCTAACGCTGGGCAGTAGTCGCTGCTGCTCTTCTAACTCTGCCTTATACCGTTCAATATCTCCTTTTAAATCGTTAATTTGGCTATCGCGCTCTTGAACAACTTCTTTCATCGACAAAATGGACTGAACCTGAACCCAGACACTAAAGATCCAGGCTAAGACGGCCCCCAGACCTAAAGTGACAATCAGCTCCACTGATAACGGAGCCTTAATTTCAACCCCTTCTACAATTTTGATGGCCACCGGCTGGGTATTTTCAATCCCGAATAGGACCAGCGCCAGACAAATAATAAAGATCAGTGTGAAGTTAACTTGTCGCATCTGCAGACCCCTAAGGTTGTACTCAATCGAATGTTGCTCAGGCTGATTTAGTGACAGTTTAGGGGGAGACGAGGTTTTAGGCCAGCCCTATTTCTACAAAGTTGCGCGATGAAGTGCAATACAGCAGATCCGCTACACTAGAGTCCGGACTAAAAGCTGATTTCTAGGGGACGCAGGGGTATCAGAAAAATGCCCATTGCGCTTCCTGCTAGGCAAATCTGTTCTTAGTTGCTCACCAAAGCATTCGAGATTGGCGTTGATGTATGGCTGAAGCCTATTTGATTGAAAAGCTCAAATCCGTGGAGGAAACCTTCCATGAGTTGACCCGTCGTCTAGCAGATCCTGAAGTGGCAACCGATCCCGGCGAGTTTCAGCGGGTGGCGACGACCCGTGCCTCTTTGGAAGAGACCGTGACCACCTTTGAGAACTGGAAACAAGCGCAAGAAGAGCTTGTCGGCGCTCAACAAATTGCCAAGGACAGCGGCGAAGATCCAGAGCTAAAGGAAATGGCGGCCCTAGAGGTGACTGAACTGACAGAAACCGTTCAGCAGATTGAAGAGCGCCTCAAGGTGCTGTTATTGCCCCGGGACCCCAATGATGACAAGAACATCATGCTAGAAATTCGCGCGGGGACCGGCGGCGATGAGGCCAGCATTTGGGCTGGCGATCTGGTGCGTATTTATTCTAAGTATGCTGAAAGCCAACGCTGGCGCGTTAAGTTGCTCAGCGAATCCTTGGGTGAAATGGGGGGCTTCAAGGAGGCGGTCCTTGAAATTCAGGGCGATCGGGTTTATAGCAAGCTCAAATACGAAGCGGGGGTCCATCGGGTACAGCGGGTACCACTGACTGAGACACAGGGACGCGTGCATACCTCAACCGCGACGGTAGCGGTGATGCCGGAGGTGGATGACGTTGAAGTCAAGATTGATCCGAAAGATATTGAGATGACTACGGCCCGGTCTGGTGGCGCAGGGGGCCAGAACGTCAACAAGGTTGAAACGGCAGCGGACCTCTTCCATAAACCGACGGGGATTCGGGTCTTTTGTACGGAGGAGCGATCGCAACTTAAGAATAAAGAGCGAGCTATGCAGATCTTACGGGCCAAGCTCTACGACATGCAAATGCAGGAGCAGCAGGACACTATTACTGACCTACGCCGATCTCAAGTGGGGACCGGGTCGCGCTCAGAGAAAATCCGTACCTATAACTACAAGGACAATCGCGCCACCGATCACCGCCTTGGCAATAACTTCCCGTTAGAGAAGGTCTTAGAGGGTGATATTGATCTGATTCTCGAAGCCTGTGTTGCCAAAGATCAGCAGGCTCAACTTGCAGAGTTGGCTGCGAACGCATAGGTGAACCGATACTTTGAACCGATACTTTGAACCAATACTTTGCCACCGTTGCTCGCGGTCTAGAGCCGTTAGCGGTCCAAGAGCTTGAGAAACTAGGGGCGCACGCTGTGGAGCCGGGGTTCTGTGGTGTGGCCTTTGAGGGCGATCTCAAGCTGCTCTACCACCTCAATCTGTGGGCCAGACTCCCCTTTCGCATTTTGCAAAAGCTGAGCGAGTTTCCTTGCCAAGATGCCCAAGATCTCTATCAAGGCGTTCAAGCCATTGATTGGCGCAAGCACCTAACCCCCGACCATACCCTCGCAGTGAAAGCGACCGGAAAAAGCCAGCAGCTCAACCACACCCACTTCACAGCGCTGCAGGTTAAAAATGCCATCGTCGATCAGCAGCAGCAATTCGGCGAACGATCGTACGTGGATCCCCAAGAGCCTGATGTGCTCGTGAACGTTCACATCTATCAAGATCGCTGTACGGTCAGTCTCGATAGTTCTGGCTCTAGCCTCCATCGTCGGGGCTATCGACCTGCGGTAGGGACGGCACCTCTAAAAGAATCTCTGGCAGCGGCGCTGATTCAGATGAGTGAATGGCAGCCTGGAGTGGCCTTTATGGACCCGCTTTGCGGTTCGGGTACTCTGCCCCTAGAAGCGGGAATGATTGCCCTTAATCGTGCCCCAGGGCTGTATCGAGAAGGGTTTGGGTTTGAGACCTGGCCGGATTTTGAGGGTGAATTGTGGCATGGGCTGCGTCAAGGGGCGGTTGACGGTCAGCGGGATGTTTTAGATGCGGTGATCTTGGGATGCGATCGCAACCCCGACGTGATTCAGCAGGCTCGTGAGAATGCTGCGAACTGCGGCATTGAAGTGCAAATTCAGTTTGAGCAGCGCGAACTAGCCTCAACAGAGGCACCTGCCGACAGTGGCGTCCTCATTTGCAACCCACCCTATGGCGAACGCCTTGGCAATAAGGCAGACCTAGGCGACTTCTATAAACTACTCGGCAATATTTTGAAGCAACAGTTTAAAGGCTGGACCGCGTTTGTCCTGAGCGGCAATAAAGAGCTATCTCGAACCATTGGCTTGCGATCCTCGGAGCGCACCCTCGTCTATAATGGCTCCCTGCCCTGCCAACTGATGAAGTATGAGCTGTACTAGCGTGTCGCTCGGCAGAGACTCATATTTCTCGAAACACATTGTTACAGCTTGAATCCTTTGGCGCATGAGGGATTGATCAAGCTTCAACCGTAGATATACTGCTCTTATACACATTTTGATTTTCTTTGGGTATCATTAGATACAGAACAGTCGTTCATCTTGTTGATTCCCGATCTAGGATTGATTTATCCTCGCTCACTATCGTCGCTCAACAGGACGGAAGTAGGGACTTTCCCGAAGGAACGCGCCTCATTTATCCCCTTGATCGGAGGCCGTATTTCCATGAATCTTTGTTACAGAGGCGTTTCATATCGCGCCACAGCAACCGCATTAACCGCCACTAACCTTGAGGTTATTGGTCGCTATCGGGGACAAACCTGTCGCCGTTCTCACTTTGATATTGCCGTTGTGCACCCTAGAGTAACCCTTAAATACCGTGGGGTTACCTATATGCCAGGTGTTTCGATGTCTGACCGTCCCATTGGGCTAGCGGGACTAGAAGGACAATCCTCTGGCCGGTTGCCTGTTTTCGGTGAACACGTTCAATCCGAACTAGAGAAAGTCCATAGTCGCTCTATTCAGAACAATCTAGAGCGCCGCCTTAGCATTGCTCGTAATCAAGGCAACCAAACTCTCGTTCATCTTCTAGAAAAAGAGCAAGAGCAACTCGCATCGTAGCCGACTACCGCATGCCGGTGACCTCTAAATAAAAAAACGCAGCCGGTGAACTGAACTCACTGGCTGCGTTTTTCAGACTTTACTGAGTCTGCTGCCTTTATCGCTTTAGGTTCTCGATTCCCTTGACAACTGTTGCTGACTCGATGCGATCGCCCTGCTGAATCTGGTCAACAACATCCATGCCCTTCGTGACATAGGCAAATACGGCATAGTCACCATCGAGAAACGGTAAGTCGCTCAGCGTAAAGTAAAACTGAGACGACGCCGAATCTGGCAGTGGAGATCGGGCCATCGCCACGGCTCCCTTCCTATGCTTAAGCTTTGGTTCTTTTTGCCCCGCATCCTTGAGCGTTTTGCCATAAATCGGCTGCGTCCCGCCCACAGGTAAAATCTCTAAGGGAATCTCGCGCTTCTGTTTTGTGGTGGGATCAACATACCCCCCGCTCCCCAAAGCCTGGACCGGCACATTAGGGTCCTTGCTCTGGGGATCTCCCCCCTGAACGACAAAGGGCTGTGGCTGACGAACCACTCGATGGAAGCTAGTCCCGTTGTAAAAGCCTTGATCGACAAGCGCCACAAAATTTCCGGCGGTCACGGGCGCATCATTCCCGTCAACCTCTATTGTGATAGCTTGCCCCTTCACTTTCATCTCAACCGTGGCTTTTCCCTGCAGCTTCGCAAGCTTATCTATCGCAGCAGGCGGCTGTGCCCCAGGCACCGGCGTTTCTGGAGTTCCTGCCTGAGCAGGGCTGAGTCCGCTGGCTCCTCCCGCGCCACCGGAATTTGGTGAGTCCGCCTGGGGCGCACAGGCCATCAAGGTCATCACTAATGAAATAGCAAGTAGCTGCTTGGCTACGGTGCCAACCGATGAGTTTAAGTTCATGAGTTACGGTGTAATGTTTTGAAAGGAAATGGGACGTTACAGCCCCTCCATGGGCACGCCTAGAAATTGAGCAATCTCTGCCGCCTGACCTTCAATGACTGAGATTGGCAGCGGTTGCCCCACACGAGTCAGAGGAATATCGCCTCTTCCCTTCACCTTTAGGTAAAGGGTCCGCTTCGGGCTAAGTCCGCCTCGGATATTAATCCGCACCGCTTGAACATCCGTGAGACGGGATGAGACTTCAATTTTTCGGTTTTTGCCCAAATATCCCCTGCGAAGCACCTTCAACATGCCGGTATCTTTATTGAACTCGTTGTAGCCTCCGCCGACGTCTAGGGCGATCGCAGACCAAAGATAAACTCCCATCAGCAAGGCCGCTAACCCATAGGCACCAATCGTGATGCCCTGCGGAATAAAAATAAGATCGATGGGGCTGCCCATCGGCAACAAATCGACCTGAAGATAGCTAGATGCACCGGCAAGCAAAAAGCCTGAGCCGGCCAAGGTCACAACAGACGCCCACCAATAATTACTGAGCCGCCGGGATCCTAAAACTGTGTAACGTAAAACTGAAGTCACAGAACCCACTAAATTACTGCTAGTACTGTGGCCCATTAAACCACAGAGATCGGTCGTCACTCCATGGGCAAAGCGAGCTTGCTAAACATCTATATTTGTAAACGAATGTAACAATCTAGGTGGCTTAATTCTTTGGGCTCGCTGTATTTGTCTCTCAATAGCAGGCTTGTACAAGCGGCGATTGCTTCAACTTTTATGGCGGTGCATCGCCACTTCCCCTTTCTGAGACACCCTTTAGAGAACTTGATATTTCGCAAGAATTCCGTTATCAACAAGATTAAGCGATATTAATTGTGTTGCAAGATACGAAAGTCGCTAACCCCTCGATTGATTCTACATTTTCATGTTTTGAGTGCTTCTCCTAGACCCTCTAGGATCGGCATTGTTAGGGTCAGTGGTTTACCCACGTCGTCCTAGCACCTTTGCTTTAGTTTTTCCTTCAGCATTTGTTCGCAGATGCTTGAGGGTCTTTCAATTTAACATCAGGATCATATGAAGAGAATCGGGTTAGCGTTTTGGGGCGACTTCCATGTCAAACTAGGACAGTATCCTGAGAGCCTTGTTGGTTTCGAAAGAAAGCCTGCAGGGTTTGAGCGAACGTCTTGTATCCCTGCAACTTTAGAGTTAGAGCAAGAGGGCTAATTTTCATGACCATAGCAGTCGGACGCGCCCAGGAACGAGGATGGTTTGACGTCCTCGACGACTGGCTGAAGCGTGATCGGTTTGTCTTTATTGGTTGGTCCGGCGTCTTACTATTCCCCTGTG
>JBHJNL010000076.1:0-25443 GCA_050330855.1 Thermosynechococcaceae cyanobacterium | reverse complement strand
TGCGCTAAAAGTAGTGGAATATCATCAACTCGTTCGGTCGTAATGGCTACAGGCTGCTTCATTCATAGACTCTAGCCCAATGTGACCACCTCGCTCAAAAATGAGCGAACCGTGAGTGTTCCGCGATTGAAGTCTCGCTTATCTTTGCTAGCCTCTACCAAGGTGATTGATGATATGGATCGGCCTGGGCTAAGACTGCATTCACTACAAGGACATGAAAATCACTGGGCGATCAATGTTTTCTGGCAATTGGCGTCTAACGTTTGATTTTGTTGATGGAAATATCTATTTGGTCGATTACGAGGATTACCACTAATGAGAATGGAGCCATCTCACCCCCGGTGCAATTATCAAAGAATTCTATCTCGATGAACTGGATATCACGATGTCTGATATTGCCAAAGCAATGGGCGTATCGTCTAGCACCATCGGGCGTATCGTTCAGCAGAAAGCTGCAGTCACCCCTGACATGGCTATCAAGCTGAGTCAGGTTCTCTTGGGTAGCCCAGAGTCGTGGATTCAATTGCAGGTCAATTATGACTTGTGGCACGCAGAACAGCGGAATGAGAACCTTCGACTCAAGTCTTTAGTCTCGGCTTAACACACCTGATAGGCTCAATCAAAATTACATTTTCAGCCTTGTTTTGAAGAGTAAGAAGGCAGCAGGACGCTTTCTGAGAGTTCTGCTTACCATTCTTGCCAGTCTTTATTAAAAATTGACGTGCCGGGGAAGGCGGTGGGGTTTTGATTGGCATTTAACCGCTTCTGTAACGCCGCTAGCTGCGGATTAGAGCGCGGCATATTTTCCACAAGCTGATAGGGCATCACCCCCGCCTCTAAGGCATAGGCCGCCGTGGTTCCGGCAGCGGCACCGGCAGACCACTCAAAGCTATGGACTCGGTAGGTAGCAGCGCTAATGTGGCTGGTGGCAATACTTTTGCCCGTCACGATTAAATTATTAATGCGGGGTGGAATCATCGCCCGCAACGGAATCTGATAGGGATAGGTGCGGCTGGCCCCTTGGCGTTCGCCGGGGCGTTCAATATTGCCCGATTTCTCAGGCGGGCTTTCGGCCATGCAGGGATGGAAGTCAATGGGATAGTGACCGACACCGACGCTGTCAGGGTAAATCCGCGATCGCATCCGCAGTTCCACATCATTGACCGAGATGCGATCGGTAATGACATCCAGCGTGTTCAGCCCTGCTAAAGAGGTGATCACATCCCGATAGGTCTCACCAGATAACGTCTCTGTATAGTACTCCCCCCGGAAATCTTGACGAGACACATCTGTTTCGCGAATCGTAAACCCTTGCGGATAGCCATAGCTGGGCCGACCCACCAAGCGCCGACTTTCGCGAATATAGGGATATTTAGAGAGGCCATGCATCGTACCCATCGGCGACTCTAGACCCGTCAAATAGCGTAGATTGGGCTGGGGCTGTTTATTGGCATCGGGCACCTTTGAGTCGGTGGTGCCCGCCACCCACCAATAGAAATATCCCTGGGCCAGTTGCTCTCCACTCTCTAGGCTAGAGGCTCTTAAGCCGCCCTGCCATCCACCAGGGGTAAGCTGTCCATCCGCCTGAAGCTGGTCACGGGTATAGATAAAATTATCGACGTTGGTACCCGGTCCATAGTCATTACCGCCACCCCAATTTTGCATCGAAATATCGCCAGGATTGACCGTCTGCTTATCGGTTCCCGGTTTTACGCTAAAGATGCGCCGATAGCTGAAGACAAGATTAGGGGTCTTGGCATATTGAGGTTTATCGAAGCTATAAAACGGCTCCATTTGTGAATAGAACGGAGGCCTTTCATGGTCCTGCGGTTCCTCGGTGGCCTCCATCGCAAAGGTGTAGGTGAAGGCTTGGGTGCAGTAGGGATAGGCGGTGGAGTTTGAGGAGGAAGGATTAAGATGCGATCGCGCATCAATTCCCACTTGGTAGGGCAGATCGGCTAGGGCTAATAACTCCCCTGTTTCAGTGGCTTCCACCACATACCATTGCCCCGACTCAGGGGGGCTAAAGCGGAGGATGGTTTTGCTGAATTGATCTGAATCGGCCTCGCTGTAGCTATCTAACAGCGTTTGAGACAGCGGCTGAGTGTTAACCGGCGGGGCATTGTTCGCCGGTTGATGTTGAATTGCTCGCACAGACTGAAGGTTAGAGCCTTCGGTCTGAAGTGATTTGACCACCGTATTCGGGAAAAACTGGAGCGTTCCGTTTCCTTTTTTCTCAGCGTCTTTGAGCATGGTTTGCAAGATTTGGTTGCCCTCCCTGGGCAAAAAGCACACCAGAGAAACCCAGCAATCGCCGGGATGGTCGCGACCGGACTGTTTAAGCAGGCGGTCCCGCAGCTCTAGATAGCCCCGTGGGAAGAATGAGTACTTGCGTTGGGCCACCGTTTCATCCAGCGCCGATGTCCCTTGGGACGAAATTTGTCCACCCACCCAGTCGGTAATTTCTGTGAGACAAACCTGACGACCGGCCAGCAGAGCCTCGTAGGCCGTGGCGACCCCGGCCAGTCCGCCACCGACCACCAGAATATCGCAGGCAACCTCGCGATCAGCGGGCTGCTGGGCCATCACAGGGGTCGGGATAAGGCCGACGATCAGAAGGGCAAGCCATCTTTTAGGGAGGGGCATAGTTAACGCGTTGGGGATAAGGCGACGTTTGACAGAATATCAGGTTCGACTTGCCTTTGATCGTCTCCCAGATCCTTCTAGGATGAGATCGTTCTCTAGGATGATGGACTTGCCCCATGAGCGCATTTCCGAAGCTGAAGTTAATCGCGGTGGGCAAAGTTAAAAAAGATTGGATCCGACAGGGGGTAGAGATGTATGTGAACCGCCTCCCGGAGCTAGAAATTCGAGAGATAAAAGACTCTAACCCTGAAAAAGAGGGTGAGCAGATTTTGGCTCTCAGGGGGAGTTGCGATCGCATCTTAGCGTTAACCGAAGAAGGGAAAACCTATACCTCTCCAAAATTTGCCCAATATCTAGGGAAAGCTCCTTCCCATAGCCTTGTGTTGGTCTTGGGCAGTGCAGAGGGGCTTAGTGCAGCACTCAAGCAGCAAGCTGATTTAAAACTGAGTCTATCGCCGATGACCTTCCCCCATGAGCTTGCTCGATTGATGCTGGTGGAGCAGCTTTACCGTGCTAAAACAATCCTGCAGGGCGGTCGCTATCACAAGTAACGAAGGCGCTAACTCCAGATCGCGTCGTGTACTACCGCCACCATTCTCATTGACATAGGTCTTGAGCTACCCATATTGATTTTGCGGTGATAAGCTGGGCAAATAATTCTTGGGTTTGGCAGGGGGACAGCCTCAACCCATTGAATTGAACTTTTTAAAATCGCAACAGGACGATCTATCCCTGGGGTTATTCAGCTCCGGTTTAGCGATCTTTTTGAGGGCTGACGAGACGACTGGGGGCGTCTCAGCGGCTCCTTGAGACCTAAGCAGATCGAGTCCTTTTCTACTCAACTCACTCCGAGGTCTCAATTTTGCTTGGATTTGTTCGTCGCTCCGTCTCGTTGTTCGATCATCAATCTTCTTTGTATGTGACGGTCTGCGTTAGCCTCTTGCTGTTAGCCGTCCCCATTAGTGTTCACGCTGGGGCTGAGACGCCTGTGTTTGAGGCGTTCCGATCAGGAGCCACCCTGCCGTTATCAGATATTACACATTTGACCTTTTTTGCTGCTGCGGGGTGTCTTGCGGTGGCGCACGGTATCGGCCTACCGGTTTTGCTAGCCGTCAGCGCGACAGCGGGTGCAGCGTTGGTAAGAGTGGGGATCACTCTGCCGGTACCTGTGTGGGGGCTTGTGATCATCGTATTAGGGTGTGGATGGCTCTTGATGGGGCAATCGCCAGCCTCCCGTCGCTGGGTGGTGGGATTGGGGATCGCAGCCTCTGTTCTGCAAGGCAGCACCTTCAGTCAGCCCTCTGCGCCAGCCCCGGAAGCCATCGCCTACTGGATGGGGCTTTTTCTCTGTCCACTCATCATTGGCCTTGTGACCTATCAAGTTTCATTTTGGCTGCTCTGGCATCTTGCCGACCGTGCCGACGCGAAGTTTCGTCTAGGGGGCGTAATGGTGATCGGAATCGGGTTAGCCAGCTTGGGTTCTCTGCTGTTGCCACCTCTGTTCTAAGAAATTGTTGAGACGGGATTTCAAAATTTGCCAGGATTATAGGACAATAGACAGACACCACTTTAAAGCAGCTTTAATTGAGGACTTCTAGCATGGATTTTCGTTTACTCATTGTTATAGCTCCCGTTTTGATCGCAGTTAGCTGGGCCTTGTTTCGAATTTTGCCTGCTGCTCTCAACCAGTTTCAGGGCATGCTCAACAAGTAGAGCGCTTCGTCTTCCATCACTCCTAAACCTTTTTAGCGGCCTTCTTTGAAAAGAGGTCGCTGTTTTTTGCGTTCTTACCGGCGCAACGTCATTAACGATCCAGCCCCGATCTAAAAGTATAGATAGGGTAGTAGTGCCTGAACCACTGAACCAGAGAGCCTAAGACGCTGCTGGAAATTCGCTAGGTTTTGATAGGGACCGGCAGAGATGCGATCGCGAATAATCCCTCGGGCCACCGAGGCCGTTATGCCCGGAATATCTTGAAGCTGTTCCACCGATGCCGTATTGGGGTTGACCCGTTGCGATTCGTAGGGGCTATCAGCGTCATAGAAGCAAAACAGCAAAATGGGGACTAGTGGCTGCAAACGGGCTGGGGGCATACCCAGAGCCGAAGCGATATCATCAACGGCATAAAATTGGACACCACCTTGAACAAGTTGAACCAGCATCCGAGCCTGATGGATGGAGAGACCGGGGAGCCGCAGCCAGTCATCAACACCGGCCTTATTGACGTCAATGCGTACCCCTAACTCAGCGGCGGCGAGAACCTCGGCAACAGAATTAAATCGACAGTAGGGGTCGGTGAGAATTTGCTGCTGGAATTGCTGAGTCTGGGTAGAGGGTAAAGAAAATCGTTGCAGCATTAGTACTATCCGAGAAGTTGACGTCGCTGCTGTTCAAACTCATAGTCTGTAATCAGTCCTTCTTGCCGCAGTCCGTCGAGCTGTCGCAGTGCCGTTGCGATCGCACCTACCTTTTCGGGCTTTTCGGGCTTTTCGGGCTTTTCGGGTTCAGCCTTGGGGGTCACCATTAGCCCATCAGCACTGAAGGCCAGATTGAATTTTTCATCACCCTGGGCCAAATAAATTAGAGCGTCACAGAGACTTGCAACCCTCGCCAGCATTGCAATGGGGAAGGTCGCCCACAGCAGCCCCGGAATAAAATACACCAGCCCCCAGCGATGTTGCCCCAGATAGAACTTGTGTAACCCTGGCAACATCACTCCGGCCAACGCTAGCAAGCAGGCAATCAATCTGTTTTTAGGCTGACTCATGACAAAGAAATAAAAATGCAGCACAAATGGGTGGTCAAGATAAACGCCAAGCCTCTACTCATCTCAGCAGGTAAACAGAACGAATGTAGGGTTAAGCGTGGCTTAGTTTTAGCATATTTCAAGTCTTATCTTCGCCCTTTGTCTTTAACCCCAATAGATCCCCCGACAGAAAAGGGAGGCAGCACCGCTGCCTCCCTTAGGACTTTAGACTAGCCTGATCGGTGGCTCACAATACCCCGACCTTGAGCAACAAATTATTTACTTGCCGAAAGGTTCACATCTGCCTGCGTTGTCAAAACCAGTGTTGCAGGATCCACAATAATCACGCTATTCGACGTGCCAGAGGCCGTGGAGCCACTGCTTTGCAAAACCTGTGCACCTTGGTTCAAGAGCACATTTGTCAAAATAGAGCTGGTATTTCCACCGCCAAAAATAGTGCCGAGAGCCGCCCGAGCGGCTGCAGTGGTTAAGCCACCTTGAACAGACGTAGGGGTCACGCTGCTGCCGCTCGCGGCAACAACGGGATTAGAGAGGGCGTTCAGAGTATAGGAGCTATCCCCAACCTTGAGAGATTTGGCAACAAACTGCGCCCCTGGCGTTGAGTTGACGGTAAAAGGAACGATTTGGCCTGAAATCATGCTGCCCTTCGGGATCAACACCACATTCTGGGCATTAACCACATCACTGGCAACCTCAAAGCTAGCGGGTAGGGTCTCTCCTGGCGTGACCACCAGCTTCGCTTGATCAGAGCCGGGATAGCGGAGTTTAATCTGTGTCCCACTCGCCATCATTTTCTCCGTCCCCTTGGCGACGGGGGTGGACGACGACGTTGTCCCGGTGGTGGCGGGTGCCCCTGCTGCTGCACCCACAACATAGCTTGACGCTTTTTCTGATGCCGCCAACGCAGGAAGCTGTTTCTGATTCACGAGAGCCTGATAGACAAAGGCCGCAATGTCGGCCCTTGTGGCGGGTTGATTAGGGTTGAGATACTTGGCATTCGGGTAGTTGACGACTAACCCCGTCTCGGTGGCAGTTGCAATACCAGGTTTTGCATAGTCTGGCAGATCAGAAGCATCGTTGAAACGGCCCAAGCTCTGATCAACAGCGCTGCTTGCTTTTAGTTGCAGTCCGCTGGTGAGAGCAACCAGTGCCTGCACCTTGGGGATCTGCTGTGTAGGCTTAAACTCATTGCCGGGGTAACCGGACATGAAACCTGTGGTGTAAGCCTGAGAAATGGCAGGCGTGGCCCAGAACGTGTCTGGTACGTCTTTAAACCCGGTGTAGCGACGAATAGAGTCTTCGTTAAAGGCTTGACGAACAATCGCCGCGAACTGAGCACGGGTCACCGGCTCATCGGGCTTAAACGAACCATCGGGGAAGCCCTTAATAATATTCTTCTCAGCCAGTTTCTCAATGAAGGGACGCGCCCAATAGCTAAAGCTAACGTCTGAAAACTGGGTAGACTGGGCCGATGCCGGTGCTGATGAGACCATAGAAACGGCACTACCTAAGGCAATCCCAGTGAAAAAAGATGCCGCCCGATGCGAGTGATAAAACATACTCAACTTCCCTTAAAACTTAGTCATTGATTCGTTCGTTTTATAGATCCAACTTACTATCAACTGTCATCTCAAATTTTGAACCTTGTTGATTATTTAATCTTTTCAGCCACAAATCGTTTGATTTAGCGAAAAGACGCCTTCCCCTCCTCGTTATCAAGATAGAAAAGACGCCAATCTCACTTCGCCCCTAACTTAATGAAATCGCCACGAACCCAACCTTGCACCTTCGCCGTTGGGAACTTGACCTTATACCAGGTAAATCCTCCTTCACCGGCTTGACGGGTCAAAATTTGAACGGCGTCTCCTGCATTACCGGCGTGAATGACATCAGACTTAGTATTGGCGGCTGTTCTCACATTGATCTGAGCCTTTGCTTCTTTGGTTACCAGCACCGCCGTATTTGACCCAGCCTTCGCCTGGGGCTTGGGTTGCGGTTTCGGGGCGGGCTTTGCTGCAGGGGGCGGGGCGGGGGGCGGCTTTGCTGCGGGGGGCTTTGCCGCAGCGGCGGGCGCTGGAGTAGGCGTTGCAGGCGTCGTTGCCGCCGGTGTACCAGACGGCTTTTGAATCGTAACGGGGGTGGGTCGAGTCGCCGCCGCAGTGGGTTGGGTTGCTGCAGATGGAGCCGGAGTTGCAGCGGTAGATGCAACCGGTTTGGCGTCGCCTTCTAAGACAAGAACGGACTCCTCTGGGATCCAGTGATCGCCAATCTTCAGCCAAGCTTGACCTTCGGGATTAAATACCCTGAGGCGAGGGGTCAAAACGACCCCTGCTTGATAGGTGCCAATGACAAGAGAATTACTGTCGGGCTGGGTGTAAATATCAGCGCCTCCCCGTTCGACCTGAACGGTTTGAGGCGTTGTTGTTTGAGCATGGATGGGAGTCATCTCTGGGAGCGCCAATACAAGTCCCATGGGGACCAAACCCAAAATTGCAATTAATGTAGAGCGGAGCATCGTGATTATCCTCTTAGATCCACCATCTGACGTTGTTCACTCGTCGTTACTGGCGATACTTTGTTCCTGTTTTATAGGGATTATGTGGGTTTGCCGGGTAGCGGTCAATCTTTGTGTGAGTCAACTTAACAGACTGAGGATGCTAGCTCCTGTTGTGGTGAGGGGCACAATAGGAGAGCTATGGATCTTCTTAACTCTCTCTTACGCAAGAAATCGACTGCTCCTACCGCCAATGGTGGTCTCAGCAATCTCCAGCCCGGACAGGTGTTGGCAGATCGATACTGCTTGACTGAACTCATGGGCCAGGGGTCAATGGGGAGTGTCTACCGAGCTGAAGATCAGCTTTTAGGGGGTGTGACGGTTGCGATTAAGTTTTTAGCTCAGACGCTGATTAGCGGCAAGATGGCGCAGCAGTTTGCTCAAGAAGCAAGAGCAGGCGCACTGTTGGGCCATCAAAGCTTACATATTGTGCGCGTCCTTGACTACGGACTGCACAATGAACAGATTCCGTTCTACGTGATGGAATGTATTGAGGGGATCAATCTGGAGCAACTCCTGCAGGTAAAACCCCTCTCTTTACCCCGCTTTTTTCGTCTGATCGGACAGGTCTGCTCAGGCCTGCAGTCTGCTCACCAGGGCATCCATGTTGATGGTCAACGGTATCAGGTCATCCATCGAGATATTAAGCCCAGTAATATTTTTGTCACCCATAATGAAAGCTTGGGTGAACTGGCAAAGCTACTCGATTTTGGCATCGCAGATTTCTTGAGTCAGTCTGCTAAAGACCGTCCCAGTCAACCCTTTATGGGAACCTTGGCCTATGGTTCTCCTGAGCAAATTTCGGGCCAGCTCCCAGATATGCGCTCTGATATCTACAGCCTTGGCATCACAATGTTCGAGTCGCTGACCGGAACGCTACCCATTCGAGCCGAAACAGATACTTTTGACCTATGGCTGGAGGCCCACTGCCAGCAGCACCCCCAAACCTTTGCTAAGGCTGCACCTAACCTAGCGATGCCAAAGCCATTGCAAGAGTTGATTATGGCCTGTCTGGCGAAACAGCCGGAACAGCGCCCCCAGACGGTAGAAGAAATCCGCGATCGCCTCAGCTCTATTGGTCAATCAATCTCTAGCACCAGCCAGAGGTTACCGCCAGAGGACACCATTCCTGAGTTGGCGAAGTTGGCGGCCCAGTCTCAAGAGCAGCAACAGGAACGGACCCGCGCCTATGAAACGCTGGTCACCTTTGAATCAGCAGAAGATATCGCTTGGCAGTCGAAATGGCCTGCCAATACTCCCAATGCGGAGATCACCTTCCCACGCACCTTGAGGTCACCGAAGCAAGATGCAGCATCACTGTGGGTCATGCTGCCGCAGGATGAGATTCAACAGCGGATGCTGCATACGCGCCACTGCCATTTCTTGTGTACCTTTGCGCCCCACCCTATGTTGTTGTGGGTCACGTCGTTTTTTAGTAAAGAACAGGGAGCCAAGTGGATGCCCTGCTATGTCGATCTCAAGGACAATCGCGGCCGCCAGATTACACAGCTTCTTAGCTCGAATGGATATTTTCACCTGTTGTTGTTCGCCCTTGAGGTGCCAGGTACGCCCACGAATGTAGTGACCATCACCATTCCTGAGAAGCAACGTAAAAACCTATCAGATTGGCTAACCACCGCCCACGGTACTCAGTCTACGGCAGCACCAGCAGAGAGCAAGAAAATTCTGCGTGCTCAGTATGAAACGGTGAAGATCAAAATTCAAACGAGAGTTTAATGGCGTTGATCATCGCAGTTCTGTCGTTAAAGTTTTGGCAATACGTTGAGCGGCTCCCGGTTGACCCATGCGTCGAAGGCCGTTCATCTGCCACTGCTGTTTATTCGTTTGGTTGATGTGCTCCATGACATCGGCAACTGGGGCCGGAGACTCCGCCATGAATATTGATGGGCCTAAGAGTCGTGATTGGGCTTCAGCAAAGGCTGCTGTAAATTGCGGTCCCGGTCCCGGAATCGTGATCACGGGGATGCCGAGGCCGACGCACTGTTCTGTGGCGGTGCCTGCCATTGCGATCGCAACATCTGCCTGCTCCAAACAATCATTAAAGTGCCCTGTCAGTATCAATCGTGAACCGGCCTGAGTCCAGCAATCGTCTGATTCGGACTGCCAACCTCGCTGCTGCAGGGCATCACCAAGCTGTTCGTGTTCGAGTCCTGGGGCTAGGGCTGCTAAAAAGAGCTGGGGTTGGTTTGGAGTAAGGAGAGATGCGATCGCATCCAAAATCAAGACCCAATTGGCATAGACTTCGGGGGCGCGGGAACCGGGCAGCAGCAGAACGGTGCGCCGGGGCTGAATCTGAATGGTACTTAAATCAAGGTGACCCGACGGCTGCAGATCATCCATCATTGGATTGCCCTGATCAAAAACCGAAATGGCGTATTGCTGCAGAATCTGAGCCGTCAACGGATCACGGGGAAATACGGCTCGACATTGAGATCGCTGCATGAGCCAGCGCTCCCAGGGTAGATAGACCGATGCGCTTAGCCACCAGGGATGCCCCACGTTAGGCAGGGGTTTACCGTGATCGTCGCGCAAGTAATAGTCAGATTTTGCAGTGCCCACAAAAGCGTAGTCTGCCCCGCTCCACCAGGCAAACAGGAGCGGCACGATGTCGCCCACGGCTAAAATTTTGCCTCCTTGCTGCGCCCAAGTCCTCACTTCCCTGAGCTGGCGTCGGGTGAGCTGCCCCAGCCCTCCTTTAATATCTCGAAGCGTTTGGCGACGGTCCATATAGATAAATCCCCCCGACGGCATGGCTTGAACTGCGTCGAGGAGCGGAATCTGCTGCCGCTGGTAAGCGTGGCCTTCGCCCACAATGGGGAGCGCTTTGATCTCAGGCGGATGGGGTTGCTTTTGGAGCGATCGCACAATCCGAACCGCCACCTGATCTTCGCCATGACCATTGCTGAGAATTAATAATTTCTGAGGTGGGGCGTTTGTCATCACAGATCAAGACTAAACCGCACTGTTTACCCTAGCAGTTTCATCCGCTAGCCTTTGCAGAGAGTGGGTAGTCGGGGCCGTCAGTTCCTTCAAAGATCTATGGGATGATGGCATCAATCCCTCCCATTGTGCGACCTCACCCATGAACAACACTGCGACGGCACCGGGGCTGGCCTCCCTGGTCGTGAATAAGATTTTGGCCGTCAAACCCCTCGCGAAGTTCGCCAAGCAAAACGCCCGCAACATGATGATCAAGCGGGCCGAATCCATTGGCGTTCATTGGACCCAAAATGCAATAGATCTCCAGAAACGAGGTACTGAGGTTTGGGAGGCAGAGCGAGGAGTACTCTCTCAAGATCTAGATTGCTGCTGCCGCCGCAGGCTGAGCGACATCAGGGGTTAGACCCGTGGGTCCGGTCGGAGCCAGCAGCGCTTCGCCAGAGATTTGATTGCCGGCTGCCATCAAAGTATTGCTAGGGGTTGCATTGTAAATGGCGTATTGACCATTGCCTGCAAAGGTATTGCCGCCGGGGCTATCAAACGTTCCCAAATTCGGCTGGGCATTGCTAATGGCAACGAGGCCGCTCTTTGTATTATTGGTAATACGGTTGCCGCGCAGCATGGGGCGAGCTGAATGACTAACCACAATGCCATCGACGTTATCAATAATCTGATTATTGAGAATTGCAGGCTGGGCCTGATCCCCAATTGCAATACCAAACCCTGTATTTTGAAAAACATTGTTGCGAACCGTTCCCTGTGCCTTACCCGTGATCGAAAGTCCATTGGCGCTATTGGCCTGAAAAAGATTGCTATCAATGGTGGGGTTTGCATTCCCCGCCACAAAGATGCCCTCTCTAAGGCTATTGGTAAAAGTACAGTTGCTAACGATGGGGTTAGCCGATTCGATCCAGATTCCTGTGCCGCGAGAGCTAGGGTTGGTGATGCTTAGACCCGAAATCTGGCTGTTGTTCTGGGCCAACAGCGTCACATTTTGCCGTCCCCACCAAGAACTGATGTAGAGACCGCTGCCGTTGATCACAACATCTTGTCCCTTCGTAGAGTTTTTGCCCTGTAGCGTTACCCCTTCAGGGACAACCAGTGGGAATGTTTCGGTCGTAGCGGTGTATTGACCAGGGGCTAAGTAGATAACGGTACCGGGCCGAGCCTGCTTGAGGGCTTGGGTAATGGTGTGATAGGTTTGCTGAACGCTGGTACCAGGATTAGCCTCTGATCCAGCAGGACTCACAAAGAGTTCATGACTGACGGCGGGGCTAACCGCAATGTTCGTGTCGGCTTGAAACGATTGTGCCTGGACAGGCTGGAGGCCGCCAGAAGAGAGGATGGCTAGCAGGCAGCCGAGCTGGGCCGAACGCGTCAGCCAGCGAGTCTGAGAAAAAGTAAACATGATAAATTGTGCCCCCCCAGGGGCGTGTGAGTGTGAGTGAGTGAAAAAATATGGCGGACTACCGGTGAGGACAGCCACTGGGGGAACATTTAGCAAGAACTCTCCGCTGACGACACTTCTGGCTCAAGGAAGCGCGACAAGGAATTAGCGGGGGAGCTTGCTTATTCTTAGCATTCCCACATTGTGAGCATGATCTAAAATGCTTGAGATTTGCATCACAACAGGCACCTCAGCACACCCATAGTATCCATTACTATCAAGGCTGGGATCCATCAAAAGCTTTAGAAAAGATTGTGTTTCAGAGAAATTAACGCTAGGTTGACATCAATAGGTGCACAATCATCGTGGTACCGTCGCCACTCTGCTTTATCAATAAACCGCATGATTTCAGCCCTGTGTGATGACGTTTGCTGCTGTTCCTATGACTGCTGCGTATGCCAACCATTCATGATTACTATCGCACTCTAGAGCTGAAGTACGGTTCCTCAATGGAGGATGTGAACCAAGCCTATAAAGATCTGGTGTTTGTTTGGCACCCGGATCGAATTCCTGCAGAGCGAGAGCGGCTCCATGAGAAGGCGATAATCAAGCTGCAGCAGCTCAATGAGGCCCGTGATTTTTTGAAGGCTTACCTGCAAAAGCGATCGCGCCCCACCGTGAGTGCGCGATCTCAACCAGCTTCTCGGCCTGCTGCCAGATCGACGGCAGCTAGAACGGCTGCATCGGGTCAAGCCCAGGCGGCGAAAACTCGAACGGCAGCCTCTGCACAGCCATACTCAAGCCGTCGAACGACAACGACCCAAGCCCGAACCTCGACCTCAACTCAGACCGCCGCCCAGACGCAAGCGACGCCTCGAACAACGACAACCCAAGCTCCGTCATCTCGTGCCGCCACACCATCTCGCGCTGCTGCCCCTCGTACCGCTGCAGCCTCTACAACCTCTCAAAACAGTAGTCACCCTTCAGCGTCAGCCGCCGTCTCGACCCCAGCAGCAAAGCAAACAACCCGGCACCCACACTTACCTGACCTCAGCGGCGTCGATCTGCACGGAGCCGATCTGCAAGAGAAAGATTTTTCGGGCCGCAATCTCAGTCGCGCTAATTTAGTGAAAGCAAACTTAAAAGATGCCTTTCTGCATAAGATCAACCTGTCAGAGGCCAACCTGTCCCAGGCAAATCTGACCCGCGCCAATCTTCTCCAGGCTGATCTCAGGAACGCTAATTTGCGAGAGGCGAACCTTACCTGTGCTGACTTCAGCGGAGCCGATCTGAGGGGGGCTGATTTCACCGGAGCTACCATGGGTAGTAATAATCGAGTCATGGTGAAGCTAACGGGTGCCAAGCTAGCGGGTGCAATTATGCCCAATGGCTCTATTCATTCGTAATTTTGAACGTTCTGTAAGATGAGAAGTGATGTAAAGCGACCTTCCTATCTACCATGCTTGACCATCTCGTCCGTCCCCTGGTTCGCACTCAGATTCAGCTTTTAACACAAACGCAGTCCGCCAGTGCCAAACTGGTAGGCATGATTACCCAGTGGTTAGGCTATCTGGGCATTGAGGCCCATGTGAGTCAGCTCCATGTCGGGGAGGGCCAAGTAAAAATTTCTTTGGCGGTGGGTAAACCCGAACAGTGTGCCCCTCAAGAGTGGCAGCAAATTCTTGACAATATTGCCCAAACCCACGGCCATGAGATTAAAGAAGACGAGATCACCTATGCCAAGCTGCCGAGCGCTCAACAACGCAAAGTGACTCGTTTGCTTGCCTGTGTGATCCAAGCGGGAAATCCAGAGACATCGCTTGAGGGTGACACGCTCCATCAGCGGCTGCTCACGATGGGCATGGATCCTGAACTAGCTTTAGAGATTAAGTCAGCATTGCGAGTACCTGGAGTCGTTGAACCCCATCTTGATGATTTAGACCCAGAGGCGGCAGCCTTTGTGCTATCTAAGGCAATCAGTATTGCGCTGATCGATCGACAAATTAGCCCTGCAGAGGACTATGCATTAAAGGCGATCTATGGCGCTCTAGAGCAAAAGGCCAACGCCTCTGCTAGTTAGAAGATGCTTCTGAGAATCAGTTCTCCGAGGCTATCAACACGAGAGTCATTGCGATCGTCGTAAACATCGTAGCGATCATATCGGCTGGCTTGACGCTCAAAGATTCGATAGCACTTTCTACGGCTGTATTGGTACTGACAGCGCCTTGCATAGAACTTTTCAAAGGAACATCTGCGTCGAGACCAAGACCGGCTGCAGAATCCTTGACGCCTAACTTGACGCCTAACTCGTCGTCGTTTCCATCGATCTGCGACTAACTGACCCGAATCTCCATCAGTGAGTGAAATGCCCGGTGTTGTCTCTGCAATGTTGCCATTGGCAGAGAGCGCTCTAACGGGTAGAGCCGTCGCGCCTAATACCAATGCAGTTGCGAGTATCACTGAAGCTTTAGCCATAACCTTACCCTCTAAAACACGTTACTTCGTCTACACTCCTAGCGTAGAAATATCGGCCAGGGATGTCAGTCCTAGAGTGGCTTTAAGTAATCGCAGATTGGAGGGATGGCAAGATATAAAAAGTAGAAATTAGTGGAATTTAGGGGAGTGCAGTGCGTTCAGATGGCGTCAAGGGTTCCGGCGCAATGACAAAGATTGGCTCTGACAATTTAACCTCATAGCCAGCATCAGGCGGCACGGTGAGCAAGACCCGACTAAAGGTAACGGTTTGCCCTGGTGCCAATGTACTCGGCTCTGGCTGGGCGCTACCGGTTTGAATCAGGTAACCGTCTTCATCTAAAATCTCAAAATTAATTCCCGTAACGGTTACAGGTCGCTTATTCCGATTCGTCAGTGCTCCAAACACTTGCGAAGATCCATTGAGTTTGATGATGGGTTCAAGAAAAAGATCCTCAATCTTGAGATTTTTGATGATTTTCTCTACCTCGGCTTGAGTATTTTCAACACGGCTCACGTTCCGAACGGGACTGTCTTGAACAGCTTGATTGCTCAAATCAATCAGTCGATTCCAGTAAGATTGTGAGTCTCGCCATTCTTGAGGGGAGCCACCGATGCGGACAATATCGGCTGTTGACTGAGCCAGCGTCGGCCCTGCTGTTGAAATGACCAATAGAGTCAGAGCACATTGTATGGATGCGATCGCACTTAACTTAGCCATTTCAAAACCTCCTAGGGGTCAGTGAAGCAGACACTCTCTACGTTTTATTCTATAAACGAAGTCAATATTGTGTCGCTAGCTCCATCACCGAAACAAGTGACGAGCATAATTTTATTCTAATAAAAAATATTTTTAATGGGTGGTTAGCTCTGGGCAAAAATTGCGCTTAGCCCTTCTCGATAGGTGGGATAGAGCAGTTGGATGCCGAGATCTGTTTTAATTTTTTGGTTGCTCACCCGGCGGCAGTCTTTCCAAAACGACAGGGCCATTGGACTCATCTGAGTCGAATCGAAGGGAACTGCAGGCGGTGGCGGAGTCCCCATTAATCGATGGGCTTCGACGATTAAGCTGCTGGGTTCTGTGGGTTCATTATCAGCGACGTTGTAGATATTGGTGGGGTCAGGCTGCAGCATCGATGCCCCCACGGTTTGAACAATATCGTCAACATGGATGCGACTGAAGACATGTCCCGGTTTATCGATATGCTGGGTCTTTTCAGCTTTAAGACGCTCAAAAATGCTGCGGCCGGGGCCATAGATTCCAGGGAGTCTGAAGACGTGGGTGGGCAGATCCGCCGCCAGGAATTTAGCTTCAATGTTGACCCGGTGTTGCGATCGCACATTACTAGGCTTGAGCGGACTGGTTTCACTGACCCAGCCGCCCTGGGCATCACCATAGACCCCAGTTGTTGAAAGGTAACCAAACCACTGAAGGTTTAGCGACTGGAGCTGGTGTAGCAATAAAGCCACCACCGGATCGACACCATCTTTAGCCGGTGGAATGCTGCTGAGTACGTGGGTCACCCCTTCTAGCGCCTCCGAGGCGAGTGGTATGGTCTCATCTCCATAGGCAAACGAGTAGGTCGGAATCTCTAGGGTAGACAGCGGCAAGCCTGAGCGAGTGGTGATCTGAACCGGAATATCACGCTGAATCAGCCAGTGAGCTAAGCGTTGACCGGTATAGCCGCCGCCGAGGATCAAAACGTTCATAGATAGGTGCGATCACCTTAACAACGACAAAAGGGATAATCTGACTCAGGACTCATGCTTTTCGATGTGCGATCGAATACTATTCAAATCGATATAACAATCCGTTGCATTTCGGAGTTCTCTGGCAATCATTCCTTCTGTTGAGACAACTGTAATGTAGGTACTTTTAGAACGCAAAAGCTCAATTGCACGTTCAAAGTCACCATCACCACTAAATAAGATAACGCGATCATATTGTTCAACCGTATTGAACATATCAATCACAATTTCAATATCTAGATTGGCTTTTTGAAAATAACGGCCGGATGTATCGTCGTAGTATTCTTTTAGTATTTTGTAGCGAACGGTATAGCCTAGACTAATCAGTGCATCTCTAAACCCTCGCTGGTCTTGAACATCTTTCAAGCCCGTGTACCAAAAGGCATTGCTTAACTTAACACCTGGCTCTTCAGTAAAATAAGTCAGAAGGCGGCGAGGATCAAAAAACCATTTATTCTTTTGTTGAGCATAAAACATATTATTTCCATCCACAAAGATGGAAATACGATCCGGCATTATTTTCATGGAAAATTAAATAATAGTTCTTGATAGGAATAGATATTTCTTGATTAAGAATATGAATATATATTAACCATACCTTATTTGTAAAAGAAATGCCTTGCTCTAAGGGGTTAATCTATGTCTTCGTAAATCGTCATGATTTCAGGGTTGAGGATTCGTAAAACCCGCTTTGCATCCTGAATGAGGCGTTGCGAACCATTGACAATGACGAGATATTTCCCATTTTCTAGTCGTTTTGCATAGGGAACTAAGTCTTTGTCAAGGTAAAGCTGTGCGCCTCCACCGTAACCAAAACTGCCCATCGCTGCAGCCCCGATACCAAACAGGCCGCCAAGGAGGCCATCACCGACCTGGCCGAGGCCAGGGACAATGGTGAGCTGGGTGATCTGGTTGAAGGTAAAACCTGCAAAAAATCCGAAGGGAAGCAGCCACACCATCATCCGCTTCATGCTTTTCCACTTCAATAGGGTCGGGTCAAACAGCAAGTCAGTCTCAGGCATCTTAAAGCCTTGCCCAAAAATGCTGACCTGTGCCATGGGTAACCCAGCGGCCTCTAGGTTTTTGTGGGCAGTTTCGGCCAGGGTTCGGTCACCTAAGGTAACCACAATGTAATCAGACATGAACGGAGCAGCCAATTGGGGGAGGTGTCCTCTATACTCATACCGCAGGTTGTATCGCTTAGGGTAACCTTCTTTGAAGTTTTGGGTTTCGCTGCAGGGTCGCCTGGCAGAAATAGGTGTGGTGGCAGTGGCAAGTCTTGCTGCTACTACCCTTGTGCTCGGCTTTCGACAGGTTGGTGGTCTTCAGTTTCTAGAACTGGCAGCTTACGACCGTTTGGTCCAGGCCCAACCTGATTTAGGCGTTGATCCCCGCCTAGTCGTAGTAGGGATTACAGAGCGAGATATTCAAAAGCTAGGGCAGTTTCCGATCCCTGATGCAGCACTGGTGAAGCTGCTGCAAAAACTGCAGTCCTATCAACCTCGCGTCATCGGTCTTGACATGTGGCGCGGAGATATTCAGATTCAGCCGGGAACCAATCGCAATGCTGAAGCCGATCGCATTGCCCTGGTCGAACGGCTTAAAAGCTCTGATCGCATTATTGCCATTGCCTATGTCGGTGATGAGCGCGAAGAACCCATTGCACCGCCCCCTGGCTTGCCCATCGAACAGATTGGCTTCAATGACCTTGCCGTAGATCCCGGCGGAGTCTTGCGGCGGAACCTGCTCTATATCAGCGACTATTTACCCTCTGGGGATTTTTTCCCGTCTTTTTCGCTCCGTACGGCGCTGCGATATTTACAGGATGAAGGGATTGAAGACGAAGCTAGCGATGCTGATCAAACAATCCTCCAGATTGGCAAAACTGCATTCCCTCCCTTGACGCCACGATTTGGGGGTTATGCGAATCTCTTTGAGGCCCAGACTTACCAAATCATGCTGAGATACCGCTCGGTCCGCAGCAGCGTTAAGCAGGTAAGCCTCACGCAGGTTTTAGAGGACCAGATCGATGTGAAACAATTCAAAGATCGGGTGGTTTTGATTGGCACGACGGGGACCAGTGGCCGTGATTATGTGTCAACCCCCTATAGCTCAGGGCTTAGGGATCAAGATACGATGCCGGGGGTGGTGGCCCATGCCCAGATGGTGAGTCAGTTTTTAGATGCGGCCTCTGGTGAGCGATCGCTGATCTATGCTTGGTCTGAGCCAGTCGAAATGCTCTGGATTTTAGGCTGGGCCTTCTGTGGTGGCCTCTTGGCTTGGCTCGTGCGTCGTCCACTTGGGTTAGTGATGGGGGGTGGCGCAGCTATTGGTTTGCTGCTGCTGATCTGCCAAGGGTTATTTTTACAATCGGCTTGGGTTCCTTTGGCACCTTCTTTTCTAGTGTTCTTAGGCGCGAGTGGCGGGGTGGTGTCTTACCGCGCTCAGCAGTCCCAACGGCAGCAAAAAATGGTGATGCGGTTGCTGGGGCAAAGTTCATCTCCTGAAATTGCTGAAACGCTGTGGCAGCGACGTAATGAACTCTTAGAAGACGGCAAGCTACCGGGGCAAGCGCTCACGGCGACACTGATGTTTACCGATCTCAAGGGGTTTAGCAGCATTTCTGAAAAGCTATCGCCCAATCAACTTCTGAACTGGCTCAATGAGTATTTTGAGGTGATGACCGATGTGGTGGTCGAGCATCACGGGGTAATCAATAAGTTCACGGGTGATGGTCTAATGGCGGTGTTTGGGGTGCCGATTCCGAGGGAAGAGAGGGATGCGATCGCAACCGATGCCCAACAAGCCGTTACCTGCGCCCTCAAAATGGGGGCAAAGCTCAATGAACTGAATAAACGCTGGCAAGCTCGCGGCCTGCCAGAGGTGCAAATGCGGGCAGGCGTATTCACCGGCTCGGTCGTTGTGGGCAGCTTAGGAAGTAAAGCTCGACTAGAGTACGGCGTCATTGGTGACAGTGTGAATACGGCGTCTCGGTTAGAAAGCGTCGATAAAGATCGACAGCCCTCAACTTGCAGAGTCTTGATTGCCCAAGAAACCCTGGATTACCTGAGTGATCACTATGAGGTCGAAGCCTGGGGTGCACTATCGCTCAAAGGCAAAGCTGAGCAAGTGGAGGTTTATCGGGTCATTGATTTTGTCAAACCGGAAGACACGCAATCTGACATTTCGAGTTAGTGAGGCGTGATGCTGTATTAGCGATTTTTGCAGCTCGTCCAAGCGATGGGATCTCGTTGGTGGGGTAATTGATCGCGGACCTCTTCCAACTGCCGTGCGGCATGAGTGCGCTGAAGGTACACATAGCCGTCATAGGCTTCCTTGAGCTTGAATTCGTGCATGAAACTCTTTGACGATCTCTTGGGATCGATGCCTTCCCCGCCAATAGAGTAATACTTGTGTGAACCTGCTAACCATCTTGACAACGCACTATTATTAGCCAAAGAACTCATGTCCAAGAAAAAAGCGGATTTTGGCCCCTGGCCTAATACACCCTCACCACTGTTTGCGGGTGGTCTATCAACAGAATAAATTTCCATCGTGGGCTTGTTCGGCTCGATCTTCTTGACGCCCCCTGCAACTCGCCGTGGTTAAAGCCAAGACCGATTAGGTAGATGTCGTCTCCAAACATCTGTTTGAGATGTGCGCCCATTGTCTGATAAGTATCTTGGCCTGTAAACGAACGACCCTGATCAAAAGAAAGTTGTAGATTACCCACATGGAGGTTATATGCCCACAGCACAATTTTTCGCCGGGATAGGCAGAATTTGCCAGCCATTTAACGTTTGCCGCCATCGTTATGATCGCGAATAGCGATCTCCGCTTCATTACCGCCTGCATCTATTCTCAACGATTGGACTACCCGCGCAGCCGCCTGCCTTGTTCTGATGAAATTTTTGCGGCCAGAAACCATCAACCATTGAGCTTTGTTCGCATCTAGGCGCTGCAGAGCAGCTTCAGCTTTGAGTAAAAGCGCCTGAAATTTAGGTCTAACCTGATCCCAGAATACATCGGGATTTTTCTCGTCGTAGGGCGGAAACGGAGGCGAGTTGAGAACGGGTTCATACTGACCATAGAACCAAGGGAATTCGTCTGACTGATACTGACAAACATCATTGAGAACAGTGTGAACACCATCGTGACTCCCCTGTGAGTCAAACCCAGTGAAAGAGAGGCGTTTGGCTGCCGGTAGACGTTGATTATAGTCGCGCATCCACTGAATCAAGTTGGCAACTTCATGGGTGATCAGTCCGAGCCAAAGCTGTTGGGTGGCCTCTCTGGCGGTCCCCTCGCCAGTTTTTATAAACCGATCAATACTGTCAACGTGAGGCCAGCTTGCTTCAAAGGCCATCACCGTAAAGCCTTTGCGTTCTACTAGGTACCGAAACAACCGATGCTTAAAGGTGAAATGCTCAGCAGTACCGTGGGTTGCCTCTCCCAATGCCACGATTCTGGCGTCACCGATGGCTTGTCCAATGGGTTCTAAATCACTAAAGTCATCATCATTTGGCTGCACTCCTTGGAGGGGATGAGCCTGTTGATTTAGCTCCTGGATGACTTTTTTGGGGGTTGCGATCGCAAAAAAGATGCCCCCACCCAGCCCTGCAGCGACTCCAGCACCAAGAAGCGTTACCCACAAAACATTGGTTGCCTTCATCGCTTTGCTAAAACCAGCCGTTAGAGCATAGCATTGAGCGATTGACATTCAGATCAGCATCATGCGGCGTGACCCCATTTTTTATCAAATGTTTCAGAGATCGCCAGCCCTGCTGTTTGATTTGCTGGGTCACCGACCCGAGAATGCGGGTGAGTATCGGTTTGACTCAGTGGCAGTAAAGGAACCCAGGTTCGAGATTGATGGGGTATTTTTGCCGCCGGAGTCGCAGCGCGGGGTCGTTTATTTCTGCGAAATCCAGTTTCAGAAGGATGAGGAACTGTACGAACGACTATTTGGCGAGTCACTGCTCTATTTTTATCGCAACAGTAAAAGATTCTCAGACTGGCAGGCGGTGGTGATTTATCCATCGCGCACCACCGAACAAAGCAACGTTTATCCTCATCGATCTCTACTGCATGGCGAACAGGTCCATCGAATTTATCTCGATGAACTGGGAGATGTGAGATCGCTACCCGTAACCGTCGCCGCAACAGTACTGACCATCATTGATGAAACAGAAGCCCCGGAAGCGGCGCGATACTTATTGTCACGCGCAGAGCAGGAAGACTTCATTCTCCAAGAGAAAGTAAACCTCATTGATATTGTGACCTCTATAATGGTGTACAAGTTCTCGAATTTGAGTCGAACGGAGATTAAAACTATGTTGGGACTAAATTTACTAGAAGAACCCCGCGCTATTCAAGAAGCGAAGGAAGAGGGACGAGAAGAGGGACGAGAAGAGGGACGAGAAACAGAAGGACGATCGCTTATCCTTCGGCAACTGACCAAAAAAGTAGGTGAGTTGGACTCATCGATTCAGAGTCGCATTTCTACTTTTCCGGTGGAACAACTTGAGTCACTAGGTGAGGCATTATTAGATTTCTCTAGTGTGGCTGATTTGGAGACTTGGCTTGCGGAAAATGACTAGGGCAGTTTCGCTTAGCAGATTCATAGCAAGCGTTCACAGTCGCAACAGCTTCGTAATGGTGCCGTCGAGATCGTATTCGGCCACAATCTCTTTAGAATAGTTCGGGATATGCTGATCAGCCTTCGCGCCCCAATTGCGCTTCACGAATAGGTAATTCCGAATCGTGTGGTAGTCAATGGAATACTTGGCAAACTCTAGTCCCTGGGGGCCAAATCTCGTCAAAGCCTTCGCTAGCCACCTGCCAAGAAATTTAGGCAATCTAGCATTACTCGACTTTTCCTCTTGCAAAACGGTTTGCAACACAAAACTGCGGCAGTCTCCGCCCTGCTCGACAGACTCAATCGTAGCCGTTGGCTTTATTAATTCCAGCATTTGCACACCCTTTTGATTACGGACTGTCACCTGCTGAAAATGCTCGGTCATTGGCACATTTTGATAGGGTACTCCCATATAGCCCACCACCAAATCAGCTAGCCCATTCATGTAGTCAAAGCAGCTATAGCAAGAGGGCGCGATCACGTTGTTAAGCTCTTTCGTCGGCAGACAAAAATAGGGCACCGCTTCGGTGTGTCCGTCTGTATGCTTCAACTCGACTTGGTAGTTTTGCATAAATTCATAGTGCCGGACGGTTTCAGGGCTATCGCTGGCCGTCTCTAAAAACTTTTTGAGTCCTTCACGCTTGCCGTTATCGACGCAGTGGGTGCCCAGCACATAAAGTTTATCGAGATTCAGATGATGCTCAATACTTCTGAGCGCCTGCACCTGACAGCCAACGCCACAGAATAAAATCCGCTTTAGGCCGCTCTCTTCTAATAGAGCCAGAATATTCAGGTTCGGTGAGAGCGTGGGTTTAACGCCTCTCGCTGCCAAGATGTCTTCAACCGTGGTAGCGATGACGGGCTGGGGGCTAAATCGGTCGTCGGGATCGCTGTGAACACAGATCACCCCATCGACCCAGTTGTTTTTGAGCATTGCGATCGCAACCGAGGTCACCACCCCCGTCCACTGGGCACCCTCAATGGGCGGATTCATCTTGACGTAGTGCATTGCGGTACAAACCCCAAAGCGCCGCTCTAGATTATCTTTACGACTGCGGCCGTGGACTTGAGGCTCCAGGGTTTCAACCTTCCGCATGCCCTCACCCAGAAAAGCGCAGGCATCATGCACATGGGCAATGTAGTAGGTATCGCACAGGCCACAGTTGCTGCAGTAGTCCTGGGCTGGATAGCGACCTCCAGGTGGAATGGGCTGACTTTTCTGCCGCCAATCGTCAGAGTTCATAGGTCTTCTCGCCCCTCAATAAGGATGATCTGTCTTTCACTTGTGCCTGCATTGTCCCCCACGTCAGCATTGTCCCCCACGTCAAATAGTGGTGAGGCTCTCAAGCAAAATACCCCCCACTGCTGGAGGGTATTGACTGCCAAAAACTGGCAGGATGCGGCAACCAGAGCAGACTGCCTGCGGTAAGAGATTTATAGTTCGCCTTGAATATCTTCGATGACGCCGTCTCGAAGCAAGACCTCTACCTGCATTCTGCCAATCAGGTTGTCGCCCTTTTTCGCGTAGAAGAAACTGTCAATTTGGCCCTGCTCGACCTGCTGTTCCATTTCTAGGCTCTGGACCTGATTGAGCTGCTGCAGCACCTGGTTTTTTTTCTCTAGCAGTTCGCTCTTGGCGTTGTTGGCCTGCATTTGAATATTCTGAATTTGCGCTTGCGTCTCGTCAGAAGAGGGGGTGTCAGCACCAATAATCTGGACTTTCTGTTTTTGAAGTTCGCCCACCATTTGCTGTACTTGCTGGTCTAACTGCTGGAGTTGACCATCAAACTGATTGATTTGGGTTTGGAGCTGTTCTTGCGCTTCATCTTTCCAGCGAGGTGTCACGACAACCTTCACCGCAATTGAACGACGTAAAAGGAGCTGGCCAGCAGGAATGTCCATAGCAATGACGTAAAAGGTTTCTAGTGTGGTCAAATAACCCGATGATCATATCGCGGGAGCGGCCAACACGGAAATATTGAAGGTTTGAATCTATTCGGCGCTGCGTGGCTCAAGCATCAATCTGAAGTGATATCTCAATGGGCCTTCGGTGTGAACCCGTCCCTATGGCCAACTACTGTTTTTGCAATAGGCTTAGCCGTCGTTCTATGACTTGAGTGGTGGAGTGGCCTGGGCCAAGCTTTGCTTTTGCGATCGCAATGGCTTCTTCATACAGCGTCTTTGCTTCTTTGTAGTCACCCTGGTTACCGTAAAGCGCCGCTAAATTACTGAGGCTAATCACAAGGGCCGGATGTCCCGATCCTAAAAGCTTCTTCCGCATTGCCAGCGCTTGCTCAAAGAGGGGCTTGGCTTCTGCGTATTTCCCCTGCTGTCCATACAGCTCGGCTAAATTGTTGAGGCTCGTTGCCACCGAGGGATGTTCTTGGCCCAGCAGCTTTTGTCGCATCGCCAGTGCCTGCTTAAAGAGCGGTTCTGCCTCGGCATACCTTTTTTGATTGACGTAGACTTCAGCCAAATTATTAAGGCTAGTGGCAACAGACTGATGCACTTGACCCAACTTTTGCCTTTTGATCTTCAATGCCTGCAGGTGAGAAGCTTCTGCTTCTTTATAGCGCCCTTGCTTGACGTAGACCTCAGCGAGGTTATTGAGGCTATAGGCCACATTGAGATGCTCTTGACCGAACGTCTGGCGATAGATCGCGAGCGATCGCTTAAACAGAAACTCTGCCTCGGTATAGCGGCCTTCTTTGCTATAGAGATCAGCGAGATTGTTGAGGCTGGTCGCCACCGCCGGGTGCTTTGACCCTAATTGCTTTTGATAAATATTAAACGATTGAAGCTGTAGCGGTTCAGCCTCTTTATAGCGACCCTGTTTGGTATAGAGCAAAGCCAACTTATTGAGGCTAGTGGCAACGGATAAGTGCCCTGACCCTGATTGTTGCTTACGTCGGACTAAAACCTGTTCTGCCAGAGGAATCGCATCAGAATATCGGCCTTGTTTCGAGAGCTGGTCAATGCGCTGGTCGAGCTGCTCTAAAGAAGCATTCTGGGCTAGATAGACATCTACAGGCATCGCCTGGGTGGCTGGTGAAGCGATGAAGCCTGCACCGCAGGCGAGTAACACCAAACTACATCCCTTCAGAACAGCTATTTTCCCTGACATTCGCCCTCTCCATGCAGTCGAGCTATGATTTAAACCGACATTCCGCAGGTAGATCTTCATTCTCAATATTTTATGAAAAAAAAGAGCCTGAAACTCTTGTCTTAAATGAGACTTAGGAATTCAAGCTTGATTTCATTTTTTGAAC
>JBHJNL010000075.1:0-62614 GCA_050330855.1 Thermosynechococcaceae cyanobacterium | reverse complement strand
GATCGCGACACCATCCCAATATCGGCGACCTGCTGTCGAACATCGGCAATCCCCCGCGAAGATCCACCAGACTGGACATCGACGCGAACGCCAGGATTTTCTTGCTCATATCGTTTGGCAATTTCTGCCGCCAGCGGTGCCACGGTACTCGACCCGGTCAACACCAGCTTATTGCCAGAGGCCTTGGACTGTACGGCTGAATCACAGGCCTGGATGCCCAATGCCATCGCGAATCCGAAGGGGATCAGCCGTAGGAATATTGCTCGATCCATCATCATTAAAGGGAAAAGGTCGTAAACGAAAATTCACAGCAACCCAGGTCTAGCCCCTGCTGCTGTGTTGCACTTTGAATCTCTGGGGTTAAGGCGTAAAGGACCGCCTTCCCATCGCGTTTAGATTGGACGAACCCTGCATCTCTAAGCACCTTGAGGTGGTGTGAGAGCAAGCTTTGCTCTAGTTCTAAAACAGCGTTCAGCTCATTAACGTGCTGGGGGCCATTCATTAACAGCTTGATGATCGATAGCCGATGGGGGTCCGCGATCGTTTTCAACTTATTGGCACAGCTTTGTGAGTTACTCAAAACGAAAGCCCCTACTGTAGAGGGTTCAAAAGGCTAAAGTGAGAAATGGGCTGTTTTTCAAACCGCTTCACTTGAATATATATTGATATCAATGGTGATTCATGAGATAAGGCTGAAGCTTTTATAAATCATTCCTGAGCGAAACCAGCACAAACCCAACGCTATGACTCTGCTTGCACCTTGGCGACCTGTTTTGGCTCGTGCCTTACATCGCAATCGTTCCCTTGCCTATGCTCGCTATCTACAGCTTGCAACGCTGACGCTTTCCCAACGACCGGCCAATCGAACCGTTGTCTTTCGAGGGTTTCTAGAGGCATTCCATCAGCTCGTAAACCCCTAAGTCATAGCGGTCGTCTCTCGTATCCAGTTGAATAGAATAGATGCAGCTAGAGTTGCTAAAGGCTAACGGACCCTGTGGCTGAATTTGTTGATATCTTAGCCAGCTATGTGCCGAGCCTGATTGTGCGCCATCTTCAAGGGATGGACCCTAGTCAGGATCAAGCCCCATCCCATCAGTATGCGGCGGCGGTTCTGTTTGCTGACATCTCAGGATTTACACCTTTGACAGAAGCGCTGGCGCATTCTGGGCCAGCGGGGCTTGAAGATCTCAGTCAGGTTCTCAATACCTATTTTGGACATATTACTGACTTAATTCTGGCCCACGGCGGCGACGTTCTTAAATTTGCGGGTGATTCTGTATTGGCGGTCTGGATCGCGCCGGACCACGAGCTATCTTTAGCGACCCATCAAGCGGCTGAATGTGGTCTCAAGATTCAGACCTATGCGCGAACGTATTGTCCACCAGAGGGTGTGGACCTAACACTCAAGATTTGTTTAGCTGCTGGGGAGATTGAAATCGCCCACGTGGGGGGACTCTTAAACCGCTGGGAGTATACGGTGGCAGGGGAACCGCTAGCTCACATCAGCAGACTGTTTCGTCATGCGCCCCTGGGCGGCGTGGCCCTCTCTTCTGCGGCTTGGGCGTTGGTGCAGCCGGTGGGTGAGGCTGCTCCTCTTTGTGAGGGTGATATATGGTTACAGGCGATCGCGCCCACCACCACCCCAGTCCTACCGACCAAGATACCGTTATCAGAGGCACTCATCGAACGGCTACGGGCCTACATCCCCGGCGCAATTCAGGCCCGTTTATCGGCAGGGCAACGGGATTGGCTGGCAGAATATCGGCGGGTGACGGTACTGTTCGTTAACCTGCCCACCCTCAATGAAACGGCCTCAGTGGAGCGCATCCAGACCGTGATTGTCACACTTCAGAAAATTCTGTACCGCTTTGAGGGCAGCATCAACAAAATCAGCGTGGATGATAAGGGCATTACGCTGATTGCCGCATTGGGGCTACCGCCCTTAGCCCATGAAGATGACCCTGAACGTGCGGTCAGGGCGGCATTAGCAATGCAGGAGAGCATTCTGGCCCAAGGTGAGCAAAGCAAGATTGGTATCAGTACCGGTAGTGTGTTCTGCGGCACGATTGGTAGTGTTCAGCGCCGTGAGTATACGGTGATTGGGGAAGTGGTCAATTTGGCGGCTCGGCTAATGCAGGTGAACGGTGAGGCGATTCTCTGTGACGAGAGCACCTATCTCAAAACCCAATCGACAGTGGTCTACACCGTTTTGCCCCACAAACGGCTCAAAGGCTTTGAAGAGCCGGTCCCCATTTACCAACCTCTGCAGCTTTCTCAATCGGCTCAGCCCCCCTCAACAACCTTGATCGGTTGCCAACGTGAACGTCGGCATCTCGTGCAGATGGCACAGCGTTTAAAGGCTGAACATCAAGCCGGCATCGTTGTCTTAGAGGGGGAAGCGGGGATTGGCAAGTCTCAACTACTCGCGCATTTTTTAGGGTGGTCGCAGGACCAGGATTTGCCCTGTGTTCTAGGGGCTGGGGATGCCATTGAAGCCTTGACTCCCTACTATGCTTGGCGACCGATCATGGCCCAGTTGCTATCGCTGCAGACAGATGCATCTGAACGGCGTCAGCAGATTTTGGTGTTGCTGGGGGCAAAGGCAATTTTGGCTCCCCTTCTCAATGTTGTTCTTGATCTTGAGTTTGCTGAGACCGATCTGACCGAGCAGATGCAGGGAGCGGTCCGGGCCGAAAATATTCGCGTGCTGTTGCTGCACTTACTTGAGCAGGGGGTTCACACACAACCGACGATATTGGCGTTTGAAGATGCCCACTGGCTGGACTCTGCATCATGGGCCTTACTGTTAGCCTTGAGCCAAAAACAATGGCCGATCCTGGTGATCCTTGCGACCCGTCCCTTAGCCGATCCGGTGCCTGAGAGCTATCAATTGCTGCTAACGGAAGATCTCACTAAGTTTTTGCGCCTGCCCGGTTTATCTCGGTCTGAAACACAGCAATTTGTAAGTCAGCAACTGGGGATTGAGTGGCTCTCAGAGGCGGTGACAACCTTTATCTATCAGAAAGCGGAGGGGCATCCGTTGCTGAGTGAAGAGCTGGCCTATGCGCTCCGTGATAGTGGTCGGCTGCAGATCATAGACAAGCGGGGCGATTGGGTCGACTGGCAAGACCCTGCCCAACCACTGGAATTGCCAACAACCCTGCAAGGACTGATGACCAGCCGCATTGATCGGCTGTTGCCCGCTCAACAGTTGTTGCTGAAATCTGCCAGTGTTATTGGTCGCAGTTTTCTCTACCCGCTGCTCTACGATATTTATCCCCTCGCGGCGGATAAAGCAGATTTGCCCCAAAATTTGCAAGGTTTAAATCACAAAAACCTGGTGGTCATGGCGTCACCGGAACCGTTGTCCTATACGTTTCGCCATATCCTGATGCAGGAAGTAACGTATCAGCTCATGCTTTTTTCCCAGCGACGAGCATTGCATCGTGAGATCGCAACTTGGTATGAGCAATCCTCGCGCCAAGACGCCTACGGCCTGTTGGCTTATCACTGGAGTCGGGCTGAAGACGACCTCAAAGCCCTTGAATATCTCGACAAAGCTGGCGAACAGGCACTCACTAGCGGTGCCTATCAAGAAGCAGCGGCGTTCTTCTCTCAGGCACTGGCTCGTTCCCACGCACAACATCCGAGCCAGATTCGCTGGCATCGACAGCTCGGAGAAGCCTATTTAGGGCTAGGTCAGCTCAGCAATAGTGAATCTCATCTGCAGGCCGCCGTCATGCTATTGGGGCAGCCGCTCCCCGCTCCCGGCCTGCCGCTATGGCTCAGTCTTCTCAAGCAGGTAGGACGGCAGCTTTGGCATCGATTGCGACCTCACACTGTAACAAATACCCTGCCAGCTCAGCAGCTCAGGGCCTTAGAACTCACCCGTGCCTATGTGAATCTAGGGGAAGTCTATTACTATACCCATCGCCGCACCCTCGCCACCTACGCCAGCATCACCGGCCTCAACCATGCTGAAATCGTTGATCCGGCACCGGAACTAGCCCGCATTTATGCCAATATGTGCTTTGCCATGGGCTTGAATCAGCGTCATGCCCTTGCTCACCGATACGGAACCCTCGCGGAAACCACCGTTCAAACCCTGGATGCATCACTTCCCTGTCTGGGATGGGTGGCAATGGTGGTGGGAGCCTATCACAGCGGTGGCGGTCGATGGTCGATGGCCCGTGAGCGGTTGCAGCTTGCCATCGATAGCTATCAAACCGTCAGCGATCGCCACCATCTGGCAGAGTCTCTAGCAGCGCTGGCGCTCGTGGAACACTGCCAGGGGCACTTTGACACAGCCCTGACCCTTTGGCAGCAAATTGATCAGATCGGGCATCAATGCGGAGATATTCAGGCCCAAGCCTGGGGACTGTTAGGGCAGGTTGAAGAGACACTAGCAATGGCAACAGAACGATCTGTCACTCTATCGGCTCAGGGGCTTCCCCATAATACCGAGGCTGTGATCACCCAAGCGCTCAGCCTCATTCATGCAGCCCAGCGGTTACTCAAAGAGCGACCCGCCCTCGTCAGTGAGCAGATTCGGTTGGCGGGCCTCTCTGCGATCGTGTTCTATCGCCAACAAGAACGGTCGTTGTCTAAACAGGCCGTAGCCACAGCATTAAACCATATCCAGAAGTCTCCACCCATTGCACTATATGTGTTAGAGGGCTATGCCAGCCTCTTAGAAGTATCCTGTTGCTTGCATGAACCTGCGCTCTGTTCTTTAGCCTGTAGCGCCCTGAAAAAATATGCCCAAGCCTTTCCCATTGGTCGGCCCCGACTCTTGTATTGGCAAGGTCAGCGGGCTGCTGAGCAGGGGCAGATCCGTAAAGCCAAGCATTGTTGGAATCAAGGTCTCTCCGCTGCACAGCGCTTCAAGATGCCCTTTGAAAAAGCTCAGATTCAAAGAGCGTGGGATCATTTAGCCGAACTGCCTTCGCCACAATCCACCATGGATGGTCTGTTCTAATATCAGATCCAAGCCAGCGAGGATAGGGCACAAGTCGGTCTCAAGCATTCCCACAGACGTTGCCCCCTGATTGTGGTGCAATCTCTTGGCGATCTCTTAACTAATTTGCCCTTGTCAACTGCCCCCCACAGGTTGACACTGGACTGTAGAGCGGATTGGCAGTTAAGAGGTGATTCCATGAAAAAAGTGATGTCGATTATTCTTGGGGGTGGGGCAGGCACTCGGCTCTACCCACTGACGAAGCAGCGCGCCAAACCTGCCGTACCTTTGGCGGGTAAGTATCGACTCATCGACATTCCTGTGAGCAACTCTATCAATTCTGAGATCACAAAGATCTATGTGCTCACGCAGTTCAACTCAGCTTCGCTCAACCGACATATTAGCCAAACCTATGCATTCTCTGGCTTTGTGGATGGCTTTACTGAAGTCTTGGCGGCCCAGCAAACTCCCGAAAATCCGAATTGGTTCCAGGGTACAGCCGATGCCGTGCGGCAGTATCTATGGATGCTCGCAGCATTCAAAGATATTGATGAATTTATTATTCTGTCAGGGGATCACCTCTATCGGATGGATTATCGCGAATTTATCTATCGCCACCGTGAAACGAATGCCGATATCACGCTATCGGTAGTGCCCATTGATGAGTCTCGGGCTTCTAGCTTTGGCCTGATGAAAATTGATGATTCTGGTCGAGTCATTGACTTTAGTGAGAAACCCACTGGGGATGCGCTCAAACAGATGCAGGTCGATACGTCTGCGCTGGGTCTCTCTGCGGCTGAGGCTAAAGAAAAACCCTACATCGCGTCGATGGGGATCTATGTCTTCAAGCGAGATGTCTTGATTAACCTGCTCAAGAATTCACCAGAGTCAACTGATTTTGGTAAGGAAATCATCCCAGCGGCAGCGGCAGACCATAACGTTCAGGCCTATCTTTTCAATGGCTACTGGGAAGATATTGGAACCATTGAGTCCTTCTATGAGGCTAACTTAGCGCTCACCCGGCAGCCGACACCACCCTTTAGTTTCTATGATCGCGAGGCTCCCATTTATACAAGATCTCGCTATCTCCCGCCCAGCAAACTGCAGGACTGCCAGGTGCAGGAATCGATGATTAGCGAAGGCTGCATTCTCAAAAACTGTCAGATTAGTCACTCGGTGCTGGGGGTGCGATCGCGCATTGAATCGGGCTGCGTCATTGACCGGACCTTAATTATGGGGTCTGATTACTACAAGCCCTCTCCGGAGCAGGTGGCCGATCCTAATCATCAGCAGATTCCCCTTGGCATTGGTCGAGATACGACGGTTAAAAAGGCGATCGTCGATAAGAATGCCTGCATTGGGGCCAATGTGCAGATCATCAACAAAGATAACGTTGAAGAAGCAGATCGCGAAAGCGAGGGCTTTATGATTCGCAGCGGCATCACAGTGGTACTCAAAAATGCCGTCATCCCTGACGGGACTGTGATTTAGTCGTTCGAGACAGCCTCTTGGACTGATGAACCGTTTGATGAGGCTGCCATCCACTTGGCCGGAATCCGATTGTAGCCCTTCCGAACAGGGGGCAGGGTTATCACTTCAATACTCCGGACCGTTTAGACGACCAAAGAGCCGTATTTCAGTGGCTTTTGGTCGTTGGGGTGGGATTTAATCAAACTCGGCTTTAGGTCAAAGTTTGATATAAATAAATCGAGCAGATGTTCATTGAGCGCCTTACGTTTGAGTGAAGCAATCGAAAGGCTCAGGGGGGGCATCGTGGTTGCATTGAGCGGTTCTCAAGATCACCTTCGCCACATTGAGCGCCGTTAGACTGTCATTAACATGGGCGTCAAGGGCTTGGGGATTTCAGGATTGACAATCAGCGAGTCCTGTAAATTGACGGGCATCACGGAAAATGAACTCGATCTGAAAGCGGGCGCGATAAAACTGGTAAAGGTCGAGAGCACTCACTATCGCTGCTGATTCGCGGCAATCACAATCTGAGCACAGGCCTCAGCATCGGATTTTGCATTATGGTGCTGCAGCGGAATATCAAGGGCTGCACAAACGTTAGGCAGCTTGGTGGGACGAATGTTCCAGACCTGACGCGCCAGCTTGACCGTGCATTGAAAGGACCAAATGGGTGGCGTAATGAGGGCGGCTTGGCAGCAGGTGAGCATAACCTTGCGATCAAAGCTCGCATTGTGGGCCGCAATAAAATCAATATCTTGGAGCTGCTCTAACATTTCGGGCCACAGCTCAGCGAAGGTGGGCTGATCTTCAACATCGGCCCAGGTCAACCCGTGAATGTGGGTAAACTCGAACTGGCTGCGGGGTGGACGAATCAGCCAGTAGTGAGAACTCAGAATCTGATCATGGGTGCCGCGCACAATTGCGATCGCACAGGCACTATCGGCCCCATAGTCTGCCGTCTCAAAATCAATCGCTGCAAAATGTCCAGACATGGGAATCCTCTCCAGTCGCTGTCCCTTGGCAACCCTGTTAGGGAAACCTTTAAACTTTGCCCCACTTCCATTTCAGGCTAAAATAATCACATCATTCTTAATCAAATTGGCTAACTAATGGATATCGTCACCTTGGGCTGGGCTGCAACCTTGACCGTATTTACCTACTCCATCGCCATGGTTGTCTGGGGACGCCACGGCATGTAGGCCTCCCGCTTCAGTGGAGCAAGCGAATCATGGATAATCTCGTTTTCAATCTGATTTCGCTGACGGCTTTCGGCCTGTTAGTGGTGGTAACGTTAGGCATTATCTATCTAACCTATGCTGAATGGCGCGATCGCCGTCGTATCGAGCAAGAGCAGCGCAGGAATCGCCGTTAGTCCTATGCCTTCAACTTCAGAACAGCTCAGCGCCCAGTTTCGACAGGCGTTGAGCTTAGCTTTTGGTTCCGAGCATGCAAACACTGACCCACTGTTAGGGGTTGCCAGCAATCCTAAATTTGGTGACTATCAGGCCAACGTGGCGCTGCCTCTGGCTAAACAACTGGGCCAACCGCCCCGCCAGATTGCCGAGCAGATTGTTCAACATTTATCGGTGGACGATCTGTGTGAGCCGCCCACTATCGCAGGGCCAGGATTCATTAACCTCACCCTGAAAGCAAGTTACCTTGAAGAACGCCTGCAGGCGATGCAGATTAGTGATCGGCTGGGTGTGGTAACGGCCTCCCCCGCTCAGAAGATTGTGGTTGATTTCTCTAGCCCCAATATCGCCAAAGAGATGCATGTGGGCCACTTGCGTTCCACTATTATTGGTGACTGCATTGCACGAGTTCTAGAGTTTCAGGGCCATGACGTTCTGCGGCTCAACCATGTCGGCGACTGGGGCACTCAGTTCGGGATGCTGATTACCTATCTGCGCGAAGCCTATCCCGCTGCCTTAACCACTTCAGATGCCCTCGATATTGGCGACCTGGTCGCTTTTTATAAGCAATCAAAACTGCGCTTTGATGCTGACCCCGACTTTCAAGAGGCATCAGGGCAGGCCGTGGTGAAGCTGCAGGCGGGCGACGAAGAAACGATGCAGGCTTGGCAGTTGTTGTGTGATCAGTCTCGTCGTGAATTCGATAAAATTTACCAGCGCCTCAATATTCGACTGACAGAGCGGGGGGAATCGTTCTATAACCCTCACCTTGAGCAGGTGATCATTGACCTCAAGCAAGCTGGGCTTCTGGTGGAAGATGATGGCGCTCAATGTGTCTTCTTAGAAGGATTTACGAATAAAGAAGGGGAACCACAGCCCCTGATTGTCCAGAAATCAAACGGGGGCTATAACTACGCCACAACAGACTTAGCGGCCTTACGATATCGCATTGGTCAAGATGGCGCACAGCGGATTATTTACATCACCGATGCCGGACAGGCCAATCACTTTGCCCAGGTTTTTCAGGTGGCGCGGCGAGCAGGCTGGATCCCTGAAGATATTGATATTGTTCATGTTCCCTTTGGTGTGGTCCAAGGCGAAGATGGCAAGAAGCTGAAAACCCGTTCTGGCGAAACAGTGCGGCTGCGGGATTTGCTAGATGAAGCGATCGCAAGTGCCAAAACGGACCTAGCACAGCGCATTGAAGCCGAAGAGCGCACCGAAACCCCAGAATTTATCGAAGAGGTAGCCCGTGTGGTGGGGCTAGGGGCCGTCAAGTACGCTGACCTCAGCCAGAATCGCACCAGTAACTACATCTTTAGCTACGCCAAAATGTTGGCCCTCCAGGGCAATACAGCGCCCTATCTGATCTATGCCTACGTCAGAGTTCAGGGCATTAGTCGTAAGGGTGATATTGATTTTACGCAGCAAAGCAACCTTAAAATCCAGCTCAACGAAGAAGCCGAGTTAGTCCTCGCCAAGCATTTGATTGGGCTTAGCGATGTGCTCGATCAGGTTGCTGCAGATCTGCTGCCCAATCGTCTGTGTCTCTATCTATTTGAGCTGAGCCAAAAGTACAACCAGTTTTATGACCGCTGCCCTGTATTGCAAGCAGAAGAGCCAGCACGAACATCGCGACTGGCTCTTTGTGACCTCACGGCTCAAACCCTCAAACTAGGGCTATCACTGCTGGGCATTGACGTTGTAGAACGAATGTAATGCTTAGTTCTATAACTCTCAAAGTCCCCCAGGATGGGGGATTTAGGGGGCTAAGACAGGACAGAAAGGGGTAAATAATGCCCTAAGCGATCGCGGCTGGAGCTTTAGCATCAGCAGACTGTCCAAGGCGCTTCAGCCATCGATAATGGGAGGCCACTGAACTGCCGAGAGTGTCGTAGACATTGTATTGAATACCATGCTCTTGACAGACCTCAGCCACAATGGGGGCAAGCTGGCGATAGTGAATGTGGCAAACATCTGGGAACAAATGATGGACGGTCTGAAAATTCAGCCCCCCCAGATACCAATTCAAGAAGACGTTATCGGGTGCAAAATCTGCCGATGTTTTAACCTGCAGAATCGCCCACTCATCTTCGACCGTGTTATTGCTGCGATCGATGGCAGGATAGTCCACCGACTCAACGACGTGGGCCAACATGAAGACAGAACACACGATAAACCCATAGACCATGTGAGAAATGGTGAGACCCACAAAGATCTGCAAGAACGAATACCCTTGCCAAGCCGGAATCAGAAAGAAAAAGGCAAGGCTGACGATCCGGGGCGCAATAAAGTCGAAAATATCACCGGCCTTGGGCTTCGGAATGGCATGCCCCAAGTAATCACCAGACCAGATAAATCGGCGCAGATCGCCCTGAAACCAGTAGAAGGGAATTAATGGATACAGAAACCAAATGAAATAATGCTGATACTGATGATGCCACTTGTACTCTTCGTCTGGCGACATTCTCACGGCACCATCGCCATTCACCTCGACATCAAGCCCTTGCAGGTTGGTATAGATGTGATGAAGTTTGTTATGACGGAACCGCCATAGAAAGCTTGAAACCCCAATAAATTCGTGGGTATAGCTAAAAAAACGATTCACCAGCGGGTTCTTAGAATAGCTGCCATGATTGGCATCGTGGCCGACGCTCATGCCAAATCCAGCCAGCCCTAACCCAAGGGCGATACAGCCCAGAATTTTAAACAGTACATTGGACGGCCCCCAGAGGGTGAATGCCCATGATCCCAACACCCAGCCAAAAATAATGGCGGATTTGAGGTACATCACTAAATTGTCATTCGGTCTAATATTATTGCTCACGAAATAGGAGTCAACTCGCTGACGCAGCGCTTGCCGAAACTCAGATCGCTGGGCAAACGTTACCTTTGGCTGGCTATTGGACATAATTTATGAAGCAGTATTTTTGTCATGCAGCCCCATTCTAAGTCGGTTTGGACACGGTGTTATGAAACTTAGGCCTGGGGTTTAGCATTGCTCTAGGGGCGACAAGAGCGCGAATGGGCGGCAGGGTGGGGTCTCGCCAATAATCGAGAAGTGAGGGATGATGTTTAAACTTAAGTCCCCCATTTCACTAAAGGCGAATGTCCGATTCTAAAACTCAGCTTGCCGAAGAAATTGCAACTATTGAGTGGCGCGATCTCATTCCCCACTCCCAGCGCGACGCCGTCATTGTGGTCACCCCCGCTCTGGATATGATTGATGTGGGGGCCGCCCTTGCCAATGATGATGTTCAATCTGTTCAACACTGGATTAGCGAACAGCTCATCTATAAGCCCTCTCAAGAAGAATTGAGTGACTGGAATGGTGAACCTAATCGCGCCTTCACTGCTCTGATCGTGCAGCCCTTTGTCTTAGTTACAGCGCCATGAATCTGCAGGTGATTCGCCTTCATGGGCAGGCTCAGCTTCCGCACTATGCCCATGCTGATGATGCAGGCTTAGATTTGTTCTCTGTTACAGAGCAGACGCTCGAACCCGGAGAGTCGAAGCTGATTCCGACGGGAATTGCGATCGCACTTCCCCCTCACACCGAAGCCCAGGTCCGTCCCCGCAGCGGCTTAGCTCTCAAGCACGGCATCACCGTTCTCAATACCCCTGGCACCATTGATGCAGGCTATCGGGGCGAAATCGGAGTGATTTTGATTAATCACAGTCAGCAGCCCTTTCAAATTCACTGCGGCATGAAAATTGCTCAGATGGTGATTGCGCCGGTGATGCGAGTCACGATTCAAGAGGTTGAGCAGCTCAGTGACACCAGCAGGGGCGACGGCGGCTTCGGCTCTACCGGAACGTAAACTCAATCTAAGATAGAGATCATGGGCCTTTTACCGTGAATCGGTTCTGCCTGGGTTTAAGCTAAATATCAAAGGAATTCTATAGAAACATGGAGAAACGGATGGCTACATTGAAGCGCAGGGGTGGTGTTGGGGTCAGTGCATTAGCCTTGGGTCTGTCTGTTGCGATCGCATCCCCCATCCCCTTGGTCACCTCTGCAGTCTTGGCGCGGGAATCGAAGAAATCGAAGGCCGCTGAAGAACCCGTTGATGTGTTTGCTGACCTCAAAGAGCCATTGAGCCTGCAGCTCAAGACCTTAGACGTAACCTGGAAACGTTTAACCCTTGATAAAAACGCAGCGGAGGCTGCTCCATCCTTTCTCTTTGGTTTCTCTGGCCTCTTGGAATCTGCCTTTAGAAGCAATGTGTACTACACCCAAGGGAAAACCGTCAGCGTCAACAATCAGAACTATCTAGTGGTTTATCGTCCCGAAGGCAGCGAAGTCAATTTGGCAGCTCTGATGCAGGCAGGGAATAACAAAAATCTGGAGTCCTTACGAAAAGAACTGACCCCAGATAGCGTATTGATATTGTCTTTGATTAATCTCAATACGATAGAAAGCATGAGAGACATTCAGATCTTTAATCTCCAAAGAGAGATCGAGGATTCTAAAAATGCCATCCCTTCAGAACCAGAGTCAGAGTCACAGCCACAGCCACCCAAGCCCTCTTCTTTTGTACCCGTAACGCCTGATGGCCCCGCAACGTCTTGAACGAAGCTGATATTTCAGTGAGATCCTGACATCCATTGGATGTTGTCGATCAGGCTGAGAAGATAGATTGGTATAGTGGATTTACCCCATGATTAAAGAATAAAAGTCCGTAAGTCTATGCAACCGACCGATCCTGAACAGTTTACAGAAAAGGCATGGGACGCTATTTTTCAGTCCCAAGATGTTCTTGATCGCTTTGATACCACTTGTCTAGAGGTTGAACACCTTGCGATCGCACTGCTCGAAGAGGACGAGATTGCCAGTACCCTTTTAGATCGCCTGGGGGCAGACCCAGAATTCATGCTGGCTCAGTTCAATGAATTTGCCAGCCGCCCTGAGCGCACCATGGAGGACGACTACATTGATTACGTTCACAGTGGGCGCTGGCTAGAACGCCTGTTAGACCGAGCTGATGCGGCCCGAGATGACTTTACTGAACTCCAGATTTCGGTGGATCATCTCTTACTATCGTTGGCCGATGACCCTCGCATTGGTAAATCGGTCTTCCGTGATCAGGGCTTGGCGCGGGTTGACCTTGAGCAGGTCATTGAACGAATGCGGACGCCACAAACTGTGTCTGCAGGTGAAGAAGAGATGGGTGAGCAAACGATAGAATCTGACAAAAAACAAAAGGGAGAACCCGAGGTTAAACCCCTCGAAAAATACGGGCGCGATCTGACCGCCCTCGCCAGACAAGGCAAGCTGGATCCGGTGATTGGTCGCGATGAAGAAATCCGGCGAGTGGTCCAGGTGCTCTCTCGCCGCATGAAAAATAATCCCGTCTTGATTGGAGAACCCGGCGTCGGCAAAACCGCCATTGCAGAGGGGCTAGCCCAGCGCATCGTCAATGGTGATGTACCCGAATCTTTGAAAAATCGACAGCTCATTAGCCTAGATATGGGGAGTCTCGTGGCCGGAGCCAAATATCGAGGTGAATTTGAAGAACGCCTCAAGTCGGTTCTCCATGAGGTCACCCACTCCGACGGCCAGGTTGTCCTCTTTATCGACGAACTCCACACCGTTGTCTCTAGCGGCGGCGGCTCTAGCAAAATGGATGCAGGCAATCTGCTCAAGCCTATGCTTTCACGGGGCGAACTGCGCTGTATCGGAGCCACAACCCTCGATGAATACAGAGTCAGCATTGAGAAAGACGCAGCCCTTGAACGCCGCTTCCAGCAGGTTTATATTGGGCAACCCAGCGTTGAAGATACCATCTCAATTTTGCGCGGCCTCAAAGACCGCTACGAAGTTCACCACAACGTCAGGATTACCGACTCGGCGCTGGTCGCTGCCGCAACCCTATCGAGCCGCTATATCTCTGATCGATTTTTGCCAGATAAAGCCATTGATTTAGTCGATGAAGCCGCCGCTAAGCTGAAGGTGGAAATGACCTCAAAGCCGAGTGAGCTTGAAGGGGTTGAGCGCCGCCTCATGCAGCTAGAGATGGAGCGAGTGTCACTGCAAGAAGAGAGCGATCTCGCCTCTCAAGATCGCCTTCACCTCCTTGAAGCAGAATTGGGTACCCTCAAAACCGAGTACCAAACCCTCAACGGCCAATGGGAGGCTGAAAAAGGCATCCTCGATAAAATTCAAAACATCAAAGCCGATATCGAGCGTGCCAACATTGAGCTGCAGCAGGCCAAGCGAGACTATGACCACGAGACGGCTGCCCAGCTTGAATTTGGGAAGCTCGCGGTGCTGCTCGGTCAGCTTGAAGCATCAGAATCGACCTTGACCCAAGCTCAGAACAGTGGCTCCGCGATGCTGCGGGAAGATGTCACCGCAGAAGACATTGCTGAAATCGTCTCTAAGTGGACTGGCATTCCCGTTAACCGCCTTCTAGAGTCTGAGCGCCAGAAGCTGCTTGATTTAGAGCAATATATCCATAAGCAAGTGGTGGGGCAAGAAGAGGCCGTCGGTGCTGTCTCAGCCGCGATCCGCAGAGCTAGGGCCGGGATGCAAGATCCCCGGCGTCCCATTGGATCTTTCTTGTTTTTAGGCCCCACGGGCGTGGGCAAGACAGAGTTAGCCCGCGCCCTGGCGCAACTTTTGTTTGATACCGAAGAGGCTCTGGTCCGCATTGACATGTCGGAATACATGGAGAAACATGCGGTGTCGCGGTTGGTGGGGTCTTCTCCGGGCTATGTGGGCTACGAAGAAGGGGGACAGCTTTCTGAGGCGATTCGCCGCCGCCCCTATTCAGTGGTGCTGCTCGATGAGGTGGAAAAAGCCCATCCTGAGATTTTCAATATTTTGCTGCAGGTGCTTGATGATGGCCGGATCACCGATTCTCAGGGACACAATGTAGACTTCCGCAATACGGTCATTGTGATGACCAGCAACATTGGTAGTGAACATATCTTAGAAGTCGCGGGTGATGACTCTAGATATGAAGAAATGCGAGAGCTGGTCATGGGGGCGCTCAAGGCCCACTTCCGCCCTGAGTTTTTGAACCGGATTGACGATACGATTCTGTTCCATGCTCTTAATCGGGCGCAGCTTCGTCAAATTGTCAACATTCAAATGAAGCGGGTTGATGAGCGCTTGGCAGAACAAAAGCTTTCGATTCAGTTTACTGAGGCCGCCCTTGAACACGTGGTTGAAGCGGGTTATGACCCTGTTTATGGGGCACGACCGCTGAAGCGAGCAATTCAGCGAGAGCTAGAGAACCCCATTTCGGTCAAGATTTTAGAAAGCACCTTTGCCCCTGGGGCCACCATTTTCGTCGATTGGGATGAAACAGACGGACTCATCTTCGCCCATCAGCAGGCCGCTGAAGAGATAGATTCTGAGTCTGAAGAGGCCCAGCGCTTAGCGGAGAGTGCGGCTTAATTGAGAATGAGAACGTTGGTGGATCGCCTCTGATTGAGGTCCGTGTTCGGGCGATAAAGGAATATCGATATCTAAGGCATCGCGGCTCCTGTAAAACGCTCAGATTTTGAGGCCCGATGGCTTCTTTTTGTCTGAATACCCTACGAGTTTTAGAAAATCGTTTGGGTGAACTCCGTATTTATACGGAAAACATGCGGTGCCTAGCTGTGACTTAAATCACAGCGTTTGCGAAAACGAATAGAGCCTCAGTAGAACTACGCAGTTGCGCTCTGGAACCGTGGCTTGAACTTGGGTTGGCTGCAATATTTATTCGCTGGGGAATTTGTCTAGGACAGGGTGGTTGCGATCGCAACCCACTCTAAAGGCACTTACACACTGCTTCTGGCGAGAATATTGGTCTGATTCGCTACCAAACTCAAGTAACATTTCGGAGTTCAAGTGGGGAATGTTAGAGATAGGGTAAGACAGTCAAGCCCCTGCAGCCCGTCTAGCAGTAGACCCTGTGCTTGCCACCTTAACCAAAGCGAATGATGTAAATCTTTCTAGATCAGCATCGTTGCCACACCACATTTGCCTTTACTTAAAAAACAGAGGCGGTGTGACAAAAGTTTGTTCTGAGGGTCCAGCTCAAAACAAACCGGGGGGGAATAACTCCCGTTGATCAAATCAGGGTCACACCGCTTCTGCCGGAAGATGCCCACCTCTCACGAGTTATTCATTTCATCAGAGAAAGAAGACACCTATGAAACACGATACACCAAAGTCTAAGAGACGGTCTCGCAAACTTTATCGGCCCGTTGCGATCGCCACTCTCATGGCAAGCAGTTTGATTCAGCCCTTTATGTTGCCAGCCTTTGCGGCTGCAGGAGATAACATCTCTAACACTGCGACGGCCACTTACAAAGATGCAGACGGCAAAGATTTTGATACTCAATCCAATACAGTCGTCGTTAAGGTTGCTGAGATTGCTGGTATCACCGTTACCCCAGCAGGCGTTGTGGACCGCAACCTTGGTTCCTTTGAAGCCAATGATATCTTAGACTTCAAATTCACCGTCACCAACGTCGGTAACGACACCACCGATGTTCAGCTTCCGGGTCTTGATGACATCCTTACTCAAAATCTCTTGCTCACCGGTACAAACGCCAAGGTTGAAGTTTTCAACTCAGCGGGTGATTCCCTCGGTTCATACACAGACAATGACCCCGTCAGACTCAGCACGTTAACCCCTGGTTTAGCGGCCCTTCCTGCCGGGGCTTCGATTACCGTTGTTGTCACGGGTACTGTTCCTGCCAGTGGTTTGAATCCTGGAGATGACATCTCAGTAACCTTGGGTAATACATCGCCAAATGACAACAGCGCTGCCACCCAGAACCAGCCCGTAGATGCCGATAATGTTGACAGCAACGTACGCACCGTTGACCTGCCTGATGGCACCCCTGGTGAAGCCGCCGGTGTGCTCACAATTGACAGAGAGAAAGAAGCTAGTGCATCTCAAACCGTTGACTTCGCGACTCAGCAGAAGCCCTTGGCTCTAGCTACCGTTAAGAAAACTGCCAGCAATGTTGATCCTGGTGCCACCGGTGCCGCCAACGATGATGTGATCACCTACGATCTATCGCTCACTGTTGAGAGAAACACTCCCAACGCTGCATTTGTCCCCACAGCCCTTGCTAAAACCCCCATTCGTTTGAATGGTGTTCAAACTGATGCGGTTTTGGTATCCGACGCGATTCCTGAGTTCACTCAATACAGCGGGACTGCTTCGATTACACCTGCTCTTTCTGGCTGGCAAATTGTGTACTCAATTAGCAACCCAGCAACCACTAGCCCGGTTGTCGCACCAGGCGGCACAGCGGCCGAGTGGACTACGACTGCACCTCCTAATGCAGCGGTCAAGCGGATTGGTTTCGTCTATACGGGTGCCGCGACCTTACCGGCCAACGGGACGGCTATTACCGGCTTTAAGTTTAGTGTCGTGACCAGCGGTTTACCTGCAGTGGGTGGCTCTGTCTATAACTTAGCCCAGGCGTTTGGTAAGACCTATGACGATCCGGCCGATCCAAACAACCCCGTTGATCAAATCATCTACGACGAATCGGGTGACGTTAACCCTAACAACTTTGAGAACTCTACGCCTCCGACAGAGACCAATGGTGGTACACCAGATGGTTCTGACTTTGACCCGACTAATGATACGGGTATAGCCAATCCTACGGTTCACGGTACTGATGACGGTTCTAACACCGGTGTTGGCCCTGATGGTGAAGACAATCAAGTGGTCTTAACCGGTGAAGCCCTGGTGGGTAACGACAACATTCTCAACGGTCCCAACGGTAGCCCCAGCGCGGTTGGCCCCACCGATGATGATGATGACTACACCAACAAGGCCATTGACCGAGACCAACTGCCTGCCGGTACAGTGGTGTTCACCAACACCGTTGCGAACCCAGCGACCAATACTTCACGAATTGATAATGTCACTCTGCAGCCGGTGTCTCCTTTGGTTGCTGAAGCCGCTGATGAGTCTGCTGCAACAGGCCAGTATGGCATCGCTGCTAATATCCCTAACGGGACACAAACAGTGATCAGCTATGACGCCGACGGTCCTGGCGGTAATCCCCCTGTCACCGCCACCTATACCTGGGACGGCACCAATTGGAACTTAGCTGCGGGTCTCCCCATCAATGTTGGGACTCTGCAGCCCGGTCAGCAAGTCAATTATCAAGTGACCGTGAGCTTCCCGGGTACTCTTCCCGCTGACGCAAGCGTGGTTCCAGTAGCCATCATTGCTTTCCCTGATACAGGTGTTGCGGGTTATTCGGGTGAGACCGTCAACAACCTGACCCTTAATCGCATCTATATTGGCTTCATGAAGGTCACCAAAGAAGTGCGCATCCTGAGTTCTACAGGCACTGTGAAGCAAGATTGGACGGCGACTCCCACAATTGAAGCAGCCCCTGGCGACGTTATTGAGTATCGCGTCTCATACGTGAACACTAGCCCTTCTTTAACGGGTTCTGGCAACGTGGGTCTCAACGCTGTGGACTTCAAAGTAATTGAAGATGGTGACAACAGCAATGACACCGGTGCGGCTCTAGGGACCAACAACTGGCATACCGATCAAGTGGGTCAAACCCCTCTGACGGTTCATACCACAGGCACTAGCGTTTCAACCGGTTCAGTTCGTTACTACAACGAGTTCACCAAAGATGCCAACCCTGTCAATGACAGCCTCATTGGCACGGTTGATCCTGCAACAGACTCTGTTGTAGAAGCCTACGTCAATGAAGTCGGCACCGTTGTCCCCGGTGGCAGTGGTCAAATGATTATCCGCCGCAAGGTGAAATAGCCCTAACGACTGTCAGCGGTGTGGCCTAGTAAGACTGCACTGCACCGCTGACCCTTTGCTCGTTCTCTAACACTTTTTGTTCACACTAACTGCAAATCAGATCTAACTGAGGTTTAGACAAGATGAAACGTAAACTATCTATTGGTCTTGGCATTCTGGCATTGGCCGCTGCTGTTCCATTCGCAACCAGCACCCCCGTGCTTGCTAACTTGGCCCAAGCGGGTGAGACTCTCGTTCAAAATATTTTACAGCCTAAAGTCAAGCTGGTCTTGGGCGCTCAGAAGCAGGTGGTTTCCACCGATGCTGAAGGTCAAGAAGTCACCACTTGGGCAGCCCTTGAGGGCCAAGCTGAAGTTCAGCCCGGTGATGTGCTTCGCTACACACTCAGCAGCGAAAATGCAGGCGACAAGCCTGCCGAGAAGCTGGTTTTGACTCAGCCAGTACCCAGCAAAACAGCCTACGTTGCTGATTCAGCGAAGGCCAATGGCGCTGAACTCACCTACAGCATCGACGGCGGCAAGACTTTCTCTGCTCAGCCGATGGTCGAAGTCACCCTGCCCGATGGCAAGGTTGAAATGCAGCCCGCTCCGGCTGCGACTTATACCCACGTCCGTTGGGACTACGGTACCTCTTTGAAGCCCATGGCTTCAGTTCGAGCCGTGTATGAAGTGGCTGTTAAGTAACAATCACCCTTGCAGAGGCGGTGAAATACCGCCTCTGTTATACCTACAGTCTTTTGAACCATTGAGGGTCGCTGAATGAAGCGCTGCTAAGTCTGTACTTATCAGTTGCATCGCCTCATTCCCTAGTTTATTCAATGCTCTCTAGCATTACCGCTTTGTCAGCAGGTGCTTTCCACGCTGATCAGGATTCGTTTACCCAAAATTCTGACAGGGCAACGACATTGCCCTGCGGTAGACCTCCGCAGCCCTTTGAATTGCAGCTCCTGACTCAGCAGATTACGCCAACTCTCAACCGTGGATTCTATCCTTCACTGTTTGCTTCCCATGCGCTCATTTAAACACCACCACCAATATCTAAGACGGTTGGCAACTTCCGTGCTGCTGGTTTTGTTATTCCAGGGACCGACGGCCAGTTTTGCCCAGGTAACGACGGGCAATGATGCGAACGAGAGGCCCATTACAGAATCGTCTGAGTTTGCCGTTTCTAACAGTGCCGAGTACAGCTACAGTGTCGGCGAGACGACTTGGTCGGGCCGCACCAACAACATCGACATTAATGGTCTTGTCCCGCTAGTAGACCCCAGAGGCCAAGTTTTAGGCTGTAATGCACAGCCACTATCGGACTATACCGGCTTTAGCGTGGCGCTCTATGAGCCAGATCCCACAGACCCCACCGGCACCGAACTGGGTAACCTGCTCCGCCTGACGCGCACTGAATTACCTGACATTTTGGGTGATGGCGTTCCCGAAGGGATCGAGCCGAATACCACCAACATCAATCCCTTTCCCCTTAGCACGACAACTCAAGGGCAATACAGCTTTCTATTAGATCGCAGCCTTGGTCAGTTGGTGATTGGCCGCACCTACATCTTGGTCGTTAACGCCCCCGCTGCCTCTGGGTTTACACAGCGGCGCGTTCGCCTCGAAATTACTGGCATCACCACTGTTGGCACCAACGATCGCGAACAGGTCAGCTATCGCGCTACCTCTCTTGATGGTCAGCCCATCGGTATGGAAGGTGAAACCGAGATCACTCAGTCGGTGGTGTTGATTCAAGATGCAGACCGAATAGGGCTGCAGCTTTTGGCGGTGCAGTTCATGAGTACTATGTGCACCACCGATCAGCTTGACATCAATAAGTCAGGGGACCGCGCCAATGCGGCCCCCGGTGACACCGTGCTCTATCGCCTCACGGTTCGTAACAACAGCGATGTGGCTCTCGATACGCTGAGCATCACTGATGTATTGCCGATGGGTTTTAAGTTCTTAGACAACACAGTCCAGGGCGAAATTGAAGGTCAGCCTGTAGAGCTAACGGTGAATCGATCCGGCATGACGGCCACCTTTAGCACTGCTGCCCCTTTGCCCATTGATGGCACCCTCACCATTGTGTATGCAGCTCAACTGACCCCCGATGCTTTGCGAGGCGATGGGCGCAATTCGGCTACGGCCTCAGCAAACCGTACCGATAACGATACTGAAGTTCGTGACGGCCCTGCCGTGCATCGGGTTCGCATTACTCCAGGTATTTTGTCCGACTGCGGGACAATTCTGGGCCGGGTGTTTGTTGACAAGAACTTCGATGGCGAACAGCAGCCCGGAGAACCCGGTGTGCCCAATGCGGTGGTCTATATGGACGACGGTAACCGCATTACCGCCGATGAGGATGGTTTGTTCAGCGTCAAGTGCGTCTTGCCTGGAAATCGCACCGGGGTCTTAGACCTGACCACGTTGCCCGGTTATACCCTGGCCCCCAACCTGAAATTTATCGAACGCAATAGCCCCTCGCGATTGGTACGCTTGGCGCCCGGTGGCTTAGTGCGAATGAACTTTGGGGTTACCCCCACCTTTAATGAGGAGGCCCCATAATGCCAGCTCAATCCCGATATCCTCGCTGGGTGCAGGTCAGTTTGCTCGGTGCGATCGCAACCACAGGACTCACCTTCTCACCAGCCCTTGCCAACCCTAATCTTCAAGACACTGTCGAGGAGAAAACACCCCCTTCGGTTGTCATCGAAGAGTCTTTGAATACAGAGTCACAATCGACAGATGAAACGGCCCCGCCTCCAGAGAATCCCGAAACAGCAGCCAAGGCTGCCCCCCTCAGTGCTGAGAAGACCGTCCAGATTTTGACCCCGGTACCCGAAAGCCTGATCGGGCAAACTGATTCTTCGGTAACGGTGCAGTCACCTGTGGGCCAAGCCATTGAGCTGCGGGTCAACGGTGCGCTGATCGATGCCGGTCAAATTGGTCAATCCATCACTGACCCCAGTACCCAACAGGTGCAGCGCACTTGGTACGACATTCAGTTTAAGGCTGGCGCTAACCGGATTACCGTGCATCGCCAGGGAGAGCTAGTTCCTCTCACGTCAACCCAGGTTTTTAGTGGCTCTAAGCCAGTAGCTCAGGCCAGTGTTGCCCCCGACGAAACTCGGCCCATTACTATTATTTCACCGACGCCCGATGAGCTGATGGGGCAGCCCGCCACCTCCGTAACGGTGCAGTTCCCTCTGGGTGAGACCGTTGAATTGCGAGTGAACGGTCGTCTGGTAGATGACGCCCAAGTTGGCCGTACCGCAACCGATACCATGGCAGGGAAAGTTCGCCAAACCTGGTATGGTGTCACCCTGCAGTCCGGTGAAAACACCCTGACAGTGAATCGACCGGGCCAAACCGAGGTATTAGCTTCGGTTAAGACTCAAGTGCGCGGTGAACCCGACAAGCTCAAGGTGACAACGCTAGAAACTAAAATACCTGCTGATGGTCGCTCTACAGCCACAGTACAGGGACAGCTTTTAGACAAAAACAACAACCGCTCCAACTGGACTGCCGTCGTCACGCTCCACAGCACCGAAGGCAACTTTGTAGGGGTTGACGCCAATCCCGACGCCCCTGGTTTTCAGGTTCAGGCCGTTGATGGTGCATTCACAGCCACGCTGCAGTCTAATTTGCAGGCGGGTCTGGTACGGGTGCAGGCCAAAAGCAATGCCCTCGAGGGCTATCATCAGCTTGAATTTTCGACACCACTACGAGCTGATCCACTGCTCACGGGGGTTATTGACTTTCGCCTCGGTCGCCGGGGCACCGACTTCTTTGACAGCTTTCGGGATTATCTACCCAAGGATCAAGACAATGGTTTCGGGGTAGGCCTCAAGGCTGCGGCCTTCGGGATTGCCTCCATCGGTGAATGGTCGGTGACAGGTGCCTTCAATAGCGATCGCGCCCTCAATACCGACTGTAATGGTAATACCAGCCTCTTTCGAGCGGTGGGGGACTGCAGCGAAACGCTGTATCCGGTTTATGGTGATGACTCTACCACCGAAGTCACTGCACCTTCCACCGATAATTTTTACCTGCGTTTTGAGCGCACCTCTCCGGTGGCGAATGCAGGCACCGATTACTTTATGTGGGGCGACTACCACACCGAAGAGTTCAATCGGTCGTCGCAGTTATTCTCGGCAACCGGTCGCGATCTGCATGGCTTTAAGGCTAACTACAACATTGGCAATCTGCAGCTAACGGGCCTGTATGGAAACAATGTTGAGGGCTTTCAGCGCGATACCATTGCCCCTGATGGCACCAGCGGTTTTTACTTCTTGTCCCGCCGTCTGTTGGTGTCGGGCAGTGAAGAACTGTACCTCGAACTAGAAGAACTTAACCGCCCCGGTACGGTCCTGCAGCGCGAGCGCCTTAGCCGAGGAGCCGACTACGACATCGATTACGATCGCGGCACCATCCTTTTCCGTCGTCCAGTACTCCGCACCGATGTGGCTGCCGACGGCACGATTCTGGTGCGTCGGATTGTGGCGACCTATCAGTTTGAAAGCAATGCAGGTCAGACCAGTGTGTATGGCGGTCGCCTCCAGTACAATTTCTCCCGCGCCCTCGATCAAGAAAGTTGGTTAGGCACCACTTACTTCAGAGAAGATCGCGGCGCTCAGAACTTTCAGCTCTATGGTGCTGATGCTCAGGTTGCTTTGGGTAAAGATGCTCAGCTCGTGGCTGAGTATGCCCACTCTGACAATAGTTTAGAGGGAGATCGCATCAGCGGTAATGCCTACCGAGCCGAGCTAACGGGTCGCCTCTTTGATCGGCTATCGGGTAAGGCTTACTTCCGCGCCACCGACACTGGCTTTTCAAATAACGCCACCACGTCCTTCGTACCGGGTCAAACCCGTTACGGCGCTGAATTCGATGCAGAAATTACAAAAAGCACCAGCCTACGCGCTAGCTACGACCATGAAGACAACGTCGGCATCGCCCCTCGGCCCCTCGATACGCTCGAAGAGCTGCTGCAACCAGGGCTATCTCCCACGCCGGGAAGTGCCGTTGATAACTCACTCACCACCATTCGAGCCGGACTGCTGCAAAAAATTGGCAAGGCGAATCTTGGCGTCGATTGGGTACATCGCGATCGCAACGACAAACTCACTGGCGACAGCACCGTTTCCGATCAGCTCAGCAGCAGCTTCACAATGCCGCTGGCAAATAATCTGAACTTCCATGCCTATAACGATCTAACCCTTTCATCTGAATCAGATCCGCTCTACCCCAACCGCACCACGGTGGGTCTAGATTGGCAGATTCACCCCAGTGTCTCTCTTAGCTTTGATAGCACCTACCTAGCAGGAGGACAGTATGACGGCGATTTTATCCCCAGCGTCGGCATTAAGGGGCAGCATACGTTTGCCACTGATACCACCCTGCGAGGTGAAGCAACACTACTGGGCGATCGCGGCATGGGCGGTCGGTTTGGTATTGACCAAGGGCTAAAGCTAGCCCCTGGCTTAAACATGGACTTCTCTTACGAGTACGTCTTTAGTGAACAGTTCCGCACTGCTGCCGGACAGCAGTTCAGCCAGCCCTTCGCAGTCGGTTCAGGAGCCTCAGCCCTCAGTCTGACCAACGGACATAGCTTTAGTGCCGGTATTAGCTACACTGACAACCCCAACCTGCAGTTAGGAGCTAGAGTTGAGCATCGCGTCAATGAGCGTGGTTCTAACACTGTCATTTCAGCTAATGTTCTGGGTAAGGTGACCCGCGACCTGACCGCCCTGGCAAGTTTTCAGCAGGCCAGCGCCTCGAACCAAGGCTTAGAGGGATTAGGAGTGAGTCGCGATATCAAACTGGGCCTTGCCTACCGCAACCCCACCGACGACACGTTCAATGGTTTGCTGCGCTACGAGTATCGCCAAAACCCTTCTACGATTCCTGAAAGCCTTTTGCTGGGCCAAGGAACTGGCTCCCAGGAGCACCTGCTTTCAGTGGAGGGCATCTACGCTCCAAGCTGGAACTGGGAGCTGTACGGCAAGTTCGGTCTTCGCCATAGTGAAACAAACCTCGCCCAAGATTTAGTCGGCACCAGCGCCGTCTCACTAGCACAGCTTCGAGCCACCCATCGCTTTAGCTACCGCTGGGATGTCAGCGCCGAGGCTCGTTGGATTGGTCAGCCCAGCGTCGGCTATAACGAGTTCGGCCTCAATGCTGAGGTGGGCTATTACCTAAACCCGAACCTCCGGCTTGCCGCTGGCTATGCCTTTGGTGATGCCAACGATCGCGACTTGGGTAACTCTCGTTCGGCCAGTGGTCCTTACTTAGGGGTGACCCTGAAGCTCGACAATAATCTGTTCAAAGATTTTGGGTTCCAGAAGCCCTCTGCACCTCAGCAGCAAGAGTCGTTGGTGAAAAAGCCAGGTGATACTCCGGCAGAAGCGGCTAGCAATCCGGCGGAGGAACCTCAAGCGATCGCACCTACGAATACAACCGCTAAGCGTGTTGTCGCTAACCAAAAACCACTCAATCCCATCGCACAGGAGGCGGCACTGTAAATGAACAACTGCAGATGGGGAAAGAAAAAGACCATGACGAGTCCAGAACCGATTGATTGCGTACAGCTCTGCGTTAGCCCCCCCAGCCCCCCAATTCTGGGGGGAGAGTCCGAAAGATTGGATTGTTTTCCTGAAAATGGGAGAAAGAAAAGGGCCAGTGCAATAGCTTTGAAACGTCCTCTATCCTTCTCCGTTGCTCTGCTCACGCTTCTAAGCAGCACTATGCTACCCAGCCTAGCTCAGACATCTTCTGCCTCAACACTCACAGTAGTGGTCAACAGCAACCAAGATGGTGAGATTCAGCCTGATCAGGGGCTGACGTTAAGAGAAGCGATCGCACTCACCAACGGCACCCTATCTCGTGAACAGCTCAGCGCTGCAGAGCAAGCCCAAGTTAGCGACGGACCCAACCAAATTGAGTTTGACCTCCCCAGTGGGGCAACCATCATTAAACTACAGACGCTGCTGCCGCCGATTACTTCTGCTGTAGTCATTGATGGCACAACGCAGGTAGGCTATGGCTCTGGGCCGGTAGTGGCCTTGACGACAGCCGAGAATATCGAAGTCTTACGAGGGCTAACCCTAGCCGCAGACAACATTACGGTACGCGGTCTTAGCCTCTATGGCTTTACATCTGCCCACCAACGCACCGCGACAACGCCCCCTGCTGACATTTTTATCGTTCATCAGTTCTTGCCAAAAGATCATCAGCAGGCCGTCATGACTGAGGCCGATCACTTTTCACTCAAAGGCCGTCCCGAACAGCCCCAGCCCCCCAAGGGCATTCTGATTGAAAACAACTGGCTCGGCATTACACCCGACGATCAAATGCCAGAGCGGCCCTCTGCCTTTGGCGTATCGGTGTTCAACAGCACCGGCACCACCATTCGCCACAACCGGATTGCTCACCATGACGGCAGCGCCATTATTACAGGCAGCAAAGCTGAAAACCTCGTCATTAGTGAGAACCAAATCGTGGGTAATGGCCTTGCCGGAATGCCGGATGCGATTCGCCTAGAAGGGAAAATCAACAATGGGGTGATTCGCAATAACCTGATCTGCGGCAATGACGGCAGTGCGGTGTATCTGTTCAAGCCTGATGGGGCCGTTGATATTCACGGCAACACCATTAAATTCAACGGTCAGCGGCTGCGGCGTTCTGCAATATATTTAATGGGCAGTGACCATCAGGTCCGCAATAACGAAATTCGCTATCAGACCGGGCCAGGGGTGACGGTGGCGGCGTATCCGAAGAGCGATCGCAACTCCATCACCCAAAATCGATTTAATAACCTCGACGGCCTCAGTATTGATCTGGTCACCCGCCGCAATGTCAGCGTCAGCGATTATCAGCGGGGTGACGGAGCCAATGTGCCGCAGCGAGATACGAATAATCGTCGGCTTGATACGGGCAACCGAGCCATTAATACCCCTGAATTTCTCAGTCGTGAGTTTCTAGTTTTTGATCAACAGGTGGGCGTTGACGGCATCGCAGACCCAGGGGCTACGGTGACCCTGTATCGGGTGATCGGTCCCGGAGCGCAGGGGCCGCTTAGTGAACCCCTCATGGATGTCGTGGCCGATCAAACCGGGCGCTTTAGCGCTACGTTAACGGATTTATCGGTGGGCGATCGCATCAGCGCCATTGCCACGCTGCCTGAGTACGGCACCTCAGAACCGGCCCTCAACGCCGTGATTCGCACGGCAGCGTCAGCAGCCCCTGAAATTGATAGGGTCGCTGTTGAGAGTCCTGACTGTGGTGAGCCAGAGCCGAAGGCCATGCTTGTCTCAATGCAGCCGCCTCAGGTCATTCCGGTGCAGATTCGAGCTGAGGTACCCCGCAAGGTTCACTTTGGCCTTGATCAAGATACTCTTAGTCCGGCCAGTCAGGTGACCCTTAATCAGGTTGCCGGGGTGCTGAAGCGATACCCCACCGTGGTTATCGATCTGCACGGCCACACCGATTCACGGGCCACCGCCGCCTATAACCAAGACTTGGCCCAGCGACGGGCAACGCAGGTGCGGCGTTATTTACTCGGCCAAAGTGTTGACCCAGCTCGGATCACGATTCGGTCTTGGGGTGAGACGCAGTTGCTGACGGGGGAGGGCGATCGCACAGAGTTAGCTCGAAACCGTCGGGTGGAGTTTGTGTATCGCGACTTGCGGGGTATTGACCTAGTGATGGTTGAGCAGACCCAAGATTTACAGGTGGAGCCTTAACGGGAAAAAACGGGCAATTTGGACAAAGTCACGATCTTTAGCTAACAGGGGGGAGTCATGTTTCGGGCACATTTGAGCAAACAAACAAGCAATCGTCGAGTGAATGGTTATTCGACTTCATCATCAGTAGCGATCAAACATTTGTGTCGCACAGGTGCCGTTCTGAGTGGACTCATCACGGCCTTGCTGACTGGTGGGATAACACCCGTCTCAGCTCAAGTGATTAGTCCCTTTAGTCGGCTTTACAACACCAAAGCATTAGGTGATATTCACCTCACAGGCAATACATTACTGACCTGTGAATCAGAGAGTTCTAGCTCATTCAGTGGTACCGGCTGTAGCACGGCCCAAAGTAGTCTAGGCTCTTGGGCCAGAAATGACGGATTCCCGATGGTGTATGTCGATGTTGATGGCGATAGCAGTACTTTTAACTCCAGTACGGCAAACTTGGGCTTGCCAACAGGAGCAACGGTTTTAAAGGCGTATCTGTTTTGGGGTGGTGTTTCTAACAGTAGCAGCCGCACCCAAGTGAGATTTAGAACACCTGCCTCTGGCTATACGACACTTAATGGCATCTTAGTGGCAGCTACCAATGCTGGTTTCGGTAATAGCAGCTCAGCCGACAGCTACCATGCCTATGCTGATGTCACTAGTCTAGTGACCGCCGGAAGTAATGGTACCTACGGCATTGCCAACGTCCAAGCCCTGTCCGGGACTGCTAGCAATGGAAATGCTGCACCCTACGCAGGTTGGTCTCTGGTTGTAGTCTATTCAGCCCCTAACGAAAAGCCTCGTGACTTGAGTGTGTTTAGCGGTCTAGCAAGGGTCCAACAAGCCAATCCAGCCGTTAACTTAAATATTTCGGGCTTTAATACTCCACCCTTTGGCAGCGTCAATGCCCGGATTGGGGTGGTTGCCTACGATGGTGACGCATCTGGAATAGGGGATAGCCTGAGTATTCAACGGACAAGTTCGCCCTTTAATACCACAACGTTAAGCAACAGTTTGAACCCCAGTAACGATTTTTTTAATAGTACAATCACTCGCTTAGGTAGCCATATTACGGCTAAGAATCCAAACTACATTAACCAAATGGGTGGAGTTGACATTGATTCCATTGATAACACTACAGTCTTGCAGAACAACGATACATCATTGCAAATTAATCTCACCACTAGCAGTTCTGGTGGCGAAACCTATTTCCCAGGTGTTGTTACTACAGCAATTGATTTGTTCAAGCCGAATGTCGTCCTCAACAAAAGCTTTACAGATGTGAACGGGGGCAATGTAGAGCCAGGTGACATTTTGGAGTACTCAATCACGGTGACCAACAATCGTAATGCCGATGGGAATGGCGATCCGGCTAACAACAATGTGTTGACCGACGATATTCCTGTTAACACCACCTATGTGCCCAACACTTTAGCTATTAATGGCGTTACAAAAACAGATGCCAGCGTAGATGATGCCGCCGAATTTGATGCAATGAACAACCGGACCGTTTTTCGTCTAGGTGCAGGGGCAACAGGGACTCAAGGTGGCACCTTGCAGGTTAATACCAATAACCCACCTGCGGCTCCTATTGCCAGCGCGACCAGCACCGTAACCTTCCGGGTTCGGATTAATCCTGGGATTCCAGATGGGACGATTATCACCAATGAGGCGAAGGAAAGCTTTACGGGACAAACGCTAGGTGAAGGGTCTGTTCTAGATGCTGCAACGCCTGCTGTAACGGTCCAAACCGACTATCCTTCTATTCGCGGCACATTGTATGAAGATCAAGACCAAAATAGTGCCTTGGGAAGCAGCGAGCCGCGTTTACCTGCAGGTATTGAGGTTACGCTTTATCAAGATACTAATGGCAACAATATTGTTGATGGAAGTGAAGCCGTCAGTACCGTCAATACTGACGGCAATGGAGATTATGTCTTTTTAGACGTTCCCTATGGAACCTACAAAATTCAAGTCAATACGTCAGATCCCCAAGTTCCTGTTGGCTTTGCTTTAGGGACACCTAACAATTTGTCGGTTACAACCATTGATCTGCCTGTCAGTAATCAAAATTTTGGCTTTATTGAGCCTGTTTCGAGCCTACTATTGGTTAAACGAATTACCGCAATCACTGATGTAACAAATGGTAATAAGACCATTTTTAGTCAAATCATTGATGATCTTAGTCTGCCTCATGGAGATGATGATAATCATCCTGGCTGGCCCAATAGCTATCTCAAGGGTGCATTAAATGGAGGGGGCGTTAAGCCAGGTGACGAAGTCGAATATACGATTTATTTTTTGAGTTCAGGCAATGCCCCCACAGAGTCAGTGAGAATTTGCGATCGCCTCCAGCCCGGTCAATCTTTTCAGCTCAATACCTACGGCACCGGCAACGATATCCAGCTTGGGTTAGGGACTGGCAGTGGGTCCAATCTATTTAATTTAACGGCTGCCAATGATGGGGGCGATCGCGCTCAGTTTATCCCGGCTGGTGGAGCGGTCCCCAGTAACTGCAACCTCAAAAGCACAAACAACAACGGCACGGTAATGCTTGACCTCACTGGCACCAGCGGTTCCCCCAACCTGCCCAATCTGCCTAACTCCACAGGCCAGGGTACCCCTAATCAGTCTTACGGGTTCTTCCGGTTTGTCACCAAGGTTGAAGAGTAGGCTCTGTGGCCCAGCGATCGTTTTGCAATGCCGTCAAGGAGGTGATTTAACCTGAAATGCACTAACCAATAAAGCGTCGATCTTCCTCGATAGAAAGAATGGGTAAACAGCAATGCTGGCAATATTTCAAGACAATATATTACCCAAACCTTCCTGAGCAAAGGTCTCTAGAGAGTCTACCTGCAACGCCACCGCCATCAATGCTTCTAACTGGCTACGGTCACAACCCTTGATCTGTTCGTGTAATGCCCTAGGAACTTCCCCAAAACGCACCTTCAATATTTGCAAGAGACTGGCTCGACTCCCTTTCTCAATTCCTTGCTCAATTCCTTTCTCAATTCCTTGCTCAATCCCTTCTTTAACAATCTCTGTATACCAAGGCGACTCTCTTAAAACTGTCATATCCCACCTCATGATGTCTTGAATCAGCGGCATGTCTAACACAAACCTAGCAAAAAATGCCAGTAATGGCTCCAACTCTTGTAACTTCTCATTTGACCACCACGTCGCTCTGGCGGCTCACCCATTGAAATTCGCTATCGAGCAGTTCCCGTGCCACCGCCTGCGGATTTTGAGTGACCCATTGCACCCAAGCGTCAGGGGCTAGGCTAATTAACCGTTTGCTGCCAATATCAGCAGTTTTAGCCATCAAGAATAGAGTTCTATTGTTTAACTTTTGCAAAAACAGTGAACCCTAAACCTATCACGGGCCAGTTGCTTCAAAATGTTCCTTCTCCTTTAACTCTGTTTCGTTGTTCATTGACTTAGCGTCTCATTATGTTCTCTCGACCTACCCACCCCAAAGAGACTCACTCTGCTGCTGTGCGATCATCGCAACAACTGAGACAAAAGTACGCTCTGAAAGCTAACGTTCTACTGGCAACGGCGGTATTCACTGGGGTTAATGTGCTGCCTTTGACGGCCGTATTAGCCGCGAGTCCGGCCCCAGGTACCATCATTGAGAACCAAGCGACCGGCAGCTTTGTCAATCCTGCCGATGGCTCCTCAAAAGCGATTGAATCTAACGTAGTTCAGGTCAAAGTCATTGAAGTCGCGGGTGTGACCGTCACTCCAGCAGGCGTCATCGAAGCGCCCAGCACAGTTGCCAACCCAGGCCCCAATCAAGGGAATGGCAGCATCAACGCCAGTGACGTGGTTTATTTCACCTTTCAGGTCACCAACGTCGGCAATGACCCCACTCAATTTTTTATCCCAGGCGCCCCCTCTAGCATCACGGGTGGCACTCAATCAGGCCCCATTCAAATTATTGCCGTTGATGCCGATGGCCCCAGTGGCCCCACCGCTCCGACCGATTTCTCGACCATCCCCGTCACCATTCGTCCTGAAGGCAACAAGACCGGAGATGCCACCGTCTTGGGGCTACCCGTAGGGGCTATTTCGGCGGGGGGTACCGTTACCCTACGAGTACCCATCAAAGTCAATTCAGCCCTGACCACGGGCAACCCCGTCACGGTTGTATTAGGCGATACGGGGGCCAATGATAACTCAGCCACCACCCAAAATCAGCCCTACCTGCTCAGTACCCTGCCGAGTCCCCCGACCGGAGGATTTGATCTCTACACCCAAGACAACCAAGATACAGACGGAATTACCGGAGAAGCCAATGGCGCTCCGTTCAATGGTGATGCGACCCTCCATCGGCAAGAAGCCAGTGCTTTGAATACCGTTGCCCTTGGCCTCATCAGCACCCTTGATTATGGCGATGCCCCAGATTCAGCTATAGGAACCGGGCCTGGCAACTACCAAACCACCGCCGCAGATAATGGCCCCGTCCACACGATTGATCCCAACCTGTATATCGGCGTAGTCCCTGATGGAGACACGGGAACCCTGCAAAATGAATCGGCAGATGCAGATGATAACGATATTTCTCGGGATGAAGGGCAGATTAGCTTTCCTGCTTTAGCGCAGAACACCACTAGCTACACTATCTCTAATCTTGCGGTCACCAACAATAAGAATACTTCTGCCACCCTCACCGCCTGGATCGACTTTGATCAAAGTGGCACCTTTGATGCCGATGAAGTGCAAACGGTAGCGGTTCCCAATACAGGTACTCAGACGGTGAGTCTTACCTGGTCGAGCTTGCCCGGTCTGACCCCAGGCGTTACCTATGCGCGCTTCCGTCTCACCACTCAAGCCCTCGCTCATAGTGGTGGCTCCACGGCCCCCGATCAGCGTTCCATCGGGGCAGCTAACGATGGTGAAGTCGAAGACTATCGACTTGTCGTTCAAGCGGCATCCACGGTAAACACCTGCAATAGTCCATCGACATCGATCTTTAATACTTCTAATTACACCCTCAATACCACACTGCAAAATTCAACGCCTCTATCGTTCTACGGTGGCACGATGGTTTTCAACGCGACCTTGTCTGGTTCGGCGACATGGACTGGCGGGGTACAGGTGCAGACCGATCCAACGGTCGGTGATTACCTTTTTCTGCAACCGACAAATGCACCAGACTTTCTTAATACAAATAACAAAGCCACTTATGTTTTCTCGTTCCCCACTGCAGTAACAAATTTTTCTATGGTGGGTAGTGGCCTCAACAATGGAGATGGGACCACTATTATTGCCAGCTACCAGGGCGTTCCGATTCAAATTACAGCGGCCAACTTTAGCAATTGGAACACGGGTATCGTTTTTGCCGATGCCGATGGTGATGGTCAGATCGATACTGCAGTAGGTAACAGCTCAAGCGGTGGAACCTCTGTCACGACCAATCTCTATGATCTAACGATTCCAGGCCCCATTGATGAACTCAAGATTATTTCTGGTAAGGAAGCCTCTTCGACAGCCCTCAATGGAACGGTTACCATTGGCCTGAGATCACTCTCCTATTGCCTCGATCCGATTGTCAGTAACCCCAACGTCCTCCTGATTAAACGCATCACGGCCATTAACGGCCAACCGACTAATCCCAATGACGGCACCATCTTAAATACCTATGTCAATGGCAGTGGCGTAGAAGACAACCATCCCCAATGGCCCAATGGTGATGGCAATGCAGACCCTGATCTGTATGGTGCGATCACAGGAGGTCAGGTCAAACCCGGTGACGAGGTTGAATACACTATCTATTTTCTGTCTGCGGGTAGTGAGCTTGCTAAAAATGTGCTGTTTTGCGATCGCATCCCCGACCACCAAACCTTTGTCTCCGACGCCTTTAACAGTCTCACCGCAGCCCCAGGCGGTAGCGGTAGCGAAGATCGCGGCATCAATGTTTCGACCAATACGACCAACTTGTCCTATACCAATATCGGTGGCGATGACACGGCTCGCTTTTATCCACCCGAAAGTGGTTTACCGCCTGCCTGTAATATCACAATTCCGAATACGCAGCATAATGGTGCGATCGTCGTCAATTTAGGCGACTTACCCACCGCTACTGCACCAGGAGCACCTGCAGGAGCTTCTGGCTACGTTCGGTTCCGCGCCACAGTCAATCCATAAAAACAGCATAGAGTGTTCACATAAAAGGCTGTGAGGTTCCTATCCCTCACAGCCTTTTTACGTAGTTCTATCGATGAAAGCTGTTGACCGATCTCGAAAGTTCTGTACTTTCAGGGAGGTCATTGTTTCTACCCTGTGCAAATATCTGCGTCTCAAAGTCTCTGTTCATAAATAGACTCTAGGTGCCGTTAATCTTTCAATAACTGTAATCAGTACTTATACCGATCAATTCTTTGCCTAAATTGGGTGTCCTAAAGATAGGGGGGAATTTGGTCTGTACTGAATCTGAGTAGAAACTGTGCCCAACAGTTATAGCCCGAATCAAAATATAGCCCAAATCAAAACGTTAAAGCTCTGATTATTGGCAACACTGCTGTGATGGCTAGGGCTGAATCGAAAAGGCCACCTTGGGCCTTGTTTTATCTTTCGATAAACGGCTAACTCCCCATGAAACGTGCAATTCGATCCCTTGGTGCTTTACTCGCGCTTACCCTGATTCCCTCCACCCAAATTCTGTGGTCTGCGGGGAAGGTGCGATCGCAAACGAGCTTCGGCAACATGTGCGCCACCCCCGGTAAAGATGGCGTCGATACTGGCATTCTCAGCATTGTTAACAGCTACTTCCCAGGGACAGGCTCGATCAACGCTGGAGCCACATCCATTACCGTCGGCCCCATTAACGCAGCAGGGAACCAAACCACCATCTCTGCCGGGGACTTGCTGCTCGTCATTCAAATGCAAGACGCCGACATTAACTTTAGCGATACCAGCAACTACGGCGCAGGGACCGGGACCGGATCCGGTGCCACAAACCTAAACAATACAGGACGCTATGAATATGTCGTTGCCCTCAATTCAGTCGGAACAGGCGGCGGCATCGTTCAGATCAGAGGCGGCTCCGGGGGCGGGCTGATCCATGGCTATCGCCAGCGCACCGCCAACGTCACCAGCAATGGAAAAAGCACCTACCAGATCATTCGAGTTCCGCAATATACAGACGTGTCCCTGAGCGGCACTATTCGAGCGCCCGGAGCCTGGAACGGAACCAGCGGCGGCATTGTTGCCCTAGACGTGGCCGGAACCTTCACCATGAATAATGGTCAGATTGACGTGAAGGACAAAGGCTTTCGGGGTGGGGGTGGCACCACTAATAGCGATACCTATCCCTTGGGCGAAGATGAATCCTATCGAACTTCCGGCGTCACGCCCAGAGGTGGCATGAAAGGTGAAGGAATTGCGGGAACGCCCCTGATCACCTTTAACGGCCAGGAAGTCAACGGAATCGGAATCGTTAATACTATGACTGATGGCTACCCTCGCCTACAGTCCCAGGATGACGCGAGCTATCGTAGCACAACCACTAGCACCGCCAATGGCGGCAGTCGGGGTCGAGGGGCACCGGGTAACGCAGGCGGCGGCGGCAACCAGCATAATGCTGGCGGCGGCGGCGGCGGTAATCGGGGTGTTGGGGGCCAAGGGGGCAACTCCATTAACTCACCGCCTGCCACTGAGATAGCCGCAACGGGGGTTAGTAAACCCGTTGGGGGGCGCGGCGGCTCGGTTTTCCCTTCTGCCCTAGACCGAATTATTATGGGCGGCGGCGGCGGTGCAGGGGATGCCAATAACGGCATTGCCGGTAGCGGCGGTCCAGGGGGCGGTATTGTCATGGTGCGAACCGGAAGCATCACCGGATCCGGTGTGATTAGCGCCACCGCAAAGGATGGTGGGATCACCCCCACCGACGATGGTGGTGCAGGGGCAGGGGCAGGGGGCAGTATTGTGATCGCAGCCAAAAGCGGAAGCCTATCGGGCATTACCCTCACTGCTCAAGGCGGCAAAGGTGGCGATGTCAATACCGCGACTTCGGTTCCCTACGATTTCGGACCGGGTGGCGGCGGCGGCGGCGGCGTTATCTTCTCATCGTTACCCACCGGGACCACCAATGTCTTAGGGGGACAGCCCGGTAAATCCTTCAACGGTCAACTGGGGGGAACGACAGGCGTGACTAGAGGGGCACAGGCAGGAACAGAAGGTCAGGTTGTTACGAGTGTCACAGCGACTCAAATTCCAGGTATTCAGTCTGGGGCCGACTGTTCAGCCACGCTGTCTGGCTTGGTTTGGGATGATCTTGATGGCTCCATTACCCAAGCGGTAGGTGAGACTGGCACCAACGCCGGAGGTCTGTATGCCTACGCTGTTAACGGAAGCGGTGAAGTGGTGGCGAGGGCGACCGTTCAAGCAACAGGCGCCTATAGCCTTCTAGTCCCCAACAACGCCAGCTATACTCTGCGTCTTTCAACAGACGGCAGCCGCAATCCCGGCCAAGCCGCCCCTGCGCCCAGCCTCCCCAACGGCTGGAATAATACGGGCGAAAATCTCAACGGCACCCCTGAAACCATTACACCGGGCGAAATCGCGGTGACGGTGGGCACTAGCAACATCACGAATCAGAACTTTGGTATTCGGCAAGAGGCCTCCCCTGCGGCAGGGAAAATTGTGATTAACGAAGTGCTGTTTCGGCAAACCAATGGCAGTACTGCCGCTGCCAACGACGAATTTATCGAGCTATACAATGCGTCGAATACAGCGATAGACATGAGCGGCTGGAAGCTTTTAGACGGCAACCTGATCACCAATGACACCGACGGTAATGGCGGCATTAACGGGGGGGCTATTGGCGGTGCCAGCGCTCCCTTTGTTTTTCCCGTCAACACGATTGTGAATCCCGGAGCCTATGTAGTGGTTTGGGTCGGTTCAGAAACGGCGGATAAAAAAGCGAACGATGCTGCCTTTCAATTCTATCTAGGTCAAAGTGCATCACTGAATAATGCCGGCGATGATATGTGGCTCTACGATGCCAATACCCGCATCGTTGACTACATGGCCTACGGCAGTAATAACGGGATCAATACGCCCCCGATCGCAACGCTCAATCTTTGGAATAACACCTACCAATCTGCCATAGCCAACACATCCCAAGCCGGTCAGTCCATTAGCCTGACCCCCAATGGTTTAGACGGCAATACCAGCGCTTGCTGGGAGGCCACCACCAGCAATAGCGCCAGCGGTCGCTGCCCTGGTGCCCTACCCACCCGCGACACCGACGCAGTGGTCAACCGCATTACCAGTGTTGGGGTAAACAACAACGGTAACGCCTCAGTCCTGTTGGTGAAACGAATTACCGCCATCAACGGCCTGAGAACAAACCCCAATGATGGGACAACTCGCCTCGATCAATTTGTCGATGATGTCACCTCCACGCACCAAGCCGATGATAATGCGACGGGTTGGCCTGTTGGCTATCTCAAGGGTCAATTCAATGCTGGCCCTGTTAAACCCGGTGATACCCTTGAATATACTGTTTACTTTCTCAGTAATGGTGCCGCCCCGGCAGAAGGGGTTAGGGTTTGCGACAGAATTCAGCTCGGTCAAGCTGTCCAGCTTGGTGCCTACGGCGGCGGGGATGCACAGATTCAGCTTGGTAGTAGCTCCCCCTTGAACTTGACAGCGGCTATTGATGGGGGCGATCGCACCCAATTCATCCCGGCCAATAGCGCCGTCCCAGCCAACTGCAACCTCAAGCAAGCTAATGACAACGGCACCTTAATGATTGACATCACTGGCAGCACCGGTGCGCCGACCCTACCCAACCTACCTCGCTCCACCGGAGCCGGGGCACCCAACAATTCCTATGGGTTCTTTCGGTTCGTCACAAAAGTCGACGAATAACGTCTCACTGCGAGTACGGCTCTGGCTGAAGGCAACAACCGTGTTCAAGGGAAAGGTTCAGTATCGTCTTTGATATTAAAGTCACCCTCATCGAGACAGGGCAGTCATTTTGATAGAGAATTATCATGACAGTGAGCGGGCCATCAATTGAGGATCAGATATGTCAAGCAACGGCAAGGCAACCCCTTCCGGTAGAGCCAATTATGGGGCGATCTCCTCCATCGCTGATATTTGGCCGATCGCAGCGCGTCACTATGGTGAGGTTGTGGCACTCCGTGACCCCCATCGTGAGCCTGAAATTAATCTCACCTTCGCAGAACTCAACCAGCAGCTTCAGCGGTTTGCAGCAGGCTTGCAAGCACTGGGCGTCAAACCAGGCGATCGCATTTCCATCGTTTCTGACAATAGCCCCCGCTGGTTGATTGCCGACCAAGGTAGCCTGATGGCTGGAGCAGTCAATGTAGTCCGCAGTTCCCAGGCCGATGCCCAAGAGCTGGCCTACATTCTCGAACACAGTGGCTCCACCGGCTTGCTAGTCGAAGATCTGAAAACGTTTCGGAAGCTCCAATCCTCCTTAGCCACCCTCCCGATCAAGTTTGTGGGCTTGCTCTCCGACGAAGAACCTGACCCCGCTTCGCCCCTTAAAATGCTGAGCTTTAATCAGATCTTTGAAGAAGGTGCCTATGGGAGCGTTAGAGCCGTACCCAGTGATCTAGATCAGCTGGCTTTACTGATGTATACCTCTGGCACCACCGGCAAACCCAAAGGGGCCATGCTCAGTCACGGCAATATTCTGTTTCAGATTAATCATCTTCACACCGTTATTCAGCCTGAATTGGGCGATCGCGTTCTGAGCATCTTGCCCACTTGGCATATCTTCGGCCGCATCGCTGACTACTACTTCCTGTCCCAGGGCTGCACTCAAATTTACACCTCGATTCGCCATGTCAAGAAAGATTTGCAGATCTATAAACCCCACTTCATGGGCAGCGTACCTCGCCTCTGGGAATCCATCTATGAAGGGATTCAAAAACAGTTCCGCCAGCAACCAGCGCCTCGCCAAATCCTGATTAACCAGTGTTTTGGAGCGAGCGGTCGATATATTCAAGCCCAACGCACCCTGCAAAGCTTGAATCTAAATAACCTGAAACCCTCAACTAGCCAAAAATTGATCGCTCGGCTTCAGAAGCTACTGTGGTGGCCTCTCCATGCCCTCGGCAAAAAGTTGATTTATGGCAAAGTGAATGCGGGACTGGGCGGCAGCTTCAAATATTCCCTCAGCGGTGGTGGGTCCTTAGCGATGCACCTCGAAAACTTCTTTGAGATTGTCGGTATTGATTTATTAGTCGGCTACGGCCTCACGGAAACAGCTCCTGTTTTGACAGCTCGAAGACCTAAACACAATCTCCGTCGGTCTTCAGGGCGACCAATTCCCCAAACTGAGCTAAAAATTATTGATCCGCAAACGCAGCAGACCTTGCCTCAAGGCGCTAAGGGGCTAATCTTAGCGCGGGGACCACAGGTTATGAAGGGTTACTATCTCAACCCCGAGGCAACAGCGAAAGCCATTGATCCGCAAGGCTGGTTTGATACAGGCGATTTGGGCTGGATCACAGACCAGCAAGATCTGGTGATTACCGGACGCGCAAAAGATACAATTGTGCTGTCCAACGGAGAGAATATTGAGCCGCAGCCCCTAGAAGATGCCTGCGCCCGTAGCCCTTACATTGATCAAATTCTGGTGGTGGGTCAAGACGAACGATTATTGGGGGCGTTGATTGTACCGAACCTAGAGGTGTTGCAAAAATGGGCGATTCGTCAAGGAGCCACACTGAAGCTTCCGCCTGTTCTTCGAGACATGCTCCCACCGGCCCCTAAAGGTTCTGCCGCCTGGGAGCTAGAAAGCAAGCCGATTCAAGATCTATTCCGGCAGGAGCTAACGCGAGAGGTGAAGAATCGCCCTGGCTATCGTGCCGACGATCGCATCGGCGTATTCAGATTCATCCTGGAGCCATTTACGATTGACAACGGCCTGCTGACGCAAACGCTAAAGATTAAGCGGCTGACCGCCGCTGAGCGCCATCGTGAGCTGATTCACAAAATGTTCCTCTAGTTTTTCTATCTCTAGGTCAGACCTTAGTCCTGAAGCGTTTTTAGGGTGAGGTGATAGCGGTAAAGAGCGACAGGTTGATTGCCAGCTTTGAAGTATTGCGGGTCTTGGGGCGATAGATAAATGGCTGTGATCTGATCGGCTTCGATCTGAGAGCCATCTCTTTGATAATCAGTCGTGTTCTCAACTTGGTTGACGTAAATTTGACGGGCACTGCTAAAAATCTGCTGAAATAGCTCGCTGGTGATGAATTCACCCTCTTGAGATTCAGTGGCTCGATCGCTAATCACTGAGGTTAATTTGCGATCGCCCTTGAGTCGCATAATCTGCCGCGTCGGATCCTTGGGGTCTACTGCGACACTCCGCACAGCTTCTTGGCCCAAATAAGCCGTCATCAAACTACGGCTGTTATAGGCTTGGTCTGCAACGGTCGTTAGATCACCTGAATCAGCAATCCCTTCATCAGGTACTGAGGCCAGTCCAATTTTGGGGGCCAGGGCTTCACGAATAAAGCGAACCGTGAACACCACGGGCTGATCCAGTGACTTTTTCTGACCAGCAAATCCCGGTGTCACAATGTCAGGTGCTAACGGAGCCTTTAGCGTAGTCAGAGTACTCGTCACCTCCCACTCCCCCAGGAACCAATCGGGATATTGTAAATTCCCCTGAGCAGGCTTGAGCGGCGGCTGAGATTTCCAGTCAGGAAATTGAGCAAGACGATCAGATAGGGGAGCTGCGATCGCATCAGCATTGCTATCGTTCCCGCAGAGAAGCGGCAAGTTTCCCCACCCGATTGAGAACCAACAGAACGCAGCGGTTAGAATCAACAGCTTCACCCAGGGTTGACGCCTGAGCTGATGATGATGGCGAGAAAACCTTGTCTGCCCGTCTCTCCAACCTTCTCCTGAGCCGTTTAGCAATAGACTTTACCCCATGCCGGCTTTTCAATCTCACCGAGCGCACCACCAAGGCACTCAAATGCTTTGATGGCCCCATCCGGCATCAATCCATAGGTAATAAATGGACCTGATGCGTAGGTCCCAAATCTAATCATGCTTACGGTTGGGCAATTATTGATGATATTAGTGCTAATGGCAGACATGAAAATAGGGGATGAAGCGACCGTTTGCAGACCTGCGCCTTTGACGATATAGGCATAGCTCAACGGTTTTTGATCAGGCTTTAGGCCAGAATAATCTTGGCTAACATCTCTCCAGGAATTGACTTGAATCAACGTCAAGTGGGGGATTCCTTTGATCCGAGTTTTCCCTGCCTCAATGGCTGCATTGCACTGAGTATCTATGTCTGCTGGCTGAGCTATTGCACTCATGCTTACAAGTGGCGCAGATATTAATAGGAATACACTCAACAAGGATTGGGCGCGCATTGGGTCAAACATGACCGTCTCCCTTTCTTTAAAAAACAGAAAATATATAGATTCAGAAATATATAAATTGTATTTTAGATGAAAATCATGCTTTCACAAAAACACACAGAGTGATTTACGTTTTGACAGACAAAAGCCGAAACCCCTCACCCCTAGCTTTTCTTCAAAAGGGTGAGGGCAAGGGGATTCTGCAGCAACGTGCAAGTTTTTCTCGTCAAGTAAGGTTAGCTAGCAGACCCCACGGTCTCTTTCGCGAGATACTTCTCTAGCTCGGTGAGTGCATCAGCATCTACCTTGGTCTGCATGGGGCAGAACTTTGGCCCACACATCGAGCAGAATTCTGCGGTTTTATAGATATCGGCAGGCAGAGTCTCGTCATGATATTCCTTGGCCCGTTCTGGGTCGAGGGACAGCTCAAACTGGCGATTCCAGTCAAAGTTATACCGCGCTGCAGAAAGTTCATCATCGCGATCGCGCGCCCCCGGACGGTGACGGGCAATGTCAGCCGCATGGGCTGCAATCTTATAGGCAATCAAGCCATTACGGACATCCTCGGCATTGGGCAAACCCAGATGCTCTTTAGGCGTCACATAGCAAAGCATGGCGGTGCCATACCAACCGGCCATCGCTGCACCGATCGCAGAAGTGATGTGGTCATAGCCGGGAGCGATATCTGTGACCAATGGCCCCAGCACGTAAAAAGGAGCCTCAGAGCACTCTTCCATTTGCTTACGGACATTGAACTCAATTTGGTCCATGGGCACATGGCCTGGGCCTTCCACCATCACCTGAATGTCATGTTCCCAGGCGCGGCGGGTGAGTTGGCCGAGGGTTTTTAACTCTGCCAACTGCGCTTCATCGGAAGCGTCATGGGTACAGCCCGGTCTAAGGGAATCGCCCAAGCTAAAGGAAACATCGTACTTTTTGAAGATTTCAATGATGTCGTCGAAGTGGGTATACAGCGGATTTTGCTTGTGGTGGTGCAGCATCCAGCGGGCGAGAATGCCGCCGCCACGGGAGACAATACCCGTGATGCGATCGCGCACCAGTGGCAGATGCTCAATCAAAATCCCAGCATGGATGGTCATATAATCGACCCCCTGCTGGGCATGTTTTTCGATAATGGCCAAAAAGTCATCCGGCGTTAGATCTTCGATATTGCCGTGGACGCTTTCTAAAGCCTGATAGATAGGCACTGTCCCAATGGGCACCGGAGAGTTTTGGATCACGGCGGTACGGATCACATCTAGATTGCCGCCCCCGGTCGAGAGATCCATCACCGTATCTGCGCCGTACTTGACCGCAAGGTGAAGCTTCTCTAGTTCTTCGTTAATGTCAGATGAGTTGGGAGAGGCACCAATGTTGGCATTAACCTTACAGCTTGAGGCAATACCGATCGCCATCGGTTCTAGGTTGGTGTGGTTAATGTTGGCCGGGATAATCATTCGTCCCCGCGCCACTTCTGCAAGAATCAAATCGGCTGGTAACTTCTCTCGCTGGGCGACATAGTGCATCTCTTCAGTTACCACTCCCTGACGGGCATAGTGCATTTGCGAGACATTACTCTGGCCCTGTCGCTTGGCGACCCATTCACTTCGCATATTTAGTTCCTCTAATTGACAGCTTCCCTCCGCCGGTGCTAGCCGGTCTCAGGTTCTCAGGGTGTGATCTCAGCCTGACGCTTCAGGCACCCCTAGCTAGTGAGAATCGTAACATTTACCCAAGAAACCGACACTGAGATTCACTAAAGTTTTAAGAGTTCCTATGCCAGTGCTAGGGGCGATCGTAAACATCGCGTCGAGACCCTACCTTAATTACTGTGATGCAGACCTCTTGATCCGCAATCAAATAGAGAATGCGATAAGCGCCTTGCCGAACCCGGTATCGCTCTTGCCCCGATAGCTTCTCACAGCCTGGGGGACGTGGATTTTCTGTTAGTGCGTCAATTCGCTTCAGAATTCGTTCAACATCTTTTTTAGGAATTTGGCGCAGGTCTTTGGTAACCGATTCCTTGAAGACAAGCCTATAGCTTGCCATTTTCTTTTAAGTCTTGAAGTAATTCTTCATAGGACAGCGTTGGTTCAGTCGCGCGATCATCAAAGGCCGCTAGGTCTTCCTGGTCTTCCCGGAGCGATAGACGAATGGCGTAGTTGACCAGTTCAGAAATTGAACAATTAGTAGAGGCTGCTTTCAAGCGAAGCGCCCTATGCAGGTCTTGCTCAAAATAAACAGTGGATCGAATTGTACTATCACTCATGGTTGCTCACCTCTGATTCCACTATAGCGTCAAAACGTTATGACGCTCACCTGTTGCGCCAGTACTCTCTCTGCTTACACAACCGAAAAAATGAAGTACAAATTCTAGAAGGCTAAACTATAGTCAGTTCATCTGACCGGTAGACATCACCGATGGATTCTCCATTCCCTGGCATGAATCCCTATCTAGAAAATCCCACGACTTGGCCGAATCTCCACAGTCGGTTGATTGTTGCGATCGCAAATCTCCTCGCCCCTCAAATCCGCCCCAAATACCGCGTCGTTGTCGAAGAAGCTGTCTATAAACGTGATCAACAAGAGCAAGCTGTCTTCATTGGCGTCCCCGACGCATCGATTCGCTCCAGTGGCGCTGCTGCTGTCCAAGCATCAGCCTTGCCGGAGGGCAACATAGCCGTAGCAGGCCCCATTCAAGTCACGCTGCCATTGCCCACCACCCTTCGACAGCGCTATCTAGAAATTAGGAGCTTGCAGGTCAGCGATGTCATTGCCGTGATCGAAGTTCTCTCCCCGGTTAATAAGCGCGGCGCTGGACGCCAGAAGTATGAGAACAAGCGGTTAGAGATTCTAGAGAGCGCAACTCATTTGATCGAAATCGACCTGCTGCATATGGGGGTTCCGCTCCCCGTCGGTCAAAAGATTGATAGCCACTATCGAATTTTGGTCAGTGATAGTCGCGATCGCCCCCAAGCTCAGCTCTACCCCTTCAATCTGCAACAAGCCTTTCCCCGCTTTGAGATTCCTTTAGCAAATGAGGATGGACCGATTCAGGTGAATCTGAAGCCCCTCATAGACGAAATTTATGATCTTTCGGGATATGACCTCGACATTGATTATCGCCAAGACCCATCACTCGATTGGCCGCCCTCAGAACGGCAGTGGATGGATCAGCAATTGAAGGCTCAAGGATTAAGGTAATGGCGTGGTGCTAGTTTCGTTCGGCCCAAGCCATTTCTACCGATTGCTGGTCAGAATGGATATCAAAAACCTGATCAACACCGATCATATCCATAATCATGCGGGCGCTGGAATTCATAGAGCACAGATACAGGTGGCAACCTGCCTTTTCAGCGCGTTTTAAAATTCTGACCAAAATACCCACCCCCATGCTGTCCACAAAGGTGACATGGGTAAAATCTACCAGAATGGCCTTAGCACCCTGGTTAATAGCATCAGTAATGTCTTGCAAAAGAGGGGGGTTGGCTTCTTGACCACCCAACCATCCCGTGGGGCTAAACACTTGCAGCGCTGACATTGCAACCTTCAAAAAAGTATAGGGCCGCCTCGGATTGAACCCTCGTACCACTCCACAATACCTGCTAATTTGGGGTGCGGCCAATTTAAAATGGTGACCGGAGGTTGTTTTTGGCGAAATTTTGTCCATACTGAGGTCGATGTCTAAGCGGAGCATTCACCATGTCTAGAACTGCTACTGAGTTCGCAGCCCACCTATTCCTGGAAGGAGGGCATCGAGAAGAAGTTCGCTTTGCCACGATTCAAGAGTTTCAGCAGTGGTATAGCAATGAGCTAGTTCCCAAATCAGATTCACGAGATTTTATTAACATTCCCCTCAAAACGATTCAGGGAGAATATATGGTGATTCGGCCTGCCAGCATCTCAGCGATTCGAGTGGAACCTGTCTTCTCTTCGAGCGTCGACCGTTTCTAACGGTATGATGTTTCAGACTTTTAGGTTTCTTTGCCCATGTTGAGAGTTGCAGTTCCCTTTGTGATTAGCTGTGCAGTGGCCCTGATGGCCCCCACGTCAGCGGGCGCTCCGCTGAAAACAACCCAGGCCGATCAGCTCCCTTTAGCCCTCGATACCCAGCTCTGGGTCAGTGCTACCGGCAAACAGGGAGATAAGAAGTCGATGCTGCGGGCACTTGATGACAGTCTCAAATATCTCAAGACTGCAAAATCAGAAAAGGACTACGAGAATTATCCGGTGCCAGGGATTACGCGAGATCGTGTCCGTCGCAGTGTCCAGCGCTTTCGGCAGCTTTTGGTGCAGTCCACTTCCCCTGAAGCCCTCGAAAAGGCTGTGAAGCGAGAGTTCACTTTCTACCAATCGGTGGGCGACGACGGCCAAGGCAACGTTTTATTTACCGGCTATTACGAGGCCACCTTCCCCGCCAGCCGTCGGCCCACGGCAGAGTTTAAATACCCCCTCTACAAAGCACCCTCAGACTTAGCCCAGTGGCCTATCCCTAACCCGACTCGCGAACAGCTTGAAGGAACCGATGGTCTACAGGGATCAAAGGGTAAGCTCAAGGGACTGGAATTGGTATGGCTGCGCGATCGCTTTGAAGCTTTTTTAGTCCAAATACAGGGATCAGCCCGGCTCCAGATGACGGACGGCAGTACCCTGTCTGTGGGCTTTGCAGGGAAAACCAAACATCCCTACGTCAGTATTGGCAAAGAGATGATCAATGATGGGCTATATACCCTAGACCAAATGAGTCTACCCACATTGATAAAGCACTTTAAAGAGAATCCCCAAGATCTAGATCGCTACTTAACCCGCAATCCCAGCTTTATCTTTTTCCGAGAGACCCATGGGGCACCCCCCATGGGAAGCATCAACGTCCCTGTAACAGCAGAGCGCTCCATCGCAACCGATAAGTCAATCATGCCGCCGGGAGCCTTGGCCCTAATCCGAACAGAACTGCCCTACTTCAACCAAGCCAATCAGCTTGAATTCAAAGATGTGAGTCGATACCTCATGGACCACGATACCGGGAGTGCCATCAAAGGCCCAGGCCGAGTGGATGTCTTTATGGGGACTGGCGATCGCGCTGCAGCCCGTGCGGGTGTGATTAAATCATCGGGATCAATCTATTATCTGCTCCTGCGTTAACAGTCAACGATGCAGTAAAGTCTCCAGCATTAAGGATCAAGAATTAAATAGCTTATTGAACTTTAGCTCTGGGTATACCCTCACCCCAACCCTCTCCCTAGGGAGAGGGAGCTAGATTGAAAGTCCTTCTCCCTAGGGAGAAGGACTTTGGATGAGGGCAGCCAGTTAGGCCTGTTATTTAATTCTTGATCCACGATGCTGGCGAGAACCTCGAAGACTCAGTCAATAAGAGGATCGCTTACTGGAGGGCAACATAGAATTTGCTCATCGTCTATTGAGGGTCAAGCTGAGGGTCAAGCTGAGGGTCAAGCGTCTTTCTTTCGTTTTGCCCGTTTGGGATCAAATCGGATCGATCCGGAGCAACCGCGCTTCTATCGAGATTCTGTGCTGCTTAGGAATTTCTGATAAAATATTACGAAAGTTAAGATTTTTACTATATTCCTCATGAAAGTACTCGTTGTTGGTGCCACTGGAACCCTTGGGCGGCAAATTGTCCGCCACGCCATCGATGAGGGATATAATGTTGCTTGCCTGGTCCGAAACCTCCGTAAGGCTGCATTTTTGAAGGAATGGGGCGCTAGTCTGATCCAGGGCGATCTCAGCAAGCCTGACACCATTGCACCCGCACTTCAGGGGGTTGATGCTGTAATTGATGCTGCCACCACTCGACCCACTGATCCGATTAGTACCCGCATCGTCGATTGGGACGGTAAGGTGGCCTTAATTCAGGCGGCAGAGACGGCGGCCATCAAGCGATTTATTTTCATGTCTATTATGGGATCTCAAAAGTACGCCCATGTTCCCCTAATGGATCTCAAATCCTGTACCGAAGACTTTTTAGCTGAAACAAAGTTGGACTATACCGTTCTGAAGCCTTCTGGCTTCTTTCAAGGGTTGATCGGCCAGTATGCTATTCCTATCCTAGATGGACAAGCAGTCTGGGTGATGGGACAAGGATCTGCGATCGCATATATGGACACCCAAGACATCGCCAAATTTGCCGTTAAAGCCCTAAAGCAGCCAGCCCTATCCCGCAAAACCTTTGATCTCGCCGGACCCAAGGCCTGGACACCTCGCAGTATTATCCAGCTTTGCGAAAATATTTCCGGTGAAGAAGCTAAAACCCTGACGTTGCCCATTAGTGTTTTACGCATTGCCCAGCGCATTGCCCGCTTTTTTGAATGGGGCTGGAATACCGCCGACCGTCTAGCCTTCACTGAAGTCGTTGTGGCAAGTGATCCCTTAGACGCGCCCATGGAAGAGACCTACAAAGCCTTCGATATTGACCCCAATAAGATTGCGACCCTAGAGGGCTATATGCAAGACTACTTTGGGCGTATTCTTAAGAAGCTCCGAGAACTCGACTACGAGAAGAACAAAAAGTCCTCCCGCAAGCGGACTCCGTTCAAAGCGCCTCGATCCTCTTAAGATATTGAGTAAATTTTGAGTGTGTCCAAAGTTGGCATCATTTACAACGAAGGTAAGCCCGTTGCCAGTCACACGGCTCAGGCTCTTAAAACCAAATTTGAGGCTGTAGGTCGCCAGGTTGTCATCGCCAATGGCATCGGTGGCATTTTGGGCTGCTCGCGCCCCGGCAGTCCGGTGTGCTATTCGGCCATTGATGATCTAGTGCCTGCGGGTTTTGACGACCAAGTAGAGTTCGCGATTGTCCTGGGCGGAGACGGCACCGTTCTATCCGCCTGCCGTCAAGTGGCTTCCTGCCATATTCCGCTGCTCACCGTGAATACAGGCCACATGGGGTTTTTAACCGAAACCTATCTCAACCATCTATCAGAGGCCGTCGATTTACTTCTGAGTGACACCTACACCGTCGAAGAGAGAACCATGCTGACGGTTCAGGTCGTGCGCGACAACACGGTCCTCTGGGAGGCGCTTTCTCTGAATGAGATGGTGTTGCACAAGGAACCGCTGACAGGGATGTGTCATTTTGAAATTGAAGTCGGTCAGCACGCCCACGTTGATATTGCTGCTGATGGTGTTATTCTCTCAACGCCCACCGGCTCCACCGCCTATGCGCTATCTGCCGGTGGCCCTGTGATTACACCAGATGTTCCGGTCTTGCAGCTCATTCCCATTTGCCCTCATTCTTTGGCTTCAAGGGCGCTTGTCTTCTCAGAAACCGAGCCAGTCGAGATCTTCCCAGCCCACTCAGAGCAGCTTGTCATGGTAGTAGACGGCAATGCGGGATGCTACATTTTACCGACAGATAGAGTACGCATTCATAAGTCACCCTATGTTGCGCGCTTTATCCGCCTTGCGACCCCTGAGTTCTTCAAAATCTTGAGAGAAAAACTGGGTTGGGGGCTTCCTCACATTGCGAAGCCTACTTCGGTCGAACTTCCCTAGGAAGCCTGTTGTTGAATATCATCCCAGTCAACATCCCAGTCAACATCCCAGCGACTGCTCCCCATTCCTACATCTCGCGGACAGCAGGGCATCCACCATCAAAAAACCTTCTCCCTAAGAAGAAGGTTTTTTATAAAAGGTTATTGGGTCGCAGATCCCTAACGGCACACTAACTGTTCTAGGGACAGCCCTGGAGCATAGGCTTCAATCACTTTGCCCGTATCGCTGCAGGTTATTAAGAGGTAATCACAATAGGCGCATTGGGTTCGCACTAACGACCGCTCAACGTAGTGCCGCTCTGCAGGTTGACCGCAGTTGGGGCAACGTACGCTTTCTATCTGATTCATTTTGAAGGCCTTTATTAAAAGTGAGGAGTCTATAGTGGGTCGGTGAAAATTGGTTTGTATAACTGGGTGTTGACAAGTTAGCTAATGTTTTACTTGAGGTTTTATAGGGTTGGCCGAAGCCAGAGACGTCATTGGGTGAACAGTAGGACGAAATCTTTAGAATTTATACTTAAGGTATAACACTTGCATCTTCGAATGGGTGATAAATCACTTGTTTTTTTAATAAATTCACAGGGTTGTTTACAAATTGTACGTCAATGATGGATTCCAGGTGGTTGTGGGTAACCTGGGGTGCCCCTATCGAACCGTCTTAATCTGGGGATCATTCTGGGGATAACGGTATGGAGGATCGCTGATGCTGTGACGGTGGTCTCAGATTAATTTGGGGATCCATTCCCTAGAGGAGTGGGGATCACTCACTGGCGTTGTCGGCTCGGAGGGGAACTTTCACAGAACTCCAAAACAATTGTTCCCCAAAATACGCAGATTTAAGACGTCTTGATCCCCGCTTTTAAAACCATTCGTCCTCAAGAATGTAGTCAAATTTACAAATTAAACCTGATGCTTGGACTGTTTTTGTGTAGACATCACCGAACACATCGTCATCGAAATCGAGGCTGGCAAGTGGCCGTCAGCAATGATGCTCTGGGCCGATTATGGCTGCGGATGGAAATACTCATGGATGTGTTGGGCCAGTTGAGGGCCAATGCCGGGGACCGTGGTGAGCTGGGTTGCAGAGGCTTCTCGAATATAGTCAATGGAACGGAATGCCGCCAAGAGCTGCTTCTGGCGATGGTGGCCTAGCCCTGGAATGTCATCTAGTCGAGAGCGGCGCATACGTTCAGTGCGCTGCTGCCGATGGAAGCTGACGGCAAAGCGGTGGGCTTCATCCCGCAGACGGCGCAAAAGCTGGACGCCGGGTTGATCCGCATCCGTTGCAAGGGGTTGCTTTGCGCCGGGTAAAAATATTTCTTCTCTTTGTTTGGCAAGGCTCACCACCTGTAAGCTATCGGCTAACTCCATCTCGGCAAGGACCGCCATCACCGCAGAAAGCTGCCCTTTGCCGCCGTCAATCATAATCAGGTCCGGCCAATCTGTTGACCCTAGGCGGGGCAGTTCTGGCTTTTCGATATAGCTGCGGAAGCGGCGACCAATGACTTCGGCGAGGCTGGCAAAATCGTCTGAATGGCCGGTTTTAATGTCAGGATTTCTGATCTTATAGCGACGATAGTGCTGCTTGGCGGGTAGGCCTTCTATAAAAACAACTCTAGAGGCTACGGCATCAGAGCCTTGAATATGGGAAATGTCGTAGCCTTCAATGCGGCGAGGCAGTTCAGGAAGATCAAGTAACGTCGCTAAGTCCTGTTGAGCCTGAGTGGTCAGGTCTCGCGCTCGCTGGGTACGCATCAGTTCGTGACCGGCGTTTCGCTCTACCATTTGAATCAGTTCAGCTTTGGTTTGACGCTGGGGGCACACCACCGTGACCTTTCTGCCTTTGCGATCGCTTAATCCATCGGCTAACAATTCGGGTTCGGGCAGCTCGGCCTGCACCAAAATCTCCGCCGGAATTTCCACTGGATCGGCGCTGATATAGTGCTCTTCTAAAACCCGCTGCAGAATTGCTCCTACAGAGCCAGACTGAGGATCGGCCATAAAGCCTAGCCGCCCCACTAGCCGTCCGGCGCGAATCTGAAAGAGCTGTATGCAGGCGGTTTGCTCGTCGGCAGACAGTGCGATCGCATCTCGTGAAACGGTGTCATCGGGGAGGGCCACCTTTTGATCGGCTCCTAGTTTGCCTAACCCTTCGATTTGATCGCGGAGGCGAGCGGCGTACTCAAAGTTTAGTTCTTCTGAAGCCTGCTCCATCTGGGTCGTGAGAATATCGATCAGTTCCCCCGTGCGTCCCTGAAAAATCATGGCGATTTTCTGCAGGGTTTTGCGGTAGTCCTCTGGGGTGACCAGCTTTTGGCAGACGCCGGGGCACCGGCCAATATCGTAGTTGAGGCAGGGACGGTCTTTAAACAGAGGACGCCGCCGCTGTTTTAAAGGGAAAATTTGCTTGACCAGGTGCAAGGTAGAGCGCAGGAGCCGGGTATCAACGTAGGGGCCGTAGTAGCGATCTTCTTTTTTCCCTAAGCGCCGCCTGCGAGTAATGAAAAGACTCGGATAGTCTTCAGACCAAGTGATGCAGAGGTAGGGATATTTTTTGTCATCCTTGAGCAGCACGTTGAAGTGGGGCTGGTGCTGTTTAATGAGGTTCGCTTCCAGGGCGAGGGCTTCAGCTTCAGAGTCGGTCACAATAAATTCAATATCGGTGACCTGACGCACCATCAGCTCTAGGCGCGGTCCCAAATCTTGAGATGCCCGAAAGTAAGAACGGACCCGCGCCCTCAGTCGCTTGGATTTGCCAATGTAGAGAATATTGTCCTTGGCGTCTCGCATGAAGTAGACGCCCGGTTCCACCGGAATTTGCTTGAGCCGCGATTCAAGGCGTTCAGGGGTTTTGAGCAGCGGCGTCGTGGACAGAAGATCAGACACAGATTCAAATGCATGGCGGAGGGCTACCTGATCTAGGGTATCTCGCTTATTTGCTCAACGGCATCGAAGTAGAGAGACTAGAGCCAGCCGCAGAGGGTTGCGATCACAACTCCCAACAACAAGCCCATCGTTCCCGCGATGGCGGTAGGCAGTACTGACAATGGCGACCATCTCTGCCATTGGGTCGAGGACATCTGGCCGCGTTTCGTCGACAGACTGAAAACCATAACTCCGTACCTCTAGCGCCAGTGAACAAAGTTCACCTTGAACGATTCAAAGGCCATTGTAGCAAATATAAAGAAAATATTAAATTACTCCCGCGACGGGAGGGGGACCAGGATCAAGCTTCCGTCAAATGGACCCTGGGCGGATTGCCCCTTTGTAAATCGCCAGTACTGCTGATACTGGTTGAGGAAATTTTGGCCCAAAATACCGTCTACCTCCAGCACAGACAAAATGGAGGAACTTGAAAGAATAATCGCGTCTAGGTCATCTTGCTGAAACCGATGCATCTTGACTGAGTTAAGTTTCGCCTGGGCTGCTTCTTCTAGGCCACAGAACCCCAGTACCTGATTGGGTTGGACGGCTGCAACCTGAGCGCGACGAGCCACCTCTTGTGAGATAAAGGTGCTACCGGCCCCTGTATCTAACAAGAACGTGAATGGCCCCTGTCCATTGACCTCAATGCGGACCAGCATCACCCCCAGCTTTTTAGTTAACGGCACCGCATGGGGTTGCCATTCAGTGGGCAGCGGACTCGCGGGACTCAGGTACAGGGCGCGCTGTTGCGGATGGAGTTGCATGTCAAAAAAACGCAGCATATCCATACCCAGCACCCCGGCAAGCTGCTTCGGAATCACGGTGCTGTTAAAGTTTAGCGCACTCAATCCCTGAACCTGCACCCCCTGCATCGACAGCGTTGGCAGCGTATGCAGCGTTGCTCTGAGATCAGGACAGTCATCACCTGCCACGGCAAGCCCCAGGCGCTCTTGGGGAATAGGGATGCCCCTCAACTGAAGCTGCTGAACCGTCTCAGGAGCCACCAAGGAAGTCGACGCTCCCGTATCCAGGAGAAACTGTTTCTGAACACCACCGAGCATCACCGGAACGGTAAAAATCTTGGTGCCGGGGACCAGTTGGAGAGGTAATGCCGCACTCCCCTGAACGCTGGGGGATGGAACATCTAAGCCCTGAAGCTGCACAATAGCCTGGGCCGAGGATGGAGAGAGACGCTTGTTGAGGGGATGAGCCGATCGTTGCCATCCCCAGCCTAGGGCTGCACTCGCAACGCTGGCGGCAAGTAGGGCAAAGAGTATGCGCTGGTTTGTCATCTCGACACGCTATTTTGAACGGGTTTTGAACGTGCCTCTACCCTAGCCTAGAGCGCCAGATGCAATCAGACAGGTAATCAGTCAACCCACTGCCTGGAGCACCAATGGCCGTTAGTCCCTTCTGCGACTGTATTGATTCACAATTTCAGTAGGATTCCGCTGCAAACTGGTCTAAAATAGTAGATCCTTGCTTCTGACTTCTAGGGTGATGCTTACTTGACGGCCTGCTTAGGGCGTTGAGCATCGGGAAGACACAGAGGCCACTACGATCATAAGGACAAACTCAAACGATGGTTTCCTACGAAACAATGTATATCCTCAGACCTAATGTGAATGAGGAAAGATTAGACCAGGCCATTAATCAGTATCAAGAAATTCTCACAGAGAATGGCGCGGAGAAGTTAGATACCCAGCATCGTGGCAAACGCCGTCTGGCTTACGAGATCCAACGATTTAGAGAAGGGATCTATATCCAAATGAACTATGAGGCTCCGGGGGCTGCGATCGCAAAGGTCGAAAAAGCCATGCGAATGAGCGAAGACGTGATTCGCTACCTAACCCTGAAGCAAAGTCCCCCTCAATCTGAAGACACTGCAGCAGATAGCTAGCCATGGATCAGTCGGACCCATCCCCCTTAGAGCAGGAGCTACAGCACCTCAAGCAGCAGCTTGCTGCCCGTGACCTATTGGTGGATCAGTTGTCCGCTGAGCTATTTCGTGTCATTCAAGCCAACCCACCTCTATTGGCTCCGGCGGCGGCATCCTTGCGATCACCGTCGCCAACCCACAGCCTTCAACAAGAACTAGAGGCTCTAGGAGAGCAAATCGAGTTCTACCAAAAGCAGATCGATGATCGTGATAACCAGATCAGTCATCTGCAGGCCTCTTGTCAAAGCTTGAGCGATCGCAACCAGCAGCTCGAAAAACTAATTCAAGAGCTACCGGAAGTCTACAAGAGCAAATTTTCAGATCGCCTTGATCAGGTCAAAAACAAGATGCAGTCGCTGCAAACTGAGAACCAGCGCCTCTACTCACAGCTTCAGCAGTCAGAAGACACTGAGCAGAGCGGAACTCGAAGATTGTTGCCCTCGTTCCGCAACAAAGCACCTTAAACCGCTCTTGAATCAAGGGGCTATTGAGACAATAGAATTAGCAGTCCCGCCCTCTGTTTCGGTGGGTGGGTTGAGCGACAAAACATTAAAGCCACCGGCAAACCAAACGAGGGGTAAAAGCAGTAGCATCGCCGCCGCCGCATGTAATGTAATGGCGATTCCGTTTTTCAGTGCATTATGCATCATTCATTCTTGGTAACTGCTGCTAGAGTTACTATCAGATAGTTCTGCAAGAAGATCAGTACTCTAGATCAAAGCCTATCGGTGATCTTGATCACCAATCTCTATCGTTTCAATCTGCTTAGCTTGCATTCTGAATTGAAATGTTCAGCGATGGGATGCGGATTCGTCGCTCATGAGCCAGACTATTGAAGGTACAACTGTTGTCATCAAGCACTAAACAATGAGAATTTTGATCACAGGCGGTGCAGGTTTTATTGGGTCGCACTTAATCGACCGTCTTATGGCAGAGAAGCACGACGTGGTCTGCCTCGATAACTTTTACACCGGTCGCAAGCATAACCTCTTGAATTGGATGAACAATCCTTATTTTGAGGTGATTCGTCACGACATCACTGAACCCATTCGCCTCGAAGTCGATCAAATTTATCATTTAGCCTGTCCGGCCTCCCCCGTTCATTATCAGTACAATCCCGTCAAAACCGTTAAAACAAACGTGATGGGAACCCTGCACATGCTGGGCCTTGCCAAACGGATTAAAGCCCGTTTTTTGCTGGCCTCTACCTCAGAGGTGTACGGCGATCCTGGGGTTCATCCTCAACCAGAGAGCTACTGGGGCAACGTCAATCCCATCGGCATTCGAAGCTGCTATGACGAGGGCAAACGGATTGCTGAAACTCTAACCTTTGACTACCATCGTCAAAACAATGTTGACATTCGAGTGGCTCGTATTTTTAACACCTATGGCCCACGGATGCTGGCCCAGGATGGTCGGGTGGTGAGTAATTTTGTGGTGCAGGCGCTGCGGGGAGAACCGCTCACCGTCTACGGTACTGGAGAACAAACCCGCAGCTTTTGCTACGTCTCAGATCTCGTCGATGGTTTAATCCGGCTCATGAATGGTGACCACATCGGCCCCATTAATTTAGGTAATCCCGACGAATACACCATGCTGGAGCTGGCTCAGCAGGTTCAAGATCTCGTGAATCCTGATGTTGCCATTGAGTTTAAACCGCTGCCCAAGGATGATCCCCAACGCCGCAAGCCCGATATTACTCGGGCGAAAACGCTTTTAGATTGGCAGCCCAAAATACCTCTGGCTGAAGGACTGCGAAAAACGGTTGAGAGTTTTAGAGAGCAACTGGAGTCGGAGGCATAGAAATATACTGTGAATCATAACGAATCGGGTGTATTCTACGGTTGAAAAAGTGGGATACACCCGTAGGATTCTGCCCCTGGATGATTTGTAACCGTATCTATTATTGATGGAGTCTTAAGATATGCGGGTCTGTGTGATTGGAACGGGCTATGTTGGTTTAGTGACGGGGGCTTGCCTTGCTCATATCGGCCACCACGTTATTTGTGTCGACAATAACGAAGAAAAAGTCAAGGTGATGCAGGGGGGCAAATCCCCCATCTATGAGCCGGGGTTATCAGAGGTACTGCAGGCCACCATTGCGGCAGGCACCATTGAGTTCACCACCGATCTGAAAGCCGGTGTTGAACATGGCGAGATTCTGTTTATTGCGGTGGGTACACCCGCACTGCCCACCGGGGAGAGCGATACGCGCTATGTGGAGGCGGTCGCTAGAGGAATTGGTCATCACCTTGATGGGGGCTATAAGGTCATTGTTAATAAATCAACGGTTCCCATTGGGTCGGGGGATTGGGTCCGCATGATTGTGATGGATGGTGTAGCAGAGCGTGATACCTCAGAGACAGGGACACCCGCTACTGACATTCAGTTTGATGTGGTTAGCAATCCTGAGTTCTTGCGAGAAGGGTCGGCGGTTTACGATACCTTCAATCCGGATCGAATTGTGCTCGGTAGTCATGCAGAGCAGGCCATTGCGTTGATGAAGCAGCTCTATGCACCCATTGTAGAGCGCAAGTTTAGTGACGATCAGACCCTGCCTCCGGTGCCGGTGGTGGTGACCGATCTCAGCTCAGCAGAAATGGTGAAGTATGCGGCCAATGCCTTTTTAGCCACAAAAATTAGCTTCATTAATGAGGTTGCCAATATTTGCGATCGCGTCGGTGCCGATGTACTTCAAGTTGCCGAGGGGATTGGTCTAGATTCTCGCATTGGCAGCAAATTTCTGCAGGCCGGTTTAGGGTGGGGTGGCTCTTGCTTCCCGAAGGATGTCTCGGCTTTAGTCCATACGGCTGATGACTATGGCTATGAGGCGGCGCTGCTGAAGGCAACCGTGTCTACCAATGAGCAGCAGCGGCTGTTAGTGGTCGAAAAACTGCAGCAGTCCCTCAAGATCTTGAAGGGGAAAACGGTGGGTCTGTTGGGCCTTACCTTTAAGCCTGATACCGATGACATGCGTGATGCCCCTGCTCTGACGCTGATTGAGGCACTGACGCGGCTGGGGGCCAAGGTCAAAGCCTTTGATCCGCTGGTGTCACAAACAGAGTTGCGCCATGGCCTATCTAACGTGGTAGTCGAAACAGATATAGAGCGGCTTGCCGATGGCTGTGATGCCTTGGTTCTCGTTACAGATTGGCCTGCCTTTCGAGAGGTGAACTATCAAAAGATTGCTCCTCTCATGGTGAAACCCGTCCTGATTGATGGCCGCAACTATCTAGATAAAACAGCACTCCAGGCCGCAGGCTTTAAGTATGTGGGCATTGGGCACTAGGGGGCTTTCCTAAAATATTATGTCCCCCTCAATCTAGGGACTTGCAGCAAACTAATCCCTCACTAACCCCTCAACCTAAATCCTTCTCCCTGGGGAGACGGACTTTGATGCTTGCTCCTCCTCCACTAGGGAGTCAGGGTCCGGGGGATAAGGGGGATTCATTTGGCGCGTCTCATTATTTGAGGGTTGCTTCTAGCTTTTGTTTGTCCCATAGCGTTTGATAAAGGCCCGGTTTCTGGATTAGCTCGGCGTGGGTGCCTGCTTGAACAATGGTGCCTTTATCCATGACTAGGATGCGATCGCACATTGCTGCGGCTGACATCTGGTGTGAAATAAATACCACTGTTTTTTGCTGGTGAGCGAGCGCTTGCAAAATCTGAGTAGCGGTCTGGTTATCCACGCTAGAGAGCGCATCATCCAAAATTAGGATGGGGGCATCGACAATTAAAGCCCGTGCTAAAGAAGCTCTCTGCCGCTGACCGCCTGAGAGTGTAATGCCTCGTTCGCCGACAAGGGTTTGGTATTGCCTGGGGAAGGTGAGCACGTCGTCCTTGAGTTGGGCCTGCTTGACGGCCTCTTCAACATCGGACTGCTCGTGGTTGGGTACGCCGTAGCGAATGTTGTCTTGCAGAGTGGTGCTAAACAAAAAGCTGTCTTGGGGCACATAGGCGATCGCACCTCGCAAATCTTCTAGCGCAACCTGGGTAATATCTTTACCATCGACAAAAAGCTGACCTGCCGAAATATCAAGCAATCTGGGGATGGCGTTTGCCAGGGTCGATTTACCCGATCCAATGGGGCCAACCACCGCAACCATTTCGCCCGGTTGAATATTAAAGGTCACCCGGTCTAGCGCCAGCTCTTTGCCATAGGCAAAGGTGAGGTTGTCGGCCTTGAGTTGCCCCTTAACATCAAAACGCGGTAACGCAAGGCTATCGGGCTGAGTTTCAATTTTGGGTTCCACAGAAAGGACTGCTTCAATCCGGTCGATGCTCACTTCACCACGCTGGTAAGCCGTGATCGTGAACCCTAGAATAGCCGTGGGGAAAATAAGCTGTTGTGTGAAGATGAGCAGTGAGACAAAGTCGCCCACGGTAATGGTGCTATCGGCAATGGCGCGACTGCCAAAAAAGAGCAGCACCAATAGGCTAATGCTGGCAAACCCACCTACCACCGGAAACAAGATATTGCGCGTTTGCAGCAGTGCAACCTTTTTATCGAGCAGATCCTGGTTGAGCGCTTCAAAGGCCTCTTGCTCTTTTGGTTCTTGGGCGTAAATTTTAATTAAAGCCATGCCGCTCATGTCTTCTTGAACCAACTGGCTCAGCTCTGAAAGCGATTCCTGCACCTCTGCCTGCTGTCTGCGGAGGCGATGGCTAAACACGTTCACGATTAGCATCACGAAGGGATAAACCGCAAGCGTTGCTAACGTTAGACCCGGATCGATCTTCAGCATTTGAGGGAGACGCAGAATATAGGCAAAGGCTGTATTCGCTAAACTGAGCACCGCAAAGCCTACCAGCCGCCGAATATTCTCCACATCGCTGGTGGAGCGGTTGATCAGATCTCCGGCGCTGTTCGTGGCAAAGTAGGATGGCTCTAAGCGCAATAGATGCTCAAAAATCCGCTGCTTAATATCAAATTCGACCTGACGACCGACGCCAAACAGCCACATACGCGAGGCCATCCGAATCACCCACATCACTGAGGCCACCAGACAAAGCTGGAACACATAGTTCCTGATTTGTGCAGCGCCAAAGGTAATTTGCAGATCATCAATGACCTGCCCAATTAGGATGGGAAGATATGTCCCTAAACCATTGACCAGAAAAAGGGCAAAGATGCCCAAGAAAACCTTGGTGCGGTGCGGCCTGAGATATGACAGTAGAATCTTGAAACGTTGAGATTTGGGCTTAGAGGTCATCAGGGTCAATTCCCAGCTCTCGAAGTTTGGCGGCCATTCGATCAGCCTGCTTTTGGACCTGGACTCGCTGCTGCTGCTCTATGACTAAACGCTCTGTGTCGGTGGGTAGCCAATGGTCTTGGGCATCGTACCACCTCAGCCATAGGCGATCGATGTCGTCATAGCGGCCTTGCCAAAGCCCTAAGCCCCTCTCTAGCTCTGGAATCCAGAGCTTAGGCTGGTCTAGCTTGAGGGCTTGATAGCGATGATCACGAAGCTGAAAAACACGAAGGTGATCGGTGTAGCAGTCAAAGATCACGTAATAGGGAATTTGCAGAATCTGCTCATAGACTTCCCATTTGGTGGGGGTGCCGTCAGGATCTCGATTCAGCTCACCGAGGTCGCTTTTTGCAGTACCCGGTGAGAGCAGCTCGACCACGACGGTGGGACTGACCTTCTCTTGCCAGATCACGTAGCTGAGCCGCATCTCCTTTTGCTCATACAGCTTAGGTACCCCAACGACGACAAACCAGTCAGGGCGTTTATGCCAGTTGACGTGTTCTGCGTCGTAGTAGACGTTGAGGTCTGTACCCGTAAACACCTGATCGGGGGGCGCAACGGTGAGCTGCAGCGTTGTACTTAGCAATTGGGGCTGCAGATCGTGAAAGATGTCGGGCAAGCCGAGTTCCTCGGGATATTCGCTGGGCAGATCGTACATGGTGGGTAGGGTCTGCTGCGTTGAGCCTGGCTGCTTTGCGTAGATTGGCGTTGAGGTCATAAGCGCTAAGCGATCTGATGTCTAATTGTAGCGAATATAACTCGACGCCCTCTGCGAGGGTTGCTTTGCCGCTTACATCCTTAGCGAGACCGGAATAGGTAATGGTCCTTGAGCAGTCCCGGACTGAGAATCATTGGCGATGCCGTAGCTGCCGCCGGGGCCAGAGGGGGGCTGAGTGGTTTGCCAGAAGAAGGTGATACTTTCGCCGGTGTCCCAACCTGAGTTTTCGCCTAGCCGCCAGACGAGGCTGCCGTCGTCGAGCAGTTCAGTGTCAATTTCAGCACCAGCAGTGGTTGCGTCTGAGAAGCGATAGCCTGCAATGCCATTAAAACCTGCGGCAGGAAAGTTGAGCCGAAACTCGCGAACATTTGTGAGGGGCAAGATGGTCCCTGGTGAAGGGAAGGGGGCATCGTTGGGCAGGTCAACACCGGGGGTGACCCGATGCTGATAGGTATAAATCGTTCCAGCAGGGTTGGTGGGGGGTGTGCAGGCTGCAAATCCTGCGGGACAGGAGACGCTGCTGATTAAGTCACCGATGCCCTCGCCGGAAGCATTGGCTAAGGTGGTCTCGACGGTGGGACCGACGGGACCGACAATCATTTCCCCTAGCGTGAGGCTATCGAGATTGGTACTGTCGATTAAGGTGACGGCTGCAGCGGGGAGGCTACTGAGCAGGGTTGTTGAGATCGCAACACAGGAACTAAGCTGAAGACGCATGACAATCTCTAAAGGTTTACTATTATTATCCACGACAGAGTTCAGCAGCCAAGGCTATGGAGTGATAATCAGTACATATTTTTTTTATAGGATCAGCGCTCAAAGTCTACCATCGTGTTTGAAGCTACTTTAAAAGATATTCAAGCGAAAATCCTTCAACAGCACTACGTGATGACAATCCATGCTGATGAAGAGATGGCAGACGACGAGTTGATGTTAGCGGATATTGAGCAGACTATTCTCACTGGCAAAATCCTAGAGTGTCAGAAAGATCGAGTCACAGCAGAGCGCAAATATAAAATTCAGGGATGTTCCATTGACGGTGATCGGGTTGAGGTGATTGCTAAACTGGGAATGTCCGGCAAAGTTGTTATCATCACGGTCTATGCGCTCTAGAACTGAAAGATCTATCATCTGTGATATTTGTGGCTTTCCTGAAGCCAAAATTCGTTGCACATCCCGAACCTATGGCAAAGATCTAGATTTACTAGTCATAGAAAATGTGCCAGTGGTTAGCTGTCCTAGCTGCGGTACCAGCTATCTGACATCCTCCACCCTCAAAGAAGTTGATCGAATTAGACAAGATCGTAAGCTCGTCGCCATTACCAAGCCTGTGGAAGTTGCTAATTTCGCATTAGCGAGTCAGGGTTGATAGAGATTATCACTCAAGGAACGGAATCGCTAATTTAAATTCATGATGGGTCAACTTCTTTCAGGACGCTATAAACTCCTTCGCCCTCTTGGGGCTGGGGGTATGGGACAAACCTATGTTGCAGAAGATACGCAACGGCCCGGAAACCCTGTGTGCGTGGTCAAGCAGCTCAAGCCACCAACGAATGACCCGAGTTTTTTGGCGATCGCAAAGCGTCTCTTCAATAAAGAAGCCGAAACCCTAGAGCATTTGGGCCACCACAATCAGATCCCACAGTTGCTGGCTTACTTTGAGCACGACCAAGAATTTTTCCTCGTTCAGGACTATGTTGACGGCCACCCCCTCAGTCAAGAACTCGGCCAGCGCTGGCCCGAAGATCAGGTGATTGGACTTCTCGACGAAGCCTTGAGCATTCTCGACTTTGTCCACAGCCAAGGCGTGATCCATCGCGATATTAAACCCGACAACATCATGCGGCGACTGAAGGACGACAAACTCGTTCTTATTGACTTTGGCGCAGTGAAGCAGGTCCGGTCTCAGAACACCGTTCTGGCCAGCCAAGTCAGTCAAAGCGTTGCCATTGGTACTCCGGGCTATATGCCCAGTGAGCAGGTTAGCGGCCATCCCCGTCCTAGTAGCGATCTCTATGCCCTTGGCAAAATTGGTATTCAAGCCCTGACGGGACTTTTGCCCACCCAGCTTTTAGAAGATGCCGATGGTGAAGTGGTTTGGCGTCAGCAGGCTCAGGTCAGTGAGGGCTTAGCCACCTTCCTCACAAAAATGGTGCATCACTACTTCAAAATGCGCTATCAAACTGCAGGGGAAGCCCTCCAAGCCCTGCGGCAGCTTCAAGCTGTGGCACCCACAGAGGTTGTCCCTCCACCAGCCTATGCGGCAGCAGCCCCCGTACCTCCCGCTGCGCCAGTGACGCCGCCACAAGCACCTATTACATCACCGCAATCCTTTCAAACGTTGCCCACTGCCTCGACCCTGCCCCCAACGAACTACACGGTGCCGGTGGCCGCGCCTGCTCAAATTAGCGAGCCGGAACCGTCTCGATCTTCGGTGCCTATTTTTATTGGAGCCGGTTTGTTGGTGGCGGGTCTCATTGCAGGTGCGATCGCGCTGCAGTCTAATTTCAATAGCCCATCCCCGACAACGACGATTAGTCCTGCTGCAGATGCGGGCGCAGCGCTGTTGACTGAGGCGCAGGAAGAAGCCAACGGTGGAGACCTGGGGGCAGCCGTTAAAATTGCCGCTAAAATCTCGCCCGATAGCAGCAGTCATGCAGACGCAACCGACCTAATCAAGCAGTGGCAAACCGACTGGGACGAACAGAATGACTTGTTTGACCAAGCCGAAGCCGCTCTCTCTGCAGAACGTTGGATTGCGGCCAGAAATGCGGCACGGGCGCTCCCTGACAATCCGTATTGGGAACCCAAAACCGCTCCCATCATCGCAAAGGCGAATCAAGAGCTAGAGGCCCTTAAGACACCGACCCCCACAAACTCCCCCACGTCTGCGCCGACCCCAGCGCCGACCGTTGAACCTGCTCAAGGCGATCCGTCCGGTGCTTTTCAAGATGACACCTGGCAGGTCACGATTGTGAAGAATGGCGATGCGTTGAACTACCAGGGCCGTAACCTGAAAACGGGTGATTCTCTCAATTTATCGGGGGCGACGGTTGCTGCCAGCACCGACCGCAAAATCTACACTTGGTACAACGGCGACTATCAATATCGCGTGAGTTGGCGTCCTAGTGACCCTGAAGCGGTGAGACTGCAGGTGATCGCGCCGCAAGGTAAAGAGCTGATCAATAGCCTGTTGCGCCAAGGAGGTTAATGCTTTGAATTGCGCTCTGCTTGAAGGTTACGGATATCCTCATCGGATTGAATTTGGCCGTAGTCGAGTTTGATGATGCGATCGCAACCCTCAAAGTACCGATCATCATGGCTCACGACAATTACCGTCTTCCCCTGCTGCTTCAAGGCAGGTAAAAGCTGCGAGTAAAAAACCTCTTTAAATACGGGATCTTGATCCGAGGCCCACTCATCCAACACATAGCTAACGTGAGTTCTGGTTAAGCTTCGGGCAGCAAATAATCATCCAGCGATAGCGCAGGCTTCTTCGGCTGGTGGCAGTAGGCAATCAATCCACAAACAACATTGACAAAAAAATTGATGGGACTGCGATGGCGCGAATGCTCAATCTGCGAGATATT
>JBHJNL010000074.1:0-3392 GCA_050330855.1 Thermosynechococcaceae cyanobacterium | reverse complement strand
TTAAGGCGGGACAGCTTGCCCCGCATGGATTTTAGCTTTTGCCTGATAGAGTAAGCGCTTCAGCCATTTTCGTTAGATAAGACCCACACTAAAGTGTCCCGCTTTAAGCTGTATCCCCTAAATGCTGCAGAACTTGCCTTGGATGACCAAGATTTGCTGTATGCCCTCAACGCGATTACACGACACCCTCAAAACTCTCAAACCTATTGCCCCACGGTTGGAGGCTTGATTCTTTTCGGGAAAGCGGTTGCCCTGCAGAGATACTTCCCCATGCACCGCATCGACTACCTTCTAATTTCAGGAACCGAATGGGTTGCAGATCCAAATGAACGCTACAAAGGTGTGACCGAAATTAGGGAACCCTTACTATTAGCCATTCCACGCCTCACAACTCTAGTTATCAACGATTTACCTAAATCCTTCCATCTTGACGAGAACGGCTTACAGCGTCAGGAAACTCCTCTAATCCCACGGAATGTAATTCGTGAGGCAATTGTGAATGCGGTCATGCACCGTAATTATCGTGCTGCTAGCCCAGTCCAGATTATTCGCTATGCTGATCGCCTCGAAATTCACAATCCTGGCTATTCCCTCAAGCCCATTGATGAAATTGATCAACCAGGCTCTCTGAGCCGGAACGAAAAAATTGCTGCTGTTCTTCATGAAACTGGCTTTGCCGAAACGAAAGGTACTGGTGGCAAAGTCATGCTTGAAACCATGCGTGAGGCAAATCTAACGATTCCTAAGTTTAATTCTCAAAGAGAGAAAGACTGCTTCTGCCTTACTCTCTGGCATCATAATCTGCTTAGCGAAGAAGACACTGTGTGGTTAAAACAGTTTCGAGACCATGGTTGTTTGTCAAATGAAGATGCTAGAGCCTTAGTAATTGTGCGCCAAGAAGGCCGTATCGATAACTGGATGTACCGTGTCGCAAACGGGGTAGATACTCTCGATGCCAGTAGAAAGCTGACTCGATTGAGAGACATAGGTTTGCTTGAGTCCAATGGTAGAGGAAGAGCTACCTATTACACTCTTGCTCCTAAATTCTTATCTGGAGAGTTAGAGCCTGCTAATCAGGGGAGTAGTACAGGTAGTGAAAGCTTATCTGGAGAGCTAGTACCTGGCAATCAGGAGAGTACGACGGATAATCAGGAGAGTAGTACATCCGAATCTCTCCAGTTAGAACTGAAGATGCCGTTTACTGAGATCCCTCAACCTCTTCGCGAGAAAATTCAGGCTCTCGGAAAACTTCTATTAAGGAGACTGGCGAATCGGCGTTAAGAAAATTGGGCGTTTTTCCTGACCTCGACTACTATGTCATCTAAATGTCAATAGCGAGGATAGAGGGTGAAAACACAGCATTCTGAAGCCAAAGCCATCGGCACAGTGAAAGGCCCAGGCGACCACGGCAACCAATATGTGTTTATTACCGCAGATACAGAACACATCAAAATAGGCGAATTCGTCTTCTATCGCTTAGTTCAACTCGGTGAAGACTCCCTCGATATTCTCGGCAAAATCTCGGCCTGCACCCTGGTCGATCATCTGCCCGATCGCATGTTTGCCGACACTGAAATTGACCCCAGCACCATCGCGGCCCTGATTGGCTTCAAACACGCTAGCCCTGAACTCTACGAAGTGGCGGTCGATGTGGTGGGCTACTTCCATCCGAGCCTGGGATTTATGAACCCTCGTCAGCCCCCCGAACCAGGGGCAAAGGTATACATGGCCCACGACGCAATGCTGCGCCAAGTCCTCAATAAAAAGCAGTCAGGTGAGGTGGGATCTGCCGCTGTTGGTTCTCTGCTATTGCGGGAGGCTAATGCAGTCCCCATCTGCCTGGATGTGAAGGAGCTGGTGAGTACTCACATGGCAATCTTGGCGGGAACCGGCTCCGGGAAGTCTTACACCGCAGGGGTTTTAATTGAGGAGCTGCTGCTGCCCCATAATCGCGCTGCAGTTCTGATTTTTGACCCCCACGGAGAGTACGGCACTTTAGAGCAAATGCGGGGCCATCCTGCCTTTAAGGGTGACGATGGCTATGCGCCGCTCGTAAAGGTTCTGCAGCCCGAAGACGTCAAGATTCGGATTTCATCGCTGGACTATGCCGATATTTTGATGCTGCTGCCGGAGATGAGCGATCGCCAACAGGCCATTCTCAACAAAGCCTTTGGCAACATTCGCAAAGATAAGCGCTGGGACATCCAGGATTTAATCTTTGCCGTCAATCAGGCCGACACCGTTGAAGATGATAACGGCAACGAAAAGCAGGGTTCCTCGGCTTTAGCGCTGGAATGGAAGCTGGAAAAGCTGATGCGATCGCCCTATTTCCATGCCTTTGAGCATCTGGCCCCCCGCGATTTATTTGAACCGGGGCAGGTCACCATTTTGCAAATGAATGAAATCAGTCAAGAAGAGCAGCAGGTGATCTGCGCGGCGATTCTGCGACAGGCTAATCAAGCTCGGATGAACACCCTTAAAGAGAACAATACCCCTGAAGATGAAAGCTATCTGCCCTATCCGGTATTTATCTTGCTAGAAGAAGCCCACCGCTTTGCTCCGGCCCATGAGCCGTCGCGCTGCAAGGCTGTGATCCGCACGATCTTGAGTGAAGGCCGCAAGTTTGGCTTGGGGGTGGGGTTGATTACGCAGCGCCCCGGCAAGCTGGATTCTGATGTCTTGTCTCAGTGCATGAGCCAGTTCATTATGCGGATTGTGAACCCCGTCGATCAGGACAGCCTCAAGTATGGTGTGGAGGCAGCCGGGCGAGATTTGCTGCAGGAGTTGCCTGCCTTAACCAAGGGCCAGGTGATTATTTCGGGGATGTGTGTGAATACGCCCGTGCTGTGTAAAGTGCGGCAGCGACTGACAGATCATGGGGGTGAGACGCTGAATGCTCCGGCCTTGTGGCAGCAGCATTTTAAGGCGCATCGAAAGCGAGAGCGAGCAGCGGCAAAGGCTGAACTAGTGGGTCAGCGAGTAGCGGCGACTGTAAATGGAGTTGCGATCGAGTAGGAGAAGCTAAATCAGTAGCGATTTTTCGAGGTGTCAAAAGAATTTAAATAGCACATATTCTATTCATCACAGACATCCAAAATGTTAGGTGATGAAATCCAAAAAAGTAGGTGGACAGGTATGTTTTCGCCTACAATAGATATCCTATTAATGACATAAATGAGATATTCAACTATATCAAGTGGGGGTTTCTTGTAGCTGTTGTCAGGGCTGCAGCAACCGTTTTTACTGTCCCAGAGTTCAGATGCAGCATAGGCTTATTAGACCTGTTGGTAAATAGTGGATAATAGCAAGAAGTCTCATAGTGACCTACCCATGCTGAATCACGAACGGATTCTCAACCAAGACCGCCTGACACGAGCCATCACTGGACTGAA
>JBHJNL010000073.1:0-6604 GCA_050330855.1 Thermosynechococcaceae cyanobacterium | reverse complement strand
TTAAGGCGGGACAGCTTGCCCCGCATGGATTTTAGCTTTTGCCTGATAGAGTAAGCGCTTCAGCCATTTTCGTTAGATAAGACCCACACTAAAGTGTCCCGCTTTAAGCTGTATCCCATGGTCAGCAATGGTGAGGCAAATAAAAGCGTAATGGTCCCTTCGAGTAGATGACCTTCAGAGCGTTGATATAGATACCGACGACGCATCGCCTCTAGCTCCATTTTTTCTGTCGCTGTGAGGCTGGGCAAATCGATAGACCACTCTGGAAAAAACAGCTCGTCTTCCGTTCGGGTTAACTGAAACCGCCGTTCTGCTTCTGCAAGCGTCGTAATTGCCTCTGTAATAGCAACGGACATAGCACCGGCCTCGGAGACGTTGAGACTATGGTATCAGTCCTCAAAAAATAGCGTTTTTCCACCACGGTTGCTTCTCTTGCAACGCCGTTTGTCAATTTATACCTATTCTTCTAGGCGTCGGACCGCTCATCGCGTAGAATAGCCAGCAGCCCGAACCCCTTTATAGCCTTCTTTTCAGGAACTTTTCTAGATCCAGAAAGACGAAGGAGACTACCCATACCGTTAGCGCTAGAGCTTATGACTACCATCGATTGGATCATTGTTGCCGCCTATGGCGCACTTCTACTCTGGATTGGAGCGGTGACGAGTCGAAAACAAAAGAATACCGATGAGTACTTTCGAGGCGGACGACAGATCCCTTGGTGGGCGATCGGCATTTCCATCATTGCCACTTCTTTCTCAGCCGCTTCGCTCCTTGGCGGTCCTGGTGAAGGCTACGGCTTCGGCTTTCTGTGGCTGCAGCTTCAGCTTGGCGATCTGATTGGCTACGGCTTAGTCATTGTGCTGCTGCTGCCGTTTTTCATTCGGCTCAACCTAACCACCGCCTACGAATATTTAGAGCGCCGTTTTGACGCAAAAACTCGATCCCTTGGCTCCCTTTGCTTTTTGCTGTTTGTCGTGGCCCGTCTGGGGGCGCTGCTCTATGGTGCCTCCCTCGTCCTAGCCACCGTCACCGGAATGCCTACCGATGTTGCCATTTTGCTGGTGGGTATTGTTTCCGTTCTCTACACCGTGGCTGGGGGACTCGCCGCAGTGGTTTGGACAGATGTGCTGCAATTTGCGATGATTTTTGTCGGCCTTATTGCCGGGATTTGGGCTGCGACCTCAGGGGCCGAGGGAGGCTTTAGTGCGCTCTGGAACGCCGCCAGCGAAGGGGGGAAGCTCCAGGTCATTAACCTCTCTTGGGATCCTGAATCTTTGCGATCGCTACCCACCGCTTTATTGGCCTATGGAACCCTTGCCTTTGCCGTTGCCGGTACCAATCAGCAGTCCGTGCAGCGATATGTTTCCTGTGCCGATATCCAATCAGGACGGAAGGCCATTCTTTTAGGTTGGTTCACCGGGTTTATAGGCGTTGCTGCCACGCTATTTCTTGGGGTACTCCTGTTTGGTTTTTATACCCTCAGTGGCCCCCTTCCTGAAAGCGTCACAGGGGATCAAATTTTGCCCTATTTTATTCAAAATCAAGTTCCCCCTGTTGCGTCGGGCTTACTGGTTGCCGCCATTTTTGCCGCTGCGATGTCATCCATTGATTCAGCCCTTCATTCGCTGTCAACCTGTATTGTGGTGGATTTTTACCAGCGCTATTCCAGTCAACAGAAGGGCGAAGCCTACTATCTCAAGGTTGCCCGCACCTGGATTGTGATTTGGGGCGTTGTTGGTATCCTCTCAGCGTTCTATGCCGCTTCAACAGGCGAATCACTGCTGCCGTTCCTGGTAGAGTACACGGCGATGTTCTTAGGGCCGCTGCTGGGACTGTTCTTAATGGGGGTTCTCTTCCCTCGCATCAACGCAGTGGGGGCATTCTATGGCGTTCTCGCGTCGGTTGCCTTCCTTGCCATTGGGTCTGCCTTCGGCTGGTTAAGCTTCCCGCCGATTTGGCGCTCAGCCATCTCTGCGCCCCTCGCCGTTCTGTTTGGGTATGGGATTTCTCTGCTGGGTAAAACGCCATCTGATTCATCACTCAAAGGCCTAACGCTTTGGGGTTAAGATCACTTCTTCTGTGAGTTAGATCTAGATTCCCTTGCGGGAAATCTGTACCATATAAAAAACAGTCTGCGCTACAGGGACATTCTCAACCTATGCCAACTCTTGAAACCCGCACCGAACCCATGGTGCTTAACATGGGGCCGCACCACCCTTCGATGCACGGTGTTTTGCGCCTCATGGTTACCCTCGACGGCGAAAATGTGGTGGACTGTGAACCCGTGATCGGGTACCTGCATCGCGGCATGGAAAAGATTGCCGAGAACCGCACCAACATAATGTTTGTCCCCTACGTGAGTCGCTGGGATTATGCGGCGGGGATGTTCAATGAGGCCGTCACGGTCAATGCACCAGAGAAGTTAGCCGATATCAAGGTACCGAAGCGGGCCAGCTATATCCGCGTGATTATGCTGGAGCTAAATCGAATTGCCAATCACCTGCTCTGGCTCGGTCCGTTTTTGGCAGACGTAGGCGCACAAACTCCGTTCTTCTATATCTTCCGGGAGCGGGAGATGATCTACGACCTGTTTGAAGCCGCCACCGGGATGCGGTTTATCAATAACAACTACTTCAGAATGGGCGGTGTCGCGGCGGACCTTACTTATGGGTGGGTATCAAAATGCCTCGACTTCTGTGATTACTTTTTGCCCAAGGTCGATGAGTACGAGAAGCTTATTACCAACAACCCTATTTTTCAGCGCCGTTTAGAAGGGCTGGGCACCATTAGCCGCGAAGATGCTATCAATTGGGGGCTTTCGGGGCCGATGCTGCGGGCCTCTGGGGTGAACTGGGATTTGCGTCGGGTCGATAGCTACGAGTGCTACGACGACTTTGACTGGGAAGTGCAGTGGGAAACCGGTGGGGACTGCCTTGCTCGCTATTACCTCCGTATTCGAGAGATGCGGGAGTCGGTCAAGATTATTAAGCAAGCACTGGAGCATTTGCCCGGTGGCCCCTACGAGAACCTAGAGGCCCAGCGGATGATGGAGGGCAAGAAGTCGAAGTGGAATGAGTTTGACTATCAGTTCCTTGGTAAAAAGCTGGCTCCAACCTTTAAAATCCCGGAAGGTGAACTCTATGCCCGTGTGGAAACAGGCAAGGGGGAGTTGGGCATTTATCTGATTGGCGACGAGAATGTCTTCCCGTGGCGCTGGAAGATTCGTGCCCCTGACTTCAACAATCTGCAGGTGCTGCCAGAGCTAGTCAAGGGCCGTAAGGTTGCTGACGTGGTGGCGATTCTCGGTAGCGTCGATGTGATTATGGGGTCTGTCGATCGCTAAGTTTGATTCAGGATCAAAAATGACCCCTACAATAGACGGGTCGTCTTGGCTGCTCCCATGAATGGAAATGTTTCACTGATTGATTCCTCAACGCTCCGCACCGATACGCTACAGGTGTCAGTGGTGGTGCCGCTTTATAACGAGGTGGAGAGTGTACCCTATTTGGTGGATGCGATCGCATCCACCCTCACCCAACACCACCTGCCCTACGAAATCGTGGCCGTTGATGACGGTTCAACAGACGGCACCGTCAAGCTGTTAAAAGAGCTGGCTCAAGATCGAGCTGATCTGCGAGTGGTCTTACTGCGCCGCAACTACGGTCAGACTGCTGCTATGTCAGCGGGATTCAACCACGCCAGAGCCGGAATCATCGTCACCTTAGACGGTGATCTGCAGAACGATCCTCAAGATATTCCGAAGCTGCTGGCGAAGCTCAACGAAGGTTATGACGTGGTGAGTGGCTGGCGCAAAAACCGCCAGGATAAAGCCTTGACTCGTCGCCTACCCTCAAAGCTTGCCAATTTATTGATCGGTCGGGTGACGGGAGTAAGCCTCCATGACTATGGCTGTTCTTTAAAAGCCTATCGAGCTGAGTTAGTGGCCGACATGAATCTCTATGGCGAACTCCATCGGTTTTTACCAGCCCTTGCCGCCATTGAAGGGGCCAAGATTGCAGAGCTAGAGGTCAATCACCATGCGCGGCAGTATGGGGTGAGCAAGTATGGCTTGGGTCGGACCTTTCGGGTGCTGATGGATTTGCTCACGGTTTACTTTATGAAAACTTTTTTAACCCGACCCATGCACGCGTTTGGCTGGTTTGGTTTGAGCTCAACCTTTGTGGGGCTGGTGATTGGTGCCCATCTTACATACATCAAAATTGTTGGACAAGAAACCATTGGCGATCGCCCTCTGCTCACCTTGGCAGTGTTGCTAGTGCTAGGAGGCATCTATCTGTTTAGCTTTGGTCTACTGGCAGAGCTGGTCATGCGGACCTATCATGAATCCCAAGGACGGCAGATCTATCGTGTGCGAGAAGTGATTGAACCTCAGCAAGGTCCAGATTAGTCACTGTCTGCAACCAATGCCTTGCAAGGGACACCCGATTCAAGCTACCCCTTATGATTTTCTCGATTTTTCTCGCGCTCCTGATGATCAACCGTTAGGCAGCAAATCGATACGAATCAAAGACCTATGGAAAACGCAAAGAAGCAAAAGATTTCTGTCCGACAACGCGCAGATGAAATAAAAGAGTACCGATGCAAAAATTTAATCGCTGTGATTGAAGATCCAAGCGATATCAAGAACATTGGCACCATCATCAGGAACGTCAATGCTTTAGGTGTAGAAAAGGCTTACATTGTAGATCCAAGAAAAGCCTTACCAGACGATTGGCAAGAAATGCGAGAGGCAAAATCGCTCTCAAAAACCTCTGTATCCGCAATCAAATGGAGCTTTGTCAAGAGATTCGATAGCACCGAAGCGTGCATTGATCACCTCGAACAAAACCGTTTTGTGTCCATTGTCACATCTCCACATAGAAAAGGAATCAAAAATGTCGTTCTAGATGAGGCTGACTACACCACTTACACCAAGTTAGCCGTATGGTTTGGCAATGAAGCTAGGGGCATCAGCGACCTTGCCGTAGAGCACTGCGATATGTGCGTGAGCATTCCAATGTTTGGCATGATCGAGAGTCTTAATCTGGGTACTACATCTGGAATCGTTTTATACGAAATTACGAAGCAGCGCCGTGAATATCAGCGTAAATATCGGTGGAGAAACAATCGAGGCTTGAAAAGTGATGCCTAACGATTACAAATACACCGACTTATGTACAACCATTGAGGTTCTGAATTCTCTTCAGAGGGAAGAATGAAGTGGACCCCAAAATATGGAACCCACTATCCACGGTGTCTCCAGAATCAGTAGGCTTACGATGGGAAGAATGTGAGTTCTCCCAAGCTGGCTATCACGGGAATGCGGCTGAGAGCCTTGCCTGTTACAAACGCTTTCGGTCTGAAAGCCGCAATCTTGAAGAACAGAAAAATTTCGGAAAACCGACTGATGCGTTAGCCGGTAGCAGCAGCTTCTATCACACGCTGAATGATGGTTCTCAAATCTACTCCACGACCCATCAATCTTTTTTGCTGTTGGATCGGTTTGAGCTGAGACGAGATCAAACGGTTTTGAGTACGCAGTGGGCCATTACGGAGCTGTTTCCGCATCAATCTCTGCAAAAGATCGGAGATCGCATCGTTTGGGAATTTTCTGACCCTCTCTTTTCTAAGGTTATTGATGACGGGACTGATCTGCGGATGCCCTATGGGTTGGATCAAGCCTATGAACCTTACGGCTTGAACAATCGTCTGATCTTTGTGGGTAAACGGGGCGATCGCTATCAAATCATCTATGACAGCCAGCAAGTCGGTCCTAGCTTCGATGAAATTGTTGTGGCTCACTGCTGCGAGTTGGCGGCACGGTCTGTCAGTGTTGGCGGCGGACAATAAGTAGATGCTTCAAACTAATCAACATCCCGATCACGATGCAGCAGGGCTTTCTGGGCTTCAGGGCAACGTTTAATTATCTCCACCTACTTATCGTTTCCAGGGCAGAAGGGGCGATCGCTATTATCTGGTTCGCATTATGGCTACATCGAAATAAATGAATCGACAACCTATCGCTGCTCTCCTCTTGCTACTCAGTACTGCTTTCGCTGGTATTGCGGCAGAGCAAGGCGTACAAGAGCAAAGGGTCAAGTCCCATAGAGCTAAAGCCGAAGTCGTAGCTCAGCAGTTTGGCAATATGGCGATGTATGCCTATGCCGAAGATCTAAGTCAGTTGGTACAAACAGCGGACCTGATTGTGATCGGGAAGATCAAAGGCGAGGCTATTATCAATGGTGAGTTTTACAAATATGACCAGCAAGGAAACCTATCTGGCATCCCAGAAGACCTCAAAAACGAGAACGTTGTTACAGTCCACTACGTTGATTACGAGATTCAAGTGCAGCAAACGCTGAAAGACAGCGGTGGTAACGCTGTCGATAAAATTGTGCTGAGGCTACCCGATCTTGGACCAGAGGCTGATCATCCCGGTGCCAATATCGTGATAGCTCAACCCCAGCTCGACCGAACGAAGAGAGCTAAGGATCGTGGATTAAATAATATCCAGAATATGAATGGGAGAGTGGTAGTCTAAGCATCCTGCCCTTGTGTGGTTTTAGATGAATCCTTACCCCCGTGATATTGAGCAACAAATGCA
>JBHJNL010000072.1:0-4492 GCA_050330855.1 Thermosynechococcaceae cyanobacterium | reverse complement strand
CTTAAAGCGGGACACTTTAGTGTGGGTCTTATCTAACGAAAATGGCTGAAGCGCTTACTCTATCAGGCAAAAGCTAAAATCCATGCGGGGCAAGCTGTCCCGCCTTAAGTTGGTACCCAATTCATCCAACCGAATTTGAGCAATATAAGCCCAAACACAGAGAACATCAGAGAAGTAAAAGATACGAATGGGTTCCATTGGGTTTTACCCGTTGTAGGTGGAAATCTGAGAGGATAAATTTGCCCTTCTCCCCGCCGAAAGAGATCAGGGACAGAGTCGCTCCCTTTGTGAAGGGAATACCCTTAAAGACGTAGATGGACGGGTCCACAATCATAGCCCTTTCCCTACTTTCAGTTTAATGCTGATGGTCATCAGAGACTGGACCGATGAGGCGCTTTCGACCCTGAACATTAGACGTTTCATACTCAATACTCCTATCGCGATCAATTCAGACTGTGCGATTGATTTATTTGTAGTATAATTATATTGCCATGCAGTTATTTGACTGCATGATGGGCACTGTCACCGTTCAATGAGAGTTTTGATCGTGGGTTAATCAGTAGTCATCTTCAGGCTCTCGGTGACTCAGGCCCATGTATGAAAGCAGGAGGCCCGTTCGGATGAGCGGCATGGGTCGCGGTCAATGGAGTGGGGCGCCGCAGTAGCGTTTTCTTTGCTGTTGTTCGCCAGAATCAAAGTTAGGAGGATTACAAATGATTGGGTGTCGCGTTCGTCAAACGCTGTCTTGGTTCCTGTTGCTAGGGGCTTTGGTCTTACTAGTCCTGTTTGGAATGGGGCGATTTGCGGCCCCACCCGCTGCGGCCATGATTTCGCAACAGGAAGAAGGCGCGAACCAGATGCTGTACCAGTCCCGACAGGCTCTCAAGGATCTCAATGGCATGAGCTGGCAGGCGATCTCATTTAAGCGCATTCGTCCCGCTGGCGAAGTGACCCTGAACTTGCGGCTGGTGGGGTTCCCCGGTGCAGTGGAACTAGAGCATCCCCATCCGTTGGCGATCGCAACCTCAATGGGGCAAACCTTCGCCGCCGTTGATGTCACAAATGAGATCTATGAAGAGACTCCGGCCAGTCCCAACGTGGGCCAGTACGATCTGCAGCCGATTTTGTCCCAGCTTTCTGATGTCATGCCTATCCGACTTGCTTTGCCCACGACCGACGGCTCCGTCGTGGCGCTCAATGTGTCACCGGAGGCGATTCAAGAATGGCAGGCCGTGGCGGACCAAAGCTAAAGGTTGGGAAAAACCAGTAAAGTCCCCCACTGGTGGGAAGCCACTGCGTATTCCTGGCGGAACGCTCCGCGACGGGGCGGGTTCCCCTCTCTTAGTCGGCATTCCCTTGCGTCTTGCGCCGACGCAGGGTCCGACCGCGACTTGAGGCAAGTGGCGTGGATTTAGGGGGCGAGTGCAACACTTTTGAGTCTGTTGAAAGTACATCGTATTGAAAGCATTGCCAAGTTTAATCTCTAGTCATTTCACAATTCATATCGTCACTCAAAAAAATTTAAGATGAAAACCAAACAAAAAAACAAGTCCACAGAACTGACAAGCCTCGGTAATTTAACCGCGAGTCAACTGCGATCGCGTCAATCTCAGCTCACCATCATTGATGTTCGCAGCAAGCTGGAATATCTGACGGGGCATATTCCAGGGGCGCGAAATTTGGGACGCGATCGCATCCTCAAAACGGTACCGAAAGATCAGCCCGTTGCGATCACCTGTCTGTCCGGCCACCGCAGCGCCCCCGTCGCGAAATGGTTAGTCAAGCAAGGCTATCAAAAGGTCTATAACCTCCAAGGGGGAATGGTCACCTGGCAGATGGCCCACTACCCGATCAAGCGCGGGTTTAGCCCCTAGACCATTAAGGAAAACCTCAAACACCCCATATTCCTTCTGTCTTCACGACTCTTGTGGCAGCCCCCCATCTTGATCCGTTCCCCCCAGAATTGGGGGGCTAGGGGGCAAGTGTAATACTTTATTAGGAAAAAAATATGAAAATGCTTCCCGCCCTACGCATTGGTCAATACACCGCCCGCTTCCCCATCATTCAAGGCGGCATGGGCATCCGCATCTCCGGGGCCAATCTCGCCGCCGCCGTCGCTAATGCAGGCGGCATCGGCATTATTTCCGCCGTAGGCCTGGGGCTGAACTCCCCCTACTTCGACCCAAATCAAAAAATGGGTCGCAAAAGAAGAGAGCTGTTTTTTGAAGCCAATCGGCTCGCCCTCATTGATGAACTCAACACTGCCCGCGCCCTCAGTCCCGACGGCATCATTGGCATCAACGTCATGATCGCCGCCCAAGATTACGAGACCCTAGTTCGCACCGCCATCGAACACGGAGCCGATTTAATCATTGCCGGTGCAGGGTTGCCTCTCGGCTTACCCGCCTTTACTGAAGAGTCTCCCGAAGTTGCACTGGTGCCGATTGTCTCCAGTCTGCGGGCCGCGAAACTAATTTGCCAAAAATGGCAGCGCCAACATCACCGCCTGCCCGATGCCTTTATTGTTGAAAACCCCAAAACGGCTGGGGGACACCTAGGGGCCAAACTCGAAGATCTCGATAGCCCCCAACTGGAAGCCAAACAGGTGATTCCCGAACTCACGAATTACCTTCGAGAGGAAGTCAGTACAGAGATTCCTGTAATTGCAGCAGGCGGAGTGTGGGACCGAACCGATATTGACAGGATGCTGGCGTTGGGGGCCAGCGGTGTCCAGATTGGGACGCGATTTATTACCACCGACGAATGCGATGCCGACCTGCGCTACAAAGAATTTCACCTCCATGCCCACCCCGAAGATGTGGTCTTGGTACCCAGCCCCGTGGGAATGCCGGGACGAGCCTTGCGGAATCTGTTTGCTGAACGGGCAATCGCAAATTCCCCTGACCTAGAAAAGCGTTGCCTGACAAGCTGTTTACACGTCTGCCGCTGTCGAGACACCCAAGAAACCTACTGCATTGTGCAGGCACTGGATAGAGCCGCACGGGGCGATGTCGAAAACGGCCTCGTCTTCGCCGGAGCCAACGCCGGACGTGCCCAGAAAATCATCCCCGTCGCTGAACTGATGACAGAGTTAACCGCAGTAGGGTAGGCAAGCAATCAAAGTCCCCCATCCTGGGGGATTTTGGGGGCCAACGCAGAGCCAAACTCACTATTTCAAACCCCTCTATCAACCCGGCCCATTTTTCAACGAGATCGCACTCCCAGAGGCACCCCCAATGAAACTCAACAAAAACAACCTCGCCCCCCAGCTTGACCACCGCTACGATGCCATTGTGATCGGGGGTGGCGCTGGCGGTCTGTCTGCCGGGATCTACCTGCAGCGGTTCCGCCTCTCTAGTCTGATTATTGATAAGGGCAAAGCTCGCTCCTTTTGGATGCAAGAATTACACAACTACCTGGGTCTACCACCAGATACCCCCGGTCGGCAACTGCTGCAACAGGGAAAGAAGCACTATGACGCCATAGCGGGAGATTTCCTCGACGGCTATGTAGAAGAGGTCACCGACGAAGGGGATGCCTTTGCCATTCAAGTCAAAGTCGGTCGCCAGAACAGCCGCCATGTGAGGTTCCGGTCTAACTATCTGATCGTCGCCAGCGGCATCATCGACAATCTGCTGCCCCTAGACGATATGCAAAATGTCTATGACTATGCCGGGTACAACCTCCATGTATGCATGGTCTGCGATGGCTATGAAATGACCGACAAACTCTGCGGATTCTTTGCAGGCAATGAAGCCAGTATTGAAGAAATGGTCTTTAACCTCAGTTGGTTTACGCCCAAGATCACGATCTTTACCCACGGCTTGTTTGAAGTCAGCACCCAGATGCGCGGTCAACTGCAAGAGTATGGCTACCGTCTCGTGGAAACCCCCATCCAGAAATTTTTGGGGGAAAACCACCAGATGACCGGTGTAGAACTGGTGGATGGTTCGGCCATTGCATTAGAAACGGGCCTGATCTCAATGGGATCTCGCTATCACAATACCTATCTCAAAGGCATTGAATTAGAGATGAAGGGAGGCAACCTGGTCACAGACAAAATGGGCCGTACCTCCCATGAGCGGATTTTTGCGATCGGGGATTTAAAAGTGGGACTTAATCAGGTCGTCGTGGCGGCAGGGGATGGCGCTCTAGCCGCCACGCAAATTTGGCGAGAGATTCGCCGTGCAAAAGGTCCGAGAGTCTGGCAAGAAAATCTAAAGGTTGCGGCTTGAATTTGAACCCATCATTCCACTCTCGCTCCGTCGCCTTGATGGCAAAGTTCTTACCCAAGTCATAATCCTCTGAAGATTAGGATTAAACTGGCTGTGTGCAACCGGGCACTGGTTCCGTCACATGGGATAGAACAACCCTTTCTGTATATACTTTAGAGGCGATCAGGAGTTACAACAATCTAAATTTAGTTGCGTTATGGATCTGTTCTCACATCCGTGTCCTTGCTGTGGCAGTAATGAGAGTCGCCCCCACACCC
>JBHJNL010000071.1:0-49844 GCA_050330855.1 Thermosynechococcaceae cyanobacterium | reverse complement strand
CGTAAAGCGGGACACCTTAGGTCACCCCTTGGCACATCAAATTGGCTGCAACATCAGCTCAGCAAGGTTAAAGCTTAAACCTATGCCACATAAGCTGTCCCGCCTTAAGTTGATACCCGCTTTATCTTTTAGACTCTTCGCCACTGGATTAGTGCTGACCTCGACTAGGGCGATCAATCAACTGCCCCCTACACCCATGCTTTTCTTATTCCTTGGTGGAGGAATCGTCACGGGGCTTGGTTTATGCTCAGTTGTGATCAGGCGGCGGTCAAGGAATTAAACAATGCTTGAAGACGCCCACAAATACAATGCTCTATATATTCAACTGATTACAGAGGCGATCGCTTGCGCTCCTTCGCATTGGCTCCGTGGAACGCTCATCATTGAGCGAGAAGTTGAACGAGTCTCTTGCAGGCTCCAGCACGAGAATCAATCCATTCAAGCCGAGATCAGCGATGCACTGCGATCGCTTTGTGAGCAATATGCCGTTTGTAAAAATGCTTCTGGCTCAGATCCTTCTTGGTTAAAAGCAGTGATCAACTATTACCTTGATGATGAGGCTGTAGATTGGAGTGTAGAGGGAAGTTTTGAGTATCCAGATGACCCTCTACCGGGCGTAGAACCTGAAGCACTGCCGAATGAATCTTGGTGGAGAACTCAGACCCAAAACTTAGCTTGGCAAGAGTCGCCCAGCTTGCTAGTGATTGAATTTATTATGGATTACCGCGTCTGGAATGACGCTGCTCTCCGGCAAAGTCAAGATGCCCCCTTTTCGCTCGAAACGAGTCAAAGCATTCAGGCACATTGGCAGACGCTGCTCGACAAATTTTGCCTGCCCAGCTTGATGGGTCGGCCTGTTCTTTACACTTCTATCTCTGCTCATGATATAGAATGTGAGGCCGTCTTCTCTGCTGAGACTGTTGATGATCAGGCGCTAGTCAAGACTCGAATCGAAGACGAACTTGAGGGTGATAGCCAATCAGTCGAAGTCAGTTATGAGTATGAACTAAAGCGGGTGAATCATTGATGGTTTCTAGAGCAGGTTTACCGGGTTAATGCTGGTATTAAATCACCTGTTCTCGCCGAGCCTATCGTTTGATCCGCAGATACCGCTTATGGTGTAGCGGATCAGTGCCCCGGCATCCCTAAGTTTGTATCCTAGTTGTAAAAGCGGATGAGAAACAGAGAAAATTAAATGGCTACAACCCTCTCAACAACAACGCTCTATAACCGTCTAGGAATTACCTCAGATCAGCTTGCTGCTCTGTGTTGTCGTTGGCAAATTGCCGAACTTTCTCTTTTCGGTTCCATCCTGCGTAATGATTTCAATTGAGTGTCTTTAGTGACTCGCCACGGGATCCTGTTTTATTCTAGAAGCTTTACTGAGCAGGCATCTTGACATCAGTTTTTTCGGGCGGCAAATAAATCGAGACACTAACTAAGAGTCAACTTTGTTTTGCATAGTCAGCATCCATTAGAACCTGATTTAATGAGCGGCCATCGGACAAAACGACTTCCGCTTGCCAATGTCCATCTTGGTTAATGGCATCCTTGTAAGTTGTTATTTCGATAGCATCGCCATCGGTGAGCAATTCTCGCACAAAGTCTCTTGCTGTCAGTCTTTCCGGATTCTCTTCAGCTTTGCATGGCTGAAGATTGAGGCCCATGAGCCGCAACTTTTCGTGATAAAGCCAAGCTCCGAACCCAAGATCGATATCAGCAGTGATGGTGCTGGCTTCATCGGCTGAGATAAAGATGGCACGGTAATTATATAGGTCAGACATAGACCTATTCTAGTACTGTCTATGACTAGCCAGCTTTTGATTCGCTAGAACGGGTGAACGAAAAAAACCGCGCCCTCCAGTAAATAGTTCGCTTGCATAAAGCTGCAAACGCTTCTGCATTGCCCCCCCAGCCCCCCAATCCTGGGGGGAGAACGCTTTTATATATTGCTGCTTGGACACGCACCATTGTCAAAGCTCACCGGAGTACAGGCTCCGTTGTCACTGAGATGCCAGTGCTCCAGGTTCGAGTGTGAACATTCCTGTTTGCTCGTTGCGCCAATGACTGAAACGTGTGAAGACTCTCCCCCCAAAGTTGGGGGGCTGGGGAGGCAGTGCAATGGTTTTGGCACTTTAGTACAAACGTTCCGAGCTTTTTTCGTACACCCCGCTAGAACTTGGGTGATTAGGAAGGCACAGTTCCTAGTCTTTCAACCGCTCCTCAAGCACCTTCCCCATTTTGAACATCTCTATAGCCATTTTTCAAATCGTGCCCCCCATTGACCGAGGTAAAGCACTGAAGTTTCAGATTGTAGAATTTATTCGACAGTCGATCAACCGCGTCTTCCACTGCAGGAGTATGCGATTTTGCAGAATCTCAATTAGGCGCTGGAGTTAGATTCTATTGGACCGCATGACTAATTCAACTGCTGCTGAAGGCGGTCAGATGCGATCGCAAACCAAATTTGCTCTCCTTTCTGATTGACTAGCTTAACCCCACGATACATGGGCAGTTGCCGCTCAAATTGCCGATCTACATCCCGATAGAACTGACGAGAATTAATCCGAGCCTGACGCAGTTGAGTATCAAAATTTTGGCGAGTGGATGGACCATAGCGGCCAATGCGACGCCGAGATGGGGCGCTCGCCGCCTCTAACGCATCTACAACTTGAGTCCCCACTTGATCCCACTGCGCCCTTAATTCAGCATCCTCTGCCCCAGTTGTTAGCGGCCTGCGCTCATAGTTAGGGTACTTTAGATAAAACGCTTCATTCGTGACCTGACTGAAATAAGTCACCCCCACATTGAGCGATCGCAAGCGCTTAAATAAGTCATCTTTACGATTTTTTTCATCCTGAGAAAGAGACTGAGGCTCCGGGCTTTCGGTGGGCGTCGAGCCTGTAGAAGGCTGCAGCAATCGGGTATAAACCGCATTAAAGGCAAATGCCCCCGCTGTAATCATTGCTGCGGCGATTAGGCACCCCTGCAAAAGCTTAACCAACCCATGACCACAACCTCCTCTCGGTTTCTCAACTGGCTCAGGGCTGTTGTGGACCTGGGCAATAACGGTTTGCTGGGTGACAGGGTCAGCACGATCAGTGCCCGACCCAGCCGGGGCAAAGGGCACAGACGGCAGCGGGGCTTGAGGCGGCGGGGCCGACGGAGCGGTAACAATGCCTGGAGGAGCATCAACAATTTCAGCAATTTCTAGATGCCTAAGCGCCTGCAGGACTTGAGTCGCAGTACGGTAGCGATTCACTGCATGGGACGCTACCATTTGTTCTATCACCTCCGCAAAGCCGGGGCTGAGCTGTACAAACTTTTGCCACTTGAACCTTGAAGCATTGGGGTCAAAAAAATCATGGGGTCGTTCACCCACCAACAGCACCAGAGCCGTAACCCCTAGCGCATAGATATCGCTGGCGGGTGAGGCTCGGCCCAATCGAATTTGCTCTTCTGGGGCATATCCCGGCTTTCCGATCAGGGTGACGCCATTGTGAGGACTGCTGCCGAAATGCCCAAAGCTGGCGGTGATTTCTTTGACGCCTCCAAAGTCGATTAACACAGGCTTGCGATCGCTGTCTCGCTGGATCAAATTATCAGGCGAAATATCGCGATGGATCATGCCCCGCTCATGAATGTAGTCCAAGACCGGCAGCATTTGCTTCAGAAAGAGAGTGACCTCAGCTTCTGAGAAGAGCTGGCCCTGCTGTTTACGCTGCTTGAGCAACCCTTGATAGGTCGGCCCCGCCACATAGTCCTGAACCAGATACAGCGACGGTTCCTCCATGAACCATTCCCGAAACTTCGGAATCTGGGGATGTTCGAGCCGATAGAGAACCCCAGCTTCGCGGTTGAATAGCTCCTTGGCCTTACTCAGCGCCTTTTGCCCTTCTACTTCGGGGGCAAAAACCTTAATAACACAACGTTCATTGAAGCGATTACTATCTTCGACCAGGTAGGTTTGCCCAAATCCACCGCGACCCAGCTCTTCGATGATGCAGTAGCGATCGCCAATGACCTTGCCAACAGGCATGGATGACTGAAGTGGTTCACCACATTGCTGACAAAAGCGGTGACTCGAAGGATTGGGATGCCCCCGACGACAGGACACAAGGGAGGTCATCGGCGGACGGGATAGACAGGAACCATAGAAAATTCAAGCGAAAATAAGAGCCGCAACGACTCTCCAGGGATCTTAACAGACTGCTCTCGGCATCAGCGCCCTTGGCATACTCCCCTCAAAAACACATCTATTGCGTGATCTGCATAGATTCAGTGCCAGTAACGCATGAAAGGTTTTGTTTATGTTGAGGAATGTCAACACTGCTACAAAATCGTTTTTCACAAATCGAGACAATTCCTACATCACCTATGTGGGCCTCCATGAATAGCTTTACCCCTGTCTTACTCTCTGCGCTGCTCGGTCTACTTGCGGGTGTCAGTCATGGTGTTGTCGCTCACCAAGTCAATCTGCCGATCTCTTTAGCTGACCAATTTCTGCAACCGATTCAAGGCAGTTCCGTTCGCCAATAACAAAAAAATATAAAGAGTATCCGTTGATACAGTTTGGGCATGGGATCATAAAGCCAGAGCAAAGTTTGGAATTAGCTTTATGAATTATCAGTCCTCTGGAGAAGCAGCTCAGGGTATTTCAGGAGATTTAGTCATCGTTGCCTCCTTGGCAGCGGCTTTCACAATGTTTGTTGCCGGTTATGGTGCCACCCGCGCATCATTGGGGGAATCTTCAACTCAGGTTAGCAATCTTGATAATGTTCAAATCAATGTGGTCGGCCATGAAGGGACGCTATGGGAATCCGTCAGTAAATAGCCTAGATTAACTACGAAAAAGTCGGCTGTACTGGGTCTCATGGTTCATGCTCGTTATTGCGAGTCCCCAGCCACAGCTATAGAGATCGTCATCCGGCAGCGTTGAGATGTTGGCTGCGGCCTGATTCAACGTGGACTGCAGTTGAAACAGCATTTGTTGTCCAGCGGTTTGTCCTATGGGAATCAGTTTAATGCCAGCGCTAATCAAGTTCGTGGCCCAGCTTTGCAAATAGCCCAGCAATGCATCCTGTTGAGCGATGCGCCAATGTGCCGACGCTAGGCCAAAAATAATGGCAAAATTGCAGCCGTCTTGCTTGAGAGACTGCAGAATGGCTGGAGTGAGAGAGAGCCGGGCGTGGCTATTATCCTGCTCAATGTCACGGAAAAGACGGAGTAGAGATTGTCCCATCTGTTGGCTTTGCGATCGCAGCTCCTCTGTTTCACGAGCTGCGGTCAGCCAAGCATTCCAGTCCTTTAGTTGTGCCCAATCTTGCTGTAAAGCAGCTTGATAGCTCCGTATCATAATCGCGGCTTCTAAACGTACAGAGCCATAGGTGAGTTCCTGGGTCAGCCAATGCTGCAGATCCGTTGCATTAGCGATAATCCGAGCGTCAATCAATCCCTCAAGTCCCTCAGAATAGCTGTAGGCTCCCACCGGCAAGGCAGGACTAGCAAGCTGGAGTAGACAGAGCAGGGAGGTATCTTGCGGCACTTAAACTCATTACGACGGGATAGTGATCATGCTACATCGAAGCTTACTCGTTCATATTGCGATAGGTCGCCACGGCAGATGGTGAAATTTGATTCAAATATCTAAAAATCCAGTACTTAAAGACGGTATCTAGCATCACCGGGAAGGTCGCAATGAACACGTTGATGAAATTATGATTGAGGGGCAACCCAAAATGAGAGAGGGTACTCTCAATAATCACCTCCCAGCCGTGGGGAGAGTGAAACCCGACAAACACGTCCGTGAGCAGAATTAGAATGAAAGCCTTGGCGCTATCGCTCAGCCCATAAACAATCTCATCAAAGAAAGATTTCAGAACTTCGATTTGCTGCCGTCCTCGCGCGATTAAAATGGCAAAGGTGCTTAGTGCAAACAGATCGGCAATGATATTTTTAGCGGGTTCCGTGAGTTCCCAGCGATATTCATCTGCCAGTTCCGAGGCTCTCTCACGGAGCAACTGATTCATTTCAACATCGTCCATTGGCGTGGCACGGGTTAGACTTTGAAACTTAAGCCGCTGCTCATAGTGGGATAGATCGTTAAAAACTTTATTCTCAACTTCAGGGTTGATGATAATCTCAATCTTCTCAGGAGCTTGAAAGCGATCCACCACAGGGCCAACAATGACGTACTTCATAAAGGACTGCACCAGCAGGGGTATAATGGCCAGAATCAACAAAAAGCGAACCGCCCCCTGGGTACGAGTCCGAGAAACTCTAAAGTCTTTAAGAATATCCTCCTCAGTATTAGGATCTGAATCGAGTTCTTTGCGAAAGCGATTCGCCGTTCTTAGGATGGAGCGAGGGATAAAACTGCTGCTATCGAGCTTGGATGGGTCTGCAGAAATATCATCTGACGTGAATTCTCCCTCATAGAGCGAGTTCTGCACCGAAACCAAGACCGGCACTGATTCCTGCTTTGGTTTGGAGCCATTGGACTTTCCCGTCTTCCCGTTCACGGTATTGGGGTCGATGAGGCTGCTTTTTTGCCGTTGGGGCTGAGGCTTTGGCCGAGGAGGCCGAGTTGCACTGTAGTTGATGAGAATCGAATCAATAAAGGTGAGCCTGTCGAGGAGTGACTGGCGCTCAACAGAACTGGCAATCGTTTCCACCGTGACCGCATCAGAGTCATCACCACTGCTGCGGTCCACCACCCGCTCGATCACCGTAGAGGGTTCAGGCTTGCCGGGGAACAGATCGACGAAGACCGTACCCACCTTGTACTCATTGAGTCGTACCCGAATCGTCCTCAGATTTTTGTCTCGTTCAGTCTGGAAATAGGTGGACACCGCCCCTTTGTAAGGGCTACTAAATCCAATGGGCTGACCGTCGAAATGCTGATCTTCAATGGCTTTAATAGCCTTTGCCGCTTGATAAGCCTCCTCCAACGCCCGCTCAGGTGTCCCTTGGTACCAGCGCTCGACAGCCAATATGGATTTTCTTAGGGTAGAAATAAGGGGAGAACGCATAGGAAAACGATTATCCAGATGATCTAATCTTACTGCCCCTATTGACTTAGAGCCTGAATGCCTAAGCCTCATCCTGTGCTGTCAAGACTTGTTTGATGGGTTTAAAACCCGCAAACAATATCCCTCAAGTATCCTCTATTGAATCAAGCCAAGGTTGACAGACTGCATCGATAATTTGAGTATGATGGATTTTAGCAAAAAGAATCGAATCCGGTGAATGTTTCTCCCCTTTGGATCTCTGGTCCTGTCCGTAGTGGCAAAACAACGGCATTAGTGGACCATTTATCTGAGACGGTCGCCGCCACGCCTGAGGCTAACCTCCTGGTCTTTGCCGTCAATGGAGACAACCGACAGCGGTTGATGCGGCAGCTTAACGCTAGCCCTATAGTAAAGTCGACAACGCCGCTGGGCTTTTTTGAAGATGAGGTGTTACTCTTCTGGCCTCTGATTACAGAGGCGCTAGCGCTCAAGGCCCACTTCCCGGTGCGGTTAAGGCCAGAGACTGAACAGGAACTGGCGGCACAGTTTTGGGATGCAACTCTTTGGGAATCACTAAGCCAGTTTGAGAATCTTGGACAAGATCGCTGGATTCGGCGGGCCTTGGATTTAATGCAGCTTGCGGCCTTTAGCGGCATCCCCTTAGAAGAAGCCCCAACTCGGCTCCAGATAGGCTTTGTCTATGACAAACCCAACACTTGGGATCTGCTGGGAAAGAATTTGGTGGCTTGGCGTGATTGGTGCTTAAACCAAGGCTTATTAACCTATGGAATCGTTACGGAGCTATTTTGGCGTTATCTGCTCCCGAATCCGACCTATCAGGGCCATCTATTAGAACGCTTTGACGGCGTTATGGCCGATGATGTCGATAGTTATCCGGCCATAACCCGAACGCTCTTTGAAGTCTGGCTTGATGCAGAGCGGCCTGCAGGGTTCACCTATAACCCCCACGGGGCCATTCGATTGGGGCTGGGCGCTGACCCGGCGGTGTTGGCAGAGATTTGCGATCGCTGTCAAATCTGCACCCTTACCTCTGAGGCGAATGTCTCACTCGGTAGCACCTTGGCCCCTACGGTGATTGACTTTCTCAATCATGCCGCAGTAGAACTGCCTGAGCAGATTGTTTCTCTACAGACCAGCTCAAGAGCGCAGCTCCTGCGGCAGACCGCTGAGACCATCCGCGCTGCAGTGCAGTCGGGGGCGATTCAACCCCAAGATATTGCAGTGATTGGCCCTGGGTTAGATACCATTGCGCGGTACACCCTCCGAGAAATTTTATCTCGCCAAGGCATCAACGTGGAATCGCTCCAGGATCAGCGCCCCCTGAATTCTACGGCGATGGTGAGGGCCTTACTTACGTTGCTGACGCTCATCTATCCTGGCCTAGGACGTCACGTTGATCAAGAACAGATTGCAGAGATGCTGGTGGTTCTGACCACTCAAGGGACTGGGACAGAGAGTGAAATCTACATTGATCCAGTTCGAGCGGGGCTACTGGCAGACTATTGTTTTGTCCCCCACCCTGACCAGCCCCGTTTATTACCCATTGAGCAATTCCCGCGTTGGGATCGGCTCGGCTATCGGGCCACCGCAGCCTATCGCAAGATTCTGGATTGGCTGGATCAGCAAGGTCCATCGACCGCTGCTCGGCAGCCCTATCTAACCTTGAGTCCTGTCTTTGTCTTAGACCGAGCCATTCAGCATTTCTTCTCAGCTCAAGTCCTCAGCTACGATCAGTTGTCAGTCCTCAGAGAACTGATCGAAACAGCCCAACACTACTGGGAGATCGATGCTCGACTCCGCCAAACCCAGACGCGCACTGAACCCCTTGCAGAATCGGTGAAACAGTTTATTCAGCTCCTGCGGCAGGGCACGATCACCGCAAATCCTTATCCAGCTCAGCACCAGGCCCAGGCCGTGATGCTATCAACCACGTTTCAATATCGAATGGCGCGTCAAGTCCATCGTTGGCATTTTTGGCTGGATGCCGGTTCAGCGCTCTGGAATGGTGGCGGGGCCGTGGTGCTATGGGGTGCGCCCCTTTTTCTTAGGCATTGGTCCGGTGACCCGCTCACGGTCGAAGACGAGCTACTCCAGGACCAAGAACAGTTAGAACGACTCATGCAAGATCTGCTGGGTCGAGTCACGGAGAAAGTGTATTTATGCCATAGCGAACTTTCGGTGAGCGGGCAAGAGCAGGTTGGGCCGCTCTTGCCCCTAGTGGACGCCGCTGTCTTGTGACGAGGATTAATAGGGGGCCAAGCGAGATCGCAACGGAGCGTGCGTCACCTGTTTGAGACAATACAAGAGGGGCGTCATATCGTATAATCTGTTACGACAACTGAGTGAGATGGTTAAGGTAACACCATAGTTGGGAGCTAGGGCTGTTATTTTGCTCTGGTAGTAGGGTATTTGGGGTTTTTCATTCATTTCTATCTTAGAGACTTGGCATATTGTTGCCGCCTAGGGGATGATGGAATGGGATTTTCAAGCTGAACTAGTCTGCTGGGTTGGGTTATATGTATTTGAGACACCCTTAAAAACTGAGATTAACCCTCGTCAAAATTAAGCTGTATAGATAGAGTACCCACCGCTCATGGTTAGTGTATTGAGTGATGTTCTCCAGCAGTTGCGGAACCGTCATTTCTTATTGATCGATCTTGTTGGCTTTGCCTTTATCCCTCTGCTGGCGCTGAATCTGCGTTTAGATGGTGCAGGGGTGCCTGAGCGTCATCAATTGGGTCTTATTGCAATAACGGTTGTTTTTATTGTTCTCAAACTCGTTATTTATTTGCCCTTCGGTCTCTATCAGATGTTTTGGCGTTATGCCAGTATTGATGAACTCAGTAAGATAGCGACGCTCACGATTGCAGTAACGATTACTCAAATTCTTGTATTTTCAGGATTGCAGTCCTTCAACCTCATTACCTTACCCCGTTCTTTACCCTATATCGATGGTTTATTAACGCTGCTATTTGTAGGTGGCATCCGGTTTAGCTTTCGAGTCATAGATCGCTTCAATCGCCGACGTCGTGCCCCTAGAGAACGGCAAGGCAATGAACTCCGTGCACTGATTATTGGAGCCGGTGATGCAGGCGTTGCTCTTGTGCGAGACTTAGAGGCCAACGCTGATATTAACCTGGTGCCAGTTGCCTTTATCGATGATGATCCAAAGAAGCTGGGTCATAAAATTCAAGGGCTGACGGTGGCTGGGAATCGTTGCCAGATTCCTGAAGTAATAGATCGACTCAAAATTAAGGTTGCGATTATTGCAATGCCCTCTGCCAATGGGCTGATTCTTCGAGACCTAGTATCTATCTGTCACACCGCCAGAGTCGAAACCCAAACCCTTCCTCCGATTCAAGACATCTTGAGTGGCCCCGGTGGTTTGCAAAAAAGCCTGCGAGAGGTGCAAATTGAAGATTTACTCAGGCGAGAACCCATTAATACAGATATTCAGCGTGTGCGGCAGCTTTTAGAAGGCAAACGAGTTCTACTCACCGGTGCAGGGGGGTCCATTGGTAGCGAGTTGTGTCGGCAGGTCTATGATCTAAACCCTAAAGAGATGATTCTGCTGGGACATGGCGAGAACTCCGTGTTCAATATTCAGCAAGAATTACACAAAATAAGTATTGATCGCGCCGCCAATCTAACCGGTAAGGCATCATTAGGAACAGCTCCATTATTAACCCCTGTGATTGCCGATCTCAGGCACCCAGCCCGACTCCGATATGTTTTTGAGCAGCTTCAGCCTGAGGTGATTTTCCATGCTGCAGCCCATAAACATGTGCCCTTAATGGAGGATAATCCCCCCGAAGCCGTCACCAACAATGTTCTAGGCACAAAAGCTCTTCTCGATCTTGCCATAGAGTATGACGTTGATAACTTTGTGATGATTTCCACGGACAAGGCGGTCAATCCGACCAACGTGATGGGGGCCAGTAAGCGGGTGGCAGAGATGCTCGTTTTGCAGGCCGCAAAAAAGACGAGGAGACCCTTTGTCGTCGTTCGCTTTGGTAATGTTCTCGGCAGTCGAGGCAGCGTGATTCCCACGTTTAAACGCCAAATTGCCCAAGGCGGACCGGTTACCGTTACGCATCCAGAGATGTGTCGTTACTTCATGACGATTCCTGAGGCGGTGCAGTTGGTCCTGCAGGCGGCTGTCCTAAGTTTGGGTGGCGAGGTCTTAATGCTCAATATGGGTGAACCGGTCAAAATTGTTGATCTAGCGAACGATCTCATTTGTCTTTCTGGGTACGAAGTGGGAGAGGACATCAAAATCTGCTTTACAGGACTCAGGCCCGGCGAGAAGCTCTGTGAAGAGCTATTTCTACCGGATGAAGAGTACCAGCAGACAGAGCATGAGAAGGTGCTGGTGGTCAAAAATGCCAGTCATAATGTTTCCAAACAGCTCATGCAGGGGGTCGCTGATTTGAGTCATGCCGCAGCCGTCAATGATTCAGCCCAGATCAGACTCCTGCTCAGTCAACTTGTGGCAGGGTACTGTCAGCCGCAAGTTGACGCTTCATTTCGAGTGCAGGCCCCCACAACGACCTAGTCGCAATCACGACTGCTGTTTGGATGGCTGCAGCGTTTTCAGTCGGTACTGGGTCACCGCATCGTTGCTCACTAGTTTCTGATAGTTTTGCTCTAACTGAGGCTCTAGTGCCGTTTTAACCTCAGCGAACCGTCCCAGCAACACCTGCTCCGGTTGATACCGGCTAAAGATCTCTTTAACCTCAGCGATGGTTAGATTCCCGGCGGTTAATCGCTTAGATGAAAAGACCGCGATTTCGGGGGGCACGGGTAGGTCTGCGTAGAAGCTGTACATCAAAACATCTGTGAATAGCCAACGAGTTTGCTCTTTGTACTCTAGAAGCTGCGGTAGAGCTTCAACATACTGAGTTGATTTCCAGGCGGCGTAGCGACCTTCTCCGAGCAGGACCATCGATTTAATCGGAATCCCGATCGCACCAAACCAGAGGCAAAAGATTGCTACGCCTGAAATGGTCGCCCACCGTAGATTAAGCCATCGTTCCTTTGTTTTGGTTTGCCGCCGTTTGAGGGCCTCGTGGATGCCCACGGCTGCCAGCCAAGTCAAGGGAATCGACAGCAGCAGGTAGTAATGAAAATGGAGAGGTCGATGCCAAAGCAGCACAAGGAAGGCTGTGATCATCCAAAGAAGAGGGAATGCAACAGCAGGGTCAAGAAAAATCGAAGCCGTTGAGTCTGCTGCTGTGGCTGCAGGGGCGTGAGTTGAGGCTCTCCGTCGTAGGCTCCATAGACCGAAGAACGCCAGGAACCAATAATCAGGATCGTTGATAAAAAACTTGAAGAGTTTGCCAATGCCATAGTCCCAGCCTGCTGCGTCACGGAGTTTGCTATTGAAGTGCGCGGCAATGGTTTGATCGGCACTCTCTGCCGGAAGGATGCTGATCATCAGCAGGGTTGCGATCGCAAAGGTAACCAACCAGAGCAAAAATTGCCCCCAGGGGAGCCGTGCGATCAATGGACGAATTTGGCTGAGAGGTGAAGCGGAAGACAGTCCAGAGTCTTGAGAAGGACGGTTGCGTCGCAGTGCCTGCAATCCCAAATACCCCAACAAGACCGGAACCAAGAATAGGGTGAAGGCTTTGAGCTGAACCGAAAGGGTAAAACAGCATCCGGAAGCCATCAGCCAGGGCCAGCGGTGATTTTTGTGCGATTGCAACAGGCAATAGCTCGACAGCATCGCCAGCGACAACGACGGTATGCCCATCATGACGGCGGTACTCATTGTCACAAAATAGGGGGATATGATCAGACCGATCCCCCCCACCAACGCCGGCACAAAGCCATTGGTGAGCCAAATACTCTGCACAAAGGCCCAGAGCAGCAGTGTGCCAAAGCTCAACGTCAACAGTCGGGCAATCAGAATCGAATGTCCAAACAGATGAATCCACCCCGCCCAGAGGACCGTCGGCAGGGGCGGCTGATCGTTCCAGATCTGGTCATAGAGCTTATAGCCACGGGTGTACAGATCGACCTTGGCCAGTTCTAGACCCTCATCCGAACTAAACTGAAAGGCATCAGCAATAGGAATAAAGCACCAGGCTACCCCGATAAATAGCAGAGGAATGCCCACATTGAGAAGGAAAAATTGCTGACGTGTATTCATGATCGGTATAGACTAGAGCGCCGGGACCGGTTCATCAATTGAATGGTGCGCCGGTAACAGATACAATACCGCTTCAGTCATCAATGAAGGTGCTGGGAATCAAGCTGGAGGACGCGATTGAAGGCTTTAAAACGCGATCATAAGGACCAGGATGCCGCTTTTAGGGCCATTCGGAAAACCGATGGTGTCTAGCGTTCGTCTCGAAGGCCACTCAAAGCTCTGGTTTTGGGCCGCGTTAAGCATCTCTCTGTACTTCAGTTGGGTGTCCGTTGGCTTTGCCTTCAGTCAGCCCTTCATCGTTCAAGATGATGTGCGGCAACACATTGTTTGGATGCAGCGTTTTATTGATCCGACGCTATTTCCAGGGGACTTGATTGCGGATTACTATCAATCTCAGTCCCCTGAAATTTTTCAGGTTCTCTACCGTGGGGCCGCACTGCTTCACATTGCTCCCCTCACCTTTGCCAAGCTATTACCCATCCCTTTGGGGGTGATTGCCTCGGCCTATTATTTTAGCGTTTGCCTAGAGTTATTCCCGGTGCCCGCTGGTGCCTTTCTATCAACGTTGATTTTCAACCAAACGGTTTGGCTGAAGGGGGATGTAATCTCCGCCACACCGAGGGCGTTGCTCTATCCGCTGTTTACGGCATTTTTGTACTATGTACTTCGCGATCGCATCTGGCCCTGTTTCGTGATTGTAGCCCTCAGCTTTTGCTATCCCACCCTGGCACTGACTGAAGTTGCCATCGTGACGGTGCGCCTTGCTCAAGGATGGCCGATGCGGCCCAGGCTCTCACCCGACCGTCGCCGTTGGCTGCTGTGGTTGGGGGCAATGGTCGTGGCGGTGGTGTTTATTGCCCCTCGACTGCTGCAGGACTCAGACTTTGGACCGATTGTGTCTGCGGCCCAGATGCATCAGATGCCGGAATATCAAGCGGGAGGACGTGCCCAGTACTTCGGGGTGCAGCCCTTTGACTTTTGGATGGGGGGACGCAGCGGCCTCCATATTCCCACCTATCCTCCTGTTCTGCTGCTGGGCCTCGGTTTACCTTGGGTCCGAAAAACAAAGCTGGCCTGGGTTGAGTCCATTCAGGATCAGATTGCGATTCTATGGGACATCTTACTGGCGTCGGTGGGACTCTATGCGATCGCTCATTTAACCCTCTTGACGCTCTATTTTCCCAGTCGCTATACAGGACATAGCTTTCGGTTTATTTTGTGTTTCGCCTCTGGCATCGTGGTGACCATTTGGCTGCAGGCGCTGTGGCAGTGGCTGCAGGCACTGCCACAGCGACAAAAATGGCCCGCGCTCAAGCAAGGAGTGTGGTTGGTACCGGTGATCGTATTTGCGATCGCATCGCTGATCGTCCCATCCCTGCCTTCGATTTTTGTGCCAGCCCATGGCTGGATTGTGGGTGCAGAGCCTCAACTCTATACGTTCATGGCACAACAGCCTCAAGAGAGCCTCGTGGCATCCCTCAGTGGAGAAGCTGATAATTTACCCGCCTTTAGCGAACGCTCAACCCTTGTGGGTCGAGAATTCGCGATTCCGTTCCATCTGGGATACTACCAGCGCATCAAGGAACGGGCAATTGACCTCATTCGTGCTCAATATAGCCCGGATCTAAAGGCAGCAAAGGCGGCTATTCAAACCTATGGGATTGACTTTTTTCTAGTGGATCAGGCGGCGTTTACGCCTGAGTACATTCGCCAGAATAAATGGCTCACACAGTACCAGCCTGCTACCGACGATGCGATCGCAACCCTTGAAGCCAAGCAAACTCCTGCACTGCAATCCGCCCAAGGCTGTTCTGTCTTTTCCAACGACCGCCTCTTTGTATTGGATGCCGTTTGTTTACTGCAGCAACCGTAATGCGTGCCTTTCTCAAAACACAAATTCAGACCCGCTCTATCCCACAGATTCTGTGTTTTGGAGTCATTGTTGCACTGTTAATCCGCTGGGGGCTTCTCTATGAAGAATCAAAAGATTACGTCAGACACCTTGAACCTTGGTATGACTTCATCTCTGCGAACGGCGGCTTGGCAGCCCTCAAGTCTGATTTTTCAGACTATACCCCCACCTATCAATATTGGTTAGTGATCGCCTCCTCGTGGTTGACCGCTTTGCCCAAAATCATCGCCATCAAACTGCCGTCAATTCTTTGCGATTTTCTCTGCGCCTTTTTTGTCTATCGTCTGGTTCAGCTTAAGTACCCCCAAGGGAAGCGGCCCATCATCGCCTTCTTAACTGTTTTGCTCACCCCAACAGTGTTTATTAATAGCGCCCTCTGGGGGCAATGCGACAGTCTTTACACCAGTGGTCTATTAGCCTGTGTCTACTTTCTGTGTCTCCACCGAGAAGCCTGGGCCTTCATGGGTCTGGGCGTTGCCTTTGCCCTTAAGCAACAGACTGTTTTTCTGATCCCAGCCCTAGGGATTCTAGCCCTCAAGAAACGCTTGTCTTGGGTCTCATTCCTGTGGGTGCCCCTTATCTATGTTGTCTCAACGCTCCCCGCCTGGGCTGCAGGTCGCCCTTTCAAAGACCTAATGCTGGTCTATTTCAACCAAGCCAATCAATACCATCGCTTGAGTGCCAATGCGCCGTCCGTGTTTGCCCTATTTCCATTCCAGCAAAAGCTTTACTACTTTTGGTTCGGCCTAGGACTGCTGCTCACCTTAGGTGAGATCGCTTGGGTCACCCGGTGCGTTCTCAACAGCGATCGCCCGATTACGTCGGAACGGATCGTTGTGCTGGCGTTCTTGTCGGTGCTAGTGGTTCCCTATTTTTTACCTAAAATGCACGATCGCTACTTTTACCCCGCCGATGTGATGGCTATTCCCTTTGGCTTTTATTTCCCTCAGTACTATTGGGTGGCTGTTGTAGTAGAGGTGGTCTCTCTGATCAGCTACATCCCCCGGCTGTGGGTCACCGTGCCGCTCCCGATCATTTTTTGGGCCAGCCTTGCCGTCATGCTCCCCGTGGGCGTGGTGACCTGTGTTCCCGTCAAAACCATGAAGATGAGGGTCCGTCGCTGGCAAATATTTGCGGTTCTAGGCTATTCGGCCTTCTTTTGGCCCGATCTGCTCCGTCAGGACACGGCACCACTTCTTTTCTTTGTGCTATCGCTGGTTTTGGGGTGTACGGTTTTGTTGATGCTCAAGCGATGTCAATCTTTTTTCCCAGCAACACCACTTCAGTCTCATGCTATTTCCCATCGGCAAGACTAAGAGAACTTCTGCGGCTGTGTTAAAAATTTGAATTGGCGCATGCTCAAAATGCTGGCCCATTCAACTCTTCATGCTCTCATGTTTTTTGTCTTGATCGCCCTTAACATCTATTAGCTACCGCAGAAAGAGAGGATCACACTTTGGGATCTAGTAGATAAAGATAGGTATTCTCGTCCCGGACTATGCTGCCTTCAAAGAACCTCAACGGAGACAACCGGGGAAACTGACTGAGACGCATGACGGGTGAATTGAGAATAACGAGCGCTCTTTTATGCTGTTGATCTACCTGCTGTTCAATAACTTTAATCGCTTGATCTTGGGTAATTCTTCGGCGCTTATTATCCCAAAGCACAAAAGTCCAGGATCGATTTTGATTGGGATAATAAATATCACGGCCTAAATAACCAGCAATAGAGGCGGCAGACCAGTCCTGATAGCCTGCCAGCATCAGATTTTCAGTGGGGTAAGCTTGGATGAATTGGGCTGCCGCTTTTGCCGTAGAGAAAGGATACCTCCAATCCATCTGAAAAGCATAAATTCCACCCAGAAAATTCAAACAAAGTAGACCACAAATCAACCTACTTTTAGTCGTTTTTCGTCGAAGCCAATGAAAATCAAATCTTTTAAAAGACTGAGCATAATATTGAGAGAGCCAGAAACAAGCCATAAATAAGATGAAAATATGGCCGTGGTGTCGCGTTGAACCCGCAAATTTTGTATAGGTGAAGAATGATATTGTTCCTAGACCCGATAGATAAATAAGTAGCGGTATAGGCGTACGAATCAAGAAAAAGATTGATATGGTCAGTAGAACTATTCCCAAAGGCACTTGTCCAACATGACCAATTACATATCCCTTCCAGAAATGATAGGTGAGAGCAGGGATAGGAATGAATGCTTTGTAAATATTTTCAAAGAGTAAAAATACACGTTCAATATCAAAATGAAAGTTCCATATCTCAATGTTAGCTCGATCTTCAGGTGCGAGAAACTGCATCTGGGCCACAGATAAAAGCATGCTCATCACAACAACAGCTAGGTAAGCGTAGCAGCGCATGAAATCTTTTTTAAGCACTGTGATCGACTCGCCCCATCGATAGCCATTCGGTTCCCCTCGGTTAAATACAGATCGCTCCCAAGCGAGAACCTCAATCGTCAACCCGACTAAGAATGCAAGAGCCAAAATTAGGGTGTAAATCGATACATTCGACATTAGGGCCAGGGTAATAGAGATTGCACCGTAATTTCGACGACGACTCGTCATCAACTTGCAACACCAAAAGGTCAAAAAGACTCCAAGGGCATAGCTTCTGCTAATCAGTGCATATTCATAAAAAGGGAAATAGCCAAAGGCAAATAGAGTAGCCTGGATGCGGGTTAAGCGACTATAGGTGCTCACCAAATACACTGTTCCCGTCGCCACGAGAACATGAAAAATCTGCATCGCGACTGGGTTACTGGTTATTCGCGTCAATAGATAGACACAGATATACCAAAGACTAGGATGACCGTCGTAACGCATCTGATAAATCAGATTGAAGATCGACTCACTTTTTTGCCCAACTAACCAAGTATGAAGCTCATCCCGCCACATCTCATGATGAAAGACACCAAGCAACGTAATGCCAAAGAAGAAGGTGGTGAGTATTCCTGAAAAGACTCGCTGCTCCTTAGCATGAAAAATTATCTTCTCATCGTTCATAAACTAAGAAATATCACGACTTTCTTGATGGGCTACTAAAATACACTGATACCCCAAAAGCCCCGGCATTAGTCGGGTAAAGAAAGCTAACACTCGGTTACAAGCGATCATTAGCTTATTTTGAGGCGATAGCCCCAGTGCCAACTCTATCGGCATAACCGTAACCGTTTCCCTAGAAACCTGATATCCATTCTCTTCCAACAGTCTTCTTGCCGTTTTGCGCGTGTAGAATCGGTAATGTGTTTTATCTAGAATCCCTCGGTCAGTATAATTCCAGTTACCGAACAGTAATGCGAGCCGAACGGTGATGTTTGCAACATTGGGTAAAGAGACTAAAAGCCGACCCTGGGGCTTGAGCACCCGCTGACAGTCTCGCAATAAGATATCTGGCTGACACAGATGTTCTAACACGTCGGGAAGCAATACAGCATCGAATTGCTGAACCTGCTCTAGAACAGCTCTGCCCTGCATCAGGGCGTTCCAAGCATTTTTGAGGCCTAGCTGCAGATCTGCCTTGATATATTTCTCGAATGAGTCGATGTGTTGAGGAGAATCTAGTATGTCAATTCCATAAACTTGGTTTTGTCTCGCCAGAATAGCCGACAAAAAACCTTCGCCACAGCCAATGTCTAGAACTCGATACCCTGACCCAACTAACTTCATGAAAAAGTGATGACTTGAATACTTACTGCTTTTAAGTGGATAATTTGGAAAATACTCTTGATAAACAGTATGACATTTAGTCGCATTGATGGACTGTTTATAATGAATAACAGACTGGGCAACATCTACTGCATATTTCAGGCCATCAACATAACAGATTTCCTTGCCGTAATAAGTTGGAATAGGAACTTCTTTAATATTGAAACCCTGATGATTGAGTTTGATAATGATTTCTGTATCAAAGTGAAAATCATCTGTCATTTGAGAAAAGTCTATTTTTCTTAGCGCAGCGATGCTATAGGCACGATAACCACTGTGAAATTCTGTTAAACTCATTCCCAGCGACCAATTTTCAAAGCTAGTCAAGATACGATTCCCGACATACTTATAGACCGGCATTCCACCTTTTAGAGGGCCACCATATTCATTCATCATTCGAGAGCCAAAGACCGCGTCTGCTTTCTCTTCAACAATGGGATGATAGAGATGCGATAAAATCTCCGGTGCGTACTGACCGTCTCCATGCAACAAGACAACCACATCAAAGTCATGATCAATAAAATATTGATAGCCTAACTTTTGATTGCCGCCATAGCCAAGATTTTGAGCGTTCTTGAAAATCTTTAAGTTATTGATTTTAGATGCTATTTTATACCCTAGGCCCAGCTCATAGGTATTATCTTGACTCGCATCATCAAAGACTACGACTTCTGCAACGTTATTCCAGACCTCTTCCGGAACACGACTCAGAACTTTTGCTAGTGTAGAAACGGCATTATAGGCAACGACCAAAATTCCGATTCGTTTCCCACAGCTATTCGCCGGTATTTCAGTGCCGATCAGGGGATGACCGAATTTATCTTTAGAGCTGGCTAACATTTCTAAATTCTGAATCTATGATTAGGGATCAAGTTTATCAAAATAGATCCAGATTTAGATGAATTTGTGGCACTGCTGTCGTGGGCCAATGAAGAGGTGGCCTTGGGTACCCGTCAGCGCTTGGTTACAGACCACGTCCCGTTAGGATTGAGGGCTGGCAGTTGGAGATTACCGCAAGCATTGGCATTGCCTGCCACCCTCAAGACGGCGAAATGCTCCGAGAACTCCTTAAGTATGCCGACCAGCTTATGTATCAAGAGAAACAGGCGCAGCGCTAGCGACAGCCGCACTCTATAGGCTGCTCTAGCATGGTTCCCAACTCTTGTAGTTGCGCTTCGATATCCATTGATAATCGTGCTAAGAATTCTTCACCCAGGTAGCAATTATGCTCTAATGCTGCCGATAGCCGGGTCTGTAGCTTCTGGATATCGTCTAATTTTTCTTGAGCCGAGGGGTGAGTCATAGCGAATGAAAGGGTAGGGCGGTGTTGATAGCTGTTAATCATAGGGTGCCCAATGTAGACCGACTTTCAGTGTCGCCTGTGTGTGGAACCAGGAACGATGACAATCAATGTTTCAGAACTGAGCCTTTTATGCCTTACGGGGTTGCCCCAAGGTCGTAATGTACAAAACAGCTTCATCGGTGGGAATGCCCAGCACCTCATTGACGTGATCATCAAAAAAGCCTGCAATGCCGCTGACGCCGAGGTCGAGCCGGATGGCCGCTAGATTGAGGCGCTGGCCTAGATAGCCCGCATCCATGTGGAGGTAGCGATAGGCCCGATCTCCATAACGTGCGATCGCAACCCCCAAATCTGCCGTATGAAAAATGACGGCGGCAGCATCGCGACCGAGATCTTGCTGAAGACAGAGGTAGTGCAGCTCTCGTCTAAAGTTCTTGAACCGAATCTGGCGCAGTTCTTCAGCTTGAGCCGCATAGTAATAGCACCCGGCCTCAAGCCCAGTCACATCAGACACCGCCACAAACGTTTGAATCAGGCTCAGGTCGAAGGTGTCAGGGTTTGGATCTAATCCTTGCTCTTGGTACTGCTCAGGATGATAGGTGAAGTCCAAGAGAGCCGAGAGGTCTGCAAGGGTAATAGCCGCCCCCGTAAACTGTCGGGTAGAGCGACGGGTACGGATGGTTTCGGCTAGTTCTGCAAGATCATCCCCCCACAGAATCGGCTGGCTTGTCGTCGGTACCTTCAGACAAAACGGGAAGTTGTACTTATCTTCGATCTCAGGTGTCGGGCGATCTTTCGGATAGGCCGCATCCAAGGCATAAATTTCAGAGGCTTCGTGACAATAGGGCAACAGTTCGCCCTCAAGGATCTCTGGATAATCAACATCTGTCTCAGAAGGCAGCGCTGTGGGAGTTGACGGCAGGTTCTGATCAACCTCTAACAGATCTGCAAGGGCAAGAGCCGCAATGGCCCCTTCTTGCTCATCATCGAGGTATAGAAGCTGATTTAGGGCTTCATCGACAAAGCCACCCATCAGGTGAGGGCGGTAATCAGTCATGGCAGCCGCCAGCTCTAGGTTCCCTAGCAAATGACCGCTATCTAAGAAAATTCTGCGGTAGGCCCGATCTTCATAGCGCCAAGCCGAACGCCAAAAGACAGCAGTCACCACGAGGACCAACTGTGTTGTGGCTAAGGCCGGATGCCAAAGACAGGCTTCCTCTAAGCGAGACCAGACCTGATTATCCCAGAACCGCCAGAGGGAGTGGGTTCTCACTTGATAGTTGTAAAGCCCTGCAGGGAGCGTTGAATCTTCACGGGCAATCAGATAAATTTCGGCTGGGTATAGCCCCCCCGCCGAAGGAGCCGCCCTGAGATAAATAGGGTGATCGGGATAGGGCACCATCGCCGTGACCCCATAGCTGTAGTACAGCAGACGCGAGAGTCGGTGTAGCCCCAAGGATCCCTCGGCCTCTAGGTGGGGCTTTAGGTCAATCTCAGTGCCCACCTTATAGGTTTTGAAAGGCTGGGGTTGCTCAGCAAAATCCAGCGCTTTACCGCGCTGGGCAATGGTGGCTGGATCGTATTTGGTCCGCTGATGATAGTGCTGGGCAATGGAGGGACGTATGTCAGACATACAGGGATCAGGGTGAGGAGTCTTCCTTATCCTGGCATGTCTTGGCCCCCAAATAAGCGAAAGTACTTACTGCCGTCGCGAAAACTCAATCTGGCGACTTCGTAAAATCACGTCGTACTTCTGTAGAAAATCTTGCCCCAGTAAGCCTATATCCATGTCTGGCCCAGCGATCGCAACCTGGATTTGGGTACTGCTCAGCCCCCCCACCTCAATTGAGTTGAGATAGACAATCGGGAATTGTGCGGTTCCATTAGCAGTGGAAACGGTTGCCACATTCACAAAATGGGCTGGAGTAATACCCAGCGCCCTCGCCATAGGCCGGGTAATCACCGTGAAGCTGGCCCCAGAATCGACAAGCATTTCAAAGGACTGTCGACCATTAAAGGTGACGTCAACAACAGGCACCCCACTACTACGGCGCTTAATAGGCACCTTGCCGATCACATGTACCTTTGCGGCGGTGGGAGCTGAGGCGGCAGCGGGGGGAGCTGACTGCTGCAGTTGTTGGAGTCTGGAGCGATACTGCTTCAGGCTAGCGGCCTGCCCTGGAGAAAGTTTAACCATTTGGTCAATGATGCCAATGGCCTTAGACCAATCTTGATTGCTCACCGACTGCTGCAGTTGCTGGTTAAGGCTCTCTAAGCTTGATTGTCCCCAAGTTTTGATTGGCGCTAGGGTAAGAAGCATAGCGGCCAACAACACAGAAAAGCGAAGTTTCATAAAACGGTGTTTCACAGGCAAAGAGTAGGAGGCAAAAATGCAAACACGGCAGTTGGGGACCACTTCTATTCAGGTTACCCCGATCTTGATGGGAACCTGGCAGGCAGGCAAGAGCCGCTGGGTGGGGATTGAAGATGCAGACTCGATTGCGGCCATTCGAGCAGCGGTGGAGGCAGGTGTCACCACGATTGACACTGCCGAGATTTATGGCCAAGGTCACTCAGAAGAAATTGTGGCAGAAGCGGTCTCAGAGATCCGGGATCGGTTGGTCTACGTGACCAAGGTTTTCCCGACTCATTTGCAGTATGACCAGGTGCTTGAAGCCTGTGAAGCGTCGTTGCAGCGCCTTAAGACCGACACGATCGATCTTTATTTTATCCATTGGCCTGCGGGTGCCTTTGATAGCAAAGTGGTTCCCATCGAAGAAACCATGTCAGCAATGGTTAAGCTCAAAGAGCAGGGCAAAATCCGCGCCATTGGGGTCTCGAATTTTTCTCAACATCAGCTTACCGAAGCCGCCCAGTATGGTCGTATCGATAGCCTGCAGATTCCTTACTCCCTGTTTTGGCGCTATGTAGAACAGGAAGCTCAAGCCTACTGCATCCAAGAAAAAATCACGATTTTTGCCTATTCCCCTCTAGCGCAGGGGCTGCTGACGGGGAAGTTTGGCCCCCAGCACCAGTTTGATCCCGAAGATAATCGCGCCAGTAATAAGCTCTTCCAAGGCGAAAACTACGCCCGTGCTCAAGGGGCACTCGCTCAGCTTCGTCCCCTTGCTGAACAGAAGGGGAGCACACTTGCTCAACTGGCGTTGGCTTGGGTGATGGCTCAGCCCCAGACAGTTGCGATCGCAGGTGCCAGAAATGCGACTCAGGCCAAAGATAATGCCCAGGCAGCTCAAGTGACTCTTTCTGAATCTGAACTAGCAGAGATAGGCGAGATCGGTCGAGGCGTCACCGATCATCTTGATAGCAACCCTTTAATGTGGAACGCCTAAGAAGCTCAGTGCTAGACTGACATCAGACTTCTTAAAGTGTAGATCTGCCTTATCAAGCAAACCGGCGCAAAATCTGCTCCCGAGAAAGCCTCGAAAGCTGCAAGATTAGCTGAGCATACTCCGTCGCCGAGAGCTGTAGAATCGGATCAATGACCTGCTCTAGCTGAGCATCCAACTCACCAAAACGCGCCTTCAACAATGCCTCAAGCATCAGTCGACGCTCCTGTCGTCCTTCCTGTCGTCCTTCTTGCTGCCCCCTCTGTCGGGCCTCTTCTGTCGCTTCATTAAGTTTTTGGGTATAAACGGGTGATAGCTGCATGATTAACTCCTGATCGTCTGCATCAAGGGACTCACTTGTCTCTATCATAATTCGCCAATGGGCTAATAGCTCCAAGGCGCGGCTTCGCATGGGGTTGTCTCTGGATAGCTCAATCAGCTCGGTAATCGCCTGCGCTTGCGTCTTTCCCTTGCCCAAAAGTCTTAGCCATAAAGTATCAGGGGTCTCAGGCAACTGATTGACGGCAATAATGCCGGTATGTAAATGGGGCGGCAGGAAATAAATGCCAGCACCCCAGTTCGCTTCATCGGTGGTGGCACTGAACCCGGAGAGTAAACTGTCTGGTGTAGAGGTTGCAATCACCCACAGCTTCGGAAGTTCTGCCTCAGAGGCAAGCTTTTTATTTCGCTTGGCTTGGCGCTGGTCGTCTGATTGGGTTAAAAACAGCTTCAGCAAACAGTCTCTAATTTCAGAGGGTTTGGGCGGGTGTCGATAAGCTTCTAATAGACAAGGCATACTGCCCAAGCGTCCTAACAAGCCTAGAGCGTCAGGGGCTGTGGGTTGAGGATATGGCACAAACCACACGTCAATTTGCCGAGCTTCACCCAGTAGTTCTTTGCCAATGGTGACTTCACCCAGCGGCGCAAGGAGTTCTTCAAGGTATTGTTTAGAAAATTGGTCAAAACGGAAACGGGTCATAAGAAAAATGATTTTACGGCTGCGACGAACTCCGGGTTGCCCGACGCCATTGCCAAAGGACAATCACAACGATCGCAAGGCAAGCGCCAGAAATATCAATCAACACATCCTGAGGCGTAGAGGTCCGACTCGCCACAAAGCGCTGATGCCATTCATCAGAAATCGCAAATGCAATAGCACCCGCTAACGCAAGCTGCAGCGCCCGCGATCCCGTTTGCCCAAACCCGATCATGGCCCCATATCCAACCGTAGCCAGCACCATATATTCAGTCAGGTGTGCCGCTTTACGGATCCCAAAATTCAAAAGGTCTAAGGAACCCGTCATTTTAGGCAATATAGGCATGGAAAGAATCATTTCTAAAATGGCTTTGGTATGGGTGCTATTCCATAGCTGAGTCGAGAACTGAAACATGATTGCCATCCACACGAGCCAGACAATCACTGCCACTCGACGACGCCATGCTGTTTGTGATTCCATATCCATGCTCCGACACTCGCTTTTGAGAGAGTCTAGCGCAGTCTCTTGCTTAAACGCGGCGTTATAATTAAACGTTGCCAGACCGCTACTCTCTTCACCAAGTTTATCCCTGTGCCTGACTCTACGCCCCGCAATCGCCCTATTATCCTTGGAGTGAGCGGTGCTTCGGGTCTGATTTATGCCGTCCGCGCTCTCAAGTTTCTCCTACGGGCTGACTATACTGTTGAGCTAGTTGCCTCCAAAGCCACCCATCAAGTCTGGAATGCTGAGCAAGAGATTCGGATGCCGGTTGATCCAGATAAGCAGGAATATTTTTGGCGCGACCAAGCCGATGAAATGGGCGGCACCCTGACCTGTCATGCAGCAACCAATGTCGGGGCAAATATTGCCAGTGGCTCCTTTCGCACCTTGGGCATGGTGGTGATGCCCTGCAGCATGAGTACGGTGGCTAAGATTGCCGCTGGTCTCAGTTCCAGTCTGCTCGAGCGTGCGGCTGATGTGCAGCTCAAAGAAGGCCGCAAGCTGGTGCTGGTGCCCAGAGAAACACCCTTTAGCCTGATTCATCTTCGGAATCTGACGACCCTCGCAGAGGCGGGCGCTCGCATTGTGCCGGCAATTCCGGCCTGGTATCACCAACCGAAAACCATCGAAGATCTTGCTGATTTTGTCGTGGCCCGCGCCCTCGATCAGCTTGATATTGATTGTGTGCCCCTCAATCGCTGGCAGGGCTAGACATAGATCACTTTGATTGCATCGCTCCTATCCCGTCAAGGAATGACGCGCAAGAGGACTGATGCTCAGAGCAGATCTTTTATCGTCTTTTTTGCGACCAGACTCGGGTTGGCAACCCCCAAACGTAGATAAAGCCCTCGGCGGCTTTATGATCAAACTCATCGTCAGAGCCATAGGTCGCCAGAGTGGGTGTATAGAGAGACTGCTCTGATTGCCGACCAACGATAACCGCCGTTCCCTTAAAGAGCTTCACTCGCACCGTACCCGTAACCTGCTCTTGAGTCTGTCCAATAAAGGCATCCAGCGCTGCCTTGAGGGGGCTGTACCAAAGACCGTTGTAGACCAGTTGAGTATAGGTTTGCTCTAGCCCTTTCTTGTACTGAGTGACATCCTTTGTAAGCACAAGGCTTTCAAGATCTTGGTGGGCCTGAATTAACACTAACAATGCCGGCGCTTCATAAATCTCGCGAGATTTAATCCCCACTAGGCGGTTCTCGACCATATCAATGCGGCCCACACCGTGCTGACCGACAACCTGGTTGAGCTGCGTCACTAAATTAATGGGGTCTAGGACGACACCGTTTAAGCGCGTCGGAATGCCCTGCTCAAACCCAATTTCGACATAGGCTGGTTCATCGGGGGTATCAGCGATCGCCTTTGTCATTTCAAAGACTTCTTCGAGGGGTTCTACCCAAGGGTCTTCAAGGGGACCGGCTTCGACGCTTCGCCCCAGCAGGTTTTTATCAATACTGTAGGGAGACGATTTTTTCACCGGAGACGGAACGCCGTACTGTTCACCATAGGCAATGGTTTCTTCGCGGCTCATGCCCCACTCACGGGCGGGGGCCAGGACTTTAATATCTGGATTGAGGGCTGCGATCGCAACATCAAAGCGCACCTGATCGTTGCCTTTTCCAGTGCAGCCGTGGGCCACTGCATCGGCCCCATACTTCTGGGCCGTTTCCACCAGCATTTTTGCAATCAAAGGTCTCCCCAGCGCCGTAGTGAGGGGATAACGATTTTCGTACAGCGCATTGGCCTGAATCGCTGGAAAGACATAATCTTTGACAAAGCTCTCAGTCGCATCAACGACAACAGACTCGGTGGCCCCTGCATCTAAAGCTTTGATCCGGATCGGTTCTAACTCATCACCTTGGCCAAGATCTGCAGCCAAGGTGATCACCTCTTCAACCCCCCACTCATTGATCAGATAGGGAATACAAACGGAAGTATCTACACCACCGGAATAGGCAAGGACTACTTTTTTGGCACGACCCATAGGATTTCTCGAAGGTATCTTGTAAAAAACTGCTTTTCAATTATGAACTGTTCTTGAGCGATTCCAACGGCAGGTGTGCTGCAATGATCGATATTTTTGTCAGGAAATTAGGCCTGTTCGCCAGGGAGAATCTGTAATGAGAGGAGTAAACCAATCGTCTTGAAGGCTAGAGACTTCCTACTCCTAGTCTTGATCTCAGGCAGTTTAGTGACCTGCCGTGCCAGCGAATCAAGTCAGACAACCCTGACAGTTTCCATTGTTGCAAGTCTACAAGCGACCTCAAGGCTGAAATCTTGCCGCAACAGTGGACCATGCTAGAGAAAACGCCGTTGTCATGGTCTATCTATTTTGATCCTGACAGGCTCATGTTGGTGCGATCATAAGAGTGCCAAAACATAATGACAGGAAGGCGTGAGGTGATCGTTAGGGGCATGCGATGGGGAACGCTACAGACAGAAATCTCTACTTCTATCCCCAACGCCATCGGCTCACTCCAATAGGCCACATTGACATGGAATTCACTCCCCTGCTGATTATTCTTTTTGTCCTAATTGTGGGACTTTATTCCGGCAACTCTGAAACTGAATTAAAAGCTCAAGTTGAAGTTTAAGCAAGCAGATTCTCACTATTGAGCACAGCCAATCGCAATCTGATGCAGTCTTATGTTCACTTCAAACTCGCCTGCAAGCGATGCAGAACTTAGAGCAGCGACTAGAGACCCTGATTGCAGATCATCAGGCCGCAAATGCCACCAATATTGAGCAATTAGAGACATCTTCGCAATTCTGGTGACGGCCTACAGTCGCTCCAGACAGAGATGGAAAGACTATTTTCTCTCGAATTAAAGATGTTGGTTAACCACCGCGACGAAATGCAGGCGCAAATTGAGTTGGCGAAGGCAGGGTTAACCCATGCTCAAGCAGGTGAACCAAGCAGAGGGCAACGTCGTTCAGATGGTAGAAGCGGCGCAGGCAGCAGCTTAGGAACGCAGAGACTGAAATCAAAACGTCTATAAATAATCGACAGATACGTCACTTTTATCTAAGCCGACTGAGCCTGAAGCGGGTCGTAATTTTGTTCAGATGAACCCACCGTAATATTGATTGCCGGAGGGGTAAATAGATAAATACCGTTACCCACCTCAACCTTCTGCCCCGCTAGGGCATAGGTACTGCCAGCAATGTAGTCCGTGACTCGCTGCATCGATGGAGCCTGAAGACGCGAAAAATTTAAGAGCAATACCTGCCCCGCTTTTAAAGCTGCGATCGCATTATCTGCGTCGCTAAATGATGTCGGTTTTAAAACCAGAACTGTATATCCTGTCATGCCTGAAAATGGCACCCAATTACTCATAACGTCTTATACAATTATAGGCACCTTTCGCAAATAGTAAAGTGTATCGTTGTTCTCTTTTTGACTTTAATCATTTTTTTTGTCCTAGATAAAACCCGCTCTGGTTAGATAAAACACGAAAAATCAGGTACACCTCCCTCCCTAAACAATTCTTAAATTGGGAGGGATCAGGACTATCTAATCACAATTGCAAGGTGTTTTAAACTGACAAAGAGATCGCCAGGAAGCCCTATTCCATTGCAGTCCAGCTTTCCGGCAAGCTAAGCACAACCTTGAAAACGAGACGCGAGAGCAATCCCTTCTTGCCACAGAATGATTTCATTCCTCCGTAATCGCACGGATATCGAAACCCTTCTCCATCCCCTTACCGGAGCAACTCCCGTCAAGAAGAATCAGGAAATCCGTGAATTTGCTCATGCTAGAAGTCGAGAAATCTTCGATACTTTTCAGTAAGGGGTCAAGGTTATGTCCCCAAACTTGGGGGAATTTAGGGAATGTCTCATCCAACATAGAGATATTCGGTAGACATCACAGTGCAAGATCCCGGCCATGCTTGGCAATACAGGCAAGCGGTTGAGGCATAGAGGAACCACGACCCATAATGATCCATCACCCCAATCAAGTTAATATCGATGAAACGCCGACAACACTCCCTAGTACAGTAGGCCAGTCCCTACAACGTTCTGTCTTTGCCCTAGAGTCTGTCCCCTCATCCCGTGATATATCCCAGATTCGGCACCTCCTTGTCATTCAAGACAAAGGAGGTGAGCGAGTTGTTCCACTGGAGGCCTCAACCTACACCATTGGTCGCCACCCCGCAAACTCTCTCGTGATTAAGGATAAGGCGATATCCCGACACCATGCCCTGTTGCTCCGTATCCCTGATCCTCAGAGCGGCAACTTTTTCTTTCGGATTATTGATGGGAACCTCCAGGGCCAGCGGAGTCACAATGGTCTGTGGATTAATGGGCAGCGGTACTATTCCCGCGATCTCAAAGATCAAGATGTGATTGCCTTTAGCAGCAAGGTTCACGCGGTCTATCATCAAGTCATAGACAAAGAAATTGATCCCAAAGCGACTCATTCCTCAGAGCTAGCTCCCCTCAAGCCCTGTCGTCCGGCCTCCGTCACCGATACTGAGCGTCAACAATTGAATGATGCAGCCCTTGTGCGGCTGTCATCCATGGCCGAGATGCTGCCCCATCCCATCGTCGAAATGGATATGGAAGGTCAGATTACTTATCTCAATCCAGCCGCCATAGAGCAATTCCCTGATCTGCGCCAAGACACGACCCATCCCCTCAAGGCTGGACTAACAGCGGGGTTCTTAAAAAATCTCAACCACTACTACGTGCGCGAAGTTGAAATTGGTCATCATTTCTACGAGCAGTCTATTCACTGCATTCCCCAAAGTCAGCTCATTCGCTCTTATTTAATCGATATCACCCAGCGCAAGCACATCGAACAGATTCTTCGTAAAAGCGAAGAGCGCTATGCCGCCGCTGCTAGAGGAGCCAACGATGGCCTCTGGGACTGGGATCTCAACCACAACACGATCTACTTTTCGCCGCGTTGGAAGGCCATGATTGGTTATGAAGACCAAGATCTCAGCGATCAAGGAGAGGAGTGGTTTGGGCGCATTCATCGCGATGACTATATCCAGGTCAAAAATGAGCTAGAGCGTCACATCAGTGGCCGCAGCCCTCACTTTGAGACAGAATATCGCCTTCAGCACCGCAACGGCGACTATCGCTGGTTTCGTAGCCGTGGCTTGGTCTGCCTAGATAGCCAGCAAAAACCTTACCGGATTGCGGGTTCCCAGACCGATATTACGGAATACCATCTGGCACGGGAACAGCTTTTGCATGATGCTTTCTACGATTCGATGACGGGATTACCCAATCGGGTTTGTCTGGTTGATCGCATCAGTCAAGCCCTGAAACAGGGTAAACATCATCAGCACGAGAGCTGTGCAGTCCTATTTATTGATCTAGACCGCTTCAAGGTAATCAATGACAGCCTAGGACACATGCTAGGGGATCGCCTGTTAATTGAGGTCGCCCATCGACTCTCAAGTTGTCTCCGTAAAGAAGATACCGTGGCTCGCTTAGGCGGGGATGAATTTGTCCTGCTGATTAATAATATTTGCGATCGCAACGCAGCAATCTGCACCGCCCAACGCATCCAGGACAGCCTCAAAACAGGATTTAACTTGGGAGGGCAAGAAGTCTTTACTACTGCCAGTATAGGGATTGCGTTGGGGAACCCCCACTATGAATCGGCTGAAGACCTGCTGCGAGATGCTGATGCCGCCATGTACCAGGCCAAGCGACAGGGCAAAAATCAATATATCCTCTTCCAAGACACGATGCACACCCAGGCAGTGGAACTCCTGCAGCTTGAGACTGATCTGCGGCGGGCCATTGAACGGCAAGAATTCCAGCTTCACTATCAGCCCATTGTTGAGATCCGTACTCATACCATCATCGGTTTTGAAGCACTGGCTCGCTGGCAGCATCCAGACCGGGGGTTGGTGCCGCCCTCTGACTTTATTCCCCTAGCCGAAGATACCGGCATGATTGTGCCGCTGGGGGAGTGGCTGCTCCGTGAAGCTTGTCAGCAGATGCAGCAGTGGCAACAGCAGTTTCCCCGTGAAGTGCCGCTTTCCATTAGCGTCAACATTTCGAGCTGTCAATTTGCACAGGCAGATTTTGTTTCGGGCCTTTGTGACATTCTCGCTGAGCATCCCATTGCCGAAGGCAGTCTCAAGCTCGAAATTACCGAAGGCGTCATTATGGAGCAGGCCGAAACCGTCGCCATAAAGCTAAACCAGCTCAAGGCACTGGGGATTCGGCTCAGTATTGATGATTTTGGCACGGGCTATTCTTCTTTAAGTTATCTACAAACGTTCCCCGTGGACACCCTCAAAGTGGACCGATCCTTTGTGATGAAGATGGGCCATCCCGACAGCTGTGAAATTGTCAAAACCATCATTATGCTGGCCCATAATCTCAAGCTAGATGTGATTGCAGAGGGCGTTGAAACCCTAGCTCAGTCAAAGCTGCTCAAAGAAATGAATTGTGAATATGCTCAAGGCTATCTGTACTCACGTCCCGTTAGCCACTCTGCCGTTAAAGGCCTGCTCTCCAACCCCTTAGATCTGAAGTAGTCCATCGTTCTGACTCCAGACGTTGATATGCATTCAAGAACGTGAACTTTTTGCCAAGATGACGAATCCAAGGGCCAGTCCTAAGACATTGGGTAACCAAGCAGCCATCAACGGCGACAAAATGCCTGCTTTACCCCAAATATTGGTGACAAAAATAGCCAAGTACTGAGCCAACACCACCAATACGCTAAACCCAAACCCTGTACTGGCCGACAATCGACGACTGCGGATGCCCAGTGAGCTACCCACTAGGGCAAAAATGACGGGGGTAAAGGGAAGTGCTAATTTGCGTTGGAGCTGAATGCTAGCTTTCTGAATCTGCTGCCGATCGCCTGTCTTTTCTATCGTCGAGCGATAGCGCTGGGCCTGGGCAATGGTCATTGCTTCGGGTTCTCGAACCGGGTGGGCCAGATCTAGAGGATCACGAGGGAGGCTGAGCTGCTGTTCGTCAAAGTCTAGAACTGACTGTTGAGCACCGGATGCGGTGACCGCATAGATGGTGCCATTGCGAAATAGCCAAGTGTTGCCTGCGGCATTCCAACGAGCAGATTCAGCGGAGATCACCTGTTTTGCATCGGGCTTGGTAAAGTCCAGAATAGTCAGTCCTCTGAGCTTGTTGCCGTCTGCTCGCTGGGCATAAAAGAATCGTTTGACTTCTCGATCGGGGCCGTATTCTTGGTAAAAAATATTGCGGTCTTGCCCGCCGACCACGCCCTGAGACAAGGGCGTCTCTAACAGGGTGTGGACCTGCTGCTGAGTCGTCGGAATCAGCAGTTCTTCAAACATAAACATGCCCCCGGTGACCAACAGACCGAACAGCACAACGGCCCCTACGAGTCGATAGAGACTAATGCCGGAGGATCGAAGGGCCATCAGTTCACCATCCGCGCTCAGGCGAGACATGCTCAGTAAACTTGCCAGCAGCATCGCCATGGGGAAAGAGAGACTCATGAAATAGGGCACCTGCAGCCCCAAAATCTGCAGCGCAGTGGGGAGCGGGAGCTGAATATTGCTCACTTCACGAAGCAAGTCGAACAGGACTCCGGCCGCGACGCCTAGGACGGAGAAAATACCCACGCCGAAGCAGAAAATAGGCCATAGTGCTTGAAAGATATACCGATCAAGGCGCGTCAGCGGGTTGAGGCTACGCAGCAGCATGACGGGTGAAGAAGCAGAGGCCTGCAGGTGAGGGACCATCGGTCAAGGAGATTAGTTGCTAACAGCATAGTGGGTTCTGGTCGTGACTTCTTTAAAAAGGATCGGTGTCGAATCAATCAGCCTCGGTATAATCAGAAGGCTCCATTGCTACTCTAGATTCATTCATGGAAATTCGCCGCCGTCCCCCCTCTGCTACTGTTGCTGTTGCTGGATTGGGGTATCAAGTTAAGGTCCCGGAAGGGAAGCCTAACAATATTCTAGAAGAGATTGTTTGGCACAAGTCTGCCGAACTCGATCGCAGGCGCGAGGCGCTACCTCTTCTAGACTTGCGTAAGCAGGTTGAGAGCGCCCCTCTTGCCCTTGATTTTATTGGCAGTCTCAAGCAGGGAAAAACCCGGCCAGCCCTGATTGCTGAAGTTAAAAAGGCCTCGCCGAGTAAAGGGGTTTTGCGCGAAGATTTCGACCCGGTTGCGATCGCAACGGCCTACGAAGCAGCCGGGGCCTCCTGTCTCTCGGTCCTCACTGACGAAAAGTTTTTTCAGGGTAGCTTTGACAATCTGGTTAACATTCGGGAGGCGGTTCAGATTCCGCTGCTGTGTAAAGAATTTATTCTGTCGCCCTATCAGATTTATTTGGCCCGTGCCAGGGGAGCCGACGCCGTCCTCCTGATCGCCGCGATTCTTTCAGATCAGGACTTAACCTATTGTTTAAAAATTGTGCAATCGCTGGGTATGGCGGCGTTGGTAGAGGTTCATTCCCTATCTGAACTAGATCGAGTATTGGCCTTGCCCCACGTCGAACTGATCGGCATCAACAATCGAGATCTAGAAACCTTCACCGTCGATGTGCAGGTGACCTGCGATCTGATTACCGCACGCCAATCTGAACTAGAGGCAAAGCAGGCTATTGTTGTCAGCGAATCAGGTTTGCATACCGCAGCCGATCTAGGCCGCGTTGACAAAGCCGGGGCCAAAGCGGTTTTGATTGGCGAATCCCTCATTAAACAGGAGGGACCGGTTGCGGATGAAACCGCGCAGATGCGCCAGAGAATATCGGCCCTATTTCAGACCTAGGTCTGCAGAGAAACCAGGGCTAATACGGGCCGTTTAGCGATGGGCGTCGTGGTTTAATCAAGCCCCTGACCACCCTGAGAATCGTCGGAATGTAGGTTAAACTGCACTTAATGTGTCGCCAGTCCCATTCGCGGGAGCCTCTGAGCTTGAATCAGCAACTCGAAATTGATTGGGGAGAGGATGTTCTCTTCGTGCTGCCGCAGGAATCATCGATTTCTGACGATCTGACCCATGGCATAGAGGAGTTCGCATCACTAGACGATGTTCTCAATCCAGCATTACTGACGGATGATGCACTGCTGACCCCTGCCAACGACGCAGATGCAACCTATCGCCGCATTCGACAGCTTGAGAAAGCGCTCAAACAGTGTCAGTACTACATTAACGAGCTAAAATCTCAGCTCATCGATCAGGCATTTTTAGAAGCACAGCTAGCGGCAACAGAAGAGTTTTCGCATATTCAGAAGCAGGCCATTGTCACCCTCAAAGGTCGCCAGTCGAATCAAGCCGATCTTGACCAAACGGAACTAGACAGCCTGCGCCAAGATAATGCCGCGTTGACGGCACAGCTTGATACAATAGCCCATCAATTCGAGGGACAATCGGCAGAACTTGAAGGTCTTCAACGGGAGCTGCAGGAAGAACAAGCGGCCTTAGCACAAGTGCAGAGCGATCTAGAGCGGTTGTCTACGCAAAAGCAATTATCTCAAGACACAGCGGTACAAGAAACTCAGCAGCGTATTATTGCCCAAACCACAGCAGAGCGATTGCGAACCTCCCTCAGAGAACGTGAAGTTGCCATTCAATCTCTAGAGCTGCAGTTGAAGCAAACCCGCACCACGATAACTGAGCAGCAGGAGATTATCGACTCGCTCAAAACAACAACCCAGGGGGATTCTCATAAGAACCAAGCCATTCAGAATTTGAGTTCGACCTTACTCAAGGCACAAACTAAAATCGCTGAGTTAGAGTCGAAACTGTCGAGTACCGGGATCATGCAGGCTCAATTCCAACATTCAACCCAAGAATATGAAGCCCAGGCCCAGACACTACAGGAGCGATCTGAACAACTTGAACAACAAGTTGCCGAGATGCAGGAACAGATTCTACAGCAGGCCCAGCAGGCCAGTGAGTACGAAACCGCTGTCCAGCACTGGAAGGACCGTTGTGTCGACTCTGAACAGAGTGTCGATCAGATGAAGCAGGTGCTGACCCATTTGTTGTCTAGCAGCAATAGCGAAATGCTCTCAGAACATCAGTTAGAACGGGCGATCGCACAACTATCTAAGTCGCTCCCTAACGCTCACCTATCAGAGGCCGGTCGCAAAAGCACAGTCCTTGACTTACCCTCAATTATGCACCGATGGCGCAGTACAAAGCCTTAGGGGCTATAGGTCTCCGTAAACAGGTACCGCAGCTCCCCTGAGATCTTGAGCTGCTTCTGAGGCCAAGAAGCAAATCACCTCTGCTAAAGATTCAGGTTTCACCCATTGGTCGGCCTGGTCTTCTCCCATATCGACACGATTTGACGGGGTATCAATAACGCTGGGCAAGACAACATTGGCGGTAATATGGGTCCCCTTTGTTTCATCGGCAATGGCCTGGGTTAGAGCCACCACCCCCGCCTTTGCAGCACAGTAGGCCGCTAGCTGCCCAGACGGCTGCGAAGCGCCCCGTGATCCGACCGTGACGATACGCCCATAGCCATGCTGCCGCATCCGTTTGAGGCTGTGTTTGCACACTAAAAAGGTAGTACGGAGATTGAGATCTAGCATTTGGATCCAGTCCTGTTCGCTAAATTCATGGGTTGCTCCCATGGCAAACCCACCGACTAGGTGGATTAAAACATCGACTCGCTGCATCCCTTCGATCAGTTCAGCCACGGCAGATTCCTTGAGAAGATCCGTTTTTGAAAAATGAATGCGAGCTAATTCGGCCGCTGAGAGGCGATCGCTAAGACGCACGACCTCCGATTCAGCTTGGTAAGGGATCGTAAGAGTAGCGCCGGTGGCCAAGATTTTGGGAGTAACTCCCAAACCCAGCCCTCCTGTACCACCGGTTAATAAGACCTGTTGATTTTGCATAGCTTGCCAAAGGAATATCTTTAATGGGATTATGCCGTACCCGACCGGATTGATGTGCAGGATAGAGCCAAGATGAGAACGCTATATTTTCTGGTGCCCGGTACCACCGGCAAGTTTGCCTGTGGGGGATTGTTCGCTGAACTCAATGCCCTGGCTTTGGCACAGCAGGTTTGTGCAGCGGAGGTGGTCACCTATCGCCAACGAGAGCCAGACACGTTATTTTTAGCAGATGTTCTGCAACAACCACGACTTGATGTAATTTTTGTGCTGAGCTGGGGGTTTGATGTTCCGAAACTGGCGAAGCAGTTGCGATCGCACCACACGATCTACCACGCTCACAGCTCTGGCTATGGCTTCCGGGTGCCGGCCGGTACTCCCATCATCACCGTTAGCCGCAACACCATGGGCTACTGGGGACAGTTGGCCCCCCATTCATTGATTTACTATCTACCCAATCAGATTTCTGACCAGTTTCAAAATCGGGGTCAGCCCCGCGATATTGACGTGCTGGTTCAGGCTCGTAAGTCTTCTCACTATCTACTAGAGCAACTGGTTCCAGCCCTAAAAGAACAGTGCAATGTCTTTGTCCTCGATGCTTTTGTGGATGACCTATCGGAGTTGTTTAACCGAGCCAAGGTCTATCTTTACGACTCTGCTGAATATTGGGCCAGGGAAGGGGTGAGTGAAGGGTTTGGCCTCCAGCCCATGGAAGCCGCAGCCTGTGGTTGTCAGGTATTCTCCAGCGTTAATGGCGGGCTATCGGACTATCTCGATCCAGGGTTTAATAGCCACAAAATTGCAGGCTATTCCTGTGAGTTTGATGTGCAGCGGGTCTTAGCTGCCCTATCGGCCTCTTTGCCCCTGTCGATCGCTGAACCGGTATTCACCGAGTATCGCAGCGACAATATTGTTCAACGGCTGCAGGTGATTCTCACCGAGGTGAATCAGTTCTTCGATCACAAAGAAATGCATCTCTCTAATATTCAACCGCTGACATCACGACGAATCGCTCAGCTACGGGTTCAAAAACTCTGGCAAAAGCTCCGCACTAAGTTCAAGCGCTAAGCATCATTAGTATAATGAAACCGAAAGTACCACTCTTAAACCTATGCCCCTACCCAGCAGCCTCACGACCCTCGAAGGCAGTCCTCTCTCCCCAGAGACCTTAGAAAACAAGGTCATTTTGTTTGTGAACGTTGCTAGCCAATGCGGACTGACCCCGCAGTATAACGGTTTAGTCGCACTCAATAATGAATTTTCGGGCCAGGGATTTGTGATCATCGGCGTGCCCTGTAATCAGTTTGGTCAACAGGAACCTGGCAGTCCCGAAGAGATTAAGGAATTCGCAGAAAGCAAGTACGACGTCAACTTTCCGCTGCTTGAAAAGCAGGACGTGAACGGAGCGAACCGCAGTCCGCTTTATCAGTTTTTGGTGGGTGATGGACCAGACATTGGCTGGAATTTCGGCAAATTTTTACTGGGTCGAGATGGCGCTGTGATTGAGCGATTTGAACCGCAGACGACTCCTGATGATCCCGGCCTGAAAGCCGCCATCGAAAAAGCCCTCGGATAAACGCAGCGATACAGCGAGAAAGGTCGATGGATTATTTAAAGTTTAGGGATCTTTCTCCCACTGCCTATGCCGCTGCGCTAGGTCGTGAGCAATTTATGGATATCGGCATCCGAGAGCTGTGGCCTCGGATGCCTCGCATTGCGGGGCCAGCCTATACAGTCTGTTGCCCTCCTGGCGACAACTTGATGCTTCATGCTGCGATTTATCGGGCACCGCCCGGAAGCATTATTGTTGTGGAGGCCGGGGATGTTGATTATGCGATGTCAGGGGGTAACGTCTGTGCGATCGCACAAAAGCGCGGCATTGTTGGTTTTGTGATTGATGGATTGAGAGGAAATGGCCTAAGTCTTACAGTAAGCCGAGATCACCTAAAATATCAGTCGCGTGGGTCTCTGTCTTGACGCTGCTGTAGACATGGCTAATTTGACCTTGAGGGTCAATCACGTAGGTGACGCGCTTTGCATAGCCGCCGCCATCGGTGTCATAGGCCTTAATAATCGATAAATCAGTGTCTACAAGGAGCGGGAAAGGGAGATTAAACTTTTGGGTAAACTGTTGGTGCGATGCTTCATCATCAGCGCTGACGCCTAAAACAGCTACATTTTTACCTTGATAGGCGGCATAGTTATCTCGAAAACTGCAGGCTTCTTTCGTGCAACCAGAAGTATCATCTTTAGGGTAAAAGTAGAGCACCACTGTCTTACCCGCAAAATCAGACAGAGAAACGGTATGACCGTTGGTATCTTTAGCCGTAAATACTGGAGCTGCTGTTCCCACCGATAAAGCCATCTTTTTTATCCTTTATATCTTCACAAGGGGAACGCTCATCGATTGTTAACCCTCTGAGTGACCCAGAAGGTAGTGTTACATATTTTGCCGACCGATGGTGGGGGGATGGCTCATCGGGTAGGGAATACGCTTGTGGTGGAACTGCATCCAAATATCTACGAAAACATCTACGAGGTTCTTGAGGTCTTCACGGGTCAACTGTGAGTCAACCAGTTGGTTCTCCTTCCACCGCGCCTTAAAGATTTTGTTGACCATCTGCGTGGCCGTTTCTGGGGTCGCATCCTTTAATGACCGGAGCGCCGCTTCACAGGAATCGGCCAGCATGACAATACCGGTTTCCCGCGATTGAGGGATTGGCCCGATGTAGCTGAAATCTGCTTTGTTCACCTCCTCTCGCTCAGGATCGTTGGCGGCTATTTCTTGGGCCTGATGATAGAAGTAAGAGACAGCCATCGTACCCTGATGTTCAGGGATAAAGGCCTGAACAGCTTTGGGCAAGCGGCATTTCCGGGCCATCACCAACCCTTCTGTGACGTGCTTGCGAATAATATTTGCACTTTCCCAGGGGTCTTGAAGCTGTTCATGAAGATTCTCGTCATGGCGTTGATTCTCAATAAAGGCTTGGGCGTAGTGCATCTTACCGATGTCGTGGTAGAGCGTCCCCGTTCTAACCAGCTCTACATTACAGCCCAAAGATCTCGCCCCTGCTTCGGCCAAGGTTGCCACAAACAAAGTGTGCTGAAAGGTACCGGGTGCTTCTTGGGCGAGACGCTTGAGCATGGGGCGGTTGGGGTTTGCCAGTTCTGCCAAACGAATGGGGGTAACCAGATCAAATAGATTCTCTAAATAAGGGCTAATCCCCAGAGCAATTACGCTCCATCCCGTGCCAATTAAGCCCAAGGTCGCAGCGGTTCCCAAGGCGCTATAGAGAGCAACTCCGGTAATGGTGAGTAAGATAAATCCGGTTATCCCTTGGGTGATGCCCACAATCAGACCCAAGAGTGCCAATTCCTCACGGGCGCGGGGCTGACGAGCAAAGATGCTGCCCACGAAGCTACCGGATGCGATCGCAACCAGGGTAACCCACCCGCCCCCTAACCCAATGGGCATCAGGATGCTCAATAGCAGAATAACCGTTGCGCCAATGACTGAACCATAGAAACTGCCCACCAATAATCCCACTGCCGGGAGACTCGTATAGCTCAGTTCAAATACCCATGGAATCAGGGGTACGGTTAGGGACAACAACAAGATTTGCAGATAATCTCGACGAGACATCGGGGTACGGGTGCGACTCTGAATCAACCCAAATAATGCGATCGCACCACTCACCAGCACCACCATCAAAGCCAAGCCGCCCCAGTTTATGCCTCGCTTACTTAGCTCAAAATGATCGAGCAGCACAAAATTAGCTTGGGTAATCGGTTGACGGGCCTCAACGAGAACGTCTCCCTTTTGAACACTCACCATAATCGGCTGAATATTTAAGGCCAATTGTTCTCGCCGCTGCAGCGTACCCGCTGGATCAATACTTAGATTCGGTGTCAATACAGGTTCTAACAAGGATTCCCCCGCAGCCTGCACGCGAGGGGCCACAGCTTCTAAGTTGATTTTTATCGTCTTACGAAGCACTTCAAGAGGCAAGCCAGGCGGAATACCCTGAGTCAGAATACGCTTTAAAGCCGTCTTGAGAACACCAGACGCGCCATCCCATTCTTGATCGGTGGGAGCCAATATCAGGTGAATATTGGCCGAAGGGAGGCGACTGGCTTGCACCGCAGCCCGGTATTGTTGCTGCACCTGGACCAGTTGAGACACCAACGCCGCCCAAGAGAGCTGCGGTTCAGATTGTTGCTGGTAGGCAGATAATTCATCCCAGGCCCGTTGTCCCTCAAGAGATAGTCCTGGAGGACGACGGCCAAAGCCTTTTATGAGTGTTTGCAATTCGCTCTGACTGCTGCGACGCAGATAGATTTGTGTCGTCGTTGATAGAATCGCTGAGTCAACGTAGGGTAGTGGCCCAGCCGCATCTCGTGTCTTTTGCACCTGTCCTAGGGTCTGCTCAAGACTGGTCTGCGCCTGAGCATTCTGCGCCTCGTTGACCATAAAAACACTAAAGGCCTTTTGACGAGCGAGTTTGCGCTCATCCTCTGTCGCTTTTTGGTCCTCCACCGTTGCATCTGCCGGGGCACGAATGGTTTGGGGGGCAGGGGTGCCGATCGAGAGCTGGGGTTCATTATAAAAACGATGACCAACAGCACCCGTCAGCGTTACCACCGATAGAACCAGCAACAGCGGCGATCGAGTCTGGGCCGTGGGCCGAATACAGGCCGACCCCTTTGAAGATAGATTCGACGATGAGGCTGTCGACCACCACCGAGAGACGTTTAAGCCCTTAAAGCGAAACAGTTTCATAACGGCGAAGAGAGTCTGCAGAGCAACCTAATCAAGTAAATTCAGACGCTAAATAAGTCATTCGCTTACACTCAACTCACAGAACGTTCTTTACCCTACCTTGCCTGATTATAGTGAATACAGGGATGCCAGCGTGTCAGTATATTCAACCAGTAGATCAGCAGTTGTCGCCTAACTTGATCGGGTAGACGTTGACCCAAGATCTAAAATCGTAAACACAATCTAAGGTATTTGCCCATTTTTGCCCAGTTACGATAGTCTAATGAGCAAGGTTGCATATTTTTACTGCAAACCTGTGCGATTTTCATAACATCGCATATAATCGTCGAATAACTTGTTTTCTTCGGAGCGTCAGACATGCATAAGAAATCTTGGGAAGCCCCAAAACTAACGACTCATGGCTCCATCGAAGAGTTGACCCAGGTCAGCTTTGAAGACGCTGTAAAAGTAGGTCAGTTTTTTGCACCTGATCAAGGCTTTGGTTTGTTAGCTAGCTTCAAGATGTAGTCATAGGCTAGGGGGGTATGACAATCCCAATGTGATAGTCATAGCTTTAGGTGACTTACATTTGGACGATGGGCTTTGTAGATAACGGGGTATTTCAGATCAGTTGATTCCCCCATGCCTGATTAGTTTTCTTTAGAGCACAACTACATTTAAATTCCATCCAAGCGACTCAGCCAACCGAAAGATATCGGAACTGGTTGTTTTTTCTGTGTATGCTTAGCCTATCAATCGTGAAATAGCTGCGGATGGCTATATATGAGCGGTTAGATTGCTGCGAGCAACGCTCTAGCGGCACAAAACAGGCAATACACTAAGGTCGAGTGGTCAAATATAATTGCTAAGTTAAGATAGGCACTAAGTTCTTAGCGCCTGATGGCTGGCTTGGAACACTGAATAGCGTGCAGCGTCTGATCCTGTACGACTTCATTCAGACGTAGTGAATAATGGTCTTGGTGTCCTATGTTAAAACTCAGTAATCTACCGGTGTTAACCCTACTGGCGGTGCCCTTCCTCTCGCTCCCGGTAGTGGCCCAAGGGTTTGATCCCTTGCCGAGTCCCACGGGTGCACCACCACCAGCTTCAAGCAGCTCCCCCGCTAAGCCGGCGGAGTCCCCTTACTTCCGTAGTCGGGCCAAAAATTTAGCTCGACAGGCCGCTGAACGTGCCAATGGTGGTCTTAGCCAGTACCGTGCTGAACCTACAATGTCTGGTCCTGCCCTAACCGCTCCCTTTGTCGAAAATTCTAACGGTAGCCTCACCTTTACCTTCAAAGGGGGCACCCCTGGTTCTGGCGCATTAACAACTGAAACCGTTGCCACCGTCTATCCCAATGGTGCGGTCCAGCTCACTTATAATGGCCCTGTGCGTGGCTCTAACATTGGTGGAGCGCAACTTGATCCCCCAGCGGCTAACCCACCCGCAAACTCAGGCTGGATTCCGGCACCCTCGCCACAGCCTTCTGCAGCGCCTGCTCCCAGTGTCCCCGCGCCACCCGTTCAAACGGCCCCTGCCCCGGCTGCCCCATTAGCTCCGTCCCGACAGGGATTACCCACCCTTAGCCCTCAGTCTACTCGACCACAACCTGTGACCATTCAGCCCTTTGAGCAACCTTTGCCCACGCCCAGTGTGACGCCCTCTTTGCCCAGTCCTGCGATCGCAACAGCCCCAGCGACGGCTCCGTCCCTCCCCAGAAGTAGTGACCAGGCTTTGGCGGCTGATTTATTTCTGGCGCGGGCCAAGAATCTAGCTCGGCAAACGGCGATTCAAACCAATGGTGGCCTATCGCAGTACCGGCCAGACCCGCTAATGTTTGGACCGGCCTCCCAAGCACCCCATACCAAGAATGCCGATGGTAGTATTACATTCAAATTTCGAGGCGGTGTTCCCGAAGCTCAGCGTCAGTCCTTTGAATCTGAAATTACGGTGGCTCAGAACAATACAGTCACCATTAACTACAATGGGCCGATTCGTCAGTAAGCTGAAAGATTTTTAGAGAAAGGGTGATGCTCATTGAGCATCACCCTTTTTTGTTTGTAAGTTTTATATCGATTTAGATGGACGACAGTACGGCCTGGGCTGCGGCTAAGGTTTTTTCGATATCTTCGTCTGTATGAGCAAGGGAGGTGAAGCCTGCCTCAAAGGCAGAGGGGGCCAGATAAATACCGCGCTCCAACATGCCGCGATGATACTTCGCAAATTTTTGAGCATCAGCCGCCTTGGCATCTTCATAGTTATGCACCGGGCCTTCCGTGAAGAACATCCCGAACATGCCGCTGATGTGTCCACCGCAAACGGCGTGACCATTTTCTTTTGCGATCCTTAATAGCCCTGTAATCAATTTGCCCGTCATCTGATCGAGCTGTTCATAGCTACCGGAACGGCCCAGCAACTCAAGGGTCTTGATCCCCGCCGTCATTGCCAAAGGATTGCCAGACAGCGTCCCGGCCTGGTACATCGGGCCTGCAGGGGCTACCATGCCCATAATGTCGCGCCGTCCGCCATAGGCTCCAACAGGAAGACCGCCACCAATGACTTTGCCCAATGTGGTCAGATCTGGCGTGATCCCAAATTTTTCTTGGGCACCCCCGTAGGCAATCCGAAAGCCGGTCATCACTTCGTCAAAAACGAGCAATGCACCTTCGTCTTTGGTGATTTCTCGCAGCCCCGCCAAAAAACCAGCATCGGGGGCAATGAAGCCTGAGTTGCCCACGACGGGTTCTAGAATTACCCCAGCAATTTCGCCGGGATGGGCCGCAAACAACTCTTGAACCGCCTGCAGATCGTTGTAGGGGGCGGTGAGGGTATCACTGGTGACAGCTTTAGGCACCCCAGGTGAATCCGGTAGCCCCAAGGTGGCAACGCCAGACCCTGCTTTGACCAAGAACATATCGGCGTGGCCGTGGTAGCAGCCTTCAAATTTAATCAGCTTCTCGCGACCGGTGAAGGCTCTCATCAGTCTCAGTACGGCCATACAGGCTTCTGTGCCAGAGTTGACAAAGCGCACCATTTCAACGCTGGGAACGGCTTCAATCACCATTTCTGCCAGCACATTTTCGAGGACGCAGGGGGCGCCAAAGCTGGTTCCTTTTTCGAGGGCATCTCGCAGGGCCGCTAATACTTCGGGGTGGGCATGGCCGCAAATGGCCGGTCCCCAGGTGCCAACGTAGTCAATATATTGGTTGTCATCGACATCCCAGACCTGGGAGCCTTTGACCCGATCAAAGACGATGGGCTGCCCACCTACCGATTTAAATGCCCGTACTGGGGAGCTGACCCCGCCGGGCATTAGCTTTTGGGCTGCAGCAAAAATATCTTCTGACTTCGTTGTATTGAAGGTGTCCGTCAGCAAAGCAGTCTCCTTAATCAGAGTGAGGTTGAGTGGCTCTTTGCATAAAGCCTGCTACGCGCTTCTCTCGTACAGATAGAAGTCGTGAATATTGAGACTCCTATTTTAACCTGAGTGGGGGTAGTGATTGAGCAAGCATCTCTGTAATGCCCTGGAGGAGAAAGGGATGGGTTAGTTTTTGGGGAGTGTTTGCTGGAGTAGACGAATCACGTTTAGCCCCATAATCTTCTGGATCTCTATGTCGGTAAATTTCGCGTTGCGAAGCGCGTCGGTACTTTGAACCAAGTTAGAAGCGTCAAAGGGCATCTGCACGGCACCATCGAAGTCTGAACCGAGGGCGACATGATCGACGCCGATTAAATCAGAGGTATATCGAATGGCTCGGACAACGGCATCGACATTCTCTCCACAAACGGCTAACCCAATAATCAAGAATCCCAGGAGTGCGGTCTTCCAGCCAGGGTTGAGTCGTGAAGTGTGCCATCTTGTAGATCGCACTCTTAAGGCAGCTCCATCCCAGTCACAAAAGACACATGTTCCATAAGCCCCAACCGAATCAGAAACGTTCTCCACTCAAAGACCGCCCTCTACGCCTGTCAGGACAGTCGCTGGATGAAGAACTGAAGCGGTTACTTGAAGATGAAGCGTATCCCTACGCGACAGCAACAGTTTTTGCATGGGTTCTCGCGGGTCTAGAAATCTGGAAGTTTTATACAGCCTCTCCCCCTTCCCCTGGCGCGTATATTCTGGTTGCAGTTGTCGCGACCTGTTGCAGTATCTACCAAATCCTTCGAGTCAGAAAGAAGGCCCACGCGATAGTGTTGGGCAGAGATGGTGAGCGAGCGGTGGGGCAATATCTAGAACGACTGCGAGAACAGGGCTTTCAGGTGTTTCATGATGTCGTTGGTGAACGCTTCAATATTGATCATGTGCTGATCGGCGAGAAGGGCGTGTTTGCGATTGAAACCAAAACTTTCTCAAAACCAGCACAAGGTAAGGCAACGATCTGTTTTGTTGATGGCGCACTGCAGGCAAACGGAAGAACAATCGATCTCAACCCTATCGAGCAGGCTTGTGCTGCGGCAAACTGGCTGACTAAGACGCTGCGAGAATCGACAGGACGGTCTGTAAAAGTTCACCCTGTTGTTCTGTTTCCTGGGTGGTGGGTTGACCCGTTACCCCCAGAGCAAAATAAGCGGGTATGGGTCTTGGAGCCAAAGGCTTTAGCAGCATTTCTAAACAATGCAAATCCTCAACTCTCTTCTGAGGATGCGAAGCTGCTCGCGTATCACTTGTCTCGATATGTTCGCCAAATAGAGCGTTAAACAACCTGACAGCAGCTATGCATGCATATCATCACCCGAAAACGTCTTAATGAATTTGCCGACAAGCATCCTACGACTAGAGGTGCTTTAGTGCGTTGGTATAAGCTCATCAAACGTGAGCAGTTCACTTCATTTGCTCAGCTACGCCAAGAATTCCCAAGTGCTGATCAGGTTGGTGGTCTAACTGTCTTCAATGTCGGAGGGAATAAGGTCCGGCTTATTGCTGCAATTCATTACAATCGTAAGAAGGTTTATGTTCGAGCCATCCTCATGCACGAAGAATACAATCAAGATAAATGGAAAGAGTAAGTATGCTGAGCGTTGCTGAAACTGAGACAGTGTGGCGTCCTCTGTCGGAAAACTTGGTTGTGCCCCATGACGAAGCACAATATGAAAAGCTTGTAGGTTGGTTAGATGATTTAATAGATGAGGTTGGCGAAGATGAACAGCATCCCCTAGCCTCGTTAATGGAAGTATTGGGTATCCTGATCCAGCGGTATGAGAATGAGAATGTTCCTGAACAATCAGATGAGGAAGGTTTCTCTGATTCAAATTTATTTTTTCCCGACAAATCATCGCAAAACAAACGCACCAAAGTCAAAGTGAGAATCGATATGGGAGATCATCTGAGATATCAAGCCTTCAAGATTGTCTTGGAAAGAATAATTGAACTCCCAGCTTATAAATTAAGGAAAGATCAAGAAGAGATTTTCTTGATTAGGGAGATATCTGAGCTTGACAAATCAATCAACAAAAATGCATATACAAGAGAAGAAAATAGCCAAAAGCACTCTATTCTATCTCAATATAGGCAGCCGAATTTTATTGAGAGGAAGAAAATCACTGCAGCAATTCTACCAAAAAGGATAAAGGCACTTTTTTTTATCGTTGCAATTACTCTTTTTTCTGCTTATTTCCTGGTTAGACAAGGTAATCCATACTTGAAACTAGTAGGGCTAATCTTTGTTCTTACTGATGTCATGGTGTATCTTTACTTGTCATTTGAGACTCAATACTGGATCGACAAGGTTGATGGTACTTTTTGGTCTATAAAAAAGAGATTAATCGATGTCTCAAAATATATTGACGAATTTGGAAATATTTCTAAAATAAAACTCCAGCGAGATTCAGGCTTTATTGCAGAAAGGTTGATTGAAGAGGAAATATATGAGTTAGATCAGAATAAGACCTCTAGAAGAATTGCATATGGTTTTATTGCCGCCATTTCAATGACCATGATTACAATATATATATCTGGAGATATTTTTCTTGTATATATGAAGACAATTTTAGGTTATGTAGGTGCAAGAAAATATGTTGAAGATTTCAATATGGTAGGAGTATTTTTTCCTCTGTACCTAGCACTATTTCAGTACGCAATAAGTAGAGGTATAACAAGAAGGCTATTGATTTTGAAAAAGTCTCTTCGTCTGTTGAGAGACAAAATTAGGCGTGAGGAAGATGAAAAATAGATAACTATCTGAACTTATGTTAGCGTCTCAGGACTTTGCGTGATTATATGGGCTAGCTGCAATATTTACATAGGAAGATCGGGTGGACGGCGGCACTGGTATTTTCAAACCTTCTAGCTGCATTCCTTCAATATGGAAAGCTAAGGTTTTCTGCACAGTCTCTGTCACCTCTTCCTCTTCTTGCATTACGCCAGTTGGTACACAACCCGGTATATAGGGAGAGTAAATAGAATAGACAGTGCTAGTTTCCTCAACAATAATTAGATAGCACATTACTTAAGACTTGCCTGCTTTAAGATGCTGTTACAAGTTTCAGGAACTCGCTCATCACTTGGCTTTTCGGGTACCGTAACAAGCCCAGGCTTCTGTCCATCTTTATTGTGAATTGTGAATTTTTGTATTGGCGGTGACTTCCGTGAGTTCTGGACAAAACCCAACTGTCTTTCTCAAGCAACTTGATAACGTTCCGTACCTTCATGTGTCTGATCTAGTCCGTAGTCGATATTAGGTCAACATCAGCTACGGACTGATACAACACAAAGAGGAGTTTAGGACTTCGCCGTTACTCTCTCAGCCGATAGCCCTTTGAAACTCAGGCGCTCGTTCTCAACATCGACATAAATGGTGTCGCCGTCGCCAAACTCGCTCCGTAAAATCGCCTTGGCAATCTGAGTCTCTAGCTCCCGTTGCACAGCACGCTTTAATGGTCTAGCGCCATATACCGGGTCAAACCCAACTTCGGCTAAGAAGTCGAGGGCTTCTTCTGAAAGCTTCAGCGACATCTTGCGATCGCCTAACCGCTTCTCTAATAGCTGCACCTGAAGCTTCACAATCTCGCGAAGCTGATCTTTGCGTAGGCTGTGGAAAATGATCGTGTCGTCAATACGGTTCAAGAATTCAGGACGGAAGTGCGATCGCATCTCTCCCATAACAAGACTCTGCATTTCAGAATAGCGACTGTCATCCCCCGCCATATCTAAAATGTGGCTAGACCCCACATTGCTGGTCATGATAATGATGGCATTCTTGAAATCCACCGTGCGGCCCTGAGAATCTGTCACCCGACCATCGTCGAGAATCTGAAGCATGATGTTAAACACATCGGGGTGAGCCTTCTCGATTTCATCAAACAAAATCACCGCAAAGGGACGACGACGCACCGCCTCTGTCAGTTGGCCGCCTTCGTCATAGCCCACATACCCCGGAGGGGCACCGACGAGACGCGACACCGAATGCTTCTCCATATACTCCGACATGTCAATGCGGACAATGGCTTCTTCGGTATCAAATAGGTACGACGCTAACGCTTTGGCTAGCTCTGTCTTACCGACTCCGGTCGGACCCAAGAAAATGAAGCTAGCAATGGGCCGATTGGGATCGGCAAGGCCAGCGCGAGATCGCTGAATCGCATCCGCGACGGCAGTGACCGCCTCTTCCTGGCCGATCACTCGCTCGTGTAGCTCATCTTCAAGATGGAGAAGTTTTTCCATCTCAGAAGCCACCAGCTTGCTGACAGGAATGCCGGTCCACTTAGAAATAATCTCGGCAATATCGGCTTCGGTTACCTCATCACGGAGGAGCGAAGAGCTTTTATCGTGGGCCTCTCCCAGCTTTGCTTCAGCTTCCTCAAGATCTTTTTGGAGTTGCGTGAGCTTGCCATACTTCAGCTCTGCAGCCTGGTTGAGGTCATAGTTGCGCTCGGCCTTCTGAATCTCAATATTGACGCGATCGATTTCTTCTTTGATGCTCTGAAGCTGATCGATACCTTCTTTCTCAGACTGCCACTGGGTGTTTAGACTCGACTGCTCTTCCCGCAGGTCCGCCAGCTCTTTTTCTAAAGATTTCAGGCGATCTTTAGAGGCGCGATCGGTTTCTTTCTCCAGAGACAACCGCTCCATCTCAAACTGCAAAATCTTGCGATCGATCTCATCTAGTTCCTCTGGCTTGGAGGTGATCTCCATTTTCAGCTTGGCTGCGGCCTCATCCATCAGATCAATAGCTTTGTCAGGAAGGAAGCGATCCGAGATATATCTCGTTGATAACGTTGCTGCTGCCACGAGCGCATTATCGGCAATTTTGACGCCGTGGTGAACTTCATACCGTTCCTTGAGGCCGCGCAGAATTGAGATGGTATCGATAATGCTGGGCTGATCGATGTAGACCTGCTGAAACCGGCGCTCTAGGGCTGCATCTTTTTCGATGTATTTGCGATATTCATCCAAGGTGGTAGCACCAATACAGCGCAGCTCACCTCTAGCCAACATCGGCTTGAGTAAATTACCAGCATCCATTGCCCCTTGAGAGGCTCCGGCCCCGACAACGGTGTGAATCTCGTCAATGAACAGAACAATCTGGCCTTCAGAGTCCATCACTTCTTTAAGGACAGCCTTGAGGCGCTCTTCAAATTCTCCTCGGAATTTTGCCCCTGCAATGAGAGAACCCATGTCGAGGGCAATGAGAGTGCGATCGCGCAGTGATTCCGGCACGTCTCGGGCAATAATGCGCTGGGCCAAGCCCTCTGCAATCGCGGTTTTACCGACACCCGGCTCCCCAATCAGCACCGGATTGTTTTTGGTGCGACGAGACAAAATCTGGATGGTGCGGCGAATCTCGTCGTCTCGACCAATCACGGGGTCTAGCTTGCCAGAGCGTGCCAGTTCCGTCAGATCGCGACCATATTTTTCGAGGGATTCATATTTCACTTCTGGGGTCTGATCGGTCACGCGTTGGCTCCCTCTAATGTCTTGAATGACGGTTTTAAGTTTGGCTTCATCAAGCCCCAATCCTTTCAGCAATGGCTTGCCAAACTGATCATCTCTGGCGAAGCCCAAAACCAAATGCTCTACAGAAATATAATCATCATTGAAATCTTTCCGCAGCTTTTCGGCTTCATCAAGGAGCTTGTCTAAACTTTTTCCGCAGAAAATGGCGTCACTGGGATTTGCCAGGGTTGCTTGTCCCTTGATAACCGATGTGAGCCGATCTCGAACTTCTTGTACATTGGCTCCGGCTTTATTAAAAATCTGACTGGCTAGCCCGTCCTCTTCGAGCAGCGCCTGCATCAGGTGGATACTCTCCATGTGCTGTTGGCGGGCCTGTTTGACAATGTTCTGCGAATTTGCGATCGCGGCCCAGGCTTTTTCAGT
>JBHJNL010000070.1:0-71708 GCA_050330855.1 Thermosynechococcaceae cyanobacterium | reverse complement strand
TTAAAGCGGGACACTTTAGTGTGGGTCTTATCTAACGAAAATGGCTGAAGCGCTTACTCTATCAGGCAAAAGCTAAAATCCATGCGGGGCAAGCTGTCCCGCCTTAAGTTGGTACCCGTATTGAGCGGTTTCTATTAGCGTTTCTTTAAAATAAGAATCGCTGGAAGTATTAGGCTTGATTCGCCATTGCTGCGAGTTTTGTGTATAACTCAGACGGTCGAGAGCTAGGCTTAAACCGATGAATTGGGGTGGTTGAATTGACTTGAACCACAGGAGATTCTTTGGGGGCAGCGTCACCGGAGAGTTGCTGCTCTAGCTCTTCTAGTTCCTCCAGGGCGCTGAGGGGCGTAATTTGAGATCTCTGCGTCAAAAAAATTGTATCCAGCGAGGGTTGGTCTGAATCTAGACCCATCATCTCTGAGGCATCTGAATCATTTAGGAATGCGTCTAACTCATCTGGGGAGAGTGACGGCGATGAGTTCTTTGACGACCCTGCATCAGGCACCAGCAATTCATCAATAAAGTGAGAGAGCTGTGCATTTTTTTGTTCTGCTTCAGCCTCGCGGGGAATCTGGAGCAAGCTGAGGAATGTCTTGGGACAGTTGTGGGTCACGAGACGCTCAAACTCGCGGCCAAAGTGGGGGGTGGGCTGGCCGCGTCGCTGCCATAGTCGCAATAAATACTCAACAGACGCGCTTTTATATCGGCCCTGATAAAGGGCTTCAATCAAAGCTAACCGTACCCAATCCACCGGATAGGCTCGCAACCAACTGTCTAAAAGCCGCTCTCGGGACTGCACTTCGTCCTGAAAGTTATAGTAGGACAGTAGTTGCTCTGTGGCGTTGACGGCCGTTGCTTCTGGGGTGAGATCTGTCATAAATGCGTCCAGAAAGAGGGGATTTTAAAAGAGCCTTTGTTATGGTACCTGACAGCTTCCATTCAAGGTGTTGCTTTAACCCTAGTGTACAAATTTTATTCAGTACTGGACAGTAAGATTGACTGCTCTTTGCCAGTGGCCTAGATAATAAATGAGGTCACCCTCTGAGGCGAGAGCTGTGTTTGCCGTTGGTCAGGTCTTACAAGAGCGCTATGAGCTTCGTCAGCTCTTAGACGATAGCGACCCAATCTCTGCACGCAAACCTCGTCAAACGTGGCTAGCCAAGGATTTAACAGGGAATGACGCTGCTGCCCTCGTGGTCTTGAAATTTCTGCAGTTTGGGGGGCGGAGTCAGTGGGGCGATCTGAAGCTTTTTGAGCGCGAGGTGCAGGTGCTGCGGCAGTTAGATCATCCCCGCATTCCGCGATGTGGCGATTCTTTTCATTTGCGCCAGCCAGAGGAATGGATGGGGTTTGTGGAAACCTTTATTCCAGGCGAGTCTTTGCAAACCCTGCTCAATCATGGGCGAAGGTTCTCTGTGGGGGCCGTTCGCACGATTGCCGAGCAGGTTTTAGAGATTTTGATCTACCTGCATGGCTGTAGCCCACCGGTGCTACATCGAGATATTAAGCCCAGTAACTTGATTTTGACGCCGGAGCGACAGGTGTATCTGATTGATTTTGGAGCCGTGCAAGATCGTCCTCGACCCGAAGGACAGTCGTTTACGGTGGTGGGTACCTATGGCTATACTCCCATCGAACAGTTCGGCGGTCAGGCGGAACCGGCATCTGATCTGTATGCGTTGGGGGCGACTCTCATTCATCTGTTGGCCGGGATGCCGCCTGCCGAGATGGTCCAGGCTGATTTGCGGCTTGATTTTTGCGATCGCATCCAAGCGCCCCCCCAGCTCACAACTTGGCTCACCCAAATGACAGCTCCGGCATTAGCAGATCGCTTTCAATCGGCCCAACAGGCGCTCACAGCCCTCACAGCCCCCATTGCTCCGCCAGTGTTAGAGCCACCCCAGTCTCGCATTCTGCTGCAGCCCACAAACGATTCCCTCAAGATATCGATTCCTCCCTTGATGACGCTCAAGACAATGGCGTGGTTAGAATTAGCACTCATGGGGCTACTTGCAGGTGGCCTGATTCTGGTGCTACTACCGCTGGGGCTACAGAGTCTGCTGCAGTCTTTTCGTTCCGCTGATTTTGTGGGGATGGGGTCCGGTTTACTGCTGTCAGTTTTGGGTGGAGTCGCCCTCTTGATTGTGCTAACGCTTCTGAAGCGCTTTTTGGGGTCAACCCAGTTAACGGTGACCACTGATGCCGTGGTGGTAAAACAACAGCTATTGAGGATCACCTATCGTCAGTTGCACTGCCGTCTGGAGTCTTTGAGCCGCTTTGAAGTTTTGGCCTATGGTCCTGCCGATACCACCGTGATGGTGACCTCGCCTCAAACAACTGAAGTGAGCAATATGCCCCTCGTCGAGAAGCTATCCCCAGAGGAAGGGCAGTGGCTAGTACAGGAGGTCAGTTCCTGGTGGCAGCAGCAACGACGCGCGAGTCCATAAGAAAAGCCGCAGACAATGGCTGCGGCTTTTCTTATGCTGGAAGCTAGAAGTTAGGCGTTACACCAACCACTCCAGTAGAGCTGCTTCTTTGGTGTTGGTGTGCCGGTGAGGGGTCTCACGGGTGAACTTCATGTGGATAGAACGGTTTTGCTCACCATCGGCAGCCACAGCCAAGATGGGGTAGTCAATCAAACCATCCTGGAAGGACATTTGATACCGGAAGGTACCGTCAGGACTCAACGGAATGGGAGTGCCGCCAATGGTCACCGTGGCATCTGGTTCAGTAGCACCGTAGACAATCAATTCAGCATCAGCAACCAGCCAGAACTGACGGGGACGAATCGGGGCCGCAGACGCAGACCAAGCCCGCATGCCGACACCAGACATATTCATACTTAGGCCCATCATGCCAGCGCCAGAGGCGGTTGGCATGGCCCACATACCGACACCAGACGGGAACACATAGGAGCTAAGCACATCTTCATGCACCGGTGGTGCCGTGGGCGCGGGAGCTTGCTGCATAGAGCCGTACAGAGAACCGGCAACCCGCATCGCTTCAGAACTGGCTGCCATATCAAAGATTTGCTCATAGATGGCGTTACCGTTAGCCTGAGTCAGCACTTTTCGCTCCGGTGGAATCAGGGTGGCAATCTGCTGGCCGCGCAAATCTTGATCCCAATCGACGGTAACAAACTGATCGTCAACCCAATCAGACGGATAGGTGGGGGGGACATGGACCGGTAGAGATCGGGCCAGAATCAGCCAGCGACCATCGGCACAGCGATAACCAATTTCTGCAATGTAGTCGCGATCGCTTACCGGAATCGGCAAATACCACTCACGGGCCATCTCATCACAGGGAAACTCTTGAACACTGTGAGGGGCTTGCGTTTGCAGGTTTATATCGGTCGAGTCATAGAGACGCAGAGCCAACTGCTGTCCACCCTGACTGCGTAACTCCATCTTGTGATCATTGGGGATATCCCAATAGGCATAGGCCCACTGGGGATCACGAGGCATCAGGACAATGCGAGCCTCGCCATACCCTTCGGGTAGGTCACCCATTTCTTCATCTATAGAGGCCAGTGACAAGTCCTGCAGGCTTTCAGAGCCGAGGTCAAACTTGGCAGCCTCCACTCTCTCCTGGGCAGGCATTTGGGCGGATTCTTCAGCGTAATGCCCCTGCAGTCCCGGTGAAGAGGTTTGCTGAGCTTTCTGAATCGATTCTAAAAGCTGTTCCTTACGCATGCGGCTGTAGCGAGAGACACTGTACTGGCTGGCAACCCGCCGCAGTTGGCGCAATGTCATCTGTTCTAAAGGCAAATTCTCTGGGGCCATGATTACAAAAAACCTCTTTTATAAAATCACTGCTTTAATTCGGCTAACCCACCGTTCGCTCTGGCTGTCAATGGGGATCGCTCATGTAACAAAATATGTCGCATTCTCTATGCTCCCGTCAAGCCCTATGCCGCTTGCATTTAAGGCAATACACGAGAACACAGGAGATCGGGGGATCGTTTTGTCATGGTTTGATGATAATTGGGGATCGTGATGATCCCAGGAATTCTGGGCTGGCGACTGTTAGAGTAGAATCTCAACGAAGGCAGCGAGTTGAGCTACAGATCAGGCAAGATGCTAGTTCCCATTACGCGCGAAAAATTTGAAGAGCTGGTGCCCACGGTCTCTACCAGCGCCCAATACACCTATTACTGGGGCAAGGGGCCAGAGCTGCTGCGGCGTTTTTTGATCTCATTTTTGAGTTTGGTTGCCGTCTTTGTCGTGGGCAGTATTTTTGGGAGTGGACTGCGGCTTATTTTTGGACTGGTTGCCGGCCTGTATTGGTTGTGGGCACCTGCAATGTGGTCTAGCCTACGCAACCGCAAGTATCGGCAATTTGGCTATAGTGGCTTTTGGCAGGGCCAGGTGCTGGATGTGTTTGTCTCTGAGGAACTGATTGGGAAGGAAGAAACGGTCAACGAGCAGGGCGAGCTGGTCATTGTAGAAAACCGTGAGCGCCGCATTAACTTAGAGGTTGGCGACGAGAGTGGTTTTAACTTTAATGTGCAGGCACCGTTAAAGCGCGAGCATAAAGCCATTCGGTCTGGAGATGTTGTAGAAATGCTGGTGTTCTCGAATCGGCCCGATTTAAGTCAAGTGGCTAAAGTCTCTGACGCCTACTTGCCCGATGCGAATCTTTGGGTGAGTGACTATCCTTGCTTACAGCGCGATGTCTTTGTGCAAGTCAGTCGTCGCCTGGGCTATGAAGAATATGCCAGCTAGGCTCTGAGTCTCAACAAAGATGTTAGTCGCAGAAGGCTGCTTCTAGGTAGGTTGTGAGCTTTAGGGTGTATTCATTGAATTTGATGGGCTGTCCGATCGTAAGGTCTGACGGGATGGTCGGATTAGGGCTATTGTGCAACTGTACTGATCTCATCTGGTCTTCTGGAGCTGACAAGGCTGCGTTTTTGAGTTGTTTGGGTTTGAGCTGTGGCGATCGCACACACTGCACCAAAGCCACATCAAACCGGCAGGGTATTTCAGCCCATTGGGGATGCTGGGCCAAAAAGACCCGAGCCGTTTTCCAGAGCTTGGCTTGCTTGGCAGCGGTGATGGCGAGTAGCCCATCGATATCCCAATTGCCCCGGCTGCGGGTCTTGACTTCTACAAAGGCTAATAGCCCTTCCCCGGTCTCTTGACGGGCGACAATATCGAGTTCACCCCAACGGCTATGCCAGCCTTGGGCCGTAATGTGCCATCCGTTTTGCTGGAGCCAGTGGGCCACGAGCTGTTCGCCCAGGTAACCAATGGCAAGCGGTTCTTTTTTATTCTGAGGGGGCATTAACTGATACGAACTTAGACTCAAGCTCACTGTAGAGCATTTGCCCCAAAAGGCTGTCAGAAAGCTGCCGGACCGGGCCACAGTCCGTTAGGATCAGACCATAGGCCGCTTAGGCGCAATCATCACTCGATTCAGGACAATTGCTATGACGTTTAGGGATACAGTACGGCAAGTTGAGCAGCGGTTCCGTCAGATTGGCATCGGCTGTCTGGCGCTGTTGCTACTGTGGGGAATGCTGGTGGGTCCAGCTTGTGCTGCTGAATATAACAAAGAAATTTTGCGCGATCGCGATTTTTCGAGCCAAGACTTAACCGGGGACAGTTTTACGAAGGCCGATCTGAAGGGCAGTAACTTTAGTGATAGCGACCTCACTGGCGTTAGCTTCTTTGCCGCCAACCTTCAAGATGCCAATTTAGAGGGCGCGAACCTTTCCTTTGCAACCCTTGATAGCGCCCGGTTTGCCAATGCCAACTTGACCAATGCCATTTTTGAAGGAGCCTTTGCCTACACCGCAGAGTTCCGAGGAGCGATTATCGATGGCGCTGATTTCACGGATGCAGGACTGCTCAGCGAGGCCCAAGACGTTTTGTGCCAAGCAGCTACAGGCACCAATCCGGTTACGGGCCGTAAGACCCGCGATACGCTGGAATGTGATTAGTCGAAGCCTGCCAAAATGTTGTTTTTAGAGTTGCATCGGTATTCGACGGAATTGGATGTTGCCTGCTACCACCTTCGACCCATGTTGGAGCCTATTTCTGTATCGGTTCACCGTCGAGTAGCTCAAGCTGACCGGATTCTCTGAGGCAGTCTAAGCGCCAGGTTTGAGAAATGACATTGCCGGGGAGATAACCTGCTATTGCAAGGTGAATGGGCTGCTCACCGGCCTCAATCTTAACGAGCAGTTCGCCTTTACTTTGACTGACAATGATTGCCTCAATTTCAAACTCTCCCTCCTGCTCCCAAGGCATAATTTCGCCATCGTGGAGATTTTTGCGGAGTACCGCTTGAGCGTTATTGTTGGCAGGCTGTGACGTAGACATGACAAATACCTAGAGGAGATGAGGACAACGGTTCCAACGCAGAGAAAAGAAACACGCAATATTAGGCTATCACTTTAGAAATGGTTGCAGATCGATCCTGATGCTTCTGTGTCATAAATTTCTTAATCTAGGAGGGGTTACTCTGGCTAGAAAGATAATAGGGATGTCCTAGCTCTTTCCGATAGAGGCTATGAGTGGCAAACTACCCTTAGCGCCTCTTTGTAACCCACCGCATGACCATCCCGCCGCCTGAACCTGAAAAAAACAATCGTTCCCCTCTGCCAAGCTCAGAGGGGAACGAAGTGCTGCGGCCCCGACGCATGGCAAAAGAACGCTCGTCTCTCGCTCAGAAATTAGAGCCGCTGCCTCGATTTTGGGCCGAAACCTCTTCAGCGATTGATGTTAATTTGCAGACGCTAACGCCGGAGCAACTGGGCCTGCTCACGGTAATGACCGTAGTGCTGGTGTTCTTGGGGCTAGTGTTGCAAGCCCCTCTGATTGGCTTACCCGCCGCTGGCATTGCTCTATTTCTATCGCTCCGAATTGTTTGGGCACCCCTCAAAGAGATTTTGCGTAGCTCTTTCCCTAGCCCTTATCGACAGTGGGCTAGCGCAGCACTGGTTGGCTTGGTCGGGGTTGTGGGGATTGCCTACTTTACGGGTATCTTCCGGCTCCTTGGACGGGTGGGGAAAGGCATCAATTGGGATGCCTTTGGCGCTTTGGCCGAAGCCTTTGGCGCTGTCGGGCAAATTTTGGTTGCCTTTTTGGCTCTCTTTGTGGCGTGGCGGCAGTACGTTATCTCGAAGGAACTCACCACTCAACAAAATCGAATTACCCAGCAACAAACCATTGATGCCTATTTTCAAGGCATTTCAGATCTCGTTCTGGACGAAGACGGCATGTTGGAGGACTGGCCCTCTGAACGTGCCATTGCTGAGGGACGAACCGCTGCCATTCTAGGCGGCGTTAGTGCAGAAGGACGCGCCAAAATTCTCCGGTTTTTATCGAGTGCTCGATTGCTGGCCCCGTTGAAGCGCGATCGCCGTTTGGGCCGAGCGATTTTTGACGGGCTAGGGGGGTATGAAGAAGATATTGAATACGGCGTGCGGGTCATTGATCTGGGCAGCATGTTAGCTAACGCCGACCTTGCTGCCACTGTGCTATCGCAAACAGAACTCAGTGACGCCAACCTCGTCGGGGCCAATCTGCAGGGCTGCGACCTCAGTCGGGCCAATCTCGTTCGCTGCATTCTCTACGGGGCGAATTTGAGTCATGTTGACTTCACGCGGGCCAAACTCTTTTACGGAACGGCGCAGACGGCAACACCACGAGATCGCCTTAATGCCCCGAATTACACCCAAGGCACCCAAACGGGAGCCATTGTCGAAAACGCAGATTTAACTGGAGCGCGAAATCTCTCGGTCGATCAGCACTATTACTGCTGTGCCTGGGGCGGTTCTAAAACGCGAGGCACGATTCCGGGCGGGTGTGAAGGCATCCCTAATAAGCTTGAGGGCTAACCGTGGGTCTCTTTTGTCTGGCCGTCAATTAATGCGCTCCAGTCATCTACTTCGACCGCCGACTGTAAGTTCTCGGCGCTTAGGGCTGCTTCTTTCTCTTTCTGCAGCGTTTCATCCGCCATCGCAGTCCGCAATTTCAGCTTTTTCGCCTCGTGGGCTTCGCGCTCTTGAGGTGACATCACTGCTGCAGCGCTGGCCGCTACCGTTGCAGCCCACGACCCAGAGCCTTCATTGCCGGGGGGGACCGAGCCGTTTTCGGTAACCCAGCGATCTCGCAGAGCCTCCATCTCAGCTCTGTTGGGGAATTGAAAGGCCTGCACACGGATAAACGCACAGCTCTGGGAGCCATTCTCTGTAATATGGCCTCTGAGGGCAAGGCCGACATTGCGGGAGTAGCCCACATACTGGGCCTGTTGCTGCGGGTCAAAGACGGCGTAAACGCCTGCAATTTTTTGGTCTGCTATTTCAGCTAGCCAAGTCTCTGCTGCGATAATCTCTTCCCCTTGGGGGACAACCGATTTTTGTTGAGACACCTCATGTTCTTCAGCAGAGCTATAAAGAAAGTCATGCAAGCCTTGGTGATTGGCGGGCACATTTTGATGCTCAACAGCAGTTTTAGGGTCTGTCACAGGACGTTCCTTCGCGGGGGTATACAGAGTGCTATCTGAATGATAAGGGCTAGTAGAGCGGTATTCCTTATGAGTGGTCTGAGATCTTTTGAAGATAGGGGTCGATGGGCTGAGCCTGACTCATGCGAGCCAAGGCCGCTGCAATCTCAGATAAATATTCATAGCCAAACCGTTCTTGGGTCGATTGCACTCGCTTGAGAGCGTCGATAATGGTCTGCTCACACTGCTCTGGCGTCAGCCCCTCAGGGGCATGATGACCGACCATAAACTGCCGAATAAAGTAGGCATACCCCCCCGCCATTAAACCTAGCAAAATCATTTTTTCTTGCCTTAATCGCTCAAGCTCTTGGTCGCGCTCGTCCATGATTGGCTTGGGTTCCATGGGGCTAGCTCTCCGTGGGTTGAATGAACATTGCGTCACCGAAGGAATAAAAACGATACTGGTTTGCGATCGCATCTTCATACACGCTCAGCAATCGCTTTCGCCCGATTAGTGCACTGACCAGCATCAGCAAACTCGACTTCGGTAAATGAAAATTGGTAATCAGCCCCTCTACTACCCGCCATTGATACCCAGGGTAGATAAAGATATTGGTCTTGCCTTGATAGGGCTGCAGTTCACCCGACTGCGCCGCCCCTTCCAACGCCCTTACTGCGGTGGTACCCACCGCAATAACGCGCCCGCCCTGAGCTTGGGTTCGACGAACGGCCTCTACCGTTCCTGCCGAGATATCAATCCACTCAGAATGCATCGCATGATCCGTGATGTGTTCGGTCTCCACCGGGCGGAATGTACCCAACCCCACATGGAGCGTAATCCAAGTCTGCTCGATCCCCTGGGCGGATAGCTGCTCTAGCAATTGAGGCGTGAAGTGTAGACCCGCCGTGGGGGCCGCCACCGCACCGGGCAGCTTGGCAAAGACGGTTTGATACTGCTCTGGCTCAGCCGTTGAATTTTGAATGTAGGGAGGCAGCGGTACTTCGCCCAGCGCATTGATTTTCTGCTCTAGAACGGCGTCAGAGGCAACGTGGAACTGAATCACTCGCCCCCGGGTCTCAGGATCGGTTTCTAAAACAGTTGCCCTGAGATCGTTTCTTGACTTGCTGAACAGGATTTCAGCCCCAGACTTGAGACGCCGACCGGGCTTGACTAGGGCTAGCCAGCACTGATTTAGACGCGGTTCTAGCAAGAGCACCTCCACCGGCGTCTGAGCCGCTGACATCTTATGCCCCAAGAGGCGAGCCGGGATGACGCGGGTATTATTGAGCACCAGCAGATCTCCGGGTTGCAGCAACTGGGGTAACTCATAAAAGTGGCGGTGCTGATGGGTATTATTACCTATGGCTAAAAGTCGAGAATGATCGCGAGGCACCCGAGGAGATTGAGCGATTAACGTTTCGGGCAAAACGTAGTCATAGGCGCTCAAAAGCTGATCTTGGGGGTCGGGCGCGGCAGGCATGCTTAAGGCCTAGTCGGTAGACAACGAGAGGCAACTGTGAGGGTCATGGTCAGAAGTTTGGGTATAACCCCCTAGTTATTATGGGGGTTCTTCGGTATCCGGTACAGGAATTCCCCCCGACAATAGAGATAGATCAGGTGCTAGCAGCAGGTCCTAGGCACCAGGAGAAGACAAAATGGATTATCTCTACAGCTTTAGCAACTCAACGCTCGTGCTCCGTGCAATTCGGCATCTGCTCAGCAGTCCTCATTTACCGACCCAATTTGTGTCCGTGATCCATCAGCTCAATGGCTGGGTGCTGCGGGTGCAGACCGCTGCTGGATGGACTGAACAAACCCAGAAAGACTTCCGAGCCTTTTTGCATGAGCTAGGGGTTCCCTACTCGCCCAATGTTAGGGTGCGCAATGTATTAGAGGCCTTAGAGGATGGGTACGCTCCTGTAGAAGTGATGGAGCGCTACCAAATCGCGGTGATTGCCCATGGTGCGCCTGACTTAACAGAAATTCAAGCTTTCAGAGAGCAGTTCATTCAAGGCTTGGGGTATTGCCCTGAAACGTTGGCCTAGGTTGTTTAGCGAGAATCAGCTCTCACTTCTGAGTGCTCAACAATCGACCTATGGTTTGGCGTGCAATTGTCGAGGGTGTTCTTAACTTAGGCTTCCGCAGCGAGTGTCCGCTCTGCCAGCGGCGGACGACGTCAGTGTTTTGTCCAGATTGTTCCCGTCAACTCCAGGCTTGTCAAACACAGACTTCTAGCCCGGAGGTGTTTGCCTGGGGGAGCTATGGGGGGGCCTTGAAACGTGCGATCGCACTTCTTAAATACAACGGCAGGGCTGAAATTGCTCGTCCGTTGGGACAGTGGTTAGCGCAGGCGTGGCTACAGCAAGCCTCTGGTCGGCAGTTTGTCCTAGTCCCGATACCGCTGCACGAAGATCGGCACAGACAGCGGGGCTATAACCAAGCAGAGTTAATTGCCCACAGCTTTGGACAGATTGTAGGCGTCAAGGTCAGTGCTCAAGCCCTGATTCGGCACCAAGCGACCCAAGCTCAATTTGGCCTCTCCATTGCAGAACGTCACCATAACCTAGAGCAAGCGTTTGTGCTGGGGCCAGATTTTCAACGTCAGCGGCCCCAATGGCCTGTACTGTTGCTGGATGACATTTACACCACAGGTGCAACCATCCAAGCCGCCACTCAAATCTTACAAACAGCAGGCATTAAAGTACACGGCGCGGTAGCCGTCGCCCAAGCCCATCGTTTTAGCCCCCAAAAATATAGGCTGAATGCAGCGCCCACAAAATCAGAGCTGCGATCGCCCCCAAAACAATAACAGCAGACAGCGCTATCGTAACGGGCTTATCAGCCCCTTCAAATTTCATAATGCCGCGATCAAAATCTGAAGACATTGTGACTAACCCTTGACTTTGGCAAACGACAGTAGACTCTATTCAGTCTGTAGTGTAGACCATTCAATTCTAGAAAGTGCCAACTCAGATTATGCAGAGATTAAGTTTTAGAGTTTAGACCCGAACGGTCATCGCTGGCGCAACTAATTGTTGCTCTAGGCCATCTTCAGACAATTGCCAAGCATAGCCATCTAACGCCATTTGTTCAATGAGGCTCGCAACCCGCAGTGCCTTCAGGGCCTGTGCGCCCCCGACAGAGGGTTGCTCACCGCCGCGAACGCAATTCACAAAATGCTCTAGTTCGGCATGGAGGGGTTCAATATTGCTGGTGGAAACCTGCTCAATCAATCCATCCTGACGATAGAGAACCTGACCGTGGGCTGCGTGACAGCTTGCGGTGACCTGACGGTGAATCTGAATATCGTTGTTGAGGAAGTCGGCCTCTGTTAAAGACTTTTTACAGTGGGCCACAATGCGGCGCTGCTTGCGGTGTGTCACTTTGCTAGAGGTGAGGGTTGCCACAATGCCATTGGCGAAGCCGAGGGTCGCTGTCACATAGTCCAAATACCCGGGGCCAGACTGGCTGCCGCTGGCCGTCAGTCGAATCACCGGAGACGCTGCTAGCTCTTGCAGCAGGTCGATGTCGTGGATCATCAGATCAAGAACCACGGAGACATCGTTGGCGCGATCGGAATAAGGACTCATGCGGTGAGCTTCGAGGGCTAAAACCTCTTCGGTCTTAAGGACGTTGGTCAGCTCCTGGAAGGCCGGGTTAAAGCGCTCAATGTGCCCCACCTGCAGAATACGCTGCTGTTGAGCTGCTTTGTTCACTAAAGACTCGGCTTCGGCAATGCTGGCGGCAATGGGTTTTTCGATGAGCACGTGAACCCCTGCCTGCAGGCAGGTCATGCCCACGTCGTGATGCAGGCGCGTGGGCACGGCGACGCACACGGCGTCAACGAGGGGCAGCATGGCCTGGTAGTTGTGAAAAAATTGAATTTGATACTTGCTAGCAGTATCAATGCCTCGAACGCGATCGACATCAGAAATACCGATTAGCTCTACGTCTTTGAGCAAGCTCAGAACTCGGGTATGGTGCTGTCCCATGTTGCCGACGCCGATGACGCCTACTCGAACCGGCTGAGGGAAAAAGCGTCCCGATGGCTGTCCCAGAGACTTATATGACCAATTTTGTTTCACTCTTTAACTCCCCTAGCTCCTCACAATAGCCTTAAAAATTCAGGGAAAACCGGTGGCAAATTAATGCCACGGATACTAACACAATACCCTCAAATATGAAGAAACTTAAACTAAGGACAAAGTTCCTTGATGCGAACCCATCGATATTACGGTTGTTCTGAATCTGATTTCGCCTTGCTAGACCGGCGGCGACAGCGTTCAGAACAGTATTTGACCTCATCCCAGCAGTTTGCCCACTTTTTGCGCCAGGTGAAGGTGCGATCGCAAACCAGACAAACCTTCGTCAATTTTGGCTTAGCCGCCTTCTGACGAGCCATTCAACGATCCTCCCTGAATAGAACGAACATAACGTTTCTGGTTGGCCGCAATAGATTTCTGAAAATCCACCATCGGTTCAGGATAGTCACGGCCCACCTTTAAACGGAGACGAGCCTGCTCTTCTTCCGTTAGCCGCCAAGGCTCATGAACCTTTGTGCGAGGCACTTTGGCAAGCTCAGGTAGCCAATGGCGCACATAGTCCCCCCTAGGGTCATAGTCTCGTGACTGCTTGAGAATGTTGAAATAACGAAACTCACGGGCATCGTTGCCCACCCCAGCAGTGTAGTTCCAGTTGCCCCAATTGCTGCAGACATCATAGTCAATGAGCTGCGACTCAAACCATTCTCCCCCCAGTTGCCAATTAAGGCCCAGGTTTTTAGTTAAAAAACTGGCTACGTTCTGACGGCCCCGATTGGACATGAACCCTGTCAACATTAGCTCCCGCATATTGGCATCTACTAACGGGTACCCGGTTTGACCTTGCTGCCAGCGCTTAAAGGCCTCTGCATCGGTTTGCCAAGGAATAGACAAACCTCTCAACCCAGATTGACGAAAGAGATGAGTTCCATGTTTAGCGGCGATCAGCCGGAAGAAGTCGCGCCACAACAGCTCAAATACAAGCCAGTAGGTTGAATCATTCTTGACTCGCTCTGTTTCGTAGGCTTGGACATGTTCATAAATCAGGCGAGGAGAAAGACAGCCCAAGGCCAGCCAAGGTGAGAATTTAGATGAATAATTGGCTCCTAACATTCCATTGCGGGTTTGCTTATAGCACCGGAGGCAGTCTTGCCCCCAAATATAGTCATGGAGACGCGCCCGACCCACTACTTCACCCCCCTCAAACGTCATCACTGCCCGCCTATCTGCCTCCACTGGCTTGGAGCCAAGATCTACCAGTGTGGGGATCTGGCCTGCATCAACATCAGGCAGTGACGGCATTCTTTTCGGCACAGGGAAGCTAGCACGTACCGTAGAGTGTTGTTCGATCTGCTTGCGAAAATGCGTAAACAGCTCAGGCAGCTTTGCGATCGCCATCGGCAAATCGTCAGGATGATAGAGCGTGGTTCCCCAAAAGCGCTGATGCTGGACCTGGAAAGGAAGCACCGCCTTCTCAACGGCGGCTTCAACTGCGAGTTCTTCTGAGGTGACTTCGCTGTGAAAATAGATTGCTGAAATCTCTAAGTTTTGAATGAGCGAGGGAATCACAAGCTCTGGACGGTCATGACGCACCATCAGATTACTACCGAGAGCCTGTAGTGACTGACGCAAACTGGCAACACTCTCACAGAGGAACTGCGCTCGAATCGGGCCGGTTTTGGCAAAGCCTAATGATGTTACGCCAAACTGCCGAGGGTCAAAACAATAGAGGGGAATCACCTGCGCCCCGGATCTTAACGCCTGCGTTAGTGGCTCATGATCATGGAGCCGCAAGTCATTGCGAAACCAAACTAAAATCTTACGAACACTCATGGTTGGTCCTAAGTACCTGGTACCCATGTTTACAAAAATACACATAAACCCGACAATAGGTATTCAACCTGCTTAAAAAGCGTCAGCACCCTGCATTGCTTCCCTTTGTCATCTGAGAAGATTTGAGCTGTAGAGTTCTCTAATCGGGTGGATTGGTGGGGCGCTGTTTTTTAAGCAGCTTCTTGTTCTCGTTATCTCAACTGTGCACAGGATCACCCATGAACGCTAAGTTTAAGAGTTTTTGTAAGTCACTGTTAACCACTATCTGCCTGGTCGGTCTGTTGCTGTTCAGCAGCGTCGGTACATTGACGCCTGCCGCCGTTGCCGCCAGCGATCAGGTCCAGCTCTACGTCGATAATTTGCTGCCATTGCGCGATCGCATTCCTGAACTGGAGTCACTGATTGAAAAACAAAACTGGAACGGTGTTCAAACTTTTCTTCGCGGCCCCTTGGGTGAATTGGGTGTGCGTCTTAGTCGGCTAGAGAAGGTTTTACCCTCATCTGAGCAGAGCGTATTCAATCGGTCTAGTCGCTTGCTGCAAGATCACTTGCATCAGCTTGATGTTGCCGCCAGCAAGAAGAATATCAAGGCCGCTGCGGCCGCCTACGAAGCAGTCGTTCAAGATTTTGCTCAGATTCTATAGGCGCTGAGGTTGACTGGATCTGTCACTCATGTTTCTGCACAGCAGCCCCTAGTTTCTTTTGTTCTTAAAAAGCTAGGGGGTGCTAATGGTTGCTCTTATTCATTCCAGACCTCACCATGACCACTGGTATTTGGATCATTGGGGATCAGCTTTGGGCGCAGCAGGCCGCATTACAAAGCTGTCCATCACCGCAGGATGTACCTGTTCTTTTAATCGAAGCGGCGCAGCATGTCCAGAAGCGCCCCTATCACCGACAGAAGCTAGTGTTAGTCTGGTCAGCCATGCGGCACTTTGCTCGAGACTTGCGGCAGTCCGGATGGTCAGTCACCTACGAGATTGCCCAAGACTTTGTATCCCCGCTGCTGGCCTGGATCAAAACCCATCACATCACTGACCTACGAGTGATGGCCCCAGCAGATCGCCCCTTCGCAACCTTCCTTGACGAGCTGGAACTGCCTTGTAGGCTAGCACTCGTCCCCAACAATCATTTTCTGTGGAGCGAGATTGAATTTTCGCAGTGGGCTGCAGGTCGCAAAACGCTCCTAATGGAGACCTTTTATCGCGCCGGTCGCAAACGTTTCGGAATTTTAATGGAGGGCCAGCATCCCGTTGGCGGCCAGTGGAACTTTGATAAACAGAATCGAAAGCCGCCCTCTAAAAATCTCAAGCCCCCTGCTCCTTTTTGGTTTAAACCCGATGAAATAACTTTGGAGGTGATCGATTGGGTCAAGTCGCAGGGCTTTTCAGATTATGGTGCGATCTCACCTTTTAACTGGGCCGTGACTCGTGAACAAGCGCTCCAGGTACTCCAGCATTTCATTGAACATCGCCTGCCCACCTTCGGTGCCTATCAAGATGCCATGGTCACTGGCGAAGATACACTCTGGCACGCCCTTCTGTCGCCGTACCTAAACTTAGGTCTGTTGCAGCCGCTGGAGGTCATTAAAGCTGCAGAGCAGGCCTATCACGAGCAAGGCCTTGCGCTTAATAATGTTGAAGGCTTTGTTCGTCAGGTGCTGGGCTGGCGCGAATATATGCGGGGCATTTACAGCTACGCTGACCACAGCCAGAGCAATTGGTTTGAGCATCACCAGCCGCTGCCCGAGTTTTACTGGACGGCTAAAACCGAAATGAACTGTCTTCACCAAACGCTGTCACAGGTGAAGCGAACCGGCTATGGTCACCACATTCAGCGCTTGATGCTGCTCAGTAACTTTGCCTTAATTACTGGTCTTTCGCCCCAAGCGGTCGAGGACTGGTTTCATGCAGCCTTTATCGACGCCTATGACTGGGTCATGCAAACCAACGTAATTGGCATGGGACTCTTTGCTGATGGTGGGCTGCTGGCCTCAAAGCCCTATGCAGCATCAGCGAACTACATCAATCGAATGAGTGATTACTGCAAAGGATGCCAATATAATCCCAAGACCCGAACGGGGGAGACCGCCTGCCCCTTTAACTTTTTCTATTGGGACTTTTTAGATCGCCACCGAGATAAGCTCCAATCTCAAGGGCGCATGGGTTTTATCTTGGCTAATCTAGATAAGATGCCAACAGAGGAGCTAGCGGCAATTCGTCAGCAGGCGCAAGACTGGCACAAAAAACAAGCTGCCAAATGACACTATCTGCCCTTCCCTCAAATGAGCAGTGCTCTCAAACTCAGTTTCTCCCTGTTTTCCCAACTCAAAACCCAAAGCTTTCCTCCTCTCTCCCTGTCGTTTACACACAAGTCTTGAATTATCCCAAAAGCTTTTCACTCGCCCCCCCAGCCCCCCAAGTTTGGGGGGAGAGTACCGAAATATTGGATTGTTCCCCCCAGAGTTGGGGGGGTAGGGGGCCAATGAAGGGTTAAACGGGACTACCAGAGATGTATGTGAATAATCGCCCTCTCTCTTTACTAAAGCCCACTCAATCACAATCTTTTCAGATGCCAAAAATCATTGCCCCCGCCCCTGAGCACTTTGATACTCTCAATCTTTCTGCAGCTCAAGCCGAGATCGAGCCGTGGCTAAAGACAGGTGACCTGGCAGAACACTTCCAGTCCATCCAGTTTCAAATCAACTATCCCCAAGATCTTGAGCAGCCCCTAGAGTTTCCTGAGATTCCTGAAGTGCGGCTGTGGTTTATGCGGCTCGATAGCGTTTATCCGTGGTTGCCGCTGTTCCTTGATTGGCAATCCGGTGAACTGGTGCGCTATGCCGCGATGCTGGTTCCCCATGAATTCAGCCAAAAAGAAGGGATTCAATTCAACCCCCAGGCGCTTGATCTGTTCGTCATGCAAAAGGTCTTTGTGATTTTTCAGTGGCTACGAGACCAAAATATTGAAGGGGAAAGCAAGCTCAAGCACATGGCGGATATGTTTGGCTATGAGCTGCAATCGCCGCTATTCAAGCTGTTGCGTTAGTGCTGGCGCTACCCACCCTTCGCCGTTTTAAACACAGATTGAGCATTTGTTGAGCCAATATAGCGCCAGTGCCAAGGCTCAAAACTGACCCCCTGAGCATTATCACGGGGGAACGATAACTCAAAACCATAGCGGTTCCCGTTGGTGACGAGCCATCGATAGGCCCGTGAATTCTGAAATGCCAGCTTCAGATCGGTATTAGGGTCTTGAGCATCTGTAATATCAATGGCATACCCGGCATGGTGCTCACTGCGACCTGGAGGGGCACTGAGTCTAGCTGCCGCCGCCTCGCTTCCCTGTCTTTGAATTTGACGAGCAAAGAGTTTGCGTTGACTCTCGATAGAGCGAAATCCTGAAATTGGCATGAGCTGTATTCCCTCGGCCTTTGCTGCTGCTGTCATCCGTTGAAAGGCCGCAGTGGCCTCTTTATCGAGCTGCTCGGTGCGTTGGTAAGACCCTCGCACAAAATTGCCCACCGTCGTCAGACGCGAGGGTGATGCTTCTTGATAGGGCAGGTGACCTTTCGGGCCGTCTTGGGGTGGTGCAGGGACCGGCGGAGCCACGGCCACAGGGGCCAAGGGCGCGACTGGGGGAGTACTGGGAGAACTTTGAGGGGGCGCTTCCAAAAAATCAGCGCATGATGTTGAAAATCTTTATGATGCGGCATGGTATTGATAAATGCTGTAGTTTAGAAAGGATGAGCAAGTTGTGTGACATGTCGAAGCGAAAAATCCACCCAAACTCGTTAGAGAATCTGAACCGTGAAGGTCGTCCCTTCGCCTTTGGTGAAGAGAAGAAGCGGCGGTACTTGACGGTTACCCAGACAGGTTGGGAGGGAACGCATGACATTGCTTCCACTCACCATTGCTCAGGCGTCTCTGAATTGCTAGAAAAGCTTGGTCGAGGTGAGTTAATGATTTTGGCTCCTAGTGAGGAGAATTTTACCTCTGAAGAGCTAGCAGAGAGTGACTCGGCTTGGCAGTCCTATCTCAACGGTGATGATTTAGGGTTGTCTGCCGAAGCGCTGAAAGCAGAGTTGTTCAGCTAATCTCTTGAATGATTGGAGTTATATTGTCCTCAAGCCTGCCGTTCGCTATCTGAAACGGGCACCCAAGGCAGTCCAAAAGCGGATTGTGGATGCACTCGATCAGCTCGTAGTCGATCCTAAGTCAGCGGATGTTAAGCCTATGAAAGGGCGTCCAGAGCTGCGTCTAAGAGTGGGTAGATATAGGGTGCTGTTTAGAGTCGATGAGGATAGCCAGCGATTTGTGATTACTCAGATAGGACCACGTGGGGATGTGTACAAATAGACGTGGTAAGAATAGCTCGTGCGATTGCGCGATCGCCCTGAAGTCAGCGAGGGTCACTAAAATAACTGTCATTTTCATCATCTGCACAAGCATCAAATACAGCATCAAGTGATGCATAATATATGCAACCGAAGTCAAGTTATGAATAAGCTGCGATGCGAACAACGTTAAATATTGATGATGAGCTACTGTCTGAAGCTCAGCGGATTACTGGCGTCGCTGAAAAAACAGCATTAGTGCGGGCGGGTCTAGTTGCGTTGATTGAAAGAGAAAGCGCAAGGCGATTGGCGAGACTTGGGGGCAGTGAGCCGCAACTACAATCGATCCCCCGCCGTCAATCTCAATGATTCTTGTTGATACGTCAGTCTGGATCGATCATTTTCGGACAGGTGAACCGTATCTTGTCGACCTGCTGAATAATGAAGATGCTCTAATGCATCCGTTCATTATCGGTGAACTCGCCTGTGGCAATCTCCAGAATCGGAAAGAGATTTTAGCGTTGTTAGGGAATCTGCCATCTGTGCCCCACGCCAGGAATGGAGAAGTGTTGGCATTGATAGAAAACTGCTCATTGATGGGACGCGGGATTGGCTATATTGACGTGCACCTGGTGGGTTCGGTCTTGCTGGCTGATGGGGTAAAACTATGGACGCGGGACAAGCGGCTGGCAATCCTCTCCAACGAGCTATCACTTTTGTATGAGCCTCCTTAGTCAGATGCGATCGCACTTTTTCTTTAGACTCGGCCCCCACGAGCCTCTGAGCCTATAGCTTCTCTGGCCACTCCCCAGCAAACTCCCTGTCGCAAACGTGGCAACACCGCCATTGGTGCTTTACGCTGACGTAATGGCTGCATCGTTTTCTCAACACCCTAGCTGTGAAGAATGATTTTACGCAACTTAAGTCGTTAAACAGCTAACTTAACCACTTACTCAAAACAATGGGAGAACAATGAGGCCGTATTCTCAACTCACGTTTATGTCTTATCTAGTGGGTCCTGTGCAGATGATTATCTGTCACCTTGGAGCACTCCTTGTTCTTATAACCGGCCTATCATGGGGGTCCCTCGCCTGGATTGTCGGGCTGTATCTGATTCGCATGTTGGCAACGACCGGCATTTATCACCGTTTGTTAACCCACAAAGCCTATCGAGCGCCAGCTCCAGTGCTATGGGTGGGCAGCTTTATTGCTGCGTCAGCAGGACAGATGGGGCCAAGCTGGTGGAAAGCACACCACTTGACCCATCATCAAAATACAGATCAAGACCTTGATCCCCATTCCCCCTATCTTCCGGCTCAAGGCTTCAAAGGATTTTGCTGGTCTCAGGCTGGTTGGCTGTTGTCCCGCCGCTCCTTTCCGACTCAGCTACCGACAGATGTTGAGCGCGATCTGGTGTTAAAAGTGATTGATCGCCTCCACTTCGTCCCTTTAGTTGCCCTAGGGGCGCTCTCTTATTTCATTGGCGGTCTTGAATACCTCGGTGCTTTTTTTCTCAGTACGACCCTGCTGTTTCACGGGGTGCAAACCGTCAATTCTCTAAGTCATCTCTTCGGTGAGCAGCCGTTCATGACCGATGACCAGAGTCGGAATAATCGGTTTGTGGCATTTTTGACCTTGGGTGAAGGCTGGCATAATCTTCACCATGCCTTTCAGGCCTCGAGTCGTCATGGCTTCACGGTTCGTGATGGGCAGGTTATCCCTCTTCTAGATCCTACGTTTAGCTTCATTAAGGTACTTGAATCTATCGGTTTAGCATCAAAGCTTAGAGTACCGACTGACATCGATTTACTGACGCAAGCTAAGGAGCAAAGCACTCAAAGTCTGAGGGTGCCAGCCACAGTAGATCTCTAGACGGTTAGGGCTAGGGGATGACGCCATCTGTTAAAAAACATTAAGATCTATCTAGATCATCTGTTTCTGGCTAAAGGTATGGCGCGCATTGTTCTCATTGCTGGATTTGAATCCTTTAATAAAGATCTCTACTGTCAAGCTGCTGAGCTAGCCCAGGCAAGATGTCCAGACCTCGAAATTTGTGTGTTCAGCGATCGCGATATCACCACAGACCCTGACCGCATCACTCAAACCCTCAAGGGTGCCGACGTCTTTTTCGGTAGCCTGCTGTTTGACTACGATCAGGTGCTTTGGCTCAGGGAGAGAGTCCAGCACATTCCCATTCGCCTTGTGTTTGAATCTGCCCTAGAGCTGATGAGCCTGACCCAGATCGGCAAGTTTGCGATCGGCGATCAGCCCAAGGGCATGCCCAAGCCCGTCAAATTTATCCTGAGCAAATTCAGCAGCGGCAAAGAAGAAGATAAGCTAGCTGGCTATCTTAGCTTTCTGAAAGCCGGACCCAAGCTTTTAAAGTATGTGCCCGTCAAGAAAGTTCAAGATCTGCGAAACTGGCTGATCATCTACGGCTACTGGAATGCCGGCGGCTCCGAGAACGTCGCCGCGATGTGCTGGACCCTTGCAGAAAAGTATTTGAGCCTGGAGATTGGCGAGATTCCAGCGCCCCAAGAGACGCCCAATCTGGGTCTTCTGCATCCAGACTATGAGGGCTATTTTGAATCCCCATTGGAATATTTGCAGTGGTTCCGTCAACAGCGGTGTCAGCTCAGTACGGCTCCCGAAGCGCTCTCTGCTCAGTCGCCTGTGGTGGGGATTCTGCTCTACCGTAAACACGTGATTACCCAGCAGCCCTACATCCCCCAACTGGTTCGTAAGTTTGAATCGGCAGGCTTAATCCCGCTGCCTATCTTTATTAATGGGGTTGAAGGACATGTTGCCGTTCGAGATTTATTGACCACTACCTATGAACAAGAGCAGCGTCAGCAGGACAATCGAGTCATTAAGTCGCTCTCGGATCAAGCGGCCTGTGTAGATGCCATTGTGTCCACCATTGGCTTTCCGCTCGTGGGTGGCCCTGCCGGTTCAATGGAGGCCGGACGCCAGGTAGAGGTGGCGAAGACAATTTTGACCGCTAAGAATATTCCTTATTTAGTGGCGGCTCCGCTGTTGATTCAAGATATTCATTCCTGGACTCGACAGGGTATTGGCGGTTTACAGAGTGTTGTTCTCTATGCGCTGCCAGAGCTGGACGGTGCGATCGATACGATTCCTTTAGGTGGGCTAGTCGGTAATGATATCTATTTGGTGCCAGAACGAGTGGATCGACTCACGGGCCGACTGAAGCGGTGGATTGCGCTGCGTCAAACGCCGACGGCAGAACGGAAATTGGCGATTATGCTCTATGGGTTTCCGCCGGGATATGGGGCGACTGGAACGGCGGCGTTGCTGAATGTTCCGAAATCTTTGCTGAAGCTGCTTCAATCTCTCAAAGATCAGGGCTACACAGTGGGGGATTTGCCAAAAGATGGCGAAACGCTGATTGATCAGGTGCGGGCAGCGGATGCAGATGCGATCGCATCCACCACCTCAGGTCAGCAAACCAAGGTCAAGGCTCATCAGCTTGAAAAATGGCTGGGCTATCTGCTCACTAAGCGCATTGAAAAACAATGGAATTCCCTCACCAGCAGCGGCATCAAAACCCTAGGCGATGAGTTTTTGCTGGGCGGAGTACAGCTCGGCAATATCTGGATTGGCGTCCAGCCGCCCCTAGGCATCTCAGGCGACCCGATGCGGCTCATGTTTGAGCGTGATATGACGCCTCACCCGCAGTATGCAGCCTTTTATAAATGGCTCCAGAATGAGTTTCGGGCGGATGCCATGATTCATTTTGGGATGCACGGCACGGTGGAATGGCTACCCGGTTCACCGCTGGGCAATACCGGATATTCCTGGCCGGATGTGTTGTTGGGAGAGATTCCGCACCTGTATGTTTATGCCGCCAATAATCCGTCGGAGTCGATGCTGGCAAAGCGACGTGGTTATGGGGTGCTGGTGTCGCACAATGTGCCGCCCTACGGTCGAGCGGAGTTATATAAAGAACTAGCGGCACTGCGAGAGCTAATTCAAGAGTACCGAGAAGATCCTGAGAAGAACTATGCGCTCAAGGAAGCCATTTGCAAAAAGATTGTGGATTCAGGCGTGGATGCAGATTGTCCCCTGGAAGAGGCAAAGAAGCTGGGAATTGCGTTTAGTTCTGAGAATGCCAATCTATTTAGTGCCGATGCATTCAATCACTATCTAGTGAAGCTCTACGCCTATTTGCAAGAGCTGGAGACGCGGCTATTTTCTTCGGGATTGCATGTGTTGGGCCAGTCGCCCAATGCTGACCAGTTAGAGAGCTATCTCAGCGCTTATTTTGGGGAAGAGTTGCCGGGGGATGCGATCGCATCCATCTCCCAAGGCACCCCAGCAGACCAGCTCTACGAAACATTCCAGCTCAACGGCAGCACTCCCAAACTTGAAGAAGCGATCGAGATTCGCTCTCTCTTGGCCCAAACCGGCGACGAACTCACCAATCTATTGCGGGGACTTAATGGTGAATATATTCCCCCAGCTCCGGGCGGAGATTTGCTCAGAGATGGTCCTGGTGTCTTGCCCACAGGCCGCAACATCCATGCCCTCGATCCCTACCGGATGCCGTCGCCAGCGGCCTATGAACGAGGTCGAGAAATAGCGAAAAAAATTATTGCCCAAAGCTTAGAAGAAAACGGCCACTATCCTGAAACCGTGGCGGTGATGCTGTGGGGATTAGATGCTATCAAGACCCGAGGAGAATCCCTCGGCATTTTGCTAGAGCTAGTCGGCGCTCGGCCTGTGAAGGAAGGAACAGGCCGGATTGTGAGGTATGAGCTGATTCCCTTAGATGAACTCGATCATCCTCGCATTGATGTCCTCGGTAACCTGTCTGGGATTTTTAGGGATAGCTTTGTCAATATTATTGAGCTACTCGACGATCTGTTTCAGCGAGCCGCTGCTGCCGATGAGCAGAAGGCACAAAACTACATTCGCAAACATGCTCTAGAGCTGGAGGCCAAGGGCATCGAGAATTCTTCAGCTCGGTTATTCTCTAACCCCTCTGGAGATTTTGGCTCACTCGTGAACGATCGGGTCACCGATTCGAGTTGGGAGACGGGAGAAGAATTGGGGGAGACATGGCGCGATCGCAACTCCTTCAGCTACGGTCGGCAAGACAAAGGCCAAGCCCGCCCCGAAATTTTGCAAACGCTGCTCAAAAGCACCTCAGATATCATCCAAGAGATCGACTCTGTCGAGTACGGCCTCACCGATATTCAAGAGTACTATGCGAACACAGGTGGCCTGAAGCGAGCGGCTGAACAGCAGCGGGGCAAGAAAGTGAACGCTAACTTTGTCGAAAGCTTCTCTAAAGACACCACCCCTCGCAAATTAGAGTCACTCCTACGCATGGAGTATCGCACCAAGCTCCTCAACCCCAAGTGGGCTGATGCAATGGCAGAGCAAGGCTCAGGGGGAGCCTACGAAATCTCACAGCGGATGACGGCTTTAATTGGCTGGGGCGGCACCACTGATTTCAAAGAGAATTGGGTGTATGACCAAGCGGCTGAGACCTACGCCCTAGATGCTGAGATGGCGAATAAGCTGCGTGAGGCGAACCCTGAAGCCTTCCGCAACATTGTTGGGCGAATGCTAGAGGCCAACGGTCGCGGCTTTTGGGAGCCTGATGAAGAAAAGCTGGAGCAACTCCGGGCTTTGTATGAGCAAACGGATGAAAAACTAGAAGGCGTCAAAGTTTAGGAGTTGTTGCTTTGGATTGGTTCTCCAACTGTCCAATCGTCAAACCTCAGTCCTTGTATTTTCTCAAAGTCTCGACGGTTACGGGTTACCAACGTGCCATTTACGGATAGTGTGATTGAAGCGATACGTAAATCCTGGGTGCCAACTCTAACCTTCTTCTGTCTCAAGTTGCTGTAAATGCTGCATGCAACTTCACTAAACGAAAGCACCTCAATGCGGTTAAAGAACAGTACGGCATCTTCAAGTCCTGAATAAGCCCAAATAACCTTTTCGGAACCCGACTCGCGACGGATCAAGTTTAGCCACCCCCGAATTTGTTCTTCAAGCGTCACAACTGTCACGGTCAGGTTCTCAAACCCCACAGTGCTGACATGCTGGTTCACAGAAGGATGCCCCCTTTGAAAAAGAGAGATGTGATCAGTGTCAAGAATCCACAAGGTTATTAAACCTACGTTTGAATCGAAGACTGGTTTTCTTCATGATCGAGCTGTTCTCGATATCTATCAATTTCTGTTAAAACCTCTTCAAAGAGTGGATTATCTCGATACATACCTGAGAACTCCATCCAAGGGTGCTGTTGAGTCTCAGACTTAACTTGACGAGTGTTCGCAGCAGAACGGCTTGACTGATTTTGGACTTCCTTGATGAGGATAGCTTGCTCAATCAAAATTTTCTCCAAAGTTTTATCAAATTTAAAGAGCAGGCTTAGGAGGCTGTAAATCTGTGAAAGAAGTGGTATAGGGACTTGGATATCTATCACAAAGTAGAGATCTTCTATGAGATAGCATTTTAATGCTTCTGTTGAGAACAAGCTGAGATAATCCACTAGGACTTGTCTCTCTTCTAGGAAGGCTTCCCCTGGTCTTTTCGACTTATGCTTAAATTTTCTATATTTGCTCTTTCTATAACGGCGGTACTGCCTTATTAAAGACATTAGTAGACAAAGCTGATCTTTTCTTGACAGTTTGATGAGTGCTGAAGATTTTCTATTTCTTTCAGTCTTTAGCTGTATGCTTTCGAGAAAATCTACACAGGCTTTGCTATTTCCGAAGCTTTCAAGTTCTTCTGTCAGTTCTTCTCCGGTGCATTGGAAAGGCGAGACTTTATACCGGACCAAGGCATCAATGAATCCTGATCGCGTTAGTCCAGCGATTTCAGCCGCTTTACCTTGCGAGACTTCGCCAAGCTCATACCACTTCACAACAGCCGCAATTCGCATTTCCTGAGCGAGCTTTTCAGGATCTTTATGCAGCGTGGTAAAGACATCATCAGGAAGCTGAATTGAGAGAGTATGCATTGTCTTACTTTATTCCCTAACACCTACATCGAATATCTACCGCCTACGGATGCATCCACAACAGTTCAGAAGCGGATAGCTGAAGCTGCCGCATCACCTCTACAATCACGCTTTCAGAATCTGGCTCCTCTGGGACGACACAAACTTCAGTCCCTGGCTGAGGAGAATTCTGATGATAAACAAGTTTCGTAGGTTCGCCTGAGGGTAACTGCAGCCTTGAGAAAACAAGATAATCTAAATCGTCAAACCCATCCTGGAACTCTATCGCTGTTCTTTCTGCTATCTCAGTTGGCGTTTGTCTCAATACAGCAATTGTCACAATGACTGGTGTCACCTCGCCAAGTTCTACTAACTTTTTGGAGAAAGAAACATTCGTCATTGCTGACGATTAGTAATGTTCAACACCTTGAGTATAGCGAAGTCTCCTTGCCGTCTTACTCCGTATCGTGGCCCACTCCAGTAAGCATGTCCCGGCGGTGTGCCTGGATCAGTGAGTGGCAACTTCAGTCGTAAACTCGACACCTTTAGACCCTATCGGTCATGGATCGGGGGTATCCAGGGCTTGGGGGAGAGGTTCTGTAGTAGCGGCACAGTATCACCTGCGAATACATAATTCTGTTGGCGAATTGAGAACATTGCAGAAAGTTCTTCTAAAGACACTCTCCTACGCCAGCAAGAGTCCCTATTCTGGATAGGGTGTCGTACCGAATACCTCAATTCCAGTCAGAAGAAGAGCGATAGCGATGGATATATAAAGGCTTAGATGACACGAACGCCCCAACCCATGAGTATATTGGTGATACTGATTCCTTGACCCCCTCTGCAAGGCAATACTGCTTACAGAGAGAGTCTAAATCTTTATCTTCTTTAGAACAGTGGCCTGAGCCTACTAACTACCAAAGAGCACGGACAGGAGGAGCTGTCTCTTCAGCACTAACCGTTTCCTCGGTGCTAGCAGGTTCCTCTGCACTAACAGGTTTTTCTGTACCACCGCTAGCCGTACGAGATTGAAGTTCTGCCACCACTCCTTCTGGAACCAAGACGCCGTCGATGGCATGAATCACACCGTTGCTTGCATCAACATCAGCCTGTACAACGCTTGCATCATTGACTACAACGCCCTCTGGAGAGACTTTAACGGCCAAATCACCATTTAAGGTTTCAACATTACCTGTTTTTAAATCACCAGAGACGACCTTGCCTGAAACAACGTGATATTTCAAAACCTGAGTCAACAAATCCCGGTTCTCTGCCAAGAGTAAAGCGTCTAAGACACCCTCCGGCAAAGCAGCAAAAGCTGCATTCGTGGGTGCAAAAACCGTGATTGGCCCCTCTGCCTTAAGGGCATCAACAAGTTCTGCCGCCTGGACGGCTTGCACCAAAGTACTGAAATCTGAATTACCGCTGGCAACGTCAACAATGTCGCCAGTCGCCTGGGCAATCTCCTGTGGCAGCGTTGAGGTTGTTGCTGAGCTGTCCATCGAAGACTCTGCGAATGCTGGTTGCACTAGGCTAACGCCGAAGAGACTGGCACCGACCAACAGACTGAAAGAGGCAATGCGGATGTTCATAGGGTTCATGTGTAAACTTTTGCAAAGGGAATATGCTCAGTTTAGTCTTTTCTATAAAACGTGACTACTGACAGGGAGGGCTGGGTGCTATTTAACAAGTCGCCAAGGGAGGGTCTAATGGGATCGTTTATCTTTCAACTATGACTCTACGAGACCCACAAGTCCTAGACGCAGAAATCTACTACTACACCGTATGGGTAGCGAGCAATCCCTGAAATGCAAAACTCGATTGAGCTGATTCATCGAGAACTATTGCCTCGACTGCAACTTGAAAGTGTTGATCCCCATAACCCCATTGCCGTTCATCATCTCCCTATACCCTGGCTGTTGGTCGGCACGGGGAACTATGCTGCAGTTGTTGCCCACCCTGACTACCCCAATCTCGTCGTCAAGATTTACGCACCCAGCCGACCTGGGTTTGAAGCAGAGGTTGAGGTCTATCGTCGCTTGGGAGAGCATCCTGCTTTTTCTCAATGCTTTCATGCTGAAGAAGGCTTCCTTATTTTGAAGCGCCTGCATGGAGTAACCCTATATGAGTGTCTGCATCAAGGCCTGAAAATTCCCCCTCAAGTGATCCGAGATATTGATGAAGCCCTAGACTATGCGCGATCGGTGGGGTTAAATCCCCACGATGTCCACGGAAAAAACTTGATGATGGATCAAGGTAGAGGACGGGTTGTTGATTTGTCAGACTTTCTGAAGCCAGAACCATGTTCGGTTTGGGAAGATCTCAAACAAGCCTACGACTTGTTATACAGGCCTATTCTCTCCCGTCTACCCGTGAGATTTCCTTATCAATTTCTGAATTTAACGCGCTTTGCCTATCGCTTGTATCGCTATGTACGTCATTGAATCGATGACTTCAAGGCGATTGTCACGAGCTAAAGGCTATCTGTAAAATACAGACATACCGAACATCCTGACTTTGTCCTATCGTCCTGTACGCAACAGGGGTTCAGTTGATGTTGAATCATTTATCATCACTAAAGAATATGAAGCAGAGCGTTTGGGTCACTCAAATTTTATTACTGGTGGGCTGCATGATAATGGCCTGCAAACCAATCGAGGCCAGGGTTGAAGACACACTGCAGACGAATGTTCCAGCCTCTGATTCAGCTTCTTCTACTGAAGCTCAGTCAGCGAATCCTAAGTTCGTGGCTCAGGGGGCGACCTATCAGCTCATGTCGTTGGTGGCAGGCTTGGAGCATCCGTGGGGCATGGTTTGGTTGCCCAATGGCGACATTCTGGTCACCGAGCGTGCCGGCCGTTTGAGGCGCATCCGCAATGGGGCATTACAGCCAACATCGATTTCTGGACTACCCCCCATCTTTGCCATGGGGCAAGGTGGCCTCCTCGATATTGCTCTGCACCCGAAGTTCGCAGACAATCAGCTCGTGTACTTTACCTATGCCGATGGAGATCGCAACGCCAACCGCACCCGCGTTGCCCGCGCCCAGTTTGATGGTGAAGCCCTGCAAAACTGGCAGGTTATTTTTGAAGCGGCTCCAGATAAGCCGTCGGCACAACACTTTGGCTCTCGGTTAGTGTGGCTACCCGACGAAACCCTACTGGTTTCCTTTGGCGATGGCGGCAACCCGCCGGTTAGTGTCGAAGGAGACCTGATTCGGCTGCAGGCTCAAAATCTAGAGAGCTATCTGGGCAAAGTCGTGCGGATTCAAGCCGATGGTTCTATCCCGACTGACAACCCGAAAATCGCTGGAACCAATGGACCTTCAGCGATCTGGAGCTATGGTCATCGGAATATTCAAGGTCTGGCCTATGATGCGATCTCAAAACAGATATGGGCAACAGAGCATGGCTCTCGCGGTGGGGACGAGATCAATCAGCTCCGGTCAGGGGCCAACTACGGCTGGCCGCTCGTCAGTCACAGCCGAGAATATAGCACCGGTGAACCCGTGGCCCCTGTGCAGTCGAAACCCGGCATGGTAGATCCCAAAATCGTTTGGACTCCGGCCATTGCACCCTCTGGCCTCGCCATCTATCGAGGCGATCGCTTTCCTCAGTGGCAGGGCAACTTATTTGCTGGAGGGCTGGTGAGTCAAGATATTCGCCGGATTGAAGTCGATGGGCAGGGGACGGTCCGTGAAGTAGAAAAAATCGACATCGGCCAACGGGTCAGGGATGTTCGCCAAGGGCCGGATGGGCTTCTATACGTCTTGACCGATGCACCCAAGGGACAACTCCTGCGTCTTGAACCCCGTCTATAAAGAAGCGCATCCCCCATCATGATGCTACCCAGACGTAGCATTGACCCGCGATCACGGCTATGTCCGGGTTCAAAACTCGCCCCTGTCCGCTTATTATTGACTACTCCCTCGACTGAAGTACGGGGGATTTCCCGGCTTCGTTCGAGACTATGTTTGTTAACCTGCAGTCCAGCCTCAGCGGCAATACTGATATTTCCCTTGGCAATGTTGTCAGCAGCAATGTTTTCAATATTTTGTCTGTGCTGGTGGTTGCTGCTGTGGTATTGCATTTACGGGAAAACTCGGCTTACCTGCAGTAACTTTTTGTTTGGGCATCAAGCGCTTGCCAAATTTAGCGTAGATGGCAGGAATGACCAACAGCGTTAACGCTGTGGAGGTAAACAAACCACCTAACACCACGATCGCTAACGGTTGTAAAATTTCGTTCCCAGCTCCCCTAGCGATCGCCAACGGCAGCATTCCCAGTGCTGACGTCAGGGCCGTCATCAGGATGGCATTAATCCGCTCCATAGACCCGCTAACAATCACATCTTTCAGGTGCATTCCCTGGGCAAATTTATTGTTGTAGTTATCTACCAACAGCAAGCCATTGCGGACGGCAACACCAAATAAGGTGATGAAGCCAATCAGAGATGCAATCGATATCACACCACCCGTCAGCGCAATCGAAACAATCCCTCCCACCAGCGCCAATGGTAGGTTAATCATGATGGCGATTGTGGCCGGTAGAGACTTCACTGAGAAGAACATCAACACTGCAATCACGACTGCTGCCAGGATGCTAAAAATCAGCAGGTTATTCGTGGCATTTTGCTCTGCCTCAAATTGTCCACCGTACTGGATAAAGTAGCCACTGGGTAACTGTACCTTTTCCTGAATTTGAGCTTGAATATCACCCACCACGCTGCCCAGGTCACGCTCAGCCACATTCGCTGAAACGACAATCAGCCGAGAAACATCTTCCCGATTCACGACATTTGCTCCCATGCCGTAATCTACTTTGGCAACGGTGCTGAGTGGAATATTTTTGCCCGTGGGAGTAGACAAAGGAATAGCGCGAATCGCATCTAAATTACTGCGAGCTGATTCTGGCAAGGAAACAACAATATCGATCAACTGCTGGTTTTCGGGGACTTGCGATACGACTTGACCATTCAAAGCCGTTTCTACTACGCCTGACAGTTGCTCCATGCTCAATCCATAGGTCGCTGCTGCCCCACGATCGTATTGAATTTGCACCTGACGAATGGGCAGTTGAGGTTCAAGCTGCAGGTCTACCACTCCAGCAATCGGCTGAATAACATCACGGACTTGTTCTCCAATCTTGCGGAGTTCAGCTAAATCAGGACCAAAGATTTTTACTGCGATCGCGCTTCTCACCCCAGACAGCACTTCATCCATGCGATGGGAAATAAATCCGCCAATATTTGGCGCAACTCCGGGCAACTTGAGAAATTCCTCGCGCAGTTGTTGAACACTCGCTTCTCGGTCTTTAAGTGCCAAGTCGCTCAGTTCCACATCGACGTGTGCCATGCTAACGCCTGCCCCATCGGCATCCCCAGGGGTCCGTCCTGATCGCACCTGCACCCACTCATACAGCGGATTATCCTGAAGTGACTTGGCAAGGGCCATCCCAGCCCGATTGGTCATATCCAGGGACACACCAGGGAACAACACCATCGAGTTGACCATCGATTTTTCTTGGAATTCTGGTAGAAAAACCCGTCCCAGAGAGGGGACGAGCGCACAAGCCGCCACCAATGTCGCCAGCGCCACCCCTAGAATAATTTGAGGAGATCGCATCGATAGGTTCAGCAAGGGACGATACAGCCGCTCAGCCCAACGTGAAACAAAGGTGCCTTCCTGGGGCAGGGTTTGATTCGCCAGCAGAATCGCACAAAGAGCAGGGGAAAGCGTCATGGCAACCAGCGTCGAAGCGGCAATTGAGAGCAAATAGGCGAAGCCCATCGGCGCAAAAATTCGTCCCTCTACCCCTGTCAAGCTGAAGATTGGCGCAAAGACCACGATGATAATCACCGTGGAAAAAACCACCGACAACCGCACCTCTACTGAGGTGTCATACACAACCTGGAATGGGTGTTTGGGATTACCCTGTGCCTGGTTGGTTCGCAGGCCACGATAGCAGTTTTCCATATCGACAATCGAGTCATCGACGACCGAGCCAATGGCAACGACTAATCCCCCCAGCGTCATGGTATTAATGCCCAAGCCGAAAGCTTTCATGAACATCAACCCGATCAACAAAGATAATGGAATCGCGCTCAGCGTAATCATTGCCGTGCGCCAATTCATCAAGAACAGCAGCATGATTACTGAAACAATGACGATGCCTTGCACTAGAGACGCGCTGACATTGCCAACGGCAGTATCAATAAAATTAGCTTGCCGAAACGTTTGTGCCAATTGAACATCGGCAGGAAAGTTGGGCTGCAAGGATTGCATCACTGCTTCGACGGCTTTGGTGACGGTGGGCGTATCGACATTGGGTTGTTTGTTCACCATCATCACCACCGCAAGCTGCCCATTAAAGCTGCCATCACCGCGCTTCAAGGCAGCTCCGGTTTTGACCTCGGCGACATCTTTGAGCAAGATGGGTTGACCATCCTTGACTTTGACAACGGACGTTTGCAAATCGGAGATCGATTGCACCTGACCTATGCCGCGCACCAAAAGTTCTTGTCCCCCACCAATGAGAAAGCCACCAGGGGCATTGGAATTTGCTCCTCTAGCGGCGTTGGTAACTTCAGTGAGGGAAACATTGCGCGATCGCAGTTTTGCCGGATCAACCAACACCTGCTCCTGACGCTCATCGCCACCGTAAATCGTGACATCGGTGACTCCCGGCACGGATAGAATTTGGTTGCTGAGGGTGACTTCGACGATGCGGCGCAGATCCATCAGCGACGTTTGTCCCTGCCCGTTCACCGTGAAGGCGTACTGCAAAACGGTGCCCAGTGGCGATGCTAAGGGCGAAATCTCGGGTGGATGAGCGCCTTCAGGCAACTGACTGGTGACCTGTTGCAGCCTTTCTGTAACTGACTGCCGTGCTTTATAAATATCGGCATCCTGGTCAAACACGACCTGCACCATCGATAGCCCCACCTTGGAGGACGATCGCACAGTGGTCACCCCTGGCAAACCATTCACTGCGCTTTCAATCGGCACCGTAATTTGTGACTCGACTTCTTCAGGAGCCAGACCTGTCGCTTCAGTCTGAATATCGACCTGGGGCGGAGCAAATTCCGGGAACACATCCAATGGCATTTGAGTGATGGTGAAAACGCCCCACACGGTCACCAGAATGGCACCCACAACGATCAGCCACCGCTGAGCAATCGAATTTTTCAGCGTTTGATTCAGAATTGAGTTGAGCATCTTAAATTAGTAGTCCCCTTTTTTGTTAGAAAGGGTGCCTTTCTTTTTGCTTCCACCCCCGACGAAGGCGAACACCCCGACTAACACTGCTATCCCCCCCGCAACTGCAGCTAAAATCCCCATCGGGAATCCGCTCGATTGAGGAGCCGTTTCATCGGCCTGTGAGACAAGATCGCCCTTGCCATCGTGGCTATGGGGGATGCCCTCGGCATCGGCCTGAGCATGGGTCTGAGGAGACGCAACCGCATCTGGAGGTGACGCAGCGGTCTCAGCAGTATTTTGGGTTTTGCGAGATTCTGCATAGAGCGACAAACTACCCTGAGTCACGAGTTTTTCTTTAACAGATAATCCCTGAGTGACTTCAATTAGGTCGCCCTGGGTCGCGCCTGTGGTAACCGGAACTGGCTCGTAGAAATCCTTATATTGGACAAACACCAGTTGTTTACCGTTGGCATCCACTAACGCCGTAGCAGGGATGAGAACAGCCGCGCTCCCATCAGAGGCTGGCTCAATGGGGTTGACCTCAATCCCTAGTAGGGAATCATTCTCGGCATTCACTGCAACCCGATTAATTCCCCCTTCTGCCTGAAATTCATCGCCATGCCCAACGTGGGCAAACACAGGGTTGGGTGTACCGACAACTAAACTGACGGCAAGAATAGAGCTGGCTATCTGAAGGGGTTTCATGATACTTCCTCACAATGACGCGGCTTAAAAAATCTTTTGTAGTTTGCCAAAGAGCAGATGAAATCCAGGTGAAATGGAAGAGGTTTCGGTAAAATCAAGCTTGCCGTTGATTCCCTTGAGGCAATGCGAATTCTGCTGGTGGAAGATGAAGTCGATTTGGGACGGGCGATTAAGCAAGTCTTAGTCAGTGAAAAATATGTGGTGGATTGGGTGCCAGATGGCGCTCAAGCATGGCATTGTCTGGAGAGCCAGTGGACAGATTACAGCGTGGCAATCGTGGATTGGCTGATCCCAGAGCTGTCAGGGCTAGAATTATGTCAGCGACTCAGATTGCACCAAAATCCTTTACCCGTCCTGATGCTCACCGCCCTAGGCCAACCTGAAAACCGCGTGGCAGGGCTGGACGCTGGAGCCGATGATTATTTGGTCAAGCCATTTGTCATGGAGGAACTACTCGCCCGATTACGCGCCCTGCAACGGAGATCGCCCCAACTCAAGCCCCAAAACCTCACCATTGATGCATTTACGCTGGATTATGGCAACAATGCATTGTGTATTGGGTCAGATCAAGCACCTCAAACGATTCCCTTAACCACCAAGGAATTTCAGATCCTCGCTTACCTGATGCAAAATCCCGATCGCATTATTGCCGGTAGCAAAATTCGGTATCAACTCTGGGATCTAGACGAAGAACCGATTAGCAATGTCGTCGCGGCCCAAATGCGTCTGTTGCGACGAAAGCTAGCCAGCTATAGCTGTGACTGCCCTATTGAGACGATTCCCGGTCAGGGCTATCGCTTCAACACATCCTTATGAGTCTTTCCCGTCATGGATAGCCGCCAACTTTTTCGCCGCAGCCGTACTCGGTTAGCACTTTGGTATGCGCTGGTGATGGGGGTGATTTTAAGCGTATCTGGATTGGGTATGTATCGAGCGCTGGTTCAGGCAAACTGGACAGCTTTGGAACGGGAAATTGAGTCGATTGCAGGAACGCTGCATGACAGCCTGGAACCCCGGCTACCTGCTTCAGATGATCCAACGACGGTTTTGCAGCAGATTTTCCCTGATTTGTGTTTGGTTGGACAAGTTTGCAACACCAGACCCACTCTCATTCAACGTCATACAATTGGCATCAGCGATCGCAGCACCTACTATATTCGTCTATTCGATCATCAGGGAAAACTCTTGGCCTTTTCCCCCAATCAGCCCCCATCGCTTCCCAAAACGCTTAACCGCAACCCTTGGCAAACCTTCCGCACAGCGAATGGAATTCGCTACCACCAATTCATCACGATCTTGCATGGTGCCAATGCTGATCATCAAGCCAATTCCGCCGGTACTGATTCATCCTGGGGTTATTTACAGATTGGGCGTACCTTAGCATCTTTTGATGCTGAAACTGAGCGAATTCAATGGATTTTGGTGATCGGGCTTCCGGTTGCTCTGGGTTTAGTTGCCGTCTCCAGTTGGTGGCTTTCAGGATTGGCGATGCAGCCGATTTATCAGTCTTATCAGCAGCAGCAGCAGTTCACGGCCAATGCCGCCCACGAGCTGAGATCGCCCCTTGCGAGTCTCTTAGCAACGGTGGAAGCGATTCTACGCTTACCTTCTTCGAATCAACAAGATATCCCCATGATGCTCCATACGGTTGAACGACAGGGAAGACGGCTGAGCCATTTGATTGCAGACTTACTGTTTTTGACCAGCCTTGAGCAAAGTTCATTACCAAAATCATTGCAGCCCTGTTGCCTAAACGATTTAGTTAGCGATTTGAACGAAGAATTTTTAGAGCTGGCGACGGCTGCTGACATCCACTTAACGAGCCACGTTCCTGACGACGACATCTATGTTCTGGGCCATGAATCACAGCTCTATCGTCTAGTTTCAAACTTGATTGCTAATGCGCTCACCTACACTCCTGCTGGTGGTTCAGTGATGCTAAGTTTAAAGTTCTACGATCGCACTGCATCCATCACCGTAAAAGATACAGGTATTGGCATTGCGCCCAGTGAGCAATCTCGTATTTTTGAGCGGTTTTACCGTGTCGATAGCAATCGTTCTCGCAAAACGGGTGGCACAGGTTTAGGATTAGCGATTGCCCATGCGATCGCCCAACAGCATCAAGCTCCCCTCACGGTTACCAGTGAACTTGGCATAGGTAGTTTGTTTACAATCCATCTTGCCTGTATGCATCAACCAGCAACCTGCCGGGAATTGTCAAGCGATGACCATTGCTAGGCGAAAGGAGTACAAAAACGTGCTGAAGCGGACAGGTGAGATATCCTTTGGGGATGCTAATATCGTTTGCCGCCGCTCAGCTCAGCCGATTGGACAGCCCCAGTCACTACAATCTGTATATCTCTTCTCTCTCGACAGCTTATTTAATTCACATTACTCAGCCAAGGCGATTAGGGCAAAGTTAGCCTAGACATGCAAGATTTAAAGACGGAACCCAGTTATTAGTGCCACAAAAACAAATATGAGCATTCAGACTATTGTTGAACTCATTGCCGGACTTGTTCTATTAGTGCTCGGAGCCGAAGGATTGGTGCGGGGCGCAGTCCGCCTAGCGGCAATGCTGGGCATATCGCCTCTGATCATTGGTCTAACCATTGTTGCCTATGGAACCAGTGCCCCAGAGATGTTTGTTAGCTTGCAGTCTAGCCTGAGCGGCAACGCTGATATTGCCCTTGGCAATGTTGTGGGCAGCAATATTTTCAACGTTTTATTTGTGTTGGGGCTTTCTGCTTTGGTAACGCCCCTGATTGTGAATCAGCAACTGATTCGACTCGACGTGCCCATTATGATTGGGGTGTCTCTCCTTTTGCAGCTCTTAAGCTTGGATGGTATCTTAAATCGGGCTGAAGGCGTCTTCTTATTTATGGGGGGAATCGGATATACCCTCTTTTTGATTTGGCAAAGCCGTCAGGAATCAAACACAGAAGTTCAGGAAGAATATGCCCAGGAATATAGCTTTCAGGCCAGCAGGCCCGGTCTGCAGTGGCTAATCAATCTAGCTTTGATCGCCGGAGGGCTGCTGTTGTTAGCGCTAGGGTCTAACTGGCTGATTTCAAGTTCAACGGCGTTGGCTGAATCCTTTGGGGTGAGTCAGTTGATTATTGGGTTAACCATCGTCGCTGCCGGGACCTCTTTGCCAGAGTTAGCCACCTCAGTTATCGCGAGCTTTCGCGGAGAGCGTGATATCGCGGTGGGGAATGTGGTAGGGAGCAATATTTTTAATATTTTGGCAGTGTTAGGTGTCGCGGCGATCGCAAGTCCCACCGGGGTGCAAGTCGCCAGTTCTGCGCTGCGGTTTGACATTCCCGTCATGATTGCCGTAGCGGTTATTTGCTTCCCGATCTTCTTTACCGGCAACTTGATTTGCCGCTGGGAGGGAGGGTTATTTATCGGCTATTACATTGCCTATACGGCCTACTTAATTCTGGCAACCGCTCACCACGACATTTTGCCAATGTATAGTACCGTGCTCGGCCAGGTTGTGATTCCGCTAACGGTGGCGACACTGGCCTTTGTCTGGTGGCAAGATTTTCGGAGATCGCAAAAGTCTTCTTGAAGCGTTCCCATTCAAAAAAATAGAATTCAGCGCGACAGATACACCACAGCCGTCTCATGAATATGTCAGATTGGTATTAACCGATCACTCCGGTGGATTGATATGACTAGCACACCGATACCGACCCCAGCAATCTCTAAAACAGGCCGTCAGACATCTCACGCAGACCTGTATGAGACGGACTTCGTTGAATGGATAGAGCAAGCGACGGATCTGCTCAAACAGGGCAAGTTTAACGAGCTAGATATCGAGAATCTAATTGAAGAGGTCGGGGACTTGGGCAGACGAGATCGGCGTGCGCTATGTAGCAACCTAGAGATCGTTCTGCTCCACCTACTCAAATGGGAATTTCAGTCAGAGCAGCGGTCTAATAGCTGGCGTGGTTCTATTCGAGAGCATCGGCGACGAATCGCAAGAATCTGCAAAGATTCACCGAGTCTCAACAACTATCTAAAGCAGGAGTATCTCGATTGCTATGCAGAGGCACGGCTACAGGCAGCAGACGAAACAGGATTATCCCTAGAGACTTTTCCTGTGAAGTGTCCCTACACAGTAGAGCAGGTGCTTCATAGTGAGTTCTTGCCAGCAGCGTAAGCATTACCTTGTCACTGAACAAGGCTCGAAATCGGTTGGCCTTTGGGAACTGTCAGGCAAGAAATTCCAGTACAATCGAAGCCTATGACAGAGAGGCACGGTAAAGCTTGTGGTTGTTAAGCCAGACTGGTTAAGAGTTAAAGCCCCCCAATGGGAGCGCGTGGGTAGTGTTAAAGAGATTCTGCGCGACCTAGAGCTAAATACCGTTTGCGAAGAAGCCTCTTGCCCCAATATTGGCGAATGCTTCCATCATGGTACGGCTACGTTCTTAATCATGGGACCAGCCTGCACCCGCGCCTGCCCCTACTGCGATATTGACTTTGAGAAGAAGCCCCAGGCGCTCGACCCCACCGAACCCGATCGCCTCGCCGAAGCCGTGCGCCGGATGCAGCTCAATCATGTGGTGGTAACTGCGGTGAATCGTGATGATTTGCCCGATGGCGGAGCCTCACAGTTTGTGCGGTGTATTGAACAAATTCGTAAAATATCCCCTGGCACCACCATTGAGGTGCTGATTCCAGACTTGTGCGGCAACTGGGAGGCATTGGCAACGATTTTGGCTGCAGGGCCAGAGGTGCTCAACCACAATACTGAGACGGTGCCCCGGCTGTATAAACGCACTCGCCCTCAAGGAGATTATTTGCGATCGCTCGAACTGCTTCAAAAATCTCGTGAGCTAGCCCCTTGGGTCTATACAAAATCTGGAATTATGGTGGGTCTGAGCGAAACGGATGAAGAAGTCCGTGCCGTGATGAGCGATCTGCGCGACGTTGACTGCGATATTCTCACCATTGGTCAGTACCTGCAGCCCACCGCTAAGCACTTAGGCGTTGATGCCTTTATTCACCCGGATCAGTTTGCGGCTTGGGAAACGGCCGGACAGGAGATGGGCTTTTTGCAGATTGTGGCTTCACCGCTGACGCGCAGTTCTTACCATGCCGAGCAGGTGAGAGCATTGATGGAAAAATATCCGCGATCTCGGTCTGCAGCGCTGTAAGTCTTAACGTAACCAGACACCTCTAAAAATGGTTGCTTAAGAAACCTCAAATTTCAGTTGCCCTAGCGGCTGGCTTTGCTGGCCTTGGCTGAACATAAAAACCTGATAGGTGCCAGGGGCAGGAAATGAACATGATAGCGTCGTGTCTTGACCTTTGACTTCGCTTTGACAGGGACTGATATCAGAGGATGAAGACTTCTTGGTAGGCAAGACATCCCAAAAAGAAGATTCTTTTTGTTTCACCTTCTCAAAGTCAGCCACGATGGCGTTGGCATAGTCAGACGGCTGCTGAATCTGGATCGACGCGGCTTGCTGCGTTTTGGTTTGGTACTGTGTGGGTGAAACCAGGGTAAGCTGCTCTGCAAAAAACTGAGGAGAGAGAATCGGGCTGCCTTCAAAGTTGCGCTGACTAATGGGCTGATCTAAGAGTTGCCAACTCGAAAGATCAGGGAAATGGCTGCTAATCATCGCTTCAGGGGGCAGCATCAGATAGTCTGCTTGGTAATCATTGTTGCGATCGCTATCGTCCCAAGTTGTATCAACCAACTGCCAGTTACCCTTGACCTTAACCGCATTCCAGGCATGGTAAGTCCAGTTATAGTCAAGGTCTTTCAGCCTAAGCTGGGTCGGAATAATATCAGTGGGGGCAAAATCGCGGCGCACATCTCCACGCACATAAACCACCTCTGCCCCCATGGCCTTACCGAGCGCCTGAAATAGCTTGGCATAGCCCTCGCAGACGGCATTCCCGGTCCGAAAAACCGTTTGGGCATCCTGCGGCGGTCGAATGCCCGTAGTGAGAACTGCTTTGTCGTAGGTTAATCGCTTGAGAACGTAGTCATGGGCAGCTTTTAAGCGTAATGTTGGGTCTGGTTCCTGCTTGATAATGTACTTCGCCACCGAGTCGATGCTGCTCTCAATCTGGGCCGGTATCGTCGCAATACTCGGATGCACGGTCGCAGGCCACGGCCATGGTGAACTCACCGCTGGGGGCTGCGGCTGATGGAGAAACTGGGTAATGGTGCCGTTGATGGGATTGGTGATCATTCGCGGTTCCCATTGAAACACTAGCGCTATCCCCAATAGAAAAAAGCCCACTAGATATTGAGGTCTAAAGCGGCCCTTCAAAGACAGTATGGGGGTGCTGGAAGTTCGTACCGCTAGAAAAATCAGCCCTAGAAGGATTAGAAAGCTGAATAGATTTGCGAGGTTTATCGTGCTGATCGAGACAACACCGAGCTGCAGGATCGCATCACTTTGACGCAGAAAAACGATGACTCCAATCAAAATAGCCGCAACAAAGCTAATCACCCCACCCTTCAGCATTTGTTGCTTCCGTTGGCGCTGCCTGAGCTGTTGACTTGCCACGCGGAACTGCTGTTCAAGATTTTGAGGCATCACGACACCCTTTTGTGCTGCGTTCAGTGTGATCGACCTTGACGCTCTTGGAGCCTGTTTTTGATTCAGCCAGAGTCTCCAAATCGCTGGAGTTCATCTCTGCCAAGGTAGATATTTCTCACTGTAGACAATTTTTCTATGTCATACACTGACGCGAATCAGCCCTCCTCCGGACAACAGAATAGACCTGGGCTTCTAACATTAGGCAGCATCCCAGAAGAGGCCACTAACCAGGAGGCCAGCGGAGCGATCGCCCCCCCAAAATATGGAGATGAAGATGATCAACCGTTTGACCGCCATCACGACCATTATTGATAACGACTCGGTAGCCGTTACCCAGCCCTTCCTGCTCAGCGATGGTCTTCACGGTCAACAATAAATGTCCAAGCAAGGCTTGATCCGTCGCTTCAGCCTCAGATACCCGTGGAATCGGTTGCTTCGGGATCACCAAGATATGAGTCGGTGCCTGGGGGCTAATATCTCGAAAAGCAAGGGCAAGATCATCTTCATAGACAATGTCAGCAGGAATCTCTCGGCGAATAATCTTGCTAAATAAGGTGTCCGACTGGCTCATAACGTTCGCTATCTCAACACCCCATACTCTACACCCTTTGGCATAACCTAGAACCCTGTCCATCCGGCCTACTGTTTCTTTTGAAAATCTTAAATTCTGACTTGGGATCAACACTTTCTAGTGGGGATCGATTAGGTTATGGCGGTATCTGGACTCCAACTCCATATCGAACTCGTATTGTCCCGATTGATATTCAGACCTTCACGATCTGCCTCTCTCTTCATCCAGACCCCCAAGCGCAGTCTTCGTCCTTTTGCTTTTTGAGATTTTAAAACAAAGTTTTCCTGATGGTTGAGAATTTTCTCTGCCTTGCAGTGTTCTAACTTGGTGAACTTATCTATGTCGATACATTCTCAACCTGAGCAGGCGCAACCGTCGAATCTAACTCTCGAAATGACTGCGACGCACCCCTTCCCTTCTCCTCTAGAAGAACGGATCTTGCCCACTTCTGAGGATCTGGGCGTTTATATCACCGTTCATGGCCACTTTTATCAGCCGCCACGGGAGAACCCCTATCTGGGGATCATTGAGGGCCAGTCCAGTGCGGCTCCTTTTAAAAACTGGAATGAGCGTATTCACCATGAGTGCTACCGCCCCAATGCTTTTGCCCGTATCTTTAGCGATCAGGGTGAAGTCATTGATATCGTCAATACCTTTGAATACCTCAGCTTTAATATCGGCCCCACGCTGATGAGCTGGCTAGAGCATTACGACACCGAAGTCTACCAGCGTATTTTAGAAGCAGATCGCAAGAGCTGTGAGCGCCTCAACGGCCATGGAAATGCGATCGCACAGGTCTACAACCACATCATTCTACCCCTCGCGAACCACCGCGATCAGGTCACCCAAGTCCGCTGGGGTAAAGCCGATTTTCAGTCTCGATTTGGTCGTGACCCCGAAGGCATGTGGCTGGCTGAGGCGGCCGTAGACTATGCCACCCTAGAGGTGCTAATTGCCGAAGGCATTCGCTTCATTGTCTTAGCCCCGTCCCAAGCCCAGCGATGCCGCCCGCTTGACTCTGATGCTGACAAAGCAGTCAAAGCCCCATGGAATGAAGTCGGCGGTGGACAAATTGATCCCGTTCGTCCCTATCGCTGTTTTTTACCCCACGGCAGCCGGGACTACATCGATATCTTTTTCTATGACGGCCCCATCTCAGCCGATATTGGCTTTGATGATGTTCTCAGTAGCTCCCACAATCTAGCAGGACGGTTAGGTCAAGCTGTGCGTCGCAACCACCGCGAAGCCCAACTGATTTCGGTGGCCACCGATGGCGAAACCTTCGGCCACCACAAAGCTGATACCGAAAAAACGCTGGCCTATGCGTTAACCACCACCTTCCCTGAGCGGGGCTGGACGGTCACGAACTATGCCCATTATCTCAGCTTGCACCCTCCCACCTGGGAAGTGGAGCTGAAGCCCGTCACGGCCTGGAGCTGCTCTCACGGTGTCGGTCGTTGGCAAGATGACTGTGGCTGTGGTGGCGAAGGCAGTCTCTGGCATCAGCAGTGGCGACGCCCCCTCCGCGAATCACTCGATTGGCTCCGTGACCGGCTCCGTGAAATTTATACAGAGGTGGGCGCGACGCTCCTAGGCGATCCCTGGCAGGCCCGCGATCAATATGTTCAGGTTCTAGATCCGTCCACCCCTTCGACCCTATGGAATCAGGGATCAGCAAGCGACCATCCGACAGAATTTTTGCAGCGCCATCAACATCATCCTCTTACCCCTGGCGAGAAAGTCGATGCGCTGCGACTGCTCGAAATGCAGCGCCATGCTCTGCTGATGTATACAAGCTGTGGCTGGTTTTTTGCGGAGCTGTCCCGGCCTGAAGGTGTGCAGATCTTGAGGTATGCGGCCCGTGCGATCGCACTAGCGGCAGACGTCACCGGCGTTAATCTAGAGCCAGACTTTATCCAACGGCTAGCGTTAGCCCCTAGCAATGTGACGGCCTTCCAAAATGGGGCAGGGGTCTATGAGCAGTTGGTAAAACCGTCTCAGGTGAGCTTGTCCCAGGTGGCGGCTCACTACGCCATGAATTCTCTGTTTAATGCCTATCCTGACCAAGAGCGGCTGTATTGCTACCAGGTTCAGAAACTCGATTACCAACTGCAGCACATTGGTACCCTAACCTTGGCGATGGGGCAGCTCTGTATCACCTCTGAAGTCACCCACGAGTCGGAGACCTTGATTTTCGGTGTCTTGCACTTGGGGGGCTGGGATTTTCACTGCGGCGTGCAGACTTTCTCAGGTCGCCAGCACTATACCGATATAAAGCGACAGCTATTTGACAGCCTGCATCAGGCTAACATTGCTCAGGTTGTTCTAGCCCTTGATAAAGCCTTTGGGTCTTGCAATTACGGCCTACAAGATCTCTTCCCCGATGAGCGCCAACGGATGATGGGGCTGCTCACCCAAACCACCCTGAATCGCCTCGACCAGCTCTATACCCAAGTTTATCGAGATAACTATGGAGTCTTGATGTCGTTTCAGCAGGATAATTTGCCGGTGCCCCAGCCCCTGTTGATGGCGGCCCAGGTGGCTCTTACGCATCGAGCGACCCAGGCACTGCGGGGATTAGAGCAAGAGCTAAGCGGCACTATCGAAGAGGCGGATTTAGGGGCACGATATTTTATCGATTTGGTTGCGATCTCATCTGAAGCCAAACATTTGGGGTGCACCTTAAGTCTGGACGACACCCAGAAATCAATTGAAGATTTGATTTTGCGACTTCTGTGGCAGCTTCTCAATGATGAGGATCTAGAGCCGTTACCGGCGAAGCTCCAGCATCTAGATCAACTCTTAGACTTAGGGCCAAAGCTGGGCTTAAACCTATCTCTTGATCCCGCTCAAGAACTCTATTTCCAACATTTTCAAACTCAGCTCATTCCCCAATGCCAGCAGCATATTGGCATTGATAGAGACATCCCTCGAAAGACAGGGCATTGGGAGCCGCTCATTCCCAAGCAGCAGCTTCGTCAGTTCTTGAAGCTAGGCCAGAAACTAGCAGTTTCAGTGGATCCTTGGTTCACCCTGCTAATCGAATCCTAGACAACTGAGTCTGACCCCTTCGCAGAATACTGGGTGGCGTGGGCCTCAACCTGCTGCCACTCCACATCAGAAAGTGATTGCACCTGGAGCTGGATGTTGAAGCACTTTTTTGCAGCCTGCATGAGTGCTTCGATCAGTTTCTCATGGGTGATTGTTTTGAGGGTGGCTAGGGTCTCTTTCTGGACCGCAGGCTGAATACCGAAGACATGAGTATAAAGATCCATATCAGGCTGCAGACGCATTGAGCCATGCTGAAGAACCGTTGCGCCATGCCATGCCTGGGCGCTGCCAATCAATTTGGTGCCATCGGCTGTGACTAAATCAGCATCTGTGGCCGTCGCAAAGCAGTGGGGCTGGTGGATATAGCCTCGTCCCGCGCCCCCATAGTGAAGCGCAATGCCAAGGGACTGCCAGCCCTGAATCAAAAACTCACACAACCTGCGATAGGCCTGCCGTCGATGCCCTGATTGATCATTGGCGATGACCATATAGGTCAAGTCGCCCTGATGTAAAACGGCTCGACCCCCCGACGGTCGTCGAACTAGATCCACCAACCGCCCACTCCAGGTGAGCTGTTGCCAATGCTGAGGCCAGCGCTGCTGATTTTTGCCTAAAGAGATGGCAGGGGGTGACCAGGTATAAAACCGCAGCACCGCAGGATGGACACCCTGGGCACATTGCTGAAAGAGCCAGTGATCTAATGCCATCTGCTGATGGCCCGGTGCGTCAAGGGGCGGAATCAGCCGCCAGACGGGCAGAGACATTTAGGCTGAGGGGAATGCCGCCTGCAGCTCATCATCGTAGTCGTCGGCAATGGTGGCAACGATGGTGATCAAATGAGAAATCTCCCCCGGCGATAGGTCCGCCACAGAGCGACTGGTGACCACCACCACGCTGTCCTTAAAAATGCCGAAGCGGGCTTCAAAGGTTCCCATCCAGTTGAGTTCCATTAGCTTTCGCATAAGACCGGCTTCATTCTGCACCGGCAAGGTCAGCACCGGAGACCAAGCAGTAAACGTATCTTCTTCAGTGGAACCGGTCAGTTGAATCAGAACGTCAACACTGCCGTACTGAAATTTCCAGAGGTGTCCCGATTGGGTGCGGTTGACTAAGCTGCTGTGGCTTTGATCGAGGCTAGAGATAACGGTCTCAATAACATCGGTGTAGTGATTGTCTGCGCTGTTGAGGTCCACGGTGGCGACGTCCAAATCGTAGGTCTGCATATAATTGTCTGTATCCGGTTGGAACGGTAAGAATGAACTTTTGTAAACTCCAGCGCTGTTTTCTCCGGGGGCGCTAGGTCTATGCTGGCCTTCAGCATAAACTGAAAACGCGGCGATCATCACCTCACCTCGATCATACCGTTGGTTCTGTTGTTAACGAAGCGAATCAACGAATTTTACTCATAAAAATGATGCTGACTATTGTGCTTACGATTAATCTGATGTTAGCGGCTCTCTGTCTTTGGGTCGCTTGGCAGGTGTGGCGACTAAAGCGATCGCTCGGTCGAGTTGCTGACACCCTCATTGACGTCGAGCAGACGGCCCATCCTCTGCTGTATGGCGCACCTCAGCATATTGCCGAGCGGTATCAGCATGTAGAAGAAGTTTGCGATCGCATCCGCACCATAGAACCCCAACTCCGTCGAGCACGGCAGGCGATTCGAGTGATCGCTTGGCAGCACCAACGATGGCGGTCACGCTAAATTACTCACCTTCGCGATAGAGACTTCAGAGCAATAAGATGTCAAACCAACGTTCAGGAATGTTTTTCGGTGGCCTCCTCGTCGGCACCGCCGTCGGCACCGTTACCAGCCTGCTACTCGCCCCCAAATCAGGTCGTGAGAATCGCGACCTCATGAAAAAAACCGTAGATGCGCTGCCAGAACTTGCTGAAGATCTGTCTGCGAACCTGCAGCTTCATGCCGGTCGTTTATCGACCTCTGCCATCAAGCGCTGGGACGAAACCCTCGAACGGCTCGGAGAAGCCATCGAAGCCGGCGTCGATGCCACTCAGGCCCAGCGCCAGCAGCTCCATCAAACCACCGAAGACCAGTCGCGCAATGGGTGAGGTAATGGTTGACGCTCTGCCACTGCGCCCGTGACCACACCCATTTTCTGGCTAGGGCTTTCTATTTTGCTGGTGGCGATTTGTCTCGCCGTCGTTTTGGTTGTTGCCATCCCGGCCTTTCAAGAGCTTGCACGGGCCGCTCGTAGCGCCGAGAAGTTATTTGACACCCTATCGCGGGATTTGCCGCCCACCCTAGAAGCTCTGCGCTTAACGGGGCTAGAGGCCCGTGATCTCACCGATAACCTCTCAGAGAGCTTTGAAAGTGCGGGACGGGTCGTTAAGCAAGTAGACCACAATCTACAAGGGGCCAAGCAACAGGTCCGCGAAGCTGAAATCACCTCTCGCAGTTTGCTTGCAGGTGCAAAGGCCGCCTGGAAAAGTCTCGCCACGCCGAAATCTACAGGCTCGGCTCGACAACGCAATGGTCATGATGCTGGATCACAAGAATCTAAACACGGCTCCGTAGAGGCCTCTGCCAACGGCCAAGCCCCTCACGCCAATGCTCCAGTAGAAGAGACCGATGCCTCTGTCTCAGAAGAGTCGTGATGCGCGTCAATCCTGACTTAAAATAAACCACAGTATTTAATGGGTAGCCCATGGACTTAAAATCCCTGATTCGTGATATTCCAGATTTTCCTAAGCCTGGAATCCTCTTCCGTGACATCACCACATTGCTGCAGAACGCAGAGGGACTGAACTACGTTATTGATCGTCTGGCTGAAGACTATGCCGATCAGGGCATTGACTATGTGGTGGGCATGGAGTCACGCGGCTTTATCTTTGGCACACCGCTGGCCTATAAATTGGGTGCAGGCTTCGTGCCCGTCCGCAAGCCGGGTAAACTTCCAGCCCCGACCTATTCGATGGATTATGAGCTGGAGTACGGCACCGATCGCCTTGAGATCCATCAGGATGCCTTCACGCCAGGGAGTCGAGTTCTCGTGGTGGATGACTTGATCGCTACCGGTGGCACCGCAGCAGCTACGGCAAAACTAATTGATCAATGTGACTGCACGCTCAGTGGCTTTGGTTTTATTATTGAGCTGACCGCCTTGAACGGGCGACAATATTTGCCCGAGGTGCCGATTAACGCCTTGGTGCAGTACTAGAGTGAACCATAATGGAGCCAACCCAACGGTCTAACGATCAGCAGTCGGTCTTGGATTGGCTTCGCAATGGTCTGATCAGCGATACCTCCACCTACGTTGTGAAGCGACTCCTGCAGGGACTAATGACGCTGTTTTTAGCCTCTATTCTTTGCTACGTCATTATTCAGCTTACCCCAGGTGACTATCTCGATAAATTAAGTACTGACCCCAGTATTTCACCGCAGCGGCTCGCACAGCTTGCGAAGCAATTTGGCCTAGAGAATGAACCTGAGTCTCCCTTAGCTGCAAAGGGCTGGGGTGAGTTCTGGAGGCTGTGGGCACCGTGGCTCGGGTGGGTGTTTCAGCGCTATTGGCTATGGCTATGGCAGGTTTTACAGGGGAATTTCGGCTATAGCTTTGCCTCTCAACAGCCGGTTCTATCATTGATTTTCGAGAAAGTTCCCAATACGCTCTTGCTTTCGATGACTTCGATTGTGGCAACCTGGGCGATCGCAATTCCCTTGGGTATTGTTGGCGCAGTTCAGCAAAATAAATTGATTGATCGGGGGCTGCGGGTGGTGAGCTATATCGGCCAAGGCTTCCCCAGCTTCATTACGGCCCTGCTGCTGCTCTTCTTTGCCCAAAGCACCCCCCTATTCCCGGTGGGCGACATGACCAGTGTCTACCACGATGACTTGTCATGGCTTGGCAAGGTTTTAGATATTGGCTGGCACATGATTTTACCCACGCTAGCCCTAACCATCACCAGCTTTGCCGGTTTGCAGCGACTGACGCGGGGTAACTTACTCGATGTATTGCGCCAAAACTATGTCCAAACAGCACGAGCCAAAGGCCTCCCCGAAGAGAAAGTCATCTATGTCCATGCCCTTCGCAATGCCGTCAACCCCTTAATAACGCTTTTAGGGTTTGAATTTGCAAGCCTATTGGGCGGGGCGTTTATTGCCGAGACTTTCTTTAACTGGCCCGGTTTGGGCCGCTTAATCTTAAAAGCGGTACTAGAGCAAGATCTCTATCTCGTGATGGCAAGCTTGATGATTGGGGCTGTAATGCTGATTATTGGTAATTTGCTGGCCGACTTGCTGCTTAAAGTAGTTGATCCTCGGATTCAGCTTGATGAATTGAAGTAGCGTTTTAGTTGTCGTCAGAGTCTTTTTGCTGCTGCCAACGTTCGTAGAGATCGGGCCTGCGATCGCACGTTCTTTGCTCCTGCTGCGATTGTCGCCATTGGGTAATCTTGCCGTGGTCCCCTGACCGCAAAATGGACGGAACCTCCCAATCTCTAAAAACAGCCGGTCGAGTGTACTGCGGATAATCGAGCAATCCGGCCTCAAAACTTTCGTATTTCAAAGAGTCTGCTTTTGCCACCGTACCCGGCAATAGCCGCAGCACCCCATTGAGCAAGGCTAGGGCTGGAATCTCGCCACAGGTCAAGACAAAATCTCCGAGAGAAACCTCACGGGTTGTCAGATGTTCAGCCACCCGCTCATCAATGCCTTCGTAATGACCACAGATCAAGACAAGCTGATCGCACAGTGTCAGCTCTTGAAACAGAGTCTGGTGCATTGGCTCCCCCTGGGGCGTCATCAAAATGACCTCCCGCCGTGGAAGCTGGGGCAAAGACTCGACTGCGGCAAAAATAGGATCAGGCTTCATGAGCATCCCTACCCCACCGCCGTAGGGTTCATCATCAACCCGGTGATGCTTATCCGTCGTGAAATCACGGGGGTTAACGAGATTGACCTCGGCAATGCCCTTAGCCAGCGCTTTGCCCACCAAGCTACTCGACAAAGGGGAACCAAAAAAATCTGGAAAAAGAGTCAAGATATCAAAGCGCATCATTTCAGTGACCAGTCAGCACGGCTAAGCCGTTATCATCGAGCCGACGCCCGCATCGGTAAAAATTTCTAATAGCAAAGCATGGGGCACCTGACCATCAATAATATGGGCTGCACTAACGCCCTGAGCCAGAGATCGCACGCAACATAGCACCTTCGGAATCATGCCCCCCGCTACCACTTGATGCTCAATTAAAGATCTCGCTTCGCCAATGCTGAGCTGAGGAATCAGCGTTGATGAATCTTTAGCATCTCGCAAAATACCGGCAGTATCAGTCAGTAGAATCAGTTTCTCTGCCTCTAGAGAAGCGGCCAGTTCACCTGCTACCGTGTCTGCATTGATATTGTATGGCTGTCCCGTTTCATCATCCGCCACACTAGAAACAATGGGAATATAACCGCCGCCTAACAAGGTCGAAATCAGATCCGAGTTAATGGCATTCACTTCGCCCACAAACCCGATCCCTGCTTCTCCTTGAGGGCGGGCCGTAACCAAATTGCCATCCTTACCGCAAACACCCACCGCAGCACCTCCAGCTTGGCTAATTAGAGAGACGAGTTCTTTATTAACTCGGCCCACTAGCACCATCTCAACAACATCCATCGTGGGGGCATCTGTCACTCTTAAGCCATTTTTAAACTGCGCTTCTATCCCCAGCTTATTGAGCCAAAGGTTAATCTCAGGACCGCCGCCATGCACAACCACAAGCTTTAATCCCACAGAAGCCATAAACACAATGTCTCTGATCACCCCAGCCTTGAGCGATTCATCTTTCATGGCAGCGCCACCGTACTTAACGACGATGGTTTTACCAGCAAATGCCTGGATGTAGGGGAGGGCTTCGCTCAGAACCTTGACGCGATCGTTATCGCTTAGCATGCTTGACCTAGAAAATCGCCAGAAAATCATTATGACCCTATTTGCGGGGCTTAGCAGCCCAAAGTGAATGAATACAGGGGAATCATGAAGAGTTGTTAAAAATCCTGGTGATCAAGGGAGATCTAGCATGATAGTGGGACCATAGCCAACCCACGCTGTGGACCAGACTCTTTAAAAGAGTTGACGTGCCTAAAATTTAGTGTCAAGATGAGCAAACAAATGAAGCTCTATCTGTCACCTGCGGGGTTTGGTGTCTGGGTGAAGTGCTTCATACAGTATTTCATTTGAGTGTTGCGGGGATAGTTGCAAATCGATAGTTGCTCAGAGTCTTTACTGATTCTTTGCGATGAATCGTTTAATTAGAAAAGCATGCCTATGTTGCTGCTTTTGTCTGGCTAATGACAACCAGCGCGTTAGCGAGTGCTAATCAAGTGCTTCTCGCTAACTTTCAGAGAATTTACATGTCATTCAGTGGTGATTATTGATTATGAAACTGCAAAAAATCCTGCCTCTTTCAGCGATTCTCGTTGTTTTTGCGGCTCTTCCCTCTTTTGCCGGTAGCACCTACGTTGAGAACAGCTACAACCTCAGAAGCACCTTTAACGGCAAATCGCATACGAATGTTAATGTTGACGAGATCTATAGTGGCCATCGTAGTGCTACTTCGAGCGCAACTAAGAAGGTCGCCAGCACAACGACAACCACTGAGGCCAAAGACGGTCGGACTTTTAATGAAACTGACGTAGCTGATATCTACACTACCAGTTCTTCTAGTGAGGCTGGTAATTTCACTAATACAACTGCAGTCAGACAAACAGAGTCCTATGACTTCTCTGGTTTCAGTAAGGATCACCGAGTCACTTCTGGCTACAACTTCTAAGTCTTAAATAATAGGGAGAAATGCTTGATTAAGTATATTAATCATTTCTCCTTCCTTCTTCTGGGTTTTGAAAGAGGTTTGGCTGGTATGACGCCTTACCGTTGGGGGATCTGTAGAATAGAAAGATTCAATTTTGTGTGTTGCTAGCTTCATCAGTGAGTAACACCTGCAAAGTAGGACTTGACTATTAGACAGGTAAGTATGACGTATTAGCTCACTTTAAAGGAAGTTCAAGTGCTTCCAGTTTTCTCTTCCATCTATACATCCCGTGGTGATTACTATGAAACTGCAAAAAATTCTACCCCTCTCGGCCATCCTCGTTGCTGCTGCAGCCCTTCCTTCTTTAGCTGGTAGCACCTACGTTGAGAACAGCTACAACCTCAGAAGTACCTTTAACGGCAAATCACATACGAATGTTAAAGTTGATGAGGTCTACAAGGGCTGGCGCTCTGCTGACTCTAGTGCTACCAAGAATGTGTGGAGTACAACTACAACCACCGAGAACAAAGACGGCCGCACCTTTTCAGAAGTTGATAAAGCGGATATCCGTACCACCAGTGGCTCCTGGGAAAAGGGTGACTTTACTAACACCACTGCGGTCAGACAGACAGAGTCCTATGACTTCTCTGGTTTCAGCAAGGATCACCGAGTCACTTCTGGCTACAACTTCTAGAGACATTCCATAAAGGGGTATTGCTAAAGCGATCGCTATTCCCTTTAGTCGTGGCTCTATAAAGAGCCACGACTAAAAGCTTATAAAAGGCTATAGCAACATCCCTTTTACCCTATATCTAGGGTTATTGATGCAGGCCCTAACTGCAAGAATATCCAGTGATTTCAACGGTGTTTGCCATGAAATGGTGTAGTGCTATACCCCTTTCATTCGTCTTATTAAGCGTGGTTACCCTCCCTTCCTTAGCGGGGAGTTCTTATGTTGAAAATAGCTACAAGGTTCGCAGTATTTTTAACGGCAAGTCCACAACTAAAATTGATATTCAAGAGGTCTACGAAGGTGTTCGTGAGGCAACTTCTTCCGCTGTGAAGCGTGAGTGGGGGACGACATCTGTGAGTGAAATTCAAAACGGTCGAAACTTCGCTGAGAGGGATCGTTTTGATATTACGACCCGGAGTTCTTCGCAGGAGCGAGGTAACGTTCTCAAAAACACTAATATAAGCGTTCGGGAATCCTATGACTTCTCTGGATTTGAGAAAAGCCACAGGGTTACTTCTGGATTTGACTTTTAATTAAAATCATCATTGCGTTGAGAAGCTGTAAAGGCATTGCAGCTTCTAGCTATTTCAGACTAGGAGAAAAGACTCTAATGTATTATCGTCATCATCTATTGGCCAGTGTCACAGTCGTGGGTCTACTGCTCTGCACTTCAGGAAGAGTGTTAGCACAGGCCGCTACAACTAACATTGATGCCCCAAACAATTCAACTTCAACAGCTAACCCTAACGTGACAACGAACCAGCAAGGTTCCCTCGTCAATACTCAAGTGAATAACTACTCTCTGGGGCGAGGCGTCGTCGGCAATGGCGTTGCTGACTGTTCTAGTTCGGGCCTTGCCCTATCAGCCTACGGTAACGGCATTGGCCCTTTTGATTCAGGTTCCTTGGGTGGCTCTTTGACTTACACCCAGTCCTTTGGTATGGAAACCTGCAAAAATTACGCAAAGAACCAGCTTGCTAAGTCGAAGTTAGAAACCTGTTTGCTGCTCATCAGCAATTACTCCAAGATGAGTAAAGCGGGCATTAAAGTGAGCTACGAAGAGCTCAAAAGCCTTGCAGGCGTTGATTGCCCTGCAGTTAGTGTGCCTCGGGCTGACGGTGGCCCATTTGGAGCCGCACCCAATCCAGACAATGTAAACGCAAGAAGAGATATAGCACCTTCTGCTTATCGCCAAGAAACTGCACAACAGCAGCAACAACCTGCTCCTCAGCAACTACCTGCTGCGCCTCAGCCGTCCAATACACAACCCGCTCAGCAACAACCGGCAACGGCACAACAGTATCCAAGTGGCCAAAGAATTCAAGCATGGCAGTAGTGTTTATTGATTAGAGCGCACTCGACTGACGTAATGATTACAATGACACTATTTTTATTCCAGTTCACTATCGGGAGCACCTCCCATGAAGTTTAATGCTGCTTTGACTCTGATTTCTGTTTGGTTGGTTGCAGGTACAGCACCGGGCTTTGCTCAAGGTGTCTTTGTGACGACTGTAACAAATTCTGCAGTTAGCCCTGTTGGTCGTCAAGACACTAATGTGCGTTTTGTTAAATCTGAACAGACTGTCAATAACGGTCTGTCTGTTTCTTCAGATGTTCAACGTGACTCTAGTACGACGACTCAGCAGGGTAATGGTTCAACGGCCACTGACACCTTTAATTTTGGCAGCATTGTCACCAGCTCAACATCAGAGAAGGGAACAACTACCAAAACAGAGGTGTTTGAATATAGCGAATCTTTTGAGTACGTTGACTATGAAAATTTTCATAGTGTGACAACTGGCGCCAATGGAGATAGCGGCCCAGATTACTAGATCTACGAATCAGCGCTAGCTGCTGTCGTGTTTTGAAAAGTATTAGTCTAGACTAGGTTGGGGTATTGAAAGACAGGCAAGTTAGGTAATGATTAGCATGGTTGAAGACTTTAGTGTAGATAGATCCCAACATGCCCTCTCAAACCGTCTTGATCACAATGAAAGGCTTCTCATCCTAACTTATTTCTGTTGTGAGGTTTTAGGGTTTATCAATGAAAAAATTTATACTGGCGTTAACAACGACTCTAGCGACAGCTTTAACGCTAGTTGCTCCCCAGGCAATAGCACAGCAAATTGTGTTTGGGTCTTCGGTAGAGTCAACACCCTTTAACTCTTTCTTTTTGCCAAACATTTCGACCTCTGCCTCAGATAATTTTTATCCACCAACCGGCTTTTACCACTATTTTTGGTTGCCACGGTATACAGCCGCATACGATAAGCTCTACTCGAATTTTGAGTATGATATTCCTGCCGATGAAAACGGGAAAATAAGCTACGACTTCACCATTATTAAATCATTTGATTACTAGTTAACGTTTTCTTGCTGAGCTTAGGTCAGGGAATTCCCTACTCTACTTTTTTGTGTATATAACAATCCCCTCTTGGAATATTCCAAGAGGGGATTCGCGGTATTTGCTGGTTGTCTTTACTATTTTGTTTTTGAGGTCACTGATCCATTATTGGCCTTGGGGTGCAATGGGGCCGCCCAGTGAGATACCGCTCTGATCGGCAATGATGGGTTGAGCATCATCATCATTTCGTGCGCCGGGCTGACACACTTTAGTAGCCCAAGTGCCTTTGTATTGCGTGATTTTAATGGGCTGACCGGGTGCTAAACCCATCCGGGCAATTTTGGCTTTAGACAACGTTGTCACAAAGCGCTCCCCCTCAGGCGTCACCATGCCAATTTTTTGGTCTTCGACTATGATTAGAGTACCGCGATAAATCCGCTGAACTTGGGGCGGAGATAGTCGCGTAATATTGCCTTTACTGTTGGTCTCAAAACCCACTAGACTTCCTTGTCGGACACTTGCACCTTCTGCGTTAGAGGCAAGCAGATAGGTTTTAGTCTCTCCTGTTAAAAGTCGAACAGAGACCTGATTACCTTGAGCCGCCTTGATGAGGCCATAGTTATCTAAAATTTCTGTTTGATTAGGTTGGGAAGCCTCTACATAAGCAGGTTGAGAAGCAGGGGCAGATCGAGGGGTGGCTGGATTGACAAATTCAACCCCAGCAGACTGCTCAGGAACAATAGGCTCAAACGAAAAGCCTTGCTCTGCAACAGCGATATGAGTGGAGACCGAAAGTAACCCTGCTGTCGCAACAACAAGTCCTGAAACGGTACTTCTTATATTCATGGGGTCACCTTGTCATCATTCTTAATTTTGATTGCTTCCCCCGCCGCATCTGATAGGTGTTTCTGTGAATTATTTGGCACCTAACGTGTTTCTATTGTGCCTTGAGATCTAAGAGAACGTCAATGTCTAGGTAGGGCAAAATAAATAATTTTCATAAAGGCAATCTAAACCTAAATCATTTTTAGGGCATGGGCCGGAAAGCGGAAGAGAGCAACACTGCATCGCTGAGTGATAGATATGATCAAATCAGTCTAAACGTTTTCAGTGGATAGGGGATAGAGCGTTTATTGATCGATTTTGTTGATGAAATTTCATGCTGGGCCTCCCGTCGTACCGTTAGGTTCCCTGAAATTGAAATGCCCCCTCTATAATGGGATGACTTCCCTATCAGTCTTCAAAAGTATGTCTACAGAACTGGCCGCTGCGGTCAATCGCCGTCGTAACTTCGCTATTATTTCGCACCCAGACGCAGGGAAGACGACGCTAACGGAAAAGTTGTTGCTTTACGGAGGCGCAATTCATGAAGCAGGCGCTGTAAAAGCGAGACGATCGCAACGTCAAGCCACCTCTGACTGGATGGAGATGGAACAACAGCGTGGTATTTCAATTACTTCGACGGTGCTGCAGTTTGCCTATGACGATTTCCAGATTAATCTGCTCGATACCCCTGGTCACCAAGACTTTAGTGAAGATACCTACCGAACCTTAGCTGCTGCCGATAATGCTGTGATGCTGGTGGATGCAGCGAAGGGGCTAGAACCACAGACCCGCAAATTGTTTGAAGTATGCAAGTTGCGATCGCTTCCTATTTTTACCTTTATCAACAAGCTCGACCGTCCAGGGCGAGAGCCACTGGAGTTGCTGGACGAAATTGAGCAAGAGCTAGGCTTGCAGACCTATGCCGTCAACTGGCCCATTGGCACAGGAGATCGCTTCAGGGGTGTCTTTGACCGACGCAGCCGCAAGATTCATCTGTTTGAGCGCAGCATCCATGGTAAGCGGGAGGCGAAAGCTACCGTCATTGAGATTGGCGATCCGAAAATTGAAGACCTTCTAGAACGCGATCTTTACGTTCAGCTTAAAGACGAGTTAGAGCTAATCGAAGAACTAGGCCCAGCGTTAGATCTCGAACTGGTGCATGCAGGCCTGATGACACCGATCTTTTTTGGCAGCGCCATGACCAACTTTGGCGTGGAGCTATTCTTAGAAGCCTTTATGGATTATGCCCTCAAGCCCTGCGCCTATCACAGTACGTTGGGCGATATTGAACCGACTCACGAAGACTTCTCTGGGTTTGTGTTTAAACTGCAGGCCAATATGGACCCCAAACATCGCGATCGCGTGGCCTTTATCCGCGTTTGCTCTGGCAAGTTTGAAAAAGATATGACCGTTAGCCACGCCCGTACCGGCAAGACCATTCGACTCTCGCGTCCGCAGAAGCTGTTTGCTCAAGGTCGTGCCTCTATTGATGAAGCCTATCCCGGCGATGTGATTGGCCTCAATAATCCGGGGGTATTTGCCATTGGCGATACGATCTTTCAAGGCAAAAAGCTTGAGTATGACGGCATCCCCTGCTTTTCGCCGGAGCTATTTGCCTATCTAAAAAACCCGAACCCCTCTAAGTTCAAGCAGTTTCAGAAGGGCGTCTCGGAACTACGGGAAGAGGGAGCGGTGCAAATTATGTACTCCGTTGACGAAAGTAAGCGCGACCCGATTTTGGCCGCAGTCGGTCAGCTCCAAATCGAAGTGGTTCAGTTTAGGCTAGAGCACGAATATGGTGTCGAAACTCGCCTAGAATTACTGCCCTACTCCGTCGCCCGCTGGGTCACAGAAGGATGGCCTGCTCTAGAGAAGGTGGGTCGCATCTTCAATGCCATTACCGTTAAAGATAGCTGGGACCGTCCGGTGCTGCTGTTCAAGAATGATTGGAACCTACATCAGGTCCACGGGGACCATCCCAAGCTTATGTTAAGTGCGATCGCACCTTTGACTTTGGGGCAAAACCAAGATGAGTCGTAGTGAGGTAGAGAGGGTTGGGGCATCTTATCGACATGGTTCAGATCTGATGACACCCTTAAAATCTCTACCCAACTTTTACAATTAGTCTAGAATTAGTAGGTAGATCTACAGGGTTAAAGAAAACTTATGAGCGCTGGAGAACTACAAACAGGTCATGCTTTATCTGAGCGAGAAGTTCAGGTGATTGAACTCGTATCTTCTGGCCTTAAGAACGAAGAGATTTCACAGCGCCTTGAGATTAGCAAGCGCACTGTGGACAACCATATCAGCAACATTTTGACCAAGACCGGAACTGAAAACCGAGTTGCCCTGGTTCGTTGGGCTTTAGAATGGGGCAAAGTTTGTCTTGATAATGTGAACTGCTGTCCTTTACCAGAGAGCGTTGGTGGCAGGTCTGAGTCTTCCAGCGTTGAATCTTAATTATTCCTGTGACTTTAGAACAGTACGATATTCGTTATCATGAGCTGCCGCTAGCCGTTTACCGAGAGATTGCAGCGCATTTGGGTCAAATTGAAGGGGTTGAAACCGAGCTTTTACCCCAAGAGGCGACCGAGTTTGACTATATGCAGAGCCAGGTTGGTTGGCTGCGTATGGGTCATCCAAACAGCTTGGGGGAAGCCGATCGAGATCAGCTTAAACAGATTCTCGATTTTTATGCCGAACGGTTTGGTCCGTGGAGTCGCCGTTCAGAGAATGGACCGGCTTCTTAATCTACTGAGGTTCAATTTTTTAGGTACCTAGATAAAGATGCATTCGATTACAGCAATACATCCCTACAAGCACGAGGGGCTGTGGGTTTTTGATGACTATCAAGCAGGTTTAGAGCAAGAACCACTGGTGGCAGGGGCCGATGCCACCATCACCAAAATGATTGCTGAGATTCCCAACGCCGAGTCGGGGTTTATCCTATTGCTATCAACGACGCCCTTTGCCGATCATCAAATTGTGTTTGAGTGGCGTCGAGAAGAAATGGGTGGGCATTGGTATTATGTCTCTGCCCTAGATTCTGAATCTTACCTGTGTCCTGCTCTCTTTCAGGCACTTCAGGGCGTCCCTGAAAAGATTTATGCCTATTTCAAGCCCAAGGGCTTTGCTCCGAAAATCGCCTAATCGAACTGTTTATGACAAGAGTTGCTGATCCGTTTTCTGCGTCAGCTATTCCCGTGCGATCGTTTGAGAAGCAAGGTTGCTCCTTTCTCTCAATCGTGTATTACAGAACTTCAGTCTCTCGCATCAACAGCGTGGCAGAATAGAAGCAAGATTAGTAGCTCTTGCCTGGGCTGGGAGGTGATTCATGATCCAACTTCAAAATCCTTCAGCAGAGGCGGCAGAGTCTATAGGAGCAGTGCGTGTAAGAGTTAGATTGACCAATGCTGTAGACGAAGAACTTGTAAAACATGGACTGTTGAACCCCGATACATCGCGAAGCTGCGAGGCGGAAGCCCTCATTGATATCGGGGCGGTCAGAACTGTTTTGCCTGAGACGATTGTTTCGACCTTAGGGCTTAGCATTCGGGGGCAACAAATAGCGAAGTACGCTAACTCTAGTGAAGAACGGATTGATAGGACTGGCCCCGTCATTATTGAGATAGAAGGACGAGAAACCATTGAAGCAACATTGGTGACTGGGGATATTGTCCTGATTGGGCAAACCGTTTTAGAAACGCTTGATTTTTGGGTTGATTGCAAAAATTAACGCTTGATTCCCAATCCTAATCACCCGGACCAAGCTATTCTGCGGGTCTAGCCCCATTCCGCTTAAGTTAGATAGAGGCTGGTTTCGGTTTACACTGACAACGATGTAGACGCAAGAGATTGGCTATGAGCGACGCAATGGATCCGGTGAAGTTAATGAAACAGCAGGTGGGTAAAGCCGCTGCTGATCGGGTCAAATCAGGCTCTGTTGTTGGACTAGGGACCGGCTCTACCACTGCCTTTGCCATTCAGTTTTTGGGCGATCGCATCAAGTCTGGCGAACTCACCGATATCAAAGGCGTCCCCACCTCTTTCCAGGCGTCAGTTCTGGCGAAACAATACGGCATCCCCCTCACCACCCTTGATGAAGTCGAACGGATCCATATTGGTATTGATGGCGCAGATGAAGTCGATCCGGCCAAAAATTTAATTAAGGGCGGCGGCGCGGCCCATACCCGCGAAAAAGTTGTGGACTCCCTTGCTGAAGAGTTTATTGTCGTTGTCGATCAGTCCAAAATTGTGGAGGCTTTGGGGTCCACGTTCCCGGTGCCGGTTGAAGTTCTGCCTATGGCGATTGCCCCCGTAATGCGAGCCTTAGAGAAACTGGGTGGCAAACCAGACCTCCGTATGGGCATCAACAAAGATGGTCCTGTGATCACCGATCAGGGCAATATGGTCATTGATACGAAGTTTGAATCCATTGCCAACCCCCCGGAGCTAGAAGCCCTCCTCAACAATATCCCCGGTGTGTTAGAGAACGGAATCTTTGTGAATATCACCGATCTTGTGTTGATTGGCGAGATTAAAGATGGTCAGCCCATCGTGCGTGAAATGTAGGCGAGACTGCTCACGAAAAGCGCAGGAAGCCTAGGGCTGAGGAGCTGTGGGCTTCGTTGTTGCTGACTTTGATGCTGGACTGACGGTTTCATTCATCGTTGCCTGCTGTTGATGATGGGCTAACAAGCTCTTTAATTCCTTCAGGATTTTCTCTTGCTCCTGTTTGGTCGCTTCTAGCTGAGTGAGTACCTTGAGTAATCGCTCCTGGATATTCCCCGTCTCTTGACGCTTGAGGCTCGGTGACTTGAGCGTCATGGTGGGTAGATTCAAGGACCGAGACGATTTCGCCAATACCCACTGCAGCAGCAGATAGGGAGACTTTACTATGAGCAGCAATAGCTGCTTAATAAAATTGCTCACTAGCCCCAAAATCGCCTGCGCTAGTACTAGCAGCACCACTACGGCCACCACCATGCCGAACGGGTGGGCTACCCACCAGGTAATGTTCAGGTAGGACTCGGCTCCCTGGTCTAGCCAATGAACCCATGAAGACTGCAGTAGCATTCCGATCATGTGCGGTTCCATGAAGAGGTCCTATTCATCGCGAAACCTCAGTGACGGCTTGGGGCGTTGGCGTTGCGGCGACCGCTGTGGGTAATCGAAGCTGAAGACGAGGCCGACCCATGCCATAGGTGAGGCGATAGCTCCAGGCCAGGAGTTGATGCCAGAGTCGGGGCCAGCGGGGCGCAATCTGTGCCTGCTGACGCAGTAAAAACTCAGGGAACCAGCCCCCGAATAGAAATGCCATTAGGGTGGCCCAGGTAAAGGCAATATAGGTGCCAACCCAGCGAATGAAATCAGACCATCCCATGGACTGCACCACCCAGATTGGAATCATGGGGTTGCGCCAGCCTGCAATCAGGGCATTGCGAGTCATAAATGACCAGCTTCCGCGATCTTTGATGAAGTCATCAACCTGCTGGGGGGATTCTTTGGTTAAGACCCCAAAGAAGGTGTTTAGGGTGGAGTTAATCCAGTTGGGAGCGAGCTTAGAGCCAGGAGCGACCATCATGCCCCGTGAAAAGATCCAGGTGGCGGCGAGGTTGTCTTGATAGGCATTGATACGGCCCAGGTCTTTGCCCGTCAGCAGATCGTACTGGAGGGCAACATCGAGAAGGTGGGTGACGCGGGGCAGGTTGCGAACTAGAGATCCGAACCCTGTAAAGATCAAGGGTGAGCTAAGGGAGGCGGCATCACCAATGGAGAGGATGCGATCGCATCCCGGCAGTCGGTCCCCGGCATTGCGGCTAAAGCGCCCTGGAATATAGCCAAAGGCAGCCTTTCGCCATTCAAGCTTGTCTAAATCGCACCGGCGATACTCAGGTAAGCAGTGAAAGAAATCTTCAAATAGCGCCAGCAGAGAACCAGGGTTATCAGGCCTAATCTGGTGATAGTAGAACAGATAAATCGTCAGATCTTGCTCATGCCCCGGAAACATTTCCCAGATCAGTTGTCTGCCGCGACTGATATCGCCATTGGTGAGCAGCGGTTCACCATAGTCATGGTCCCAGACCCCCGGTGCAAAGCCGTTTTTGATGACACCGCCAATGGTGGGACAAACGCTATCAAAGGCTTGCCCCGGATTAATGTGCTGGGCAATGCGAGAGGCTGTTCCCATGGCATCGATTAAAAGTCGTGACTCCAGATGCAATACCTGATCGGTCTCCAGGTTCCTCGCACGGATGGTGACCTTATCGTCTTCTAGGTAAGCCTGCTCAAATTCCGTGAGTTCCAGGATCTGTCCACCCGCTGCCCTTAGCTTTTCGCCGCAGAGCTGCAGGAGGCGATCGCAATCCATGGCAATGTTGAGCACCGTTGGAGTCGTCAACACGGCAGCCCTGGCGTTAGGGGCATTATTGCCGCTAAAGAAAAGATTGAAATTATCGTGATACTCGCGAGCAATCAAGCTTTCCAGCTCCGCCACAGTGAGCAAACCCACATCTACCAGCGTTTGCAGCTCTGTGCGAGAAATATTCCATTCTCGATTCATGCGGCCAAACTTGATCCGTTCCACCAATGCAACGCGATAGCCCAGTCGGGCCAGCATTGCCGCACTCAAGACCCCTAGAGCGCCCCCCACAATCACCACATCCCAGCTAGAATCGGGTGTTTTAACCGCCGGAGCCTGATGTGCAACAGGTTGCCCTTGGGCCGACTGGGGATCAAAACTGTTGCTGACTTCATCCCGCCAGCGCTTCTCCCACCAGTAGGCCCGTTGCAGATCGGCTTCACCATTGGGAATGTGCTGAAAATACTTCGCCGTCAGGGGGTAATAGGGCTGCAGCGCCGCAAAGATATCACCTTGGCTCAAATCAATCTCAGGGAAGGGCTGCGGTTGAATGGGGAAGGCTTGCCGCAGAGATCGGGCCAGGGTTTTGAGAATTGGAGCCTGATCCGGTAACGGCTGCTCTGACCATTGATTCGCTTTGAGATAAGTGGTCCGTAGATGCTGCCAGAGGTAGAGAACCACCGTCCGGTCTTGGGACTGAAGCTTAAGCCCCGTAGAGGTTGGCGTTACGTGAAGATCATGACCCTGTGATAAGAGTGATCCGTTGGGCCATTGCGACTGCAGCCAGTCACGCACGGCATCAGTATCAAAGGTAGGAATTTCAATATAAAGAAGTTGTTTCATCAGCTTGACCCTGGTCTAAGCTACGCTGTAGCCACGGGCGTAAAGATCTTAGGACGTCAGAACCTTGATGAGCAAGGGATGAGTCTTAGCAAAGGACGGAGCAGCTTAGAAAAAGTTTTGTTATTAATCTCATGCTAAGCATATCGTGGCCTGGGTCATTCCCGATGACGGCGAGGGCAGGTTACACTCATGTCTATCGACCGCTTGGTCTCCCATTCCTCAATTTATATGTCCTTTGATTCTCTGGGTCTATCTACTAAACTCCTTAAAGCAATTGCTGAACAAGGCTACAGTGACCCCACCCCCATTCAAAAACAAGCCATCCCCGTCGTTCTAGAAGGACGTGATGTTTTAGCAGGTGCCCAAACCGGGACCGGTAAAACAGCAGGCTTTACGCTGCCGATGCTCCAGCGCCTCAGTGACGCCACATCAACGATGCCTAAACGCCGTCAATGCGTCCGTGCGTTGATTCTGACCCCCACTCGTGAACTGGCGGCTCAGGTCGCAGAAAGCGTAGAAATCTATGGTAAATATCTGTCGCTGCGCTCAACCGTTGTCTTTGGAGGGGTTAATATTAATCCTCAAATTACGCGCTTGCGGAGCGGCGTTGATATTTTGATCGCGACACCCGGACGACTCTTAGATCACGTGGGTCGTCGAACGGTAGACCTCTCTCAGCTAGAAATTTTGGTGCTCGACGAAGCCGATCGCATGTTAGACATGGGCTTTATCCACGATATTCGCAAGGTATTGGCGCTACTACCCCAAACCCAGCAAAATCTGCTCTTTTCAGCCACTTTCTCCCAAGAGATTCAAGCCCTCGCGAATACGCTCCTGGATGCACCGGTGCTGATTGAGGTGGCTCGCCGCAATACGGCAGCAGAAAGTGTTGCTCAAATGGTGCATCCCGTCGATCGCGTTCGCAAGCGGGAATTGCTCTCGTTTTTGATTGGCTCCCGCAACTGGCAGCAAGTCTTAGTGTTCACGCGCACCAAGCACGGTGCCAATCGACTCGCCCAGCAGCTTGAACAAGATGGTATTTCCACGGCAGCGATTCACGGTAATAAGAGTCAGGGAGCGCGGACACGGGCTCTCGCCAACTTCAAGCAGGGCAGCGTGAGGGTCTTGGTTGCCACCGATATTGCCGCCCGAGGTTTAGATATTGACCAGCTTCCCCATGTCGTCAATTTTGATCTCCCTAATATACCTGAAGATTATGTTCACCGAATTGGCCGTACCGGGCGGGCCGGCAATGAAGGAGAAGCAGTCTCGCTGGTTTGTGTTGATGAATATAAGTTCTTAAGAGATATCGAACGGCTCATGAAGCGAGATATCGATCGAGAAATGATTCCTGGGTATGAACCTGATCCTTCCATTAAGCCGGAGCCGATCCAAACGGGCCGGAATAAGCCCTCCAACGGTAACCGCAGACGGCGTCCGAGTCCGCATAAGTCACGCAAGTCAGCCACACCCGCCAAACCCTCTCGCCCGCGCAAGCGCCAATCTTAAAGGATGCTCCTAAAGGGTAGGCCACCAATCTGGAGTGGCGATACTATGAGAACAAAGGTCTAAAAATGCATCACCTTAGGTAAGTTATGACGTCGGCAGTCCTGTTTACCCTAGAACAGTTTTCTAAGCTGTCCAACATTGAAGAATCCCCAGCCTGGGAACTCTTGAACGGTAAAATTCTGCAAAAGTCTATGCCCACTTTGCATCACAGCCGCCTTCAGAAACGACTTGTGGCTGAAGTTGATGCGACGAATAGTGCCTATGAAGCGTTTCCAGAGCTTCGCTGCGTTCTGAGTTCCAACTCCGTTGTCCCAGATATCACTATTCTCCATCGAAGTCGGGTTCCTGCAGAGAATGGTCCTGTTCAAGGGGCGCCTAATTGGCTCATTGAAATTCTTTCCCCTGATCAAAGTACGACAAAGCTGATTACGAAAATTCAAGCCTGTCTTAACGAAGGCACCCAACTGGGTTGGTTGATCGATAGCAATGAAGCGATCATCATGGTTTTTCTGCCCGATCAGCCGCTCCAGTTACTCAGCGCCAAAAGTCTACTACCTGTTTTGAACGAGGTACCGCTGCAGTTAACCCCTGATCAGATTTTCGAGTGGCTGGCGATCTAGTGAACCCCTGCCAGACCGTGAACTTGTGTCAAGAGCAGCCTTAAAGGGAAATATATAGGGCTGCAGAACCTTAGACTTTCGTCACTGGGTTAGAGCTAGAAGCAGTACTATGAGAGGGAGTTCACACCTGTCACTTAGACGAATGCACTCCAGGATGTCTTGCGATCGCAACTCCTGACGCTCTTCAGTAATCGATAGGACCCAACAACTATGATGCATCCTGCCCTGCAGCAAGCATTTGCCAAACGCTGCGCCCTCAAAATCATTAGTGGCCTTAATAACTTTGACCACGACCGAGTCGCTGCAGTCGTCAGAGCTGCCGACCGAGGCGGCGCAACCTTTGTCGATATTGCCGCAGATGCCGACCTGATTGCACTGGTTCGTCAACAGACCCAACTGCCGATTTGTGTTTCTGCCGTAGACCCCCATCTATTAGTGATGGCGGTCAATGCCGGTGCAGATCTGATCGAAATTGGCAACTTTGATAGCTTCTACGCCCAAGGACGCCAGTTTAAAGCTGCTGAGGTACTGAAGCTCACGCAAGAGACGCGATCTCTGCTGCCTGATGTAGCGCTCTCCGTGACAGTGCCCCACATCTTAGAACTCGATCAGCAGGTCCAGCTTGCCGTTGAACTGGTGGCGGCCGGTGCTGATATTATCCAAACCGAAGGTGGCACCAGCAGTCAGCCCATTCATGCTGGCACTTTGGGACTCATTGAAAAAGCCGCACCGACCTTAGCGGCGGCGGCAGAAATCTCTCGCGCGGTGACTGTGCCGGTGATGTGTGCTTCGGGTCTTTCTGATGTGACTGCGCCCCTTGCGATCGCCGCCGGTGCCAGCGGTATTGGTGTGGGATCTGCCGTCAATCAACTCAATAGCGAACTCGCCATGATTGCCGCCGTCCGTCGTTTAGGAGAAGCGCTGCAGCCTTCGGCTGTACTACGTGAGGCCTAGAGAGAATCGGCCTCAGTGGTGACGTTACGAGCAGGATCTGTCGGGACGCATTGCCACCGTGCAAATCAATAGGGAGCCAAACTTATGAGAGCCGTACTGATGGCCGGTGGCGAAGGGACAAGGTTGCGACCTTTGACCTGTGAGCTGCCGAAGCCGATGGTTCCGATTCTCAATCGGCCCATTGCTGAGCACATTGTGAATCTGCTCAAGCGCCATTCCATTACCGAAATTATCGCGACGCTCTTTTATCTGCCTGACGTGATGCGAGATTACTTTCGGGATGGCTCTCAGTTTGGGGTCCAGATGACCTATGCCGTCGAAGAAGATCAGCCCCTCGGCACCGCAGGCTGCGTTAAGAATATCTCGGCGCTGCTCACCGATACCTTTTTGGTCATCAGTGGGGACTGTATTACTGACTTTGATCTGAGCGATGCGATCGCCTTCCATCGTGCCCAAGGCTCTAAAGCCACCCTCATCTTAGCTCGCGTTCCGAACCCCATAGAATTTGGGGTGGTGATTACCGATGAACAACAGCGCATCTGTCGTTTTTTAGAAAAGCCCTCCAGTAGCGAGATTTTCTCGGATACGGTGAACACTGGCATCTACATCCTGGAGCCAGAGGTATTAGACTATCTGTCCCGCGATCAAGCCACAGATTTTTCCCATGATCTATTTCCGCTCTTGCTAGAGCAAGGGGAACCGATGTATGGCTACGTTGCCGAGGGCTACTGGTGTGATGTGGGCAGTCTTGAAGCCTATCGTGAAGCGCAATATGATGCTCTCAATCGAACCGTCAAGCTTGACTTTGCCCACCCTGAAGAACATCCCGGTATCTGGAAGGGACACAACAACTACATTGATCCCCTCGCTCAAATTCATCCGCCGGTCTTCATTGGTAATAACTGCCGTATTGGTCCCCGCACCATCCTTGAACCCGGTACGGTGATTGGCGATAACGTCACGATCGGCGCGGACGCTGATCTGCAGCGACCCATTATTTGGAATGGGGTCTTAGTGGGCGAAGAAGCTCATTTACGCGCCTGCACTATCACTAGGGGGGCGCGGGTTGATCGGCGTGCCCATGTTTTAGAAGGGGCGGTGGTGGGCGCTCTATCCGTCATTGGCGAAGAAGCGCAGGTTAGTCCGGGCGTTAGGGTCTGGCCCAGTAAAAAAGTTGAACCCGGTGCCATCTTAAATATCAATCTCATCTGGGGCAATACCGCCCGCCGCAACCTTTTTGGTCAACGTGGCGTGGCAGGTCTAGCCAATATAGATGTCACGCCTGAATTTGCGGTTACGCTGGGGGCCGCCTATGCTTCCACGCTGAAGTCAGGCTCTCAGGTGGTGATCTCCCGCGATCAGCGGAGTATCTCTAGAATGGTTTCGCGTTCACTGGTCTCCGGACTAATGTCGGTGGGGATTCACGTTCAGAACTTAGAATCTACCGCGCTGCCCATCGCCCGCTGCGTTGTCCGTACCCTTGATGTCGTCGGTGGCATTCATGTCCGTATTCACCCCGATCGCTCTGACTACATCTTGATCGAGTTTTTTGATCATGAGGGTATCAATGTCACCAAAAGCAAAGAAAAAAAAATTGAAGGTGCCTATTTCAAGGAGGACTTTCGACGCGCGCCCATTGATGAAATTGGGAGTATTACCTATCCCAGCCAAATCCCTGAACTCTACGCCACTAATTTTGAGAAACACCTCAATATTGATGCGATTCGGAAAGGATGCTTCAAAATTGTCGTCGACTATATCTATGCCGTTTCTGGTGCGGTCTTGCCTCAGTTTTTAAACAAATTTGGGTGTGATGTCGTGGTGCTCAATGCCAGTCTGCGGCAGACCAACCCCTCCCCGGAAGAACGGGCCGAACTTCTCGGTCAGTTAGGGCCAGTCGTGGAGGCGCTCCAAGCCCATATCGGGGTCCAGGTCGCTGCCAATGGCGAACAGTTGATTCTGGTCGATGAAAGCGGCAGCGCCATCGAGGGCGAACCCCTCACCGCATTGATGGTGGAAGTCATTTTAACGGCCCATCCGCGCGGCACTGTTGTCGTCCCCGTCAATGTTTCCAGCGCGGTCGAGATGGTGGCTCGTCGTCATGATGCCACCGTTATCCGCACCAAGGTCAGCCCGACGGCCCTCATGGAAGCGTGCCGAACCCACCCAGATGTTGTCTTAGGCGGTAGCGCTGCCACCGGATTCATCTTTCCGCAGCTTCATCCTGGCTTTGATGCGATGTTTTCCATCGCGAAACTCATTGAAACGCTGCGGCTGCAGTCTCAACCCCTCGGACAGCTTCGGGCAGACCTACCGATCGTGTTTCATCGCACCCACGATGTCCGCTGCCCATGGATTTATAAAGGGGCCTTGATGCGTCATCTGTTGGAAACCCATCCTGCCGAGAGCTTGGAATTGATTGATGGGGTCAAAATTAAGCAGCTTCACAATGATAACTGGATCTTGATTTTGCCCGATGCCAGTGAGCCATTGGTGCATCTCTACGCCAACGGATGCGATCGCGAATGGGTTGATGCCACTCTGCATGATTATCGTCAGCGTGTGCAGGCCTTTGTTGAAACTGCGCCCCAGTCTGATCTCAGCCTAGAGAGAGTGGGCTGAGGCATACCTGGCGATCGCACATTTCCAGCCTATCGACTTTCATTGGCATAGGTCCAGAGCAGCCATGGCAAACGAAAGCCCGCTTCGTTCTTGTCGATAAAAGAGCGGGAATACAGTGACTCTACCCCTTCGAGGAGGCGTATGGGTTGATGACTTGAGGTCATTGCCTGCTCTAAGTCTTGAATCGAAACCAACTCAGGGGATGTCCACAAGTGCTTGACAATAAATTGTTCTGTCTCTGACAGACGACTAAACTGCTGACCTAAAAAATTGTGCACAGCACCAAAGATGAAATGACCCTGGCTTAAAAATTCAGAGACATTTGAGTTAAATAGATCGACAACGGTGGTTGAGACAACCTTCAGAAAGTAGGGATTGCCAGCATATCGCTCTACCAGTTGATCCAGATTTGTATTTTGACTCGATAGGCCAAATGCCTTGAGGCATTCTCGACCGGCTTTATTCTCTAGCCCCTTTAAGTACAGGGTACGAACGGGACAGATGGGCGTATCCCGGAATGCAGAGCCGATGGGGCGTTCACGGCCAACCACGATGACACAGCTTTGATGCTGATTTTCACTCAATCGCCGTAGCAGCAACCCATAGGAACGATAAGATTCCTCATAGGCTCCCGATAGTGACTCACTCTGCAGCACACAGGACCAGTCATCAATGACCAGCAAACATCGATGCCTTTGAAAAGCCTCAATCAGTAAAGATATTTTGTCATTAGGGGCATGGGGAAGATTTTCTAGCTCTTGATCCCATAGACCGTCCAGTAAACCGTTGATCAGAGTGTCAAAGTCAGGGGTATCTCGGAGCGATCGCCAGATTAAACAGTCAAAATGCTCAGCGACCTGCTCTACGCAATGGACGGCTAGGGCCGTTTTGCCGATTCCCCCAAAGCCAAAGATGCCGACGAGCTGTTTGCGATCGCCAACAATCGCCGTCTTTAGCAGTGACAGTTCCTGCTGACGACCCGCAAAAATAGAGACGATAGGTGCCTCTCCCCAGTCGCAAATAAGCTTATTTTTTGCAAAGGAACTCGTCGGCCCAGAAGAGGACAAGACTCTGGCAGCTTGTTCAGCAGCCTCTACGCTTTGATACTCTTGAAAGCGTCGCCTCAAGACAGAGCAAAAATTATGCTTCGAGATGGACTCTCCTAGCTGCAGGGATAATTCCCGCCACAACTTATGACCGACATCCTTAAGATAGTCAGAATCATAGCCGTGGCTGTCAGCAATTTGCTGATAGGTACGCCCTTGCCAAGACTGCAGAAAAACAGTCGTTTGGGTATTCGTTAGATCAAGATTGGGGAGCAACCCACGCAGCAAGGCTAAAGAATCATGTAGCTCAGATTGATCCCCAGTCAATGTATCTCTTTGGAAGGGATCTGAGATCTTATTTTTGTCAGGCCTAATATCACTCTCTTTTTGATACAGACCCTTAGATCTATTGAAAGACTGCATAACTCATATACCTTTTTCATAAGCCCTGCTCGATCAGCGGTCTTGCTGTGTCGAGCGGTTCTATTTCGACATCAGGGTCTATATCAGCGGTTGACGCCAGAATCATAACTCAAGACAACCCAAGCAGACACACATAGATTTGCCTCTATCGGGTCGCTCAGTGACAACAAGATTCGTCAAGCGTTAGCAGATAGACACGTATAGGCAACTTCTCTCAGAAACGCCTCCTCAAGCACAACGAAAGAGACAAGCCCCACCCCATCTTCTCTAGTCCCCCAAGACAGATGAACGCGCTGACTTATAACGGGTCAGCACTGGAGGGCTTTAGCCCATGCCATTAGCGTGGCTGTTAGTAATTTTCTTTTTCTACAGATATCTGCTCACATTTTACCTGGACAACGTCATAAATGTCACTTTGTGTAATAGATCTAGACGCAAAAGTCAGCTCAATAGCTCCCGTACTGGGTAGATTGAGCTGACTTACTCGGTGACAAATAAAGACTCACAATGGCTCTGGGCAAGAGAAAAATCCCTAGGAATGGAGTCAGGCAATCCTTTTCTGTCGGTGTCTACAGCTATTTTGTGTTAGGGGCACGACCTTTAGTGAGTGAGCCGTTTGACGAGCTTTATCAGCAATGGGGGCTGAGGGTTTGTTAAGAAAGTCTGCAGATGGCGATCGCAAAGAATTTGGGTAGAATAGTTTTAAGAATTAGTCAAGTAAGTCAACGGACTCCTTTGAAAGCCATCATCGCCAGGTAACGTCATAGATGCCGACAAATCGATCATCCAAGTTATCATCCTTGAGAAAAGGCAATGATTTCGGTGGGGACGCAACGGAGATAGTCCCTCTCTTTCCGACTGGCCTCTACAATGCCGAGGAGCAGGAGGGAGGCCTTAATTTTGGCCAACTTTTTTCTGTGCTGCGACGACGGTGGCTCACGATCACGGTGATCACAGTGGCGGTGGCATCGGCAACACTATGGTGGAGTAAAACGCGTGCCCCCATCTACATCGGCGAATTTCAAATCTTAATTGAGCCAGTGACGGCAGAAAGTGAAGTGGTCTCTGCGATCGCAGGCGAAAGTCCAGATGTGCAATCTCAAGGCTTAGGCAACACCAAGGCATCGCAAGCTGTAATTGATTACCCCACTCAAATTCAGGTCTTGCTGAGCCGCAAGCTTCTAACGCCCGTGGTAGAGAAGATGGATACGCAGCTTCCTGGGCTGACCTATGAGCAATTTAAAAATAGTTTAAGAATTGGTCGTCTTGCTGATGGGAAACAGGAAACAAAGATTCTACAGATCAACTATCAAGGTGACTCGGCAGAGGAGGTAAATCTAGCCATTAACACACTGTCTCAGAACTATATTGATTACAGCTTAAACGAGCGCCAGACCAATCTAAAACGTGCCCTCCAGTTCGTCGATTCTCAACTGCCTAAGGTGCAGTTCCAAGTGCAGCAGCTAGAAAGTTCACTACAGGCACTAAGAGAGCGCTACAGCTTGGTTGATCCTGAGACATTGAATAACCAAGTCGCTGGGCAGCTTGCCGGTGTGCAAAAGCAAGAATTAGATAATCAAATCCAGCTACTGCAGACTCGAAGGCTCTATAGTTCACTGCAAAGTCAATTGCAGCTTCAGCCCAACACCGCCGAAGCCGGATCAGTTCTCAGTGATGCACCGGGGTATCAAGAACTTGCGACTAAGTTGCGAGAAACTGAAACGAAGTTAGCGGTTGCATCAGCAGAGCTAACGCCAGATCATCCGACCGTCATTGCCCTCCAAGAAGAGCGCGACGAGCTTCGCCCTTTGCTAACACAGCAGGCAAAACAAGCCTTAGGTGCCCGTCTTTTTAACGAGATAGATGGTTCGCAGACGCTGCCCTATCAAGATTCTTTGCGCAAGAACCTGAGTGGTCAGCTCGTTGATGCCTCTATTCAAATGAAAGTGCTCGAAACGCAGCGCCAGGGCATTGCTAACTCCAAGACTGCACTAGCCCAGCAAATGAATCAGCTACCGGCTATTAACCGACAATATGAAACACTGCAGCGACAGTTACAGATCGCATCCGCTAATCTTAAAAAGTTTTTAGAAAAGAGAGAAGAGCTTCAGCTCAACGCTGCACGTCAAGAAGTGCCCTGGGAAATCATTGGATCTCCCTCATTATCGCAGGAAGCAGCCAGTGCATCTCGGGACTTAATCTTGGGAACATTACTTGGCATGCTCTTGGGAATAGGAACCGCAATCCTCATAGATCGTGCCGGAGATGTAATCCATCGTCTTGAAGATTTGAGGTCCGAAGTCAGAAAACCTATTTTGGGACTTATTCCCTTGCAAGACAACGTTGTGGACCCTTCTCTTTCTGACTTAAGTGCTAATCACTTAATCGGATCAGGGCTAAAATCACAAGAGCTGGAAGAACAACTGTTTCGAAGCTCACAGTATAGTTTTTCTCCGTTTCTCGAATCTTTTCGGTCTCTCGCCTCTCAAGTGCGATTGCTAGATCCCGATAGCCCCGTTATGTCCCTAGCCATTAGCTCATCCCTTCCGAATGAAGGGAAAACGACCGTTGCCGTTCACCTCGCTAAAGCTGCCGCCGCTCTTGGGCAACGAGTTTTGTTGGTTGACGCTGATCTGCGCTCCCCCTCGTTGGGCAATGTATTGGGCCTGCCGCTGTCTCCTGGACTCAGTGATGTTATTGGCACTGAGCTGAGCGTAGAAGCCGCGATCCACACCCTTGCCGATGAAGAGAATTTATCTATACTCACCGCAGGGATGCCGCCTGCCGATCCAACACGCTGCCTAGCGTCTCAAAAAATGAAAGATTTATGTAACGATTTTGCTGACAAATATGATTTGGTCATCTACGATACCCCGCCATTAGGTTTGGCCGATGTCATGCTTTTGGGGGTTCTCACCGATGGGTTAATCGTTGTTGCTAG
>JBHJNL010000069.1:0-15656 GCA_050330855.1 Thermosynechococcaceae cyanobacterium | reverse complement strand
AGGACACGGATGTGAGAACAGATCCATAACGCAACTAAATTTAGATTGTTGTAACTCCTGATCGTTCTAAAGTATATACAGAAAGGGTTGTTCTATCCCATGTGACGGAACCAGTGCCTACAACCGCTTAATCAGAGAAAAGATTGAAGGGAATGAATCCAGCGATATTTTCTCTATCCTTTACTAAAATGGACTACCGTTTCTCTAAATCTGCTTTTTCAGACTCACTCAAAATGATTGGCACGGCTGCTAGTTGGGGCATCGACTTGAACCCTCACTGCAATATAGATAGCAAGTTAACTTAAGCTGTCGAGTACTAGTGCAGCATCAACACTAAAAATTAGGGCTGAGGATTTCTGAAAAGCTTATTCAGCAGATTTTAGTGAAGGTGTTTACCCTAAAATTAACCTGTGACGCTGCACTAGGAAACGCTATAGTATTTTCTAGGAGATTTCAGTAATGCTGAGGATTTTACTGCCAGCTTTCTGGATATACTGAATCTTTTGGGATAGCTGATTGTAATCAACTTCGAAAGCTGCATTACTTCGAGTCACTTGGCGTCCAAAGCTAGCTTTGGTGACTGCGATACGGAAGCGTTTACTGGTGCTGATGACTGCACCAACTCCAGGTGTCGAAGACTTAACCTTAGTTGGCAAATTACCAGCAACGTCACGGATTAACTTCGCCTGGTTGCTGATATCATTTGCAGCATATCCCTGGATGAGAGCGGACGTACGACCAAACACAACATTCTTAATACCAGTCTGAGTTTGAGCACCTCGTGCAGAAGGTACATCATACTCACCAAAATTACTGGTGTACTCATCACTATCAATGTAGGAATTGATCTCCGCTTCGTAGCCCTGTGTGTTGTATATCCCTACATGTTCAGCAATTTCTGCCTGATCCTGAGGAGCACGACCAAGGAAGTGCTTGAAGTTCAACTCAATAAAGCGATAAGCGGAAGAGGTTTCAAAGAACAGAGACCGATATAGATCAGAGAGTGCAATTGCTCGGACAAACTCTCTAACTGTAAATTCGCCACTTTGAACTCGGGACTCGGCAATGGAGAGTCGCTGACTCTCCATCACATGAACATTGCCCAGAACTTGTCGATAGATCGATCTGATGACAACTTGTAAATCATCATATTCTTCTTCAGCAGGAACAGGTTGCAGCTTAGTGGACTGCGTTGCCATCGATATTGCCATGTTATAAATCTCCTGAAACGGCTTTATTTGCTAGATATTCCATTTATAAAACCAGACTGAGTCGGCAATGTATGCCGACTCAAAGGATTACGAAATTTCGGTAATACTGACGATTTTGCCAGATGTCCGGTTAATTCGCTGAATTTGGGGGGTCATTTTGCTCGCGAGGACGATATATTCCGTTGAACTGATCCGTCGAGGACTATCGAACTTTGACCCAGAGACCACTATTTTGAAATGCTTTTCGGTCCCAGAGCCAATCACTGTCGCTGAAGAAGGTTTAATGCTAGTCGCACTATTGGTTGCAACAGCAGAGACCAATTGTGACGCTGATACCGCACTATCAATTTGTGCTGGCCCTCGATCCAAAGCAAAGATGCGATTGTAACCCACCTGCTTGGGATTCTCTTCACTACTCTTGCCGCGATAGTAGGGGACGACATCTTGCCCAAAGGCAGCCTGATACTCAAGACTGTCGATGTAGGAATCAATCTCAGCATCGTAGCCTTCAGACACACAGCGCACAATATGTTCTGAGAGTTCTCGCTGATCTTGGGGAGCGCGCCCTAGCAAATGCTTAAAATTTAGTTCTACAAAGCGGTAGGGAGCACAGGATTCGAAGTAGCGAGACTTATAAAAATCAGATTTCGCAACCGCACGCACAAAGTCCTGAACGCTGACGGTGCGATCGCAAAACTTTGATTCTGCTTCGACGAGCCGCTCACTGTCCATCACATGGGGATTGCCGAGCACCTGCTTATAGACCGCTCGGATCACGGCTTGGACTTCATCAGAGCTGCTCTTGGGCCATAATTTCATTACACTATTAGATGCCATTGAAAATTAATCTCCTAAATTGATTTGAGTAAAGTAATGCGCTCAACCTAAATAGCTGTGACGCTGGCAATTACGCCACCCTGTCGATGGATTGTTTGATAGGTTGCTGATAATTGATTGAAAGGGACCAATATAACTCGATTCGAGCGACGGAACTTAGAGATCTTGTTAGCGGTTTTCGCTCGATAGCCGGTCACTTCAATGCGGTAGACCTTGCCTTCAGAATCAGCCCCAACACCCAGACGAGTTCGAGCACTACCCGCTGGATTTTGGAAGAGCGCACCAGGGCCACTGGGTGATCTGACGGCCGTAGGTGTAGAGTTAATCGTCAGAGAATTGAGCTTCGGACTCTTTCCAGCAAGAGCCCCTTTCAAGCTGCTGCTAGAAGCGCCTCTGACTAACTCAAAGGTATGAGTAAATTGCACCATGCTCTGGCACGCCTCTGTCTTGTAGCCACGAATATAGGGGACAAAGCTCTCTCCAAAGGTGTTTTGATACTCATCACTATCGAGATAGGAATCAATATCGGCCGCAAAACCTTGAGTATCTAGGATCGTGCTGTGAGTTCGCATTTCTTCGAGATCATAGGGAGGTCGCCCCAAAAGGTGGCGGAAGTTCAGCTCGATCGATCGGTAGCGGGCGCAACTGGTGAAAAAGCGAGATTGATACAGCTCGGATTGTGCAACTGCCCGCACAAACTCACGCACACTTAGCTGACCCCGCTTAAATTGAGATTCAGGGATGGAAAGTCGCTCACTTTCCATGACATAGGCGTTTCCTAAGACTTGCCGATAAACAGCTTGAATGATAACTTCGGCTTCTTCGGGTGAACTTCCATGAACCCATTCAACGGGAGGGGTTTCATCGAAAAGACTGACTCCAAGGGCAGCAGCAGGTCCAAAGGTCATCAGAAAGCATCTCCTAGACAATGTAAAGATCTAAAGTTAAATGATTAAGAAATATGACTAATCACCCATGCAAACGCATTCCAGCATTCCTGATCGAACAGTCCTTGGGCAATTAATTGAGGCCATGTAAGCAATCAGTTGAAGTCTAGGCTCTAAGCTGTCAGGCTTCATTTGTATTTACCAGGCCCAACATTGATCCTCCTACAATTGTGTGATCATAATCGTCAACTTTTGTGAACCTTGGCGATTATGCCTGATCTTTGGCCGAATTGTCCCTCAGAGATCTCAGCCCCTGTGTCATGGATTCGCAATTCAAGACACCTTCAGCCTTGAAAAGTGTGATTGAGTCTGAAGATGATGAATTTTATGGGACTATTTTTAGTGAGTGCTGTGAACTGATGCCTGTTTAGTCATGTCTTAGGGATTGTTTGACTCGCTTGAGTTTATTGCCACCATCTGAGTGCTGGTGTGGAGGGGCGCTTTTGCTAATTCCCTTGGCATCATCATCGTAGAGAATCAATATACGCATGAACGAGAAGACTGGTATGAAACGAGTCGGAATTCTACTGTTAAACCTTGGAGGACCAGAGAATCTTAAGGATGTTCGCCCTTTTCTCTATAACTTATTCTCTGATCCAGAAATTCTACGGCTGCCCTTTCCATGGCTGCAAGCACCTTTGGCTTGGCTGATTGCCACCCTACGTGCCCGAAAATCACAAGGCAATTATAAAAAAATTGGGGGTGGCTCACCTCTACGACGAATCACTGAGTCACAGGCACAAGCCCTCAGAAAACGTTTGCAAGAGGATGGGCACCTAGTCAGTGTCTATATAGGGATGCGGTACTGGCATCCCTATGCTGAGGATGCGATCGCTCAAATCAAACACGACAAAATTGAGAAGCTTGTCATTTTACCCTTATACCCTCAGTTTTCAATTAGTACCAGCGGCTCTAGCTTTCGAGAGCTAGAGCAGCTCTGGAGCCTTGATCCTGAGTTAAAACAGATTGAATATACTGTCATCCCATCTTGGTATAACAGTCCCGGCTATATAGAGGCGATGGCCCATCTAATTAGGATGACAATGGAAAAAGTGACTCATCCTAGTCAAGCTCATGTGTTCTTTAGTGCGCATGGGGTGCCGGTCAGCTACATCGAAGAAGCCGGTGATCCCTATCAAAGAGAGATTGAGGAATGCGCTGACTTAATCATGAAAAAGCTTAATGATGGTCAGGATTATACCCTCGCCTATCAAAGCCGTGTTGGTCCCGTCGAGTGGCTGCAGCCTTATACCGATGAAGCTATTCGTGAACTGGCTGATCAAGGAACTCAAGAACTTGTGGTTGTCCCCATTAGCTTTGTTTCAGAACATATCGAAACCTTAGAAGAAATCGATATTGAATATCGAGAGATTGCTGAAGCAGCCGGAATTAAGACCTTTGCAAGAGTCCCAGCCCCGAATACAGCCCCAGTCTTTATTCAAGCTTTGGCAGAACTCGTACTGAAGGCACTGAACGATCCCCCAATCTTGTTCTCTGATACGATTTGTCCCCGAGAGAACGTCAAGCTCAACCCCCAAGAGTGTTGGGCATGGGGATTGACAACTTCAGCCGAAGTCTGGAACGGCCGTCTAGCCATGATCGGTTTATTTGCAGTATTACTAGAGCTGTGGTTTGGCCATGGGCCATTACATACTTTTGGTTGGTGTATACTGCCGACGGCTAAAGGCTTAGCATTTATATAAAGACTGAAGCTACTTCTGTGCAAGGCTTTCGGGGTTTATAAAGAAGTTAACTTTTAACTCGTTCGGAGTATAGTGCAAGTCACTACTCAACAATCCAAAGGGCACCTCGAATTAAAGATTCTCTCCCATCCTTAAAAAAGAAAAGGGTTGAAAAACCTTCCCTGCGTGTTGAGACTCTCAATTGAACTGCAAAAGACCCGTTTTCAAGCCCCACTCCCCCTCATTTGAGCCTATTTTGCTGGCCTTAGACACACTGAGCCTGTGACGTTTGCTCCTCCTTCTTCTTGTGCCAGAATATATAGCGTCTCAGGTTATAGGTTAAATCCTTCAACCCCAAACTCGCGCGAACCCGCTCTATCCCAATACACCGAACCAGTTTCCCCCATGTTGGTCACATAGGTGCCAAAGATATGCTCTACCTTGCTGCGAATCTTTGATTTGCCCCGATTGCTTTCCTTTTGCGCTTCGGTTAATGGATGGTTACGATACCCTCTCTCATTGATTTCGCTCTCATAGCCCACCTCTGCCAACACCTCTTCGAGCGCTGGGCTACGATAGGCACTGGCGGCCCAAATCTTGTCGCCTTCATTGGCTCCATCCAAGACCTCACAAAACTGCCTTGAGTCATGCACCGATGCATCCGTCACCCTGTGATTGTGAATAAATCCATACTCCGCATCTATGTTGACATGGTTTTTGTAGCCAAAGTAGGACTCATTATTCTTTTTAGTCCATCGTGCATCGGTATCTTTCTGAGAGAGTTTATGGGGGGCTTCTTTCCACGTTGGCGGGACTGCTCCTTTTTTGACCTGCTGGTTCTCGGCTCGGCTGTTGTGTTGGACTGGCACTGGGATGATCGTGGCATCGATAATTTGCCCCCCTTTGGCTTCATATCCGTTCTCGTCGAGAAATCGGTTAAAGGTTGAGAACATCTCCTCAATTAAGCCCCCATCCGTCAACGCTTTACGAAACAGCCAAACCGTCGTCGCATCTGGCACTTCCGCTTCTCCTTCTAGTCTCTCCTGATTGTCGGCTCCTCAGCCCTCTCTTCATGAAGTTTTCTATTTTTCGAGGTGTCCCAAAATTTGTAACGGCATAGCCGCAAAAAAAATTAATAAAAATGCCGTTTAATTCAGATTAGCCTAGTAAGCTAGTGGGACAAGGCTGCATAAAGGTTTCAGCCTTCAATCTGTACCTCACGGAAGTCGGAACCGCTATAGCTTAGACTAAGCATCTAACTATCTACACTCCGGTGATATTTTTATGGTCATGATCGTCATGCTTGGCACTAGCAACCTGAGTCGCGATCTCAATCGTCGGGTAATGATTGAGGTGATAGGCGGTACATCTACATCTATCATCACTGGTTTTCCCAAAAACAAGAAGAAGACTCAATAATGAATATTTCGGAGTTTGTTTCAAGCTCAATTGGTTGCTGGAAATCGCAGCGCAGTGTCCATCATTTAGCCTTCGGTCACTTCGAAGCAGTACAGTCTGAGGTCAATATTGTTCCTCTTTCCGTTGATGAGTCATCTGTGATTAGTCTGTGTCATACCTACAACGTTGATCCTCAGCTTGCAGCTTCCCCCTTTCAGATCAGTTGGGAGGGGCAATCCGACTGGGATGACAATGAGTCCTCAAGTGGAACAACCATCCTTGTCCCTGTCCCTGACCCTCAACAAGGCAATTGTGGTCGATTGCTGCGCGATCAGGGTTATGCGGAAAAAACTGCGGCGGTCGGGGACTATTATTTCACTGAGGAGGGGACTTTTGTACTTGAAACGCCTTACGATCGCGCTGCTGCCGAAGAGAAAATTTGGTTTATTAATCCCAATGTCCGATTTCGAGTGGCTTTGATTAAGACCAGTGCGGGCACTGGTGTTGTAACAGCTTCATTTGCTTCAGAAATTAAGCAGGAGTAAAAATCCTAGTCTCTTATTTCTTTCACCTAAAGTAATCAGATGGTCTATGGTCGCTTTTTTTGATGACTTCTAATGATATATTTGCCGCTCTATGTCAGAAAATCTAGTTAGCATTTCTGAGACAACTGCACATGATTTAGTAACCCTGGCTCACTGGATGTCAGGGGACTTTAGTAATTTAAATCAGGCACAACAAAATTCTAGGGACTACGCTCATATTCACATTCTGTTTCGCCCTCTGCCATTTGAGTTTTTTTCAGGAATCGGGCTCTATTCAGAACAGGTCTATGACTATGATCTATGGGCTCCATACAGACAAGGCGTACATCGATTAGTCCCCCAAGGGGATCATATTTATATCGAAAACTATCGCTTAAATGAACCCCTCCCTTATGCGGGGGCGTCACGGGATCGAAAAATCCTAGAAAACATCACACCGGACTGTATCCAACGCCGCACGCATTGCTCAATGGTGTTCAAGCGAGAGACAGATCGATTTATCGGTACCGTAGAGCCGGGTAATCTTTGCTTGATTGACAAAAATGGTTGTTCGACTTACCTCGATAGTCATGTCGAAGTTACAGAAACAACGTGGGTGAGCTTAGATAGGGGGATGGATGTCACAACCCATCAACAAGTGTGGGGGTCAGAGCATGGTCCTTTGCGGTTTCAGAAGCAAGAAAGTTTTGCCCATGAAGTCCCTACTATTTAATTCTTTTGATACCTGAGAAGTAATTTGGACTCAAATGTTGCCCCCTGAAGCACAGAAGAAAATTCAATGCTGGATTCGCAGTCGACACATTATTTGCTCGGGAAATTTCTTTGTATTTGAAACCGTAGATTTTAGTGCCGTTGATCGTTTCTCTGATTGCGTTAAGGCTTTGGGGGGCACTGTCATTTTAGTGGAATCTACCGGTAAAATCTGGATGGGTGATCATCGTCAAGTCATGCTGTACCAAGCAAAAGCTAGCTTGCATTCTCCTTGTCACACGTTGAAAAACTATTGGTTGAAATACGGTAGCTTTCGTACCCGATTTGATCCACAGGCTTAGTGAATATTTGAATAGTACGATAGGAGTGGAGCCGCAAAACGTACCAAATAGATGGCAATCACACCACCCTTACCAACCCTCTGCTTCGGCTTGGCGTTCAATCTGTGCGATCGCAAGTTTTGCCAGTACCCGAATCACTTCTAACTCATCATTGAGCATTACTGTCAACGGTTCCAAAGCCTCTTCAGCACCCATTTTCCCTAATGAGTTGATCGCCGCCTTCCGCACATCTAACTCAGGATCTTGAAGGGCCACCATTAATTTTGGAATCGCAGGGGGGTATTTCACTTGTCCAAGAACCGCTGCCGCCTCAGTTCGAATTCGAGCCTCGGGATCCGATAAAGCGGAGACCAGAAAACTGCTCGACTTTTCATCCGATTGCTCTTGGGCCACATGCCCCAGCGCGCCAATCACGGCACAGCGTACATCAAGAGATGAATTATTTAGAGCTTTATAAAGATACTCTTCCGCCTCAGATCCCATAAAGGCCAATGCCCATGCAGCATGCCCTTTAATATCTTCAGGCTGTTCAGGCGATGCCAAAATCTCGAGTAGCGAAGGGACAGCCGATTCCCCCGTTCTAGCAAGGGCACCCGCTGCTGACCCTTTGACCACGGTATCTTGATCCTTAAGAAAAGCATCAACCAAAATTGGTACAGCCTCTGGATCGGCAATGATTGTTAGTGTTTTAGCGGCAGCCCGTCGGGCCGTAACATCGGAGTGACTGGACAGCACTTCCAGCAGAAACGGGGTCGCTAACTCACCAATTTCACCCAGTGTTTCTGCAAACTGAAGCCGGACTAACCCCCTAGGATCTCCCAAACCCTCCACTAACTGTTTCAGAATTTGACCTGTGGGTTCAAAGGTATCTAGCGTAATCTGCTCATTAACTTGTTGCAGCAAGAGATCGTTGTCTTGCTGAATGCGAATGCTCGGATCATTGGCTGCAGAGGATGCAACGTTTTGCGACTGGCTCATAAAATATTCTCTTTCAACGCTTTAGTTGCCAGCCGCTAGAGCCGTTTGCCGCTGACGTAAAACTTGCAGTTGAGCATCTATTTGGGCTAGTTGTGGCTCTAAATTGGCAAGCGCCTGAGATTTCATGATCTTCGCTCGCTTCGCCATTGCTAGCGTGTCAGTTTCTAGACGCTCCCGATACTGCTCCAGCTCAGCAATGACTCCGGCTATTTCTTCAGGAGTTGCCTTTTCAATTGAGGTAGATTCTAACGGATCAGCCATATCAGTTTAGATTTCTAGCGATAAATTTTTACCTAAGGTTGATCATCCCAGATCACACCCCGAAAGGGCAACTAGTTTGAGACAATCCACTCCTTTGGGCACTTCATCATGGGGAGTAACTTCTACGAACCCAGGATAAAAGATTCAGCGTTTGTCTCAATCGTCTTCCGATAAGTTTCTAGCTCCTCCTGAACGCGTTGCCAGTCAGCCGCCGTGAGGGGTGAGGGCCGCTCCTCAACGTCAGAGCGAGACCGAAGAGATGCTTGAAGTTGATGATGTGCCATCTGGGCGCGGGCGCACACGGCCACAGTAGAATCGCTAGCAGCCATCCGTTCAAATTGGCTTAGAAGGGGTGATCTTAGCTCTGGTGTCGCTTCGGCCAGCATCTGCAAGCCCACAATGGCAGCATACCGAACCACCCATTCCTCATCTTTTTGAACCACAAACAGTAATGCTGACAATGCCTCTTGCCGTGCGCCGTCCAAGAGTTCACCAGGGAACCAGTGCCACTTAATGGCTCCGAGACCCCTTGCTGCCGCCCGTCGCACACTCATGGTGATGTCAGAGGTCGCTGCATCTAATAAAGTCACCAGCCCTCTGGGGTCTCCAATTCCCGCCATAGCCCGAGTGGCCCAGGCCCTTGCCGTATAGTTATGACGATCGAGCTGTTCCATAATGGGCACGACGGCAAGCTCGCCCAGTTGAATTAACCCATCCACGGCGGCCACAGCGGCCCCAGGGTTGTTATAGCTCAGAGCGGCAATCAATTCGGGGATAGCCCCTTCTAAGCGAGCCTCTGCCAGGTTTACCACTGCTTCTAAGAGAGATTCAGAATTATCAGCAGCAGCTACAGCTTGAATAAGCTCGGAAAGGGGATCAGCCATAGGATAAAGAATGAAGACTTCAGTCTAATTCCTAAATTGTATCTCTATGACAGCAAGCTATCCTTCTGAAGGATAGCCTTATTGCTCAATACTTACTGAGCCGTTTCGAGTTTGCGCTCCAAGTCAAACAAGAAGCCGTGGATATATTCCTCAGTCCATTCCGGGCCGTAGAATCGGGTAAACATGCCTCGCGCCGGATCTTTTTCGGCTCGGTAGCGGAGGTAGCGGAGTTGAGCTTGCTCAATCTCCTGTAAAGTAGAAGGGTCAGTTACAGGTTCTGCACGCTCCACAAAGCTCAGATACGCTTTTAGATAGTCTTTAAATGCTGAAAAGACATGGGTCTCAACGACTTCATCTTTCTGAGGTCGAGTCCATAAGAAGGCTGGCGAGAAAAACGGCTGTGCTTCTTCAGGAAAGTCGCCGCCCCAAGGTAAGTGGGGTTGATAGGTCTCAAAAATCGGCAAGATAGGCTGAGTGTACTTTGCTTGATAGGTTGGGTCGTCCCGAAACAGCGGTTGCATATCTAGGGCGATTAGATGTCCGCCGGGTAAGGTCACCAGATCCGCTCCAAAAAAAGGAAGATCATAATTTAGGTGCGGGAAGATAACGAAGTTCAAGACCTGCAGTGAGCCACCACCCTGGACATGTGCCGCTCGTATTTGCCGAAGCTTAGGAGACTGGTAACCATAGCTCGTGGTTAGGACTTCGTTTTGGTGTTTGCCTTTGCCGGTGATCGCTGATTTTGACTCAAATCCTGCCGGAATAGGGTAGGGTTGCAGGTCAAGATGCGCTTGCAAGTGTACGATCGCAAAGTCTAGGAAGGGTTGATAAAGGGTCATAACTCAGGCTCTAATTAGACCGTTGTGGTAATCGCCGCTGGCTTTGCATCTTCAAATAAAAATCCATACAAAAACTGTTCGGACCACTCATGACCGAAGTAGCTACTAAATAACCCCGATGCTGGATCGCGATCGGCACTGTATTGGTCGTAATCCCTTTGAGCCTTAGCAATCCGTCGAATGTCTTCTGGATTGCTCAAAGGGTGAGCGGACTCCAAAAGCTGCCAATATAGGTTTAAGTAATCCTTGAATGCCTCTAGCACTCTAGTTTTCACAGTTTCAACATCGGTTTTAGCAAATAATAAATACTTAGAAAAATACTGGTTCGCATCATAAAACTTCATTTCCAGATCCTGAGACAAGTCTGGATACCGATCATGTAACGTTTTGAGTGGGTAAATATACTTCTCTAAGTAAGCTTGATCTTGAAATAAGGGTTGAAAATCCATTACGATCAAATTCTTGACCTGCCCAAATGAAAGGAAATCTACCCCCAATAGGGGTAGATCGTAGTGATGACTGGGGTAAATCACGCTATTAAAAATCTGGGCACTTACCCCCGCATCAATGTTGGTATAGCGAATCTTTCGTAACTCAGGACATTGGTAGCACCAGCTTTGGATCTGGGCTGGATTTTTACCGCGATCGCTCATCCGAGACTCTAATTCGGGAGGGATGGGGCGACTTGAGAGGTTGAAGCGTTCAGTAATTTCTTGCTCAAGATGCTTAATAAAAGGTTTATACATAAAGCTTGATAACTACAAAGATGCCAAGGTACTCTAGTATAGAGGACTCCAGAACACTTGCCCTCCTGGGATTGACATAATGTAACGATACTTTCCAGTTTATTCTCCCAGTGCAGAGGCTCTTCTCTGATTCTGTTCGATCATGGCAGATAAATCAGCCTCAGAGGTACAGCGCCGTTCAGAACAGTAGGTCATCAAATACACCCCGTTCATCATCCACACGGTGCTGACACGGACTCTAAAATCATCGGTCATAAACCAGCATCGCTCTTGACCTTGATTGCGGTCATATTCGGTATCAATGGTCAAAATGCCATCTTGGCCAAACCAATAGCGACTAACCACCGGAATCAGCTCAATGTAACCCTGATTACGGAGTAATTTACCCGACGCCCCCCCCTCGTCATCGGGCACATCAACGAGCACCGCCGCCTGCTTGGGATTGGGTTCTTGATCTACCTGATGGGGTTGCCACATAAAGCTAGCTCCACCAGCGGCAGTGTTAGGATCAATCTCCTGAGACTCACAGATTTGTTTGATCTTGAGGTCATCGGGAGCTACGACTGCCACATGCAGCTTAGATTCTCCAGATTCATCTGTGACGTCATCAAAATGATGAACCGTACGCTTAGTAATCCAGACCCCTTCACTTTTACGGAAAAAGTCCATCATCGTCATGGGTGGAACAAACGGCATGAGATTTTTTCTATTGAATGAGCATTTATTAGACAATCAGAGTATCAATTCATGAACATAGCAGATGCAGAACAATCCTCCAGGAATTTTAGAGATTCTCAATGCAGGAGCAGATCTGAGGCAGCAGGATCTATACCAAGTTCAGTGTAGTGGTCTTGATCTGCAAGGAACCAACTTGAGTCAAGCCATACTCATTCGAGCCAACTGCCACTCAGCACAACTCAATGAAGCGAATCTCAGTCAAGCTGATCTTCGAGCAGCCGATCTCAGTCAAGCTGATCTTCGAGCAGCCAATTTACAAGGTGCTTGCTTATTGCGTGCCGATCTCTGTGGCACAGATCTACAAGGGGCAAATTTAGCAGAGGCTCAACTGCAAGGTGCTCACTACGATAGCAACACTCGTTTCCCAGAAGGGTTCGCCTATAAATCGTCTGGAGCCATTGGTCCTGAAGCTAATCTCAATGGGGCACCACTCAATACAGCAAATCTTAGCTATGCTGATTTACAACGAGCAAACCTTTTGGGTGCCTATCTCGGAGGAGCCGATTTAACTTGCGCCAATCTCTATGGGGCACGCCTTGTGCAAGCTGACTTGCGAGGAGCGATCTTAACAGGCGCTTTTTTACGCAATGCTCGCTTAAATGGCGCAAACCTCGCCAGAGTTGATTTGCGGGCAGTGGATCTAACCAATGCTGAGTTCGAACAGTTTGAAAGTATTGCAGGGGCAGACTTTAGCCAGGTACAAGGATTAAGCGAAGAGATGCGATGTCGACTTCTGCAACAGCCGGAACAAGAACTGCAGTGCATCCATCCACTGACCCTCAAAACCACCCTAGAAAGCCTCAGTTTTTAGGAGTTAGTCACCACCCAATCTTTTTTGAGTAAAGCCATGAATGTGGCAATCCCCTTAGAAAAGCCTTCAGGATCAGGCAAAAAATATTGTGGAAACTCTTCATAGTATTGCCAAGGTTCTAATTCACTGTGCCGTAAATATAGCGCTCGATCGTCCCCGACTAATTTCCAAAGCATTTGCCCACAGATCGTTACATCAGGCATTCTTACTCAACCTCAACTTAAGAAACGTTCCCAACACTAACTAGTCATCCCTGAAAAACCTTCATTTAAGCTCCAGCTTTAGCAGGCTCCTTCGATTGATTGAGGAAGAACTGAAACAGCTTTCTGAGATTAAAGCCACAGGCGGCTAATAGTGCATTGCTCCGGTCACCAGTTGTGCCGTGAAGTATAGTTGCACTTGAGTGCATGGTCTCGTTTGGCATGACCAATAAACGGCTCAATAGCACACCGTCTTGTGACCAAACGCTTGAGAGAGCCAGTGAACCTGCGCGTGCCTGCCACCAACACTAGATGATGCTGGAAGGTTTTCTCGCCACATAAAGTATTGCCAGTAGGGATTCTCGATCCACTTGCTCACGACGGATTCATCGCTCTCGTCATACAGCCCTTTGAGATAGTGCAACCCTGCCAATAGGCGGGTGAGCAACGGGGGACGACCACCTTGCTCACGGGTAACTCGACCCAACTGCGCTTCGCAGACACTCAAATCAATGGAGTGGGCTAGTTTGAACAACGGATGTTGACGGTTAAGTTGCTCCTCTAGATGAGGACCAGTGGGCACTGATGAGGAACTCATTTTGCAAGGTTTTGACGATTTAGACCATTTATGTGGTTATTTTACAGGACCATCTAGTACTCAAAACTACTGGTATGTCTAGCTTCATGAGGTTTTTCAGGAATGACTAGCTTTATTCATCAATTGTAGGTATCAATAATATGAAAATCTGTAAATCTTGTCACGTTTTCCCAAAACACCCTTGCTAACCGCTCAGCATAAAGGCTGAGTCCCTTTAGGCTCAGCGCCAGAATCAGAAGTCAGTAGACATATCAAGGCGAACTAGTGCAGGATAGCGAAAATAGTTAAGCAGCTTTAGCGGGTTCAGAGAACCCCTTAAACTTCCAGTTGAATGGCTTTTCAAGAACACGGTTAAAGTAGGCAATGAAGGCTAGAATTTGTTGTCTGAGATCCTCGGTAGAGGTAAAGTTGCCCCGCTTCAGCAAACGGCGAACTAGAATGCTAAACCAGCACTCAATCTGGTTTAGCCAAGAGGAATGCTTAGGGACATAAACGAAGCGGATCCGATGAGATGGTTGAGTGAGAAAGGCTGCTCTGGTTTCCATCGATTTAAGAATACCTAATTTTTCCTTGATGCCTAAGTCCATCTTCAAGTCACAGCAGCGATCAACAAGTCGCACAAGGGTTTCGGATTTATGGGTATTGAGCTGATCAACGATAAAGACCCATCCTGCATTGGGTTCTGTTTTCACAGTGGTTTCAATGTGCGCGGCAAAGTCTACTTCAGTGCGGGTATCAGCAATCGAAGGACATAGCACTGTCCCCGTCGCCACCTGCCAGTTGGCGATCAAACTTTGAGTTCCATGACGAATGTACTCAAACTCTTGGCGTTCGACTTGTCCGGGTGTAGCAGATTCAGTGGGATAGGCTCGTTCGAGAGCTTGAATCCCTGTCATTTCATCGCTACTGATGACATGAATCCCCTCACTCAACAGAGCGGGTGCTTGTTCGTATAAATCGCATACAACCTTGACCTGCTCCCGAAATGCTACGGGGTCAGTGGGGTTGGCGTTGAGCCAATATCGAACCCGATGAGGTTGTAAAGCAACGTCCTTTTAAAAAACGCCCGACAGTACGGGTAGATATCTGCTCCACAATGCCGCGTTTGATGGCTTCATTCGCTACTTCTGCTGGAGTCCAATGACTGATGGGTCGATTGCTTGTCCCTGGCAACTCACAGGCGATTGCGATAATCTGGACAATTTGCTCAAGAGTAAAGGTGGCTGTTGTGCCAGGGCGTGGCTTGTCGCTGAGGATTGACTCGATTTTTTGCCGTAGTTGAGCGTCGTTGACCTCTTCGCTCTCAGAGATATTCAACGTCGCTGAGGCTTCTTGCCAGCGGTCTCTCCAGCACTGGACTTGAGTTCGGCTCAGTTCCAGGTGAACTGATAACTCGGTATTACTTTTTCCGTTTGCTGCACCCAGGATGAGCTGGGCGCGACGCACGAGCCGATGAGGATTGGTGCCCTTATGAACAATCCCTTCTAAAGCTCTTTTTTGGCGTGGTGACAAGGTAATAATGGATGCCAGAGGCGTGGGCATAGACTTCTTCAGTAAATAGGAGCTTATCAGAGCAGTTTAAGCCCTCATCTCCCTTCTCTTTTACTGCTTAACTATTTTCGCCACTCTGCACTAGCCCACCCTTGGAGTCAAAAAGAGTGGGCTGGGGTGCAACAGATTGTAGTCCTAATGAATGCCTGGAAGAAACCTTACTCCTGCAAGAATTAGACTTTGTGAGCGACGTTCACAAAGTAAACGATTCCTTCGATGAGCACCAAACCATCAGCCCGACATTATCGTTGTTGAATCATGGCACATAGATTAACCATAAAGCGGCAAAGATAACGGTAGCGACCCCTATGGCCAGCAACCTTATGTCCTGAGAGCTAAGATTCAAACTGCTGGAGCCTAAACCGCGTACCTCTGATG
>JBHJNL010000068.1:0-11588 GCA_050330855.1 Thermosynechococcaceae cyanobacterium | reverse complement strand
ATTTCATTTTTTGAGCCTTATTGAGATAAGTTTCTATTTGCCGCCGAGAAAATATTCCTCAATAGGCCAGGATGACGGAAATTGGTTAGGGCTGAGGCGAACCTGCGGAATGTCGGTCTTAATACTGAAAAAGGGAGCCGCCAGGAGTTCTATACAGTTTTACCTAAGCTTACAGATGGATTTTGTTTATTGAGTTTAGGTCTAAATTCCCTGTAAGCATATGCCTCAGCTCGGTCAAGGTTTAAAACCGAGACTTCTACCCACTCAACATGCCAATCATTGCCATAACGCTCGTGTAGTTCATGGCGAATATGATGGTTCCGCCAGCGTTCCTTCAAATTTATTGTTTGACCCACGTATACCACACGTCCTTGATGGAGAACATGATAAATAGCGCTCACTGGCGGCAAGCCAGATAAATTAGTCATCGTCCTCAGCCGCCCTATCCATTGCTATACGTCCCGCGTGAAAAGTTAGGGCTTGCAGCTTAGACTTAGACTTTTGATTTTCTCTAGCTGCAGTCTTTTCTATATCAGACACTTTGAGACCCAGCCAGTCTCCGTCCTCACGCAAGTTTTTGAGCACATATTCCCAGCTCTTACGTGTGCGAAAATCTTGACCTTTAGAGAGGGTGACGTACTTCTGGCGCAGCTTTTCAGTTGAAGCAACACTAGCGATTGCGTAGCACTCTTTTTTGATAGCAATCAGCTTCATCGCCTGGATGCCATGCTTCCTTCTAGCCATTGAATAGAGCCTTCTCAAGTTGATCGAGCTTGTCTTTGGAGTTGGCACCATAGATGGCCTCAATATTTTGACGAAGCTCAGGATCTACTGAGACCGTCAATTTTAGGATCATCTCTTTTTGGCGTCGATATCGCTCGTTCCATGACTTAAACATCGACTGAGATCTTTTGAGTGTCTTAGTTGCCTCATAAATGGCTTGCAGGTCTACATCTGGCCCTAAACCCATCAACTTGATTAGCTTTCGAGAGAACTTAGCGAATACAGTACTTGTTCCTCCGTGTAGGAGGTCGTCATTCTCAGCCCGTAAGGCTTTGACAAGGACATCTGCAGCCCCTTGAGTCAAAGCTTTAATTTCAGCAGGGGTAACATCTCCGTACTTCTGACGGTGTTGCTCGATTAGAGCTTCATAGTTCGTAGCTTTATGCCGAAGAAAGTTGAAGACTTGACGAGGGTTGTAGTCGTTGGGTACATCGGCCAACAAACCTGGCTTAGTCAATTTGACTGACGCTCTTAGTTGCTGAGCGGTGGTTGTCGTTGGAGCCATTGATAACTCGACACTAAAGTGGAATGATTTTCACTTTCGGAAAGATTGCAGTGTGTAAATAAACCGCTACTTTTAGTCTTCCCTTTTCTCCTCAGAACTTTACAGGAGAAGCTTCTGAGGGATTTCTTTCTATTCGGGTGAACGAAAAAAAGCGCGTCCTCCAGTAAATGGAGCGCTTGCATAAATCTGCAAACGCTTCTGCATTGGCCCCCCCAGCCCCCCAATTCTGGGGGGAGAACGCTTTTATGTGTTGCTGCTTGGACACGCACCATAGTCAAAACGCACCAGAGTACAGGCTTTGTTGTCACTGAGATACGAGTGCGCCAGGTTCGAGTGTGAACGTCCCTGTTTGCTCGTTGCGCCAATGACTGAAATGTGTAATGACTCTCCCCCAAAGTTGGGGGGCCGGGGGGACAGTGCAACGGCTTTGGCACTTTAGTACAAACGTCCCACGCTTTTTTTCGTACACCCCTCTCTATTCTACTGGCATAATTGCTCCGTAGTTGCTTGATACAATACCTCGGACAGTTTTTGATTGACTACGACAGAATGAGGGTTTTCGCCCTCTTTGAGGTCTGCCTCAGCAAGGAGAAATCAAGGGTTTCAGCCCCTGGCTTTAAAACTGTCCGGACTGTTGTTGATACGCAGTCTTCTGAAATATCGCAAGAGCTGTACTGTCTTGACGCGATGGATTTAGTGATGAGATTAACCAGGCTGTGACGGTAGAAGTCCCTGAGCCAAGTAAGCACCCTTTCTTTAGTTCCTGAAATAGGCTTTAGTAGAGGCGATCGCAACCCTCAAAACCCCCATGATCGCCCCAGCACCCAAAACCACCGGCTTTGATCAACTCCATGAGCAAGTCCAGCGCTGGATTCATGCCCAAGGCTGGCCCGGACTGCGCCCCATCCAAGATGCTGCCGTGCCGCCCATCTTGTCTCGCAAGTCCGATGTAATCATCACTGCAGCCACTGCGGGCGGTAAAACCGAAGCCGCTTTCTTGCCCGTCTTTTCGCAGCTTGTCACCCATCCCGGCAAAAGCATTCAGGTGATTGGCCTTAGTCCTCTCAAGGCACTCATTAACGACCAGCACCGACGGCTGGCAGAAATCGGCGACGGCCTCAATATTCCAGTTACCGCTTGGCATGGCGACATTGCCTCTAGCAAAAAGCGCCGCGTCCTAGAAAACCCTGCCGGGGTGGTGCTGATTACCCCTGAATCGTTAGAAGCCCTGTTTGTGCTCAGAGGCACACAGCTTGCCGAGCTATTTGCAGACCTGCAGTACATCGTCATTGACGAAATGCATTCCTTCATTGGCTCCGAGCGCGGACGGCAGATGCAGTCGCTCATGCATCGGGTCGAGCTGGTAGTGGGTCGGCGCGTCATGCGCGTGGGCCTGAGCGCAACGCTGGGGGATATGTCTCTAGCAGCAGAGTTTCTGCGCCCCGGCCACGGAGAGGGCATTCAGCTTATCCAGTCCGACAGCAAAGATCAGGATGTGAAGCTGCAGATTCGAGGGTATGTAAAGCCCGCTTTTGAAGAAAACGATGGTGACGATGCCCTTAAGGATGAAACCGACCTGCAGCCCACCGCCGATGCGATCGCAATTGCCAGCGATCTTTTTCAGGCACTGCGGGGCGATAAAAACCTAATCTTCATCAACAGCCGTCGTCAGGTAGAGCGCTATGCCGATCTACTGCGATACATGTCCATTGAGCGGCGGGTGCCCAATGAATTTTTGCCCCATCACGGCAGTCTCGCCAAGGAACTCCGCCAAGAGGCTGAAGATGCCCTCAAAGCTGAAGATCGCCCGTCAAACGTGATCTGTACGATGACCCTAGAAATGGGAATTGATGTCGGTTCAGTGAAATCAATCGCTCAGGTCGGTCCCCCCAGCTCGGTCGCCAGCACCTGCCAGCGCCTCGGACGCTCAGGCCGACGGGCCGGGGAATCGGCGATTATGCGGGTCTATATTTCAGAGCCAGAGGTAACACCCAGTACGCCGGTGATTAACAGCCTGTATTTTGATTTAGTGCAGGCGATCGCAATTTTCACGCTTCTCCTAGAAGGCTGGTTTGAACCCCCCATCATCGGCCGACTGCAGCTTTCGACCCTCATTCAACAGCTTTTATCCTTGATTGCCCAACAAAGCGGCATTAGACCTGCTCAAGCTTGGGAATTTCTTTGCAAAACCGGCCCCTTCGCTGCCGTCGATCAAGAGATTTTCATGGAGCTGCTGCGAACCTTGGGCCACCATGATCTGATTCAGCAAAGCCAGGATGGCCTGCTGCTACTAGGCCTCAAGGGTGAAAAGCAGGTCAACCACTACAGTTTTTATACCGCCTTCGCCACCCAAGATGAATATCATTTAGTCTCTGATGGTCGCACTCTTGGGTCGCTGCCGGTGCGGTCGCCCTTAGTCGAAGGCATGTTCTTGATTTTTGCCGGTCGTCGTTGGGAGGTGATGGGCGTTGATGAGCACCGAGGCAAGGTTGAAGTGATCGGAGCCTCCTCTGGGAAAGCACCCGATTTTGGAGGCTCCAGTGGGTTTGTCCATGACCGATTGCGCCAAGCCATGTACCAAATCTATCTTTCAGAACAGGTGCTAGGGTTCCTCGATGAGACCGCCCGTGATTTGCTGCAGACGGCGCGGCAGCAGTTCCGCTCCTATGGTCTTCATCAAACTCGGGTACTTGAAGAGGGCCGCAGTATTTTGCTGTTCCCGTGGCGAGGCAGCGTAATCACAAATACATTGTTTGTGCAGTTGTTGGACCGAGGGCTGAAGGTGCAAAACCAAGGTGTAACGCTAAAGGTAAATGGAGTGGATGGGGAAGGGTTGCGATCGCATCTCCTAGACCTCCTCAACCAAGGCCCAGCCGACCCGGTAGAACTAGCAGCAGCAGTCAAAAATAAACGCAACGACAAATACGATCGCTTTCTCAGTGATGATTTGCTCTGTCGAAATTATGCCGCCAGTCACCTCAATGCCCCAGGAGCCTGGAGTGTCCTCGAAGAATTATTAGAAGCACTTTAAATTGTCTAATCATGGCAGATTTACCGGAAAGTCTCGTAGCGCAGATTTTGAAGCTGCAACAACGATTGTTAAAGATCATCAACGAATCAACACGTTTAGCCTTGATGATTTTTGAACAGTTTGGCGAAACAGAAGCAACCATTCCTGAACTCGACGAACTTCAAAACGTGACGGAACGAGCCACGTCTTGCTATACGCGCTTGAGTCGGCTGATGCTGCAGATTGCCGAATCTCAGCCACTGGCTACATCTGCTACGCTAAATCTACTCACTGAATCTATTGTGCAAACTGAGGTGATTGTTGATGTTTGTGAAGCAAGCAACCGAGATGTCCAACGGAACTGGAATCTGTCATGAATAACCAACCTCAAATTCCTAATGCTGAAACAAGAAGCCGTTCTATCGCTAGAATGCACGGAATTTGCGAGATGTTTGATAAGCAGATCGTGATGCTGGATCATCTTATTGATCAGGTGGAAGCAGAAAATCAAAACAATTCGTTCTATCGCTATTGTCAACGGAACAAACAAAAGCGCTCTAGGACTCAGCTACAGGGGCAACCTTGACCACCAAAAGGTGACGAATTTGGTTGCTTCCGTTCTATTTAGAGAGTGCTATTCTATCTGCCGATCATTAGTCGCTCGGAATGAATAATTACGTTGCGTGCAATGCAATAGGTTGACCATGACATCCTGCGAAGTGATTTATGATCGTTGTGCGATATGGAATGCGGACAGGTGTGACAGCGGTATGCGCCCATCTAAATGTGCTTCAATGTAATCTCGCAACCCCTCAAATAAAGCCTCTCTTTTTCGAGTCTCTAGCTTGAGATAGGGCGAATAGGTTTGTAAAAGCGTTAGGTATTGCTCAGCAGTATAGGTGACGGCAACCTCAACATAGCCAGGGCTAACGTTTTCAAAGTGACCTGAATCTAGGGCGATTTGTCCTAAGTTATCCAAAATCTTGAGTTGTGTCGCTTTATCTTCATAGCGATCTAGCTCTGGGGCATGGATTTGATAAATTTTCGATAGCTGTCGATAAACTTCCTCACTGGGCTGGAGTTCTTTATTCCACAGCAAAATCAAAGCACCACCGGGCTTGAGAGCTTGGGCCGCTTTCAGATAGCCCACCTCTGCCGGAATCCAGTGGAATGAGCTAGCCGCCAAGACTGCATCAAACGATCCGGCCTGTAAATCCCATTCTTCAAACGAGGTGTTCTCAATCTCGATGGGCGGGTAGCGATGGCAGTTTTGGACCGCCAACCGATAAAAATTAGGGTTCGGTTCTAAGCACAGCATCGGACAGCCCAGAGCCGCAAAACTCTGCGTTGCCGTGCCGGGTCCACAGCCGACTTCCAGAATGTGAGAGCGGCTAGACAGTTGAGCAAGATCGACGACCTGGTCAATCACGTCTTGCGGGTAGCTGGGTCTAGCCCGGTTGTAAGCTTCCGCCGCTGGAGAGTACCAGCTTTTGCGCTGCTCTAGTGCCCTACCAGAATAGCTACTGATCAAGTCCATCAGGTTCTGTTTATCCATCGCAGTCAAAAGCCTAACCAGCAGATTGGAGCAAGATCGGACAAAAGGGAATTTTTCTCATACTCCTTTCATCTCCCTATCAGGAGCGGTCTTTAATATATGAAGTACCGATACCTCACATACCACAACATGATAAAGCCCAGGGAAACTCACCCCTGGGCTTTTTTTTTGCATTATCAAAAGATCGTCTGCCATTGAGAAGTCAACGATGTTAGACTGTTTGGTGACCTGGACCCATGCGATCGCAACGCCTCAACCTTGTCAGGACCGGAAGGTAGCAGCAATACAGGATGCTTGTGATAGGCGTGGACTCCGGGTCACCTTTGTTTAAGGCCCATCCGCCACAGAGAGTTTTAAGCATGGATGACTTTCAAGGTCTCTTCAAAAAAGCATTTTATCTAGGCGTCGGAGCAATTTCCTACGCTGGGGAACAAGCCACCGATCAGTTCTCTGATCTGCAAAAACGCGCCCAAAAACTTGCCGACGAGATGATCCGGCGAGGCGAAATGACCACCGAAGAGTCGCGGCAGTGGCTGGAAAATCTGACAGGCCAGAGCCAAGCACCTTCTGCTAATGCACCTCAAGACTCTTATTCAGGGCAGCCCCAGGTTATTGACGTTCAGATTGAAGATGAACCTGAATCTGCCAGCGATCTACAGAAGAAAGTTCAAGATCTTGAAGATGAATTCCGGCGTATTCAGAAAGACTGACGTTTGAAAGGTCACTTGAATGGTGACTCATCGAAAAACCTCTGATTGCCAACATTCCTTCATGCACAGCATGGACTTCTCAAGAAAGCATGTTGACAATTGGCACGGCTCATCTAACCGATGATCGCTAAGATCATGAGTAAATAGAGTAGATCGAGAGTTTGATGTGATCGCACCTCAAGATTGTCAGAACATGGCAGATATTCGAGCTGAGATTGATGCTTTAGATCGTCAGATTATTACTCAGCTTGGACAGCGCTTTGAGTACGTGAAGGCCGCTGCTTCCCTTAAGACCAGTGCCAAAGATGTTCAAGCTCAAGAGCGCTTTGATGCGATGCTGCAGCAACGAAGACACTGGGCTGAGGCAGAAGGTCTAGATGCTGATGTGATTGAAAAAATGTATCGAGATTTAGTGACCTATTTCATTAAAGCTGAACTAAAGCACTGGCGTTCTGATTTTTGATTCAGAACCCTATGTTCTCTCTGGTGCCCCAAACTTAGATACTTGTGAGGTTGTTGGGGGGCCGCCCTCGCCTTTATAAGCAGCCGATCAGAATTCCGCCTGATGCCTGCGTTGCTGCTCTGTTCGATTCCTACGATAGATGCAGGAACCTCATTTTATGGCTGGAGGACTGCGAAGATCTTAGTATAGAGACATTGTTATTAATACTTAGCGCTATGGCTGCGATTTTAGAACTCAACCCAGAAAACGTAGAAACTGTCCTAGATGAGCTACGCCCCTACCTAATGGCAGATGGTGGCAATGTCGAGCTGGTCGAAATTGAAGGACCAGTCGTTCGCCTTCGTCTTCAAGGAGCCTGTGGCTCTTGCCCTAGCTCCACAATGACCCTCAAAATGGGCATCGAACGCAAGATGCGAGACATGATTCCTGAAGTGGCTGAAGTTGAGCAGGTCATCTAAAGGTCAAGCTGGACCCACGGCGTCGATGGCGGCTTCAAGTGCGATCGCAACATGGGTCCAGTGCGCCCCCCCCTGACAAAACACGATATAAGGCTCTCGCAAAGGGCCATCGGCAGACAGCTCTGAGGTGCTGCCGTCAATAAACGTGCCGCCTGCCATCACCAAGTGACTTTCGTATCCCGGCGTTGCAGCGGGTGCAGGATCCAAATAAGAGCCAACGGGCGAATGCTGCTGAATGGCTCGACAAAAAGCCACCAGCTTCTCCGCTGAACCCAACTGGATCCCTTGAATCACATCCCGGCGGGGTTCATCAGGGCCAGGATTGACCAGATATCCCAATGATTTAAATACGTGAGCGGTTAGGTGATTTCCCTTCATAGCTTCCCCCACCATTTGAGGCGCAAGGAAAAGTCCCTGTAGCATCAGGCGGGTTTGATCTAAGGTTGCACCTCCAGCCAAGCCGATACCGGGGGAGGTCAAACGACAGGCAGCTTGCTCCACGAGATCGGCCCGTCCGGCTACATAGCCTCCAGCGGTTGCGATCGTTCCACCGGGATTTTTGATGAGGGAACCCGCAATTAAATCAGCTCCGACCATTGTCGGCTCACGATCTTCGATAAATTCGCCGTAGCAGTTATCTACGCAGCAAACGACATTTGGGTTTTGCTGCTTAACACTCTTGACAATCCGAGCAATGTCATCAATGCTGAGGCTGGCTCGCCAGTCATAGCCGCAGGAGCGCTGAATAAAGACGAGTCGAGTTTCAGGCCGTAAAGCATTGCTAAGGGCTTCCCAATCGATGGTGCCTGTGTCTGTAAGTTCGAGCTGGCGATAGTGGATGCCAAATTCTTTCAAGGAGCCTTGGCCTTGGCCTCGGATGCCGATCACTTCCTCTAGCGTGTCGTAAGGGGGGCCAGCGACGGCCAGCATTTCGTCGCCGGGACGAAGAACGCCGAATAGGGTGGATGCAATAGCATGGGTTCCAGACACAAACTGAACGCGTACAGCCGCCGCCTCAGCCCCCATGATCTGAGCAAAGACCCGATCTAAAACCTGACGCCCTAAATCATCGTGGCCGTAGCCAGTCACCCCCGCAAAATGGTGCGGACCAACTTTATGGTCTCGAAAAGCCTGGAGCACCCTTTGTGAATTTTTCTTGACTTTAGTATCAATTGTTGCAAAAGTGAGGGTTAATGCTTTTTCTGCTGCCTCTAGCTGAGAGTGAGTGTTCATCAAGATTTTATTAACTAACTCATTTAGACAACTGGGCACCCTAGTGTTTGGAAGAGACGGGGCTACTGTGGGCGGAGAGGGGGCATACCTCGTCAATCATTACTTACATAAGATGTTTAAATGACTATTGCAACAGAACGTCCAGTCGAGCCAACCCAGTTAAAGAAGAGTTGGCCTTTCATCATAGTCCTGGCTGTAGTGCATATTGGCGCACTATTTGCATTCTTACCCTCAAACTTTAGCTGGGCGGCAGTCGGCCTAGCTTTATTTCTGCACTGGATCACGGGTGGCCTGGGAATTACGTTGGGGTGGCACCGTATGTTAACTCACCGCAGCTTTCAAGTTCCAAAGCCCCTCGAATATTTCTTGGCTTTTTGCGGCACCCTAGCCTGTGAAGGCGGCGTAATTTGGTGGGTTGGCTTGCATCGCAACCATCACATGCATTCTGATACCGCTCAAGATCAGCACAACTCTAACAAAGGCTTTTGGTGGAGTCACATGGGCTGGATGATGCATGAAACACCGGCTGCGGCTGAAGTCGAGCGTCTCACCAAGGATCTCCAAGATGATGCCGTCTATCAGTTTTTAGATAATTACTTTTTCCCTATCCAGATTGCCTTTGGTGCGCTGTTATTTTTGATTGGCGGCTGGTCTTTTGTGGTGTGGGGCATTTTTGTTCGGCTTGTGATGGTCTACCACTGCACTTGGTTCGTCAATAGCGCGACTCACAAATTTGGCTACAAAACCTACGCATCTGATGATAACTCCACCAACTGCTGGTGGGTCGCCATGCTCACCTACGGTGAAGGCTGGCACAATAACCACCATGCGTTTCCGCAGTCTGCCCGTCATGGCATTCAGTGGTGGGAGATTGATACCACTTGGATGTTGATTCAGTTATTCCAAGCTTTGGGGTTGGCATCAAAAGTGCGTCTACCGGCTGAAAGTAAGGTCTAAATTCTTAAAAGAAAAGACTTCTGATACTTCCCCCGAGCCATCTAGGCTTGGGGATTTTAGTATTGAGGGCATGACGAAAAGGCGATTGAACATCGTTTTATGAAAGTATCCACACAATGAGTTGAGATATGAGTTTAATGAATGTATAGCGATGGAGAGTTTCATGTCAGAGCGCTTAGATCGAATTGAGGGAATTTTAGAAGCGATCTCCCAGAGGGCGGGTACGCATCAGCTTCAGATTGATGTGCTGGTCGAAACACAGCTTGAGCAGCAGCAGGGACAACGGGAGCTGCAGCAGGGACAACGGGAGCTGCAGCAAGTTGTTCAATCTCTTGCAAAGTCTGTTCAAGCACATTGTGATGACAGTAATCGGCACAATTAAGGTAAAAGGTGAGCTGATCCATAGGAATAATCATTGCGATCGCATCCCTAGAGAATCCCTGTACACTTTAGGTTGACGTTTTGAGCTAGCCCTGTGGATATCAATTTGCTCGCCACTGAGATGGCAACGGAAGGCGAAGAACTGATCGCTAATAATCTCAAGCAGTTTTTGCTGGTTCTGTCGGTGTCGCTCAGTGTTGCTACTCTACCGCAGGTGTTTAGCTGGTTCCGTCAAATTCCCTATACCCTGCTGCTGGTGATTGTGGGGCTGTGCTTGGCCTTTGTCGATGTGCGGCTGGTCGATCTATCACCGGGGCTAATTCTCGCGATTTTTCTGCCGCCGCTTCTATTTGAGGCAGCCTGGAATCTTAAATGGGCCGATCTCAAAAGCGATTTAGTTCCTATTTGCCTGTTTGCGGTCTTTGGCGTCGTTATTTCCATCGGCGGGGTGGCGCTGGGCTTGAATCAATTTGCGGGGATACCCATTGCCACTGCGTTGTTAATTGGTGCAAGTTTATCGGCGACGGATCCCGTTTCGGTGGTGGCCTTATTTAGAGAGTTAGGAGTGGGCAAAAGACTCCGCACGCTCATGGAGGGTGAAAGTCTCTTCAATGATGGGATGGCGGTGGTCGCCTTTAGTGTTCTCGTCGGCATCCCCCTAGGACAGACAGAACTTACACCGCCACAGGTCTTAGGTGAATTGCTGGCAGTGATTGGCATCGGTCTCGGCGTGGGTGCCTTAGTCGGCTTTGGCATTTCGTATTTAACACAGCGCTTCGATTTACCCCTGGTCGAGCAGTCTCTGACGTTGGTGTCGGCCTATGGAACGTATCTGGTCACTGAAGATTTGGGTGGCTCAGGCGTCATTGGTGTGGTGACAACGGGGCTAGTTTTAGGCAACTTTGGCTCCCGAATTGGGATGAATCCCCGAACTCGGCTAATCGTGACGGAGTTTTGGGATTTCTTGGCTTTTTTCGTGAACTCGATTGTCTTTCTGTTAATTGGCGACCAGATTCGGTTTGCGATCTTGGGTGATAATTTACAAACCATTGCGGTCACTATCGCGGCAATGATTATTGCTCGTGCGATCGCAACCTATGGCCTTGGCTTTATCAGCAACAAACTGGTTGGCTCCGAAATTGGCATCCCCGATCAAACGGTGCTGTGGTGGGGCGGCTTGCGTGGATCGGTCTCTATTGCTTTGGCGCTCAGTGTCCCGAAGGTGTTGGGAGAGCGAGAAGAAATTATTGCGACGGTCTTTGGCGTCGTTTTGTTCACGCTACTGGTGCAGGGGCTAACAACCAAACCCCTGCTACAAAGTCTGGGTTTGATGAGGGGGCGCTCATATGAGCAGGACTATCAGAAAGTCATTGCTAGACGGGCGGCGCTCGGTCGGGTGGTGGAGTATTTAGAAAGGGGCGATCGCAAAACCGAGGTCGATCCTGAATACTATCGTTACCAGACAGCTCTGGTAAAAGGTGAGCTAGAAAAGATTGAGTCCGAACTTGAAAAGCTCCAGATTATGCATCCTGA
>JBHJNL010000067.1:0-10012 GCA_050330855.1 Thermosynechococcaceae cyanobacterium | reverse complement strand
TCCGTCTCCGTCGGATGCGCCCGAAAATACAGCTCATGCTCATCCCGCGCCCGCTGTAGCCGGTTGGCCCTCATCCCCCCAGCCCCCTTCTCCCTGGGGAGAAGGGGGAGTAGACTCTGGCTCCCCTCTCCCTGGGGAGAGGGGCTGGGGGTGAGGGTCGCCCCCGACAGCTTCGGCGACTCAATCAGCTCGTTATCTTCCAAAAAGCGGACAAACACCGCCCCCAACACCCAAGCCACCGCCACCTGCGTCGCAAAATCAGATCGCCAATCCTCATAACTCTGAGCCGTCCGCTGAGCCTTCTGCGCCCGGTCATACTCCGCTCGTAGCGCCTCTTGCACCTGGGGCACCTCCGCCGAATCACTCCGCGCCGCCAAGTCCTTCTCCAGACTCGTGACGACCTTCTTCAAGTCATCCAGCAACTGCTTCGAATTCAACATGGCCTACTTCTCCTCAACCTTTGCTCGATGACGATTCCCTAACCAATCCTCAGTCAGCCTCGCTCGCTGCCCCGGACTCAACAGCGGCACCGCCTGTCCATCAATCACCGCCTGCTGCTCATTGGGCAACAGCAGCCACAGCCCCGGTATGCCATCATCCCGCCCCACCTTCTCTCGCAATCGCTCCAGCAGCGTCATCTGCTCATACCGCGCCAGCAACCCCGGATAAATCATCAGGATGGTCTTCTCAGCCCTCAACAGCTCCGCCTCCACCATCGGCATCGCCCGCCCCACCAGCAGCATCAACTTGTTCCAGTCCCCTTCCCCTGGCTTAGCATCCGTCTGCAACACCAGCTCCCACTTCACCTTGGCCTTATCCGCTACCTGCTTCAGCGCCTTCAAAAACAGCGCCTCATAGTCCACCAACTCCACCGGGAAACGCTCACACAGCTCCTCCTTCGCCATCTGATACCGCTTCGGATCCACCAACAGCGCCAGGAAAGCACCTTCCTTAATCCCCCGCTGCAACCGTTCCTCCAGCAACCTGGCATCGGCCTCCTCCGGCGTAATCTCCCGCCCCCCCGCCGAGAACGTGCCCGTCGGCATTCGCACAAAACTCGTCGTACTGCTCAGCGAAGCCGATTCCTTCGCCTGGTTCACATAGCAGCCAGCCTTACCATCCCAAGCCAGCGACGGAATCAGCTTTTTGATCAGCGAGTCCAACTTCGGGCGCTCCGGCAACGGCTCCGCCTCAGGATACCGACCCGCAATCCGCTCCTGAATCTGCTGCACGGTCAATTGATTCACACCATACAACGCCCCCTGGGACAGCCGCAGCGCCCGCTCCGCCTCCATCCCTCGCGGATACAACTCCTGCCGACTCGACAACGCCGACTGCTGCGAAGCCGCCGCCGCTAGCTGCAACAGGCGTCTCTCCGCCAACGGTGCCGCCGCCTCAGGCAATGCAACCTCCAGCAAGGATTCCACAGCCCGCTCCGGCGAAGCCAACGGGTCCTCTTGGGCCAGCTTGTCGGCCTTCTCCCCCAGCTTGCGCCCGTAGGTCGCCCAATCCCCATCCATCGCCAGCAACAGGCGTGCGCCAACCTTTTGCAGCAGGAATCTGGGCGTCTTCATCGTGCGCTCCACTTCCACCGCCACCCGCAACAAAGCGGTGGCTTGCTGCTCTCGCAACTGCGGGTCTTCAATCAGCGACCCTCGACCAATCAACAACGCTAAAGCCGCTTCTTCCGTCGTCGTCACCCCCCCGGTTTGCTGGACAATCTCCAACACATCATTGCGTAGCCTCGTGACCGCAGGTGCCTTTGCCCAGCGCTTCTGAAACTTACCCACAAGCTGGCTCACACGACCCCGCGATAAACCCACATGGGGGGCAACTTCACTATGGCTCGGCCAAACCAACTTCAAGCCGGAATCAAATCCCAACAACGCATCCAAAACTTGCTGTGCTGACTCGCCATCCTTGCTACCAGGCTTCGCCACCTGCTGCACGAGCCGGTCCACACTCAGGCTCCCCGAAGCCTCTTGAGCCGCCAGGTCCGTTTCCCCAGGGTGCTCTGTCCCCACTGTGCTCAGCGTTGGCGTCCCCAGTTGGGTCCGTAGCAGCGTCATCACCTTGCGAATTTCCTGGCGGGTTTTACCCCCAACCCCCTTAAGGCGATAGAGGCTCAGAGGTGAAGACTTGAGCAAATCCCGAACAGTCAGTATGTTTGCCAAGTCCAACGCATTCGTAGAACGAGTCCCCATCCCCAGCTCAGCAATGGGCGTCTCCCAGGTAGCCTTAGCCAGCAACTCTCCTAGGGCTAACCCATCCGTTTCGTCCAACAACGCACCCGGTTCAGGAATTCCCTCAAAACACTGCCGCCAGTCCCGCAGCATCTCCTCAGCATTATCAAATCGCTGACCGATATCACGCTTGAACGACTTCTCGAAAAAGGCCGTCAGCCGATCTCGCAAATCCGCTGCGAACCGTTCTGGCTCTAGCGTGATCTCACATTTGAGAAAAGCCGGATCAGTCACACCATCGCCCCACACCGGCAACGTCCCTGTGGTCATCTCATACAGCGTCATGGCAGCGGCATAGCGCTCCGCATAGGAATCCCACAGCGGCGGCTTTCGGGTAATCAGCAGCGGCTCAAGGTAGCCCGTCGTCCCGGCTTTGACATTGTCCCGAGCGGCACGGGACAGGGAAAAATCAAACAGCACGAGGTGGAGCCTATCTCCCCGCCCCACCTGGCCAATGACGATGTTGTCGGGCTTAATGTCTCGATGATTGGTGCCTTGCTCGTCCAGATACTTCACCACATCCAGCAAGTCTTCACCAAACCGCTGAAGCAGGTCAATCCTGAGCGGTCCCTCCTTACGCAGCCGCTGCCCCAGGGTCTCAACGCGATACTTCTCCCGGTCTACCAGCACCGGCTGCATCAAAATGCCCTGCCGGTTTCCAACCTCAACAGCGCCTTTGAAGTCCACGATATGGGAATGGCGCAGCTGCCCTAGAATCTCAGCCTCATCCGCCAGACGATGGTTATGCTCTGGGTCATCGGAAACCTTGAGGACGTAATCTGTCCCATCTTTTTTCACCAAAAAGCCGACAGAAGTCGCTCCCCGGCCCAGCCGCCTCACGACTTGAAAATTCCCCGCTAGAACATCTCCCTGCTGAGCATCATTGGGATTCTCGACCAGCTCGTTTTCGGGCTCGGTCAAGGATTCCTCGACGACATCCAGCAGCTCAAGAAAGTCTGCAACGGTCTCAGTGCGGTCATCTACGACAGGATGAGTGCTTTCTAGGATTAAATCCTGCAAGCTCTCCGAAGCACCATTCAAGACGGAGCTGATCTGTAGGCCGTTGGTTTCTTGGAGCTTTTGGCTCAGCTCTAGGCCGTTCGCGGCGGGGGGCTGGCCGGAGAACAAGTAGAAGGCGATCGCGCCCAACGAGAAAATATCGAGGTGTTCCCCAATGAACTCCACATCATTGAGGGATTCAGGAGCGAGATAAGCAGTATTTACATCCTCTACCAGCCGGTCCACATGGGCCGTCGCAGTCACTTCATGTCCAGCCCCAGTGGCAGCCGAACCGGCGCGATAACCTAACTGCCAGCTCGTAATCTTAATCTTGGGATGGCCAGAACTATCCTCAGCCACCAGGATGTTGCGAGGATTCAGCCCCCGATGAATCACTCGCTGATCATGGGCAAATCGCATCGTTTCAGCGATCTGCCGCATCAAATCAATCTGAACATCGATCCCGAGGGGAGCCTGCCGCTCTGCCAGGTAATGCTCCAGTGGAATGGCCTTCGGATCATGCTCCAGAACCAAAGCAGGACCCAGCTCATGCTCACTCAGGGTGTAGGCCTGCAAAATATTCGGGTGCCGCAGCGATTCGAGAAGCTGAAATTCTCGCTTTGCCGCCCTCTCGATCATCGCCTTGTCTTCAGCGGAGGCCTCGCGACGCACCAGATAAAAGCGGATGCGCCGCCGGGTCTGCTCTAGCTGAGCATGGGTCGCCGACCAATCCTGATAGCCAGGGCCACTATCAATGACCTTATCGAGCACATAGTCACTCACCTTCCGCGACTTCTTCGAAGCCCGAATGCCTGCCTGTTCCATCGCTTGGCCAATCAGCTTGGCGATCGGCCTACTGTAAGAGCTTCGCCAAGAATCACGCATGGGCTGTAAGCCCTGACACTCGCGCCGCATAATCGCAGCCATAATTCCAGCTCGGTCGGGCTTGCCTTCTTCACCGATGCGGTCCCTTAAACAAACCCCATGGCTGGCATCGAAGGGCAAGCTCATCGTCAGATTTGGCGCAGACAGAAAGACCAGCGGTTCAATGAACGGAATCCCCTTTTTACCCTTAAAGGCTCGCTGCCGCTCCAGCAGTGACTTCAGCCGCTTGGTCTTGAGGTTTGTCAGTCGGATTGGATTGTCATAGGTACGGCGCTTGCCATCTGCCCTCTCCAACACCCATGTCCCTGCATCCCCAGAAAGCCTCCCAGGCCAGCTCTTGATCTCAATCAAGAAGAAGCCCTGGGGTGTAAAGACCATCAGGTCTACTTCGTTGATACTTCCATCCGAGGCAATGAACTCGAAGTTAGACCAAGCCCGGTAGGGCTCATGCGTAGGAAACTGGTTCCGAACAAACTCCAACGCCTCATGCTCATGGTCAAAGTTTGATTGGGCAACAGTGGTCCAGTTTTGCGGATTAGGCATCTAGTCAATCAACCCTAATAAATTCTCTGTATACCAGCAATCAACATTTGTCATTTCCTTTGCTAGACGATTGTCTGAAGTTGTTAAAACAGTTTACGATCCAGATTCGAGAGAGTTTGATCGTCAAAGTAGGTAATAAGCAAATCCGACCCACTATCCCCCATCTCAATCAGCAACCCCTTCAGCAGCTTGATTGCCATCTTAGAGGGTCGCGTTTTGGCATTCTCCCAGCGGTTTATTGAAATAAACGTCACCCCCAACCGAGCCGCAAACTCTTCTTGAGTTAACTTCAGTCGGGACCGCATCTCGCGAACGAGTAGATGAAGGGCTTGTGTCTGTTCCACGGGCCTACAAGGAAACGATATACTCACTATGCCCAATAGATCTGCATATATATCATCTGTTAAGTAGAGTGGTATGTTTTCCTGGGTATCCTGAGCAAAATCAATGAATTATTGCTCTATCCCTTCAGGAAATTCTCTATGCAGCGATCGCCCTCCGGTCTTGTCTACTCCCCACAAGACCTGATCCAGTTCCTCAATAGTGACTTTGCCTGCTGGATGGATCGCTTTAGCCTAGAGCACCCAGAGCATTCCACCCCCGATCATGAACCCAATGCAATGTTGAATGCCCTAGTGCAGCTCGGGCAAGCGCATGAACAAAAATTCTTAGACCAACTCCTGCAGCAGGGTACCGATGTCTGCCAAATCGAAGATCGGTCAGATTTTGAGGTGACTCTAGCCGCCATGAAAGCCGGTCACGCCTATATCTACCAAGCCGCCCTCAAGTATGACAACTTCCTAGGTTATCCCGATTTCCTGGTCCGCATTGAGAAACCCTCCAATTTGGGCCACTGGAGCTATCTGCCCCTAGAGTGCAAGCTGGCCCTCAACCCCAAACCAGATTTTGTGATTCAATCAGCCTGCTACCTGGATTTACTCCATCGCACCCAAGGCATCCTCCCCCAAGAATTCCGGCTACTACTGGGCAACGGCAACCAAGAACCCTTCTCCACAGAGCAATACATCTACTACTTCTATCAGGTGCGCGAGAACTTTCTTGACCGCATGGCTGACTTTGACCCGCAGCAGAAACCCCTGCCCGGAACCGGAGATCATGGCCGTTGGAGTGAGATCGCCCAAGCTCATCTGCTCGAAATAGACCACCTGAGTCAAGTCGCCAATATTACCCAGACTCAAACCCATCGATTAGAAGCAGCGGGAATTCAAACCCTGAAGCAATTGACAGCGGCTGATCCAACCCAACACATCCCCAAACTAAACTCAGCCATCTTTGAGCGTTTAATCGTCCAAGCTCAGCTTCAGAAAGCCAGTGCTTTATCCGAAACCCTTGAATACCGTCTGATCTCTCCGCACTCAGAACATCCCCAGCGCGGCTTAGCTCTGCTCCCTCCCTCCAGTCCTCTGGATGTCTACTTCGATATCGAAGGCTACCCTCTTGTTACAGGTGGTCTAGAGTACCTGTTGGGAGCTGTTTATCACGACCAGGACAAGCTGCCCTTTAAGGATTGGTGGGCACACAATAGCGTCATGGAAAAGCAGTCCTTTGAATCCTTTCTTGACTGGATTTATCAGCGCTGGACAAACGATCCAGACATGCACGTCTACCACTATGCGCCTTACGAAACTATCGCTATTAAACGTCTGATGCAGCGATATGCTACCCGCGAGGCCCAGGTCGATGCCCTGCTGAGAGCCAACGTTTTCGTTGATTTGTATCAGGTCGTACGCCAATCTCTTCAAGTCGGCACCACCAGCTACTCCATCAAGTATCTCGAACCCCTCTACGGTCGCACTCGGGAAGAGACCGTTAAGAATGCTGCCGATTCTGTTATTCAGTACTTTCAATGGTTGCAGGCACCTGATGGCGACTCCCCCGAAACCTCAAAGATCCTGCAGAGCATCAAAGACTATAACCGTGTCGATTGCGAATCCACCCATGAGCTAGCCATTTGGCTTCGTCAACTGCAGCAAGACGCGAATATTGAGTATCAGCGCAAATCTGGGTTTGAAACTCAAACCGAACTCCCCACCAATCCTGAAGATCCTGTGGATCAACTAGCAGCAGAGCTATTGTCTGAGATACCAGAAAATGCCGCTACACCAGATACCCAAATTCAAGCACTCTTGGCTCATCTGCTGAAATTTCACGAGCGAGAAACCAAACCCTTTTGGTGGCAGCGCTTTACCTGGCTCCAGATGGATGAAGCCGACCTGTTTGATGAACCCGACTGCATCGCTGGACTGGAGCGCACTGAAACACCTCCTATCGCTCCCAGCGGTAGAAGCAAATCTTGGAGCTACGAATATCAGTTTGACCCGACTCAAGATCTCCGCATCAAAGATGGACAAACATGGTTTGCCCCTGAACAACCTCAAAAGGGTTGCCGACTGGTCAAACTCGACTCCCAGAATGGACGAGCACTCATTTCAATATCACAGAAGCAGCTAGACCAAACGCGAGAGGAACAACCCCACTGGGAGCCACCCCAACGCACCAGCCTCATTGATGCCAATCTAATTTCAAGTAAAGCTTTGCCTCAATCGATTTTGGATACTGTGCAGCACTGGCGAGAGTCTGGTCTCTTGCCGCCAGCCCTCAAGGATCTGCTCTATCGCTTGCCCCCACGTATCCGCAATCACTCAGCCACTGAGATTATCTCAGGCGACACAGACCTTCTCTCCGGTGCTCTAGCCGCTGTCACCTATCTCGACAACAGCCTGCTGTGCATTCAGGGACCACCAGGGAGCGGCAAGACCTACACCGCAGCTCATGTCATGACCCATCTGGTCCAGCAAGGAAAAGCAATCGCCATCTCCGCTAATAGTCACCAGGCGATCACCAACCTGATGCTCAAAGTCGCCCAGATGTGCCAGGAGCAGTCCATTGATTTAAAGGGCCTTAAGTATGGCGGGGAACAGGATGAACGCCTCTTAGAAGCAGGGCTAACTTGGAAAAAGGACTTAAAGCGAGTCAAACTCACAGATTATTCCATCTTCGGCGCGACACCGTTTCAGCTTTGTAAGCCAGATATGGCAAGACAGTGGGATTATCTGTTTGTTGATGAGGCAGGCCAGATGTCGCTGGCGAACTTGGTGGCGATCGCTCGGTGTGCCGATAATATCGTCTTAATGGGGGATCAGATGCAGCTTGAGCAACCGATTCAGGCGACCCATCCCGGTGAAAGTGGACAGTCTGCATTGGGGTATTACCTTAATGGCAAAGCTACCATCCCGCCAGACATGGGGATATTCCTTGATACCAGCTACCGAATGCATCCGTCTATCTGCCAATTCATCTCAGAAGCCATCTACGAAAACCGGCTACAGCACCACTCAGAGACCCACCACCATCAAATTCAGGTCGATCCATCCCAGACTTTCGCCTTTGATCAGGGCAGCGGCATTCTCTTTATGCCCGTAGAGCATGAGGGCAATGCTCAGTACAGCACAGAAGAAATACAAGCCGTTGAGCAATTAGTGGAGTGCCTGACGGGACTACCCTACATCACCAATCGCGGTGAATCCCAAGGAGTGATTGGCCCCAACGATATTTTGGTGATCGCCCCCTACAACCTTCAGGTTCGTTATCTCAAGGACAAACTGGGCGATCTCGCTCGAATTGGGACGGTTGATAAGTTTCAAGGGCAGGAAGCACCCGTATTAATTCTATCGATGTGCGCCAGCAGCAGTGATGCAGCGCCAAGGGGGCTAGAGTTTCTATTGAATCGCAATCGGTTGAACGTGGCGGTTTCCCGCGCTCAGTGCCTTTCGATTGTGGTCGGTAGTCCTACACTAGCCTCTACCGCTTGCAGCAGCATCTCTGAGATTGAGCTGGTGAATTTGTACTGTAAAGCGCTCCAGGCGAATCAGCAGCGTAAACTCCATTCGTTGTCTTGAGCGACTATCAATAACGCTGAAATATTCTGTCCTTGGTGGATGCGATCTCACAAAGGCTAGCCGCAAAGGGTGGCATTGATTCTGCGATCGCGTTGCAGCGTCATCTGAAGTTTTCCTGGGGACGGCTGTGGCTGGGTTTGCTGCTGGGTGGATTTGAGCTGGAGTCGCGGGGTGATCGCTTCTATGGGGGGCGGATTATGGTGGGGTTGCGATCGCTAGGGAATCAGGCACACTGATCTAAGGGACTGAGAACCCCTCTTCCGCCCTTGTTGAGAACATGGGTGTAGATCATGGTCGTTTTGACATCTTTGTGTCCGAGCAGTTCCTGAACAGTACGAATGTCGTAGCCATTTTGGAGCAAATGGGTGGCAAAGCTATGGCGAAAGGTATGGCAACTGATGCGTTTATTGATGTTCGTTTTTTGAGCTGCTTGCTTAACGGCTTTTTGCTGGCTGCTGTCATTGAGATGGTGGCGGCGGGTGATTTGACTGCGAGGATCGATCTAGAGCTGGCTCGAAGGAAAAACATACTGCCAAATCCACTGACGATCTGCATTGGGATACTTTCGCTCCAGTGCATAAGGTAGATGAACGGAACCATATCCTTGGCCTAAATCTTGCTGATGCAGACGCTTCACACCCTGTAGATGCTCTTTCAGCGGGTCAACCAGACAAGCTGGTAGCATCGTAAAGCGGCTGTTGCCTCCTTTTGCCTGCATAACAGTGATTTGGTTCTGGGCAAAATCTAGATCTTTAACTCTCAGCCTCAGAGCTTCTTTCAATCGTAGGCCACTGCCGTAAAGCAATTGAGCAACCAGCCGGTAATCGCCTGAAAGCTGAGCAATGACTGCAAGGGCTTCGTCAGGTGTCAGAACGGTGGGTAAATTTTTGGGGCGTTTGGCCCGAATCGCGTCGATATTTGCCCCTAAATCTTGATGCAGAACTTCTCTATAAAGAAAGAGCAAGGCGCTGAGCGCCTGATTTTGAGTGGAAGCAGCCACATGTTCATGGACGGCAAGGTGCGTTAAAAATGCTTCAACTTCGACCGGCCCCATCGTGTTGGGATGTTGCTTATGATGAAAGAGAATAAATCGGCGGATCCAGTTGACATAGCATTCTTCTGTTTTATAAGCATAGTGCTTGACTCGAAGTCGATCTCGAACTTGGTCAAGTAGCTTTTTAGGACGGGCTTCCATTAGGGGCAAGACTTCCAGTTGATCAGTCATTGATCCCAATCGTAGGAAGAACGATGCTAAGGTGCACGAGGATATATACGGATTTTTTCCGTATAAGATCCCATAAGCGGGGAGATATACGGAAAATTTTCCGTATAAACACCTGAATCGGGAGGATATATGGAATATAATCCGTATAAACACCTGCTGGGGGTGTTTATCAGGACTAATTCCGTATAATAAGTAGT
>JBHJNL010000066.1:0-50618 GCA_050330855.1 Thermosynechococcaceae cyanobacterium | reverse complement strand
CGTTCTTAATCCCCTCCAGCAAAGGATTTTGAAGTTAATGAACTTCCCAACCGAGATTTATACTCGCCTTGGGCCACAATCTGACGACCCACCCTGAAAATGAGCGAACCGTAAGTCATGAGGAGGCGATCGCAATTTGTCCGCTGCCGCAATAGGGCAAATTCAAAGACATCTGTTTCTACACTGACATCTGATGCTTGAGAATTATATCCAGGCTTCAGGGTTGTCATTTCATTCTCGTGGATTGAGTGATCCATCTCGAAACCATTGGCGAAGGCTTAGGCGGATGCCTAGGCTGTACTTTTGCTCAAGTTCGCACCAAGCGAATTTCGAGGTCGCAACCGACCGCCTCAGCATACTTTCGTAATGTGTTGATAGAAGGTGAGTGTTTACCACTACTCAACGAAGACTCTAGGCGTGCCACCGCAGGCGGTTTGGTTCCCATTCGCTTGGCAATTTCTGCTTGGGAGAGTCCTGCTGATTGGCGCGCCTGAAGCATTTGGCGCAAAAGTGAAAATTCAGGCTCTAGTGCTTCATAAGCGGATTGAACTTCTGGTTTTTGCAGAGCGCTCTGCCTTAATTCATCGTGCGTCATTACCCAATATTTCCCTTTGTCTTCGTTTAGCGATGTCAAGCTCTCGCTTGGGTGTCTTCTGAGACTTCTTGATGAAAACATGGAGCATCATAATTTGCCCATGGACGATAGTGCAGTAGAACACGCGAGTAATTCCTTCGGCGCTTTTGACCCTCAGCTCGAAAAGTCCTCCACCCATCGCACGAGTGTGTGGCATCCCTAGATTAGGACCGAACTCTAGCATTAGGTCTGTCAAGCGCAAATACCTTGCAAGTAGCCCAGAGGGAAGTTTAAGAATCAGTTTTTCAACGGGGTCACTGTAATACTCAATATTCCAAGCCATATGCGAATACTAACATATTTGTTATGTTTTGGACGGGAAAATTTATGATGCCTCGCGGCTATTCTGTCAGGATCATGGGCACAGATTACAGTCCTAGATCACGTGAAGAGGCGATCTCAATTTGTCCGCTGCCGCAGCAGGGCAAACTCAAAGACATCGGTTTCTACACTGACATCTGACGCTTGAGAAACATATCCAGGCTTCAAGGTCGTCACTTCGTCTTTGCTACTTGAGTGCATAGTATATTTGAACTATGCTGGTGTTGTCAGCTAGTCTTGCCAGATTCTCCATCGCTCTGTGGTGGGTGATGTTGAGGGCGTGAGGGCATCATAAAGGCAGTCTCTAGACCAAATATAGGCCATGTCTAACCGTCTTAAGATTCACGATACCAACACCTTGGGTGGTGATGGACCTGTTTTGATTTTAGATTTTTTAACTGAGCGCGTTACGGTGCGCGAGCTGATTCGCAGCCGGGTCTATCAAGAAGTCAAAGACTACAACACGCGACAACCCCAGTGGTTTCAGGGGTTAGTGCAGCCCACTGATGCAGAGCAAACGCTAAATGGCTATCGGCTCCGTCAGCCCCGACAGATTGACTGGGGGAGGCAGTTCGAGAATGCGATCGCAGCCTTCCTCAGTAATGGCTTCATCATTCTGGTAGACGACGAGCAGGTAATGGATCTTGAAGAAGAGATTATGGTTGCGCCTGAAACATCTGTGACTTTTCTAAAGCTAGTTCCATTGGTAGGAGGTTAACGATGGTAACTAGGATGGTGGATGGATTCGAAGATGGTGAACCTTGTGCCGATTGGATTCGATCCTTGATTAACGAGTCAAAAAAATACCCCTATCGAAGCTATTCTCTCAACACTTCTGCTGTAGGAGCTTCCATCTGTAAATGCAGTCGTTTTGAGCAAGCAAAATTAGCGATCGCAATACTACGCTGGTATCTTCAATATCAGGAAACTCTCCAACCGGCTGGTTCTTATGGAACCATCACGCCTAGGGATGCAGCCTGCATCTTGGAAGCAATGCTTCAGATTATTGTTCGGAAGTTGCCCTTTAGTGAGAGTGATGTTCTAGAACTTATTTCTGTCTATCAGTCAAAGCGTCTCTGGTCGTGGAAGAGGCAGTGGACGACTCCCATGATAGAAGTTATTCAAAATCACTTGAAAGAGCAGGTACTCACACCCGAATTACGGGATGGCATTGATAAAATATCTCACACACTTGAACAAGGTTCTGAAGACGAATATAAGTATGCTGCTAAGCTACGTGCTCTCACCTCATCACGACCCAAAAAATTAGCGATTCTCTCTGGTGAAGCTTGGGCAGATAAGGCACTGCAACAATTGAATGTGCTGCCAGAGGAACAGCGAACACTTTGGGTTCAGTTAATAGAAGTTTGTTCGCTGGTCTCCGGTGGCAAGCCTTCAGCAAAGTGGTTGAAGGACGCTCGTTGCCACGGTGATGCAGTTAGTGCTGAGACTCTTGCACAATACCTATTACAGTGGTTCCCGTTAATTGATCAACCTCGCACTCAGCCCCTGACGTGGCGGGGTGAAACCGATGTACTTTTTGATCGCAACGCTGATATTCTCAAGGGCTTAGTTTGGCTCTGTGCCGATCAAACCGATCCTGAACTGGTTCGGGCCATTAGCAAGTTAGCGATCTCCGCCTATCGCAAAATCCCTGGCATCGGGCCACGCTGTGTCAAATTGGGGAATGCCTGCGTGTGGACGCTGGGACAAATGCCGACGATGGATGCGATCGCACAATTAGCCCTCCTAACGGTAAAAGTAAAATTCGGCACCGCCCAGAAAGGCATCGACAAAGCCCTCACCGCCGCCGCTGAACGGGAAGGTCTGCCTCGTGCAGAAATCGAAGAACTCGCAGTCCCCACCTACGGCTTAACAGAAGTCGGCGTGCGGCGAGAAACGTTAGGGGCGTTCACCGCTGAGCTAGAAATCACGGGCACCAGCAGTACCGTGCTGCGCTGGATTAAACCCGATGGCAAACTGCAAAAATCGGTGCCGAGTGTCGTCAAAACCGATTATGCAGACGAGCTTAAGGCACTCAAACAGGCCGCTAAAGATATTCAGAAAATGCTGCCTGCCCAACGAGATCGCATCGAGTCGCTCTACCTGCAGCAAAAAACCTGGGACTTTGCCACTTGGCAAGAACGCTACCTCAACCATCCATTAATCGGAACCCTAGCACGGCGCATCCTCTGGCAGTTTGAAACCCCTGATGACGCCTCGGAACCACATCATGCCGTGGGGATCTGGCTTGACGATCAGCTGGTTGATCTAGAAGAACAGCCCCTTACTTGGCTCAATGATCAATCTAAGGTCAGTCTCTGGCATCCGATTACAGCCACCCCTGAAACCATCCAGGCTTGGCGCAATTGGTTTGTCACCCACGAAATTCAGCAGCCCTTTAAGCAGGCCCATCGGGAGATCTATCTGCTCACTCCGGCGGAAGAGAATACCCAAGTCTACTCCAACCGCTTTGCCGCTCACATTCTCAAGCAGCATCAGTTCAACGCCCTCTGCGGTCAGCGCGGCTGGAAAAATCAGCTCCGGCTGATGGTCGATGATAGTTATCTTCCGGCCCGACTGCTGCTGCCCCAGTGGAACCTCCGTGCTGAGTTCTGGATCGAAGGCATTGGTGAAGACTACGGCACTGACACCACAGAGGCGGGCACCTATCTGTATCTCTCCACCGATCAGGTGCGCTTTTATGCCATTGACGCGGCTGACAACTATGCCAATACCTGGGGGGATAGAGGATATGCGCCTTACCGCGCGAATCCGGCTGAACCAATGTCGCTAACCGAGATTCCCGCTCTGGTGTTCACCGAAGTAATGCGAGATGTAGATCTATTTGTGGGGGTTGCCAGCGTCGGCAACGATCCCAATTGGAGCGATGGCGGCACAGAGCAGAGACGACGCCACTATGACTACTGGCATAGCTATTCCTTTGGAGAGCTTTCTGCAACGGCCACAACGCGGCGAGAGGTTCTAGAGACACTGGTTCCGAAGTTGAAGAAGATTTGCGATCGCTGTTCTTTCCAAGATCGCTTTTTGGTTGTCAAAGGCGACCTCCGCACCTACAAAATTCATTTAGGCAGCGGCAATATCCTCATGGAACCCAATGACCAGTATCTGTGCATTGTCAGTTCAGGGGCGAGTGCGGCGAATAAAGTCTTTTTGCCCTTTGAAGGCGATAAAACTCTTGCTCTGATCCTTAGTAAAGCTTTCCTACTGGTCGATGATCAAAGGATCACCGATCAAACAATTCTGACTCAAATCAACCGCTGAGGATCTTTGCCGTTGAGCTGACGCTAAAGCCTCGGCTTTGCTCCTGGGAAGAAAACGCTCACTGCCAAACATGTTCTCCCGTCTATCAAGCGAGTGTGTCAAAGTAGAACTGATGGACCCTCTGGTGACTAACATGACTAGCACACAGATACGCAGCACCTCTCATCCAATGCTTTATGACACTGACTTTGTTGAGTGGATAGACGAAGCTGTAACGCTACTGAAGCAGGGTAAGTTTAGTGAGTTGGATGTCGCGAACCTGATTGAAGAGGTAGAGGACTTGGGTAAGCGGGATAAGCGCGCTGCATACAGCAACCTGAAAGTTGTTCTGTTACATCTGCTCAAGTGGCAGTTTCAATCAGATAAAAGATCGGCTAGTTGGCACAGCTCCATACAAGAGCATAGACAATGCATTCAGCAGATTCTTAAAGACTCACCCAGCCTTAAGAACTATCTGAAGCAAGAATATCGAAACTGCTATAACGATGCTCGAGAGCTAGCATCAATCGAAACAAGGCTTCCTCTGAATACATTCCCGGCAGAATGCCCCTACGCGGTGGAGCAAGCACAAGATAGTGAGTTCTTGCCTGAGTAAACGCTCACTGTGGACCTGCCTTTTTTGCCCTTTGTGCAGTGTCTGGCTTCAATTTATCATGCGGCTTCTTATGCTTCCTTTGCGTCTGCTCTTCCCAGGTTAGCGTAGTGGAGCTGTCTCGGAAAAATCCTTGATCCGTCCATCAACAAGCAGGGGTTGCTCAATGATGTAGGCTGCGCCATCAGAGGCAAGAAAGGCGATCGCAAACTGGGCTTTGGCTTAGCTGTGATAGATTAGCGGTGTAAAGCCAATGAGGCAATGGCCTATGGTTTCTCAACTGACAACGTCTGATGTAACTGACGTTTTCTATCCAGACTCAGACGATCAGCCAATGGCAAGTAATACAGAGCAATATCGCTGGCTGGTGTCGATTCAGCAAAACTTAGACTGGCTTTTTCCGGATGCATTTGTTGCCGGTGACCTGTTCTGGTATCCGATTGAAGGCCGTCCAGATATTTCGGTGGCCCCTGATGTGATGGTGGCCCTGGGCCGTCCCAAGGGCAAGAGGCCTTCCTATAAGCAATGGCAAGAAGCAGGGGCTGCGCCTCAGGTGGTGTTTGAAATTCTCTCCCCCAGCAATACCCGCCGAGAGATGGATGCCAAGCTGCTTTTTTTCGAGCGATATGGCGTTGAAGAATATTATCTTTACGATACCGAGAGCCATGCCCTAGACGGATTTTTGCGTGGTGAATTTGGCTTGATGCCGATTTCTGATCTGGCGGACTGGGTTAGCCCACTCCTCAGCATCCGCTTTGATACTTCAGGTGACGTACTGCAGCTCATTCGCCCGGATGGTTGCCCTTTTTTAAGTTATCAAGAGGTGATAGAGCAAGCTGAATCTGCCGAGCAACGGGCCGAATCTGCCGAGCAAAAGGCGACGCGGCTAGCGGCGAAGCTAAAGGAGATGGGGATTGACCCAGATCAGATCTAGTCAGATCTGACCATTAAATGCCTCACCTCTAAAGCCGCTATTCCTTTCTACCTAGGAATCAAGCCACGACTTAATTTCTGGATTGCGCTACTAGCAACATCGCTATAGCGAGCCTCACCCGACAGAATTTGCCCCATGCGACGGGTCGCCCCCGGCTTTTTAATACCGATGCGATAGCCAAGGCCCGGAACTCGATAAAACGCCCCTGCAAGTCTCTGCGCCCACACCATCTCAGCCCCCCATTCTTCACTAATCACAGCGGTATAGCGCTCTAAGGCATCTGTATCACCGCTCAAGGCTTGGTCAATGGCTTCCGATGCCTTGAGGCCGCTAAACATTGAAGGCCGAATGCCTTCTGCCGTAAAGGGATCCACCACACAGGCCGCTTCTCCGGCCAAGACGGCTTGGGTCGTATGAAGCGTCTGATTGCCCTCCCATAGACAAAGGGGATGGCCGTGTTGCTGGATAGCCGTGAAGTCTACCCCAAACATTGTGGAATACTCAGTTACAATTTCCCGCAGATTCTGAGCCGTGCCGCCCCGAAATGCGCCAATGCCAATGGAGTAACCGTCAGCCTTCGAGAAGTTCCAGATATAGCCATTTTTGACCATGCCAAACTCAAAGTGGGCGGTCTGAGGGTTCTCAATCTCAGTGATGGCTTCGGCTTCTAAAGCGCCGCCCATGCGGCGCTTGCGCTCTTTAAAGCCTAGCCAACGTGCCATTGGTCCCTTGGCTCCATCGGCGGCAATCAGATAGCGGGCTTCGATGGGACCGTTAGCCGTATTGACCTGCCAGAGATCGCTTTTAAACTCAATCCCCGTCACTTCTGTCTGCTCACGCAGTTCAGCGCCTTGCTCCTGGGCTTTTTGAATCAAAAAATGGTCAAAGATATCTCGACGCACCATCCAGATTGGTTCCGGTGTTTCCAGCTCGGCCTCCACTGGGTCACCCATATTCCAGGTGTAGCGAATGGTCTTGACCCGTAAAGAAATCGCGGGCGAAAAGTCAAAGTCAAACCACTGGGCCACAATGGGCGATACGCCACCGCCACAGGGCTTATAACGCGGTAGGGATTCTTTCTCTAAGACGAGGACCGAGCGCCCTTTTTTCGCTAAATGATAGGCTGCAGTCCCGCCTGCAGGGCCAGCTCCAACGATCAAGCAATCATACATAGTTCAAACACATCGAAATAGACAATACAAAAAAATGCAAGAGTTATTGGTCCGGTCAATGCTCTTTAAAGGACAAGAGGGCAGCAGCTCCCTATCCAAAACACGATTGATACAGACCCAAGAGGCTCGGTCGATCGGCAATGGCAACCCCTCGCATCAGCCCGGTGAGATTGCAAATACAGGTTTCACAGGCGGTTTCATCTCTGAGAACGCACTTGCCCACGCTTTGACCCTTGAAATCAAGACTCGTCACCCGCCTTGCCACAGAACATTGCTCAGGATTTTTAATGATGTGCGGCTCATCAAAGAGGAACCGATTAATCGTGGGCTGATTAAAGGGGAACAAAGACGATCCATACTGATGGGCTGCTGAGGCAATCATCGATTTCATGGTCTGGCGATCTAATACCGTCAGGGTGTTGGGATCGTCTACCGATTTTGTCGCTGCACCTGAGACTAAAATCCCCCGGAGTTTAGCAATATCTTTCACAAGCCATGCAATGGCGTCTGGGAACAGCTCTAAGCTTTGATGGGTTAACGTAATGTGGGCATAGGCTCCCCGCGCTGACTCATTGATGTTTCTCGCCACAACAGCCGCCATTCCTGTCAAATTTTTATATCGAGCCTTGCTGAAAAATCCCAACGGATCTCGGATTTGATTGTGATAATCAGGAGGGCCATCGATACTAACGCTGTACACCACTGAGTGAGGCGTTTGAGGGAACTTCACTGAACCGTTCGAGACCACCCAAACCACCGGAAATTTTTGAGCCGCATATTGAATGATCCGAGAGGATAGAACCGGCTCACCACCCACGAGGGTGACCAGCACCATCCCTTGTTCACAGAGCGAATCAAGGGTTTTGTAGACATCCTGATCTTTCTGTTTATGCTCAGTGGGTGATAACTGGAGATATCCTTCAATTCTCTGGCGCTGGTCCCATTCTTTTGAGTAGACATAACAGTAGTTGCAGCCTGCATTACAGCGGTCTGTAATCTCGACGGATGCACCGAAAGGTAGTGTTTTCTTGGTCAGGCGTGATCGACCCACCACTTTGAGCGCACCAAAGATCGTCTTTGCGATCGCAACATTCCGCCTCACCTTTTCAACGGTTGTATAGTCAGGAAAATAGGGCATGCTTGAACCTCTAGGCCCATAACAGAAGTATCAAACCGTCAGAATCTCTTTTTCTTTGGCGGCTAGTTGCTTATCAATTTCTGCAGAGTATTTATCGGTCAACGTTTGAATTTGGTCCTGAAGATCTCTGGCCTGATCTTCTGAGATGTCGCCGCTCTTACCTTGCTTACGAGCCTCATCCACTGCATCCCTGCGAATATTGCGAACTGAGACCTTCCCCTCTTCAGCCAGCTTTGACGCCATCTTGGCAAACTCTTGGCGACGCTCTTCGGTTAATGGCGGGATGTTGAGGCGAATAATCTTACCGTCATTATTCGGGACTAAGCCCACATCCGACATCGAAATAGCCCGTTCAATGTCCCCCAGGCTGGTAGCGTCAAAGGCTTGAATAGTGATGGTGCTGGCGTCTGGTGTGCCCAGATTTGCCAATGACTTCAGGGGCGTGGGCGCACCGTAGTAATCCACCATAATTCGATCTAAGAGCGAGGTGTTGGCTCGCCCGGTGCGAATAGTGTTGAACGACCGTTGGGCTGCTTCAACAGCCTTTTTCATTAGGTCTTCTGTTTCAGATAACATCACATGAACCTCCTACAAAGGTGCCGATATTTTCTCCGGTGAGGGCGCGACGGATGTTGCCGCTCACCGATAGATCAAAGACTGAGATGGGAATGTCGTTATCTTTGCAAAGTGCGATCGCCGTACTATCCATCACCCCAATATCGTTCTGAAGCGCGTGGCTATAGGTGAGGCTCTTAAACCGCTTTGCATGGGGGTTCAATTTCGGATCACAGTCATAGACCCCATCAACCTTGGTCGCCTTAAAGATAATCTCGGCATCAATTTCTGCCGCCCTCAACGCTGCAGTGGTGTCGGTGGTAAAGAAGGGGTTACCTGAGCCACCGCCAAAAATAACGACTCGCCCCTTTTCGAGGTGACGCATGGCCCGCCTGCGAATGTAAGGTTCGGCAATTTCTTGCATCGAGATGGCGGTCTGCACTCGCGTGGGTACCTCAATTTGCTCGAGTGAATCCTGGAGGGTCATGGCGTTCATGACGGTGGCAATCATGCCAATATAGTCCGCCGTGGCTCGATCCATGCCACCAGCAGCACCCTTGACGCCTCGAAAGATATTACCGCCACCGACGACAATGGCAATTTGGATGTCTTTGGAGACCACATCGGCAATCTCAGTCGCAATGCTCTGTACGATTGCCGGATCGATGCCGTAGGGGAGAGACCCCATTAAGGCTTCTCCGCTGAGTTTTAACAAGACTCGCTTGTATGCTTGCCCCATGCAGTTGCCCTGTCGTTAAGATGTTCAAAATCTCCCCATTTACGATACCAGGATAAAGACGATTGTGGGAAAATCTTCGCCAAAACTTCGTTACTAAAATCTATCCTCTATCGATTCTCTTGGTGGGGTAGCCTGTACCCGCAACATTTTGTCGCATCACGACAACGCTTCGATGCGAACCAAACCACTCTCGGTAAATCGAATGATGAGTTCTTGCCCGTCGAGCAAGGCTGTTCCAAGTAAGGGGCGTCTGCCCGTGACAATGGTGGGGACAACTCGCTCTTCACGGCCCCAGATGATAACTGCCTCATGAACTGGTAGCAAAACCTCACTATTATCCGCCAGACTTGCAGAAAGATCGTGTACAAATGGCAAGCCCATTAAAGAAACGGCTTCTGGAGGCAAGCTCAGATAACCTGTGAAACCTGTGTCTATCACAAACTAGATCGGTATACTCGAAGCATTCGATAACAGGAAAGTTAACGTGACGGTTGCATGTCTATCGGTCACGATTCCAGAAACCACTGTTAGATGCGCTCCATGACACCACCAAATGAGACCGCAACGTTATATCCAATCCGTATACCAAAGAACCGGGAATTTGGATGCTTTTTTCTAAGGATTCGTGATGCTTTTAATCCGAGTTCATCGACTACGTAGTCACTGGTTTCAATATCGATGATGACCATCTTGCCAACATTCTCTGCGACTTCCACCTGCTGACGAATGCTACTTTCGTACAAATGTTTTGCACGTCGCGCCACTTCTTCACGGCTTAAAAGGATGGCCTGCATGGGATGACTCTAGAACACGACACGGGGTCTGTTAACTCATCCATTATACTCTTACGATCAGTGAGTACCTGTGGAGAGGGGGAGTCAAACCGCTGAAATGGACAATCGTTTAGAGTAAAGTAGGCGGATTAGAGAGTTCTCTAGATATGCGATATCAAGCAACAGAACTTCAGTTCCTAGGTTTACCCACTTGGGTGAGAGTCGGATTGATCGTTTGCTTTTCTGTAATAATGCTGCTGATAGCATCACCTGGAGCGGCTGTGGCAGATAAGACCGAGGCCATTGGCGATGAACCGCTTGATACCATCTTTGATCAAGCCCTAGAGGCCACTAATATTGGAGACTTTGCGACGGCTGAAACCTATTGGACTCAGCTCTTAGACCAGCAGCCCACCAATCCAGCCCTGTGGAGTAATCGAGGCAATGCTAGGGTCAGCCAAAATAAGTTAGAAAGTGCGATCGCAGATTACAACCACGCCATCGACATCGCCCCCGCCCAGCCAGATCCCTATCTTAATCGGGGGGTTGCTGAAGAGGGATTGGGATATTGGGAAGATGCGATCGCAGATTACAACCATGTCTTAGAAATCGACAACCAAGATCCCGTTGCCCATAATAACCTCGGCAACGCGAACGCCGGTCTCGGCCACTGGGATATTGCCGTCGAAGAATATCTGCTTGCTGCAGATCTAGCCCCAGACTTCGCCTTTGCCAGGGCCAACTATGCTTTGGCGCTCTACCAAACCGATCAAACTCAAGAAGCCATTCGCACCATGAAAAATCTGGTGCGGAAGTATCCGCAATTTGCTGATATGCGCGCAGCCCTAACGGCGGCTTTGTGGGCTGAGGGACAGTCCGGCGAAGCCGAAAGCAACTGGGCTTCTGCCGTAGGTTTAGATCGCCGCTATCGAGATATAGAATGGGTGACGCAAGTCCGCCGCTGGCCGCCAAAAGTTACTAGTGCCTTAGATAAATTCCTGGCATTGCAGCCCATTTCTTAATGCTATGACCCTCGAACCCGTCAACCAAGTCCTCGGCAAATTTCGTAAGACACAGGGGCAGCAGCAGCGAGAGTTTGGCAAGCTACAGCAAGCCTGGGCCGACATTGTTGGCCCCGTTGTCGCCGCCCAGACTCAGCCCAGCCAGATTACCTCACAGCAGGCGTTGATTGTGTCTACTTCTAGTGGGGTCTGGGCGCAGAATTTAGCCTTTGAGCGGCAGCGAATCTTGACGAAGCTCAACGTCCTACTGAAGACACCGCTAACTGACATTCGCTTCTCGACCAGCCAATGGCGATCGCGCCGTCCCAGTACAAAGCAGTCTTCAGAATGGACCCCGAAGTCATTAGTGACCGGTCCGAGCAATGCTGCTCCTGCTCTAAAGACCGAAGATCATCAAGCCGTCTTCCAGCGATGGTCAGAACGGGTCAAGTCGCAATCTCTAAAATATCCACTGTGCCCAAAGTGTCACTGTGCAACGCCTCCCGCAGAAATTCAGCGATGGTCTGTCTGTTGTCTATGCGCGGTTCGACCCGATAGAAGTGACCCACAAACTCCTAGGAATAGCCTTGCAGAGTAAGCCATCCGAAAATCTGGTTGGCCGTGAGCGGCAACTCTATATTAGGCAGCACAATGAGGGGCTGATCGGCGCGAAAAATCTTGGGTTCTTGCTTGGGTTGAAAAATAACGACTGCCCGTTCTTCGGGGTCTAGCAACCATCCCAGAACGCTGCCGTGGGCCAGACAATGCAAAATATTATCAATCACCCTCGTTGATGTTTGAGCCGGGGAAATGATCTCAATGACCCAATCTGGCGCAAAGGCGATCGCTCCATTTTCTAGTTCACCAGACGCAGTCAGCGGAATATTTGGCGCTGTGAGTACAAAAATATCAGGCACCACCGATCGGTTACCAACCGTACAGCGCAGCTCTGGAAAGACAGCAGCATTTTGACCCGCCGCCAACTCAATCGCGGCTGAGAGCTTCAGTTGCAGGCGCGAATGATGAATTTGAGGCATAGGCTTCTGATGGGCCGCACCGTCCATATATTCCCAAGCCGGTGAAGCCTCAATCTCTGACTGCTCCAGAAAAGCCGTTAGCGTTAAAGGGCGAAGGGATGTTGTCATGGTCTCATCTTAGCAAACCTGTAAGGGCCGCTTTAGAGCGATCGATAGACGCGATAGTTAATCTCCGGGAAGATATTATCCATCGCCTGCACCTTCTCTAACCAGCCTGAATCAACCTTGCCCTGATTAATATCCTCGTAGAGCTTATGAAAGCGAGACAGGTGATTGCGAGTCCGACGCACGGCATAGGGCACCATCGTTCCCGTTCGCATAATGAACGCCCAGTCCGATGATTGTGCTAGCAAGAGTTCGCGCGCTGCCTGATTGAGTGCTTGCCACTGTAGTTCATCCTCTGGCTCTCGGCGGGCTAGCTCGATCATGCGCTCAGCCGCCTTATGCAGATGAGGATAAATCCAGGTATTCGTTTCATTGAGCCAATACTCATGGAAGCCCTTGTAGCCCCAGCTCGACTGGGACGGGCGGGCCACCTGCTGATTCGGATTTTCTCGAAGGTAGTCAGCCAAATGGGTCATGGTGTAGACCCCTTGGTCATACCACGACTTCCGGAATAGGTAGTCAATGAACCACGGTCCTTCATACCACCAATGCCCAAATAACTCTGCATCATAGGGCGAGACGACGATGGGGGGCCGTCCCATAAGGCCGTTGAGTTTACGAATCTGCTCACTGCGGTTAAACATAAAGTTACCAGCATGTTCCGCCGCTTTTTCCTTGGCCCAGTAAGGATCATAGAGGGCTTTATCACTGAGACCACCGCCCCGTCCGGTGATTTTGTGATACTTGATGCCCACATTTTTGCGCTGGCCGTTGGGCATGATATAGGGCTTGATGTACTCGTAGTCGGCTTCCCAGCCGATATCTTTGTAGAACTCTCGATATTCAGGGGCACCGGGATAGCCCACCTCAGACGACCACACCTGCTGGGACGATTCATGGTCACGCCCAAAGGCAGCAACGCCGGATTCCGTGAAGATAGGGGCGTAGGCTCCAAATTTGGGGCGTGGACGAGCATAGAGCAGTCCGTGACCATCCATTAAGAAGTAGCGTAGCCCTGCATCGGCAAGCTGACGCTCTAGGCCTTCGTAGTAGGCACATTCTGGTAGCCAAATGCCCTTAGGGGGGCGGCCAAAGTTTTGTTCATAATGCTCACAGGCCACCTGGATCTGCGCCCACACTGCCTCTGGATACATCTTCATCAGGGGCAGATAGCCGTGGGTGGCTCCGCAGGTGATGATCTCTAGGTTGCCGCTGTCGAGGAATTTCTTGAAGGCGGCGACGAGATCGCGATCATAGTTTTCCCAAACTTCGCGAACTTGGTGAAACTCATCGACATAATGCTGAGCAAGGTAGCGCAGGTGCTCGTTGTGCGTATTATGCTCAACCTCAAGTTGGGCGAGCTCTTCTAGCTGGGCGAGGTGCTCGTCATAGCGTTCCTGCAGTAATGGATCGCGCAGCATCGACACCAATGGGGGCGTCATGCTCATGGTGATTTTGAAGTCAATTCCGTCTCGCTTGAGTCCCTCAAAGACCTGAAGCAGGGGTACATAGGTCTCGGTAATTGCCTCAAATAGCCATTCTTCTTCGAGGACAAAATCGCTTTCGGGATGGCGAACAAAGGGCAGATGGGCATGTAGGACCAGGGCAAGGTAACCAAGCGTCATGAGGTGTTCCTATGGGCAGCGAATGGAGTCTAAGACGAAAGCTAAAATCTAAAGCTAATCTTAAACAATGGGGGAGACGCTTGGCTAGCAGACCGTTATTTGCGAGAGTGCTGGTCGAGTTCTAAGGACTGAACACGCTCGTACCAGCGCAGGATGACTCGGGCCAGCCGCTGAGAGCTGTGTCGCACATATTGAGTATTGGGATCTTCATCCATGACGTTGGCGAGGATGACGCGACAGCCTAAACTGACCAGTTCTCGTTGGTCTATGATGATGGGACGCGCTTCTTCTTTGGCATAGCGAGCTAAAGCTAGTACTGAGGGCTGCCTTTTTTGCACTAAAACCGCATCAAAGACGCGGCGGCCACAGATTGCATCTAACGCCTTAACGTGATCTGCCACGGTATAGCCATCGGTTTCACCCGGTTGGCTCATAATATTGCAGACATAGATGCGCGGAACATGGCGATTTGCGATCGCATCAACAATATCGGGTACCAACAAATTCGGGGCAACACTGGTGTATAGGCTTCCCGGACCCAACACAATCAGGTCCGCTTCTTGAATCGCATGGAGAACGCTGGGCAGGGCAGGGGGCGCAACCGGCGTACAGCCAATTTCGATAATGCGGCCATTGGCGGCTGTAATTTGAGACTCACCCTCAATGCGACGACCGTCATCAAGTTCAGCCCACAGCGCTACATCGCTGAGGGTCGCCGGAAGCACCTTACCGCGAATCGCCAACACTTCAGAACTCGCTGCTATTGCATATTCCCAGCTTGAGGTGACCTCGTTCATCGCGGTCAAAAACAGATTGCCAAAACTGTGACCCGCTAGACCATCTCCGGCTTTAAAGCGGTATTGAAAAAGTTCTGTGATTAACTTTTCTCGATCGGCTAGCGCCGCCAAACAGTTCCGAATATCACCGGGAGGCAGTCCCCCCATCTCTCGCCGCAGCCGACCCGAAGAGCCGCCGTTATCGGCCACGGTCACCACCGCCGTTATATTCGAGCTGTATTCCTTTAAGCCCCTTAACATCGTTGAGAGGCCGGTCCCACCCCCTACCACCACAATTTTGGGGCCTCGATTCAAGCGACGATGGGCTAAGAGCCGATCCACCAATTCCTCTTGGTTTTCTGGCATCAGCACCTCTGTAATTGAGCCGAGCGTGCGGCTTTGCCCCCACCACACCAATAACAGCCCTGTGATGATCACCAGAGGCCCACTCACATAGCGAGGAATAACCTCTGCAATTTCATTGAGAACAATCTTCAGCAGTTGAATAACATTGGCAATGGGGGTCAGCCGCACAGAAATGGCTAACCCTAAACTGATCAGCACTATCCCCAAGGCGCTCAGAAACAGCCATCGTTTCACCGCAAGCCCCGGTGAAAGCCACTTAAACGACCGCCCCAATCGACCCGAAAGTTTTGGCGTAGAGCGAGTTTTGAGGCGCACAACCGTGCGTTTGGGGGAAGCCATAGTAGGCTGAGGTAATTATGCCTGGGGTAGGGTCTTAATGCGACGAATCGGCAGGTTAGCAATCAGTGCCGTGACTCGCTGGTCAGACTCCAGCGACACATCCAATCCTTCGGGATCGACTTCGACATAGCGAGAAACCACTTCTAGAATATCGCGTCGCATGGCGTCCATCATTTCTGGGGTCAAATTAGACCGATCATGGGCGAGAACGAGCTTGAGCCGACCTTTTGCATCTGCACGACTCGTCGTGATGTCTGATCCTAGAAATAGGCGTTCCAGAAGGTCATTGATCATGGGCTTCAAGCTGTGACAATCAGCGGGGTAGATGAACAGGGTTGGTCAGACATTAACACATGTCTTGAGGAAGCGTCTTCTTAAGGGTCAGGTCTATTTGCGGAACAGTCTTTTGATGCGCGAGAAGAGGTTGTCGTAGGCCGCGTCTAGGTCTAGAAAGTCTACATTTTTACCTTCAATGCGTTGAGCAATGTTGCGAAGGGCTGTTCCGCCCAGGGTCACCTCTTCAGACATCACCAGTGGCTCCCCTCGGTTCGTCGCCACGATCACCTGCTCATCATCGGGAATAATGCCCAGCAGCGGAATCGCCAAGATTTCTTGCACGTCATTGACCGACATCATGTCATTGGCCTGAATCATGGCCGGTCGAATTCGGTTAACAATGAGCTTGGCGGGAATGCGGCTGGCTTCTAGTAAACCAATGACTCGGTCGGCATCTCGAACCGCAGAGATTTCAGGGGTGGTGACCACGATGGCCTCGTCCGCCGCTGCGATTGCATTTTGAAAGCCCATTTCAATCCCGGCAGGGCAGTCAATAATCACAAAGTCATATTTCTTGGTCAGGGCATAGGCTAACTGCTTCATTTGCTCAGGGGTGACCGCATCTTTATTACGGTTCTGAGCGGCGGGCAGCAGGACTAAATCCTTGAGGCGCTTGTCTTTAACCAATGCCTGCTCTAGACGGCATTGCCCGGCTAAAACTTCTAACGCCGTGTAAACCACGCGGTTTTCAAGTCCCAATAGTAAGTCCAGGTTACGCAGACCAAAGTCAGCATCAATGAGAGCCACGGAATGATCAGACCGGGCTAGAGCCATCCCTAAATTTGCGGAGCAAGTGGTTTTACCCACACCGCCCTTCCCGGAGGTAACTACAATAATTCGACCCATAAAATTGAGACCGTTACAACTGCTAATTCAATGCTACTCTGGACCGGCATCTGCCAAAATCACTAATACCTTAAGCTGAAATTGGGCTGCGGTCCAGTTGTTCTGCCTGTACTGCTATAACTCATGATGGCTTCGGTACTTCTGTTGCACGGGCAATCTGGATGCGATCGTCGGCAATATAAGCGACCTCTGGATAAAAATAGGCGGGTGGATTCTCCGGCGCTCTCGCCACTAAATCAGCCACGCGAAGTTGGGTCGGCTCCATCTGTAGTGCCATGATCTGACACTTACGATTGCCCCCTGCCCCGGCGTGGGCCATCCCCCGTAATCGCCCCCACACTAAAATATCACCATCAGCAATCACGGCACTGCCTGGATTAAGATCGCCTAAAATGACGACGCTACCGGGATGACGGACATCATTTCCTGATCGCAACGTTGTTTGTAAATACAGTGGCTCTACGACGGTTTGTTCGGACGCCGCCTTTTTATACCGGGCTAGGGGCGACTGCGAAAGAGGCAAAATGGGCGATTGCTGCTCGACTGAATAGCCTGCCGTGACCGCCGTGACTGCGGTTTGGCGACGGCTTGTGTGCACGCATTGCAGATGGAGGTTGACAGCCGAGAGGGCAGCGGCCAACTGCTGGAGCTGGCGCTGATCAATTAAGCGATCGCCCACCACCACATTGACGGCAGTGCTATTGTCCCAAAAGCGTTTGCCTGCCTCTAGCCTAAGCTGGAGTTGCTGCCACAGCTCAGACCAATCGAGCCGCGTCTCAGACGGGGCCGGTAAATACAGCGTCAAGCCGTCGGATTCCGTTTTGAAATGAACCTGCTGTTCAGAGACAGCCATCGGCTCAGCGGTAGAGAAAGGAATGGCAGTATCAAACTGCTCTGAAGTCATAGCTCACACTAACATTAGGGATTAATTGGTCTTGGACTTACGCTGCACCACGGTCAGTCGACGACTGATCGCGATCATTCCCCCATCTTGAACCAACACCGCTGAGATCCACTCGCTGGTAGGTTTCTTCGGTGCCTGCCCCACCTTAAATAACCCTCCTGCTGGGAGCAGTTCTAGCGTTAGATCTGGTTGCTTTAAATAGCTTTCCGCCGAGATACCTTCTTCAACCACAGCCCCCAAGAGTAGTCGCTCATCTAAAGGTTCGCTTACAATAACATCAAAATTGAACGCTTCTCCCACCTTCACTTCATCCGGCAGATGGACTGTGACTTTAGGAGGGGTATTGCCACTGACAAGCTGACTTTCTTCTGCCGTAATGGTCTGGTTCACCATTTGCTTGTTTAACCAGCGCTGCTGAGCGTGAATCGTCGCGGTCAGATCCATCTTGCGATCTGCCACGGTGCTAGTGCCAGTGATGGTGGTTTTGGTGGTGGCGATGCCTCCACCCTGTGAGTCGGCTTTCCAAGACAGCAGCTCTGTCTTATAGCTGAGATCTTGATGCTTATCCCAGAAATCTTTGATCGCCTGCTTCATGGACTGGCGGTTTAAGCCGTCACTATTAGAGAAGTCTGGGCTATAAAAGCGCAATAGACGCTTCATTTGCTGCTGACTGGCGGCTTCATCCATTGCCTGCAACGTTTCTATTACCTCTGCTGGCGCTGAGACGGGGGCTGCTACCGGGGCCGGAGGGGGCACGTCAGCCGGAGTCTGTTGGGCTACGGCCAACTCAACGGGCAAAAGGGTTGCCAAGGTTGCGATTAAACCACAGGATAGGCCCAAGGACCGTTTGACGGCAGTTCCTCTAACAGCACGGGCATTCATAAGCAGAATCCATAAACAATTGGGGGAGCATTGATACTATTCATCTAATGTCCAGCTCGCCGATAAAGGCTAGGCTGAGGAATCGTTAAGCCCCTATGATGGCTTGGTACAATTGCCTGGGCTGAACGATCAGAGAACCATTACTCTAAGAGATACCCTAGCGTTTAAACCCTGAACCCGCTACCATGCCCGACCATGCTTTAGAACCGAGACAATCAGAGGACGATCAATCCAGCCGACTGTTGGTGGCAGCCAGTGGAACAGGGGGACACCTGTATCCTGCACTGGCTGCGGCTGAGGCGCTAGAAGCCGATTATTGTGTGACTTGGCTAGGCGTTAGCGATCGCCTAGAGACCCGGCTATTGCCCTCTAAATATGAGCTAAAGACGATCCCTATGGAGGGCTTTCAGACCAGTCTGGGCCTCAAGACAGGGATTGTCCTCAGTAAGTTAGTCCGTTCTATTATCCAAACGCGGCGATTGCTGAAGCAGGGGCAGTTTGAGGGAGTCGTCACCACGGGGGGGTATATTGCAGCACCTGCCATTATTGCGGCTTATTCCCTGGGCTTGCCTAGCGTGCTCCATGAATCAAATGTGATACCGGGGAAGGTGACAAAGTGGCTGAGCCGCTGGTGTAGCGTGATTGCCCTAGGATTTAAAGAAACAGCACCCTATTTGCCGAATGCCCACACTGTAACGGTGGGGACGCCGGTACGATCTAACTTTTTAGCAGCGGCTCCTCTTGATCTCGATATTCCTGAAGATGCAGTGGTGATTACGGTAGCAGGGGGCAGTCAGGGGGCCGTCGCGGTGAATCGGCTCGTGCGTCAGTGTGCCCAGTCTTGGCTAGAGGAGGGAGCTTGGATTGTGCATTTAACGGGAGAGCGTGATGGTGAGGCCGATAGTTTTAGCCATCCTCACTACAGGGCGTTGTCTTTCTGCGACAACATGGCGGGGCTGCTGCAGCGCACTAATTTAGCCATCAGCCGCTCTGGGGCAGGCACGCTAACAGAGCTAGCCACCACGGGCACTCCCTCTATTTTGATTCCCTATCCCTACGCAGCCGAAGACCATCAGGCCTATAACGCTGAGGTATTTGTAAAGGCCGGGGCGGCTCAAATGTTCCGTGAGGCAGACCTCACCGCTGAGAATTTTACCGAGACGGTGCTGGGGCTGTTGCGATCGCCCCAGCGTCTTGCCGCCATGTCAGCTCAGGCCCACCAGCTTTCTGCTGCTGACAGCACCCAGAAGTTTGTCCAGCTTATTCGCCAAACTTTGCAGATAAAAGACTCAGGCTGATTTGTTGGGAAGGCCACCATGACCGCGCGGGTCATCGGATCGGGGAGCGCTGCTCTCAGGAGACTTAAAGGCAGATACTTCCCCTAGGGTTGTTGAAGTGGGTAGGGGCTGGTCAGCAGCCAAGGCCGCGAGGTCACCGGCAATAATGGTGCGGGGCTGCTGACCGATGGCATTGGCTAACACCTCTCCAGAACGATTAAGGAACACAAAGTGCGGAATGCCGTCCACTCCGAACTGTGAAATTTCAGGCATCCATTTGGTGTTGTCAACATTGAGCATGACAAAGTTGACGTCACGATAGTCCTGCTTGAGGCGGGTCATATCTGCCGCCATTGCCTGACAGCTCGTACACCAGTCGGCATAAAACTCTAGCAGCGTCGGTTGGCCGTTCGCCAGTGCCTCATTGAGGGGCATTGAGGACTCAGCTAACGCCGTTAAAGAGGGGCGTTGGGTCTGTCCCTGTAAGCCAATAAAAAGTGCGATCGCAAGCACCATTGCAGCGCCAGCAATCAACAGATTCCTGACTCGCCCTGCCCCCGCAGATACATTGGGGGTAAGCGTTGATTTTTCCTCGGTCATAGTTTATAAAATGTCACGACTACGCCATCTTCATCTATTAAGCTTACGGTTTTTGCTGAGCAGATGGCTTTATTCCGTTCACAATCATGTTTCAATCTGAGCAACGGCATTGTTCTAGGTCAGCGACCATGAGAGATTAAGAGAGAATGATGGCAATTACAAGCTAGATGTGATTTACCTCACTGGCAGGCTGTATCTACTTCATTACTGTATTTACACAGGGTTGAATAGCAATCTGTTTGGGAAGACTGCGGTGGTCCATACCGGTCTGCCGACCTCCACTTTAAAGATTGCTCGGAGGGGGCTTCTCCTTTTGCCGACCTAAATCTGTAGAAGTAACGTCTAGTTGATGGTCTAAAGGTGATGGTATGCAACTAACTGAAACGCGCATGACTATCGAATCAGAAATTCGTGCATTGGTGGTTGAGGCCCGTCGATATCCGCCGGGGCACCTCAAGCGCCAGCAATGTCTGACGCAAATTATTCGCATCATTGAGCAGTCCCACAAAATGTGGCACGAAAATACGCCCTACTACGAGGATGCTTTGCAGCAAACCTGGGTGTATTTTTGTCAGAACGTTTGTGAAGCCGGTACCGGCGAACAGTATGACCCTGAGCGCAGTAGTGTCATTACTTGGCTCAATCGCTATCTAAAATGGCGCCTGCAGGATTGTCGCACCGCGCAGCAAACACAACGATCAAAGTTTGTTTCTGTCTCAATCTCAGAGTCTAAGGCTCCAAGGGACGTGACCGAGAACCTCGCCTCCGGCCCCGATATTCCCCCCATTCTTGAGCAGACTCGTGCTTGGGCAGAGGTTGATGCAACCGGGGATTTGCGCCGCACTCATATTCAAAATCGTCCTGATATTAACTGCCAGGTTCTTATTTTGCGGCGATTGCCCCCTGAAACAGGCTGGGAGACGCTATCCACTGAATTTGGCGTCGCCGTTTCTACGCTGAGTAGCTTTTATCAGAGAAAATGTATGCCTCGCTTGCGTAAATTTGGGCAGTGTGAAGGATATCTATAGTACGCATCTTTAATTCAGCCCAGCTATGCATCCCACTGACCAAGCCTTCATCCTTCCGATCACAACGACCGCTCGCCAAACGGCAGAGCAATTCTCCGCGCAACAGACCACCCATGAGAAAAAAGAGCAAGTACGCCTCAATACACTAGCGGTGTGGGTGGTTCATGACTATCTAGCCATGATGGGGATCCCTTGCGATCTAGACGCCAGCGATAGCTGGAATCCTGTGGTGCGGGCTGTGGCTGACGTTGCTGATTTAGAGGTCGCTGGCTCTGGTCGGCTAGAATGTCGGCCCATTCGAACCTCAGAAAAGACCTGTCAGCTCCCCCCGGAGGTGTGGGTTGATCGGATTGGCTATCTGGTGGTGCAGATTTCAGATGATTTACGGCGGGCAAATCTCATGGGTTTTATGCCCACAGCGGCCACAGCCCATATCCACCTTAATCAGCTTAGTCCCCTAGAGTCTCTATTGGCTCACCTCAGCGAGTTCAGTCTTGCTCAGCCTGCGACCCCAGACGGCAATTGGCACCAGATCGGACAGTGGCTCCAGGATGTTTTCTCAGGCGGCTGGCAAACGGTTGATTCATTGTTGGGGCACAACGGATTGGCCCTGAGTTTTAGACGAGCTGAAGTTGGAGAGCCGAAGGCTGTTACTGAAGGTCAAGTGCAGCAGGCAAAGCTGATCCCCCTTTCAAGGGTTTCAGTGGTTTTGGTGGTTGATTGCTACCCTCAAGATCATCAGCGCCTTTTCTGTGTTCAGGTGCATCCGCTGGCGAACGGTGTCTGCCTGCCGGTGGATCTGCGGTTGGTCATTGCTGATGATGTTGATCACCCCCTGTTAGAGGCCCAAGCCAACCCTGATGATGATTGTCTGCAGCTACAGTTCAGTGGATACCCAGGAGAGCGGTTTAGCGTGGCGGTCACGTTGGGCGAGGAGTCTATAACCGAACGCTTTATTGTCTAGCACTGAAGTGACGATGGCTGACAAACTGGTAGTTCTCAGAGTTGATCAAGGCAGTCTGGCCCAAGGCTTTGGCCTCACCCTCCAGATTGGGGACGAGGGGGGCCGCCCATCGACTGAAATGCCCGGTGTGCTGCCTGCGATGGCTCCATTGTCCCTTGCCTACGCACGGTGGCTAGCCGCCTATGAGACATTGGGACTGCCGACTCGCATTAAGCCGTTACCCAATCAGGTTACTAATTTTTCCCGCTTTGCAGACTGCCGTCAAGCCGCCGCTCAGCTTTGTCAGGCTTTCAATGCATGGCTTGGGGCGACAGAGTTTCGCCCGGTGTGCGAGAAAATTTTAGAGCAACTATTACCCTGCGATCTCATCCGTTTTATCCTGCAGACCGATGATGTGCAGCTTCAGAAGCTGCCCTGGCATACCTGGACGCTCCTAGAGCGCTACCCTCAGTTAGAATCAGCCGTGGCAGCGGCAACCTATACGAGCGCACCCATTGAGTACATACATCCCCCTGGCGAGGTTCGCATTCTAGCGATTTTGGGCAATAGTGCTGGGATTAATGTTGAGGCAGATCGAACCTTTTTAAAACAGCTCTCCAATACCGACGTGGAATTTTTAGTAGAACCCCGCCGCGATCAGCTTAGCGATCAACTTTGGGAGCAGCATTGGGATATTCTCTTTTTTGCAGGCCACAGCCATAGTCAAGGTGCGACGGCCGGTCAACTCAGCCTCAATGCCACCGATACCCTTGAGATTAAAGATCTCCACTATGCACTGAAAAAAGCTGCAGCCCATGGGCTGCAGCTTGCCATCTTCAATTCCTGTGATGGTCTAGGTCTGGGGCGGGCACTGGCCGACTTAGAGATCCCTCAGCTTGTGGTGATGAGGGAACCCGTTCCTGATCCCGTGGCCCAGGCCTTCTTAAAGTATTTTCTGCAGAGCTTTTCCCAGGGCCGCTCTCTCTACCTGGCGATGCGGGATGCACGAGAGCGTCTACAAAGCCTAGAAAAGGGCTATCCCTGCGCCACTTGGCTGCCGGTGATTGTGCAGAACCCAGCGGTCATCCCTCCTACCTGGCATGATTTGGGAGCACGAACGCAGTCTCTGATTGCACCGCTGATCAACCCAGCGCTCTCCACCCCCATTTCGGTACAGCCAGCCGACCCGGTTCTACTGTCAAATATTAAACAACCGAACATCAAACAACAGCCTTGGCTATCAATTCTCGCCAGCAGTACCCTTATCGCCATCTTAATTCTGGGAGGACGCTGGCTGGGACTGTTTCAATCGCTAGAACTGTGGACCTTTGATCGCCTGATGCTGCTGCGGCCTCAAGAAGAGCCAGATCCCCGTCTATTGATTGTCACCATCTCAGAAGCTGAGATTCAGGCCCAGGGTGAAGACGCCCGGCGTAGCTCCCTATCCGATCAAACCTTAAGTCAACTGATCACCACATTGAAGCCCTATCAGCCCCGTGCCATAGGCCTAGATATCTATCGCGACTTTGCCGTTCAAGGTAATCAGCCCCTACTGCGCCAACAGCTTCAAGAGGCAGATTCCTGGGTGGGGGTCTGCAAAAATAGTGATGCTGGCCTTGATCCCACCGGCATCGCGCCACCGCCGGAGCTATCTTCAGATCAAGTGGGATTTAGTGATGTTGTTGCCGATCCTGATGGTGCGCTGCGCCGACAGCTTCTGTATATGACACCGGATCCGGCTTCGCCCTGCACTACCCCCTATGCCTTTAGTTCACTGCTGGCAATTCACTATCTCGCCCATCAAAAGATCCAGCCCACCTTTACGGCCCAGAATCAACTGACATTGGGGCAAACGGTGATCCCCAAAATTCAATCTCGCTGGGGAGGCTACCAAACCATCGATGCCAACGGCATCCAGGCCTTTCTTAACTATCGTGCGCGGCCAAGGCCCGACGAAATAGCTCCCACAGTAACTCTGACTCAGGTGTTGAATAAAGAGGTTAATCCCGACAACATTAAAGACAAAATTGTCCTGATTGGGGTTGCCGCCAGCGGTAGCGGTGATCAATGGGCCACTCCCTTTGGCGCGACGGGGGCCGGGAAAGTGCCGGGGGTTTTTATTCAAGCTCATATGATCAGCCAACTGCTCAGCGCAGTTTTAGATGGGCGCACTCTCATTTGGGTAATGCCGCCGTGGGGCGATGGAATTTTGATTTTCTGCGGGTCAATGGTCGGTGGTCTTTTCGCGGGGCGACTCACCGGGGCAAAACCGACCCTGATAGCCGGAACTGCTACATTGGTGATACTCACTGGCGGCTGCTTTTTTGCCCTCAATCAAGGGCTGTGGATCCCTTTGATGCCAATGCTCTTAGCCTATTTAGCAACGACGGCTCAGGTGGTCTATCTCAAATCTGCACAACGCCAACCTTCCGTACAGGGGACTGAATCATGACCAATGCTCGGCTTTCTCTTCTCATTCTGGGCAGTACCCTGCTGGTAATCAGCTCGGCCCCTCGTACGATCTACGCCCAGCAAACGGCCTTGAATCGCACGACTAAGCTACGATTGGTTCTACCCAAGCCGCCCAATGATCCGGGCGCTCCGAAGGGGCGTCGAAAAGGTGGGTCAAGTCGGGGCGGGGAACTCGCGACCTGCTCAGGGCTGAACGCATTGGCGTCGGTGAAGACTGAGGAAAAACAACTGCAGTGCCAGCCCCCTAATCTGACAGCATTGGTGCCGGTCACCGAGGCCGGTGATCTTACCCCTTTTGTTTGGGGACTAACGGCAGCAGCTCGCCCAACGCTTTGGTTTGTGACGCCCACCACAGAGTCAACTTCGGTGGAATTTATTCTGCAAGATGACCAAGATCGCTACGTTTATCGGACGAGCTTGACGCTCCCTGCACAGGCGGCAGAGGGCGTGATTGAGTTTACCCTCCCGGCCTCTGCGCCCGCGCTTCAGGTCAATCAACGCTATACCTGGACGATGCTGTTAGAGGCGACGGCCAGCCACCCTAACTTGTTTGTGAAGGGATCGCTCTATCGAGTCCCGACGAACAACGTTGAGCCAAAGCAAGCCAGCGATTTAGAGCAGGTTGCAATGGAGGCTGAGCAGGGACTGTGGCATGATGCCCTGACTCGGTTGGCACAGTTGCGGCGGTCAAATCCTAACGATCTTCAGATTCAAGCAGCCTGGGCTGATTTGCTTGGGCAAGTGGGGCTAGATGCTATTGCAAATGCCCCTTTGCTACCCTGCTGCACCACCGACGCACTGTAGGCCACCTCTAGCAATCCATAATGGAATCCCTAGGGGATATTCAGAGAGCCTACAGCCAATTCCCCACCAGCACATAGGGTGCCCAGTTCGCGGGGTGGCGATAATCAGGATCTTTAAGCAATGAGAGCTGTGCCTGCCGCAGAGCTTCCGCTTTGTTTAAGGTGCCGGACTTCAACTCTCGATAAAAGGCACTAATGAACTGGGCACCTGAAGCATCATCTAAGTACCAGAGCGAAGCTAGAGTGCTCCTAGCCCCCGCTTGGACGGCAACACCCGCTAACCCCAGTACCGCTCGCTGATCTCCTGCGGCTGTTTTACAGGCACTCAAGACTAATAACTCAATGGGTTGCGATCGCTGTTGTTCACTGCTACGCAAAAGTTCATTGAGCTTGCTAATTTGGATGGGGCGATCGTAGGCCAAAATAAACGTACCGTCAGCATTAGAGCTGAACTCTCCGTGGGTCGCTAAATGCACCACCGGGAACGAGGCACTCTGAACCTCTTGCTGCAGCGCCTCGCTAGTAAACTTGCGATCAAGCAAAACGTGGGTCGGGACAGTCGCCTTAATCTCTGCTAGCTCTTTACGCACATTGACGAGGGGCGGATATCCATATCGGCTTTCTGCTAGCCCCCCCGCCAACACCTTCAACTCTTGTGTTTCTAGGGGACGGGGAGCGAGAAGCTGTAGCCCCGGCGCTAATGCCAAGCTATAGCGCTCAATTAAATACTGACTGCCATCATAGAGAGCTGCCATCGGGACATTTCGCAGCGAACCATCCAAGACAAAAACCAAGGTATTAACCTGTGCTAAATCTGACTGGGCGGGTTGAATCAGCCAACGATAGAGGGTTTGCCCCAAGCGCTGCCCCTCTGGAGCGGTATAGGGCTTTTCCAGAAAACGACGAAGTTGAGTGACTGTTTTCTCCACCTCTACCTTAGAAACAGACACAGGATAGTGTCGCAGCGGCTGTCCCGAAAGACTGACAATAACCTCGATGCGATCTTTCAGCACAATTGGGTATAGAACTGCCGCATTTTTTTGATTGATTTGATCAATCGCGACCCGCTGCCCCTCCAGACAAGCAGAGCGGAAAAAGTTTTCTAGTTCGACGAGCTGCAGGGCTTCCAAGACATCCCGTGCCTCACGAATTTGCTGCTGACTGGCCGCTGGAGACCGCAGCAGTAAATCGACAAAATCACGGTAGACCGGCTCTACCATTTGTTGAAACGAAAACTGAATATCGGGGCTGATCGCAGCTAAGTCACTGCGGAGCGCCTGCAGCGTTATAAAGGCACGCTCATAGGCCGCTGTCGCCGCCTCTAACTCTCCCTTCGCCCTCAAAATACGTCCCCGCTGCCAATCCCACTGGTAGCTAATATCGGGTGCTTCAGCCGCCTGTGACGCTGTTAATGCGGCTTGGGTGAGATCTTCTGCACTGGACCATTGGCCGGTTTCTTCGTAAAGATGGCCTAGCGTGCCCTTCGCGTAGGATTCGGCTCGCAAATCTTTGAGGGTTTGAGCTTGAGTCACGGCAGGGGCAATCCACTGAGCAATCTGCCGCCACGTGAGCGATGATGACAACTCCTGTCTCAGTCGAATCATACTGCGGCCGAGGTTAATGCGGCTGTAGGCTGCTTCATGACTGATCGGGAGGGCCGAGATCTGAGTTTGAATCTGAGGCAATAGTTGTTCTGCTCGCGGCCGGTTTTCCTGATCGATTAAAACCGTCAGTTGATTGAGCAGGGCTTGAGTTTTGATATCAAGTTGCGAAGATTGGCTAGCGGTGCGGTAGTAGGCCAGCGCCTGTGCCAGATCTTTTTGGGCATAGGCGGTGTTGCCCAAGCTTAATTGGGCCGCAGACAAGCTCTCTGATATCCCCATCGATTGAGCAATGGTCAGGCTTTGTTGCAACACGGCTGCAGACTGCTCCAATTCCCCCACTAACCGTAAGGTATCTCCGAGACTACGGAGACCAGTGGTTTTTAAGGCAGGGTCAGTCTGCTGTTCTATGGAGGTCTTGGCTTTGTTGAGGGTCTTGCGCGCCCTGAGATAAAACCCCAAAACCTGCTCGGCTTGAGCCTGATTGATCAGACTTCCAGCTTGACCGGCTCGATCCCCTGCCGCCGCATAGGTCTGAGCGGCTCGTTGCCAGGTCTCTAGCGCTGCGGTGGGATTGGCCTGAGCAAACTGAAGATTGCCCTGCGTATTCAGGGTTTGGGCCAACGGTAACGACGCCTTGGGCTGATTGCCTAATAACGACAGGCTTTGTTGAATGACCTGGTTTGCCCGTGCCCCGTCGCCTAATTTTTGATAGGTTGCAGCCAGATGATTGAGAACGACGGCTTGGTTAACATCGTCTCCCTGTTCTTTATAGCGGTCTGCGACCTGCTGCCAAACGGAGACAGCAGCAGCAAATTGTCCCTCCTGGTAATGACGTTGACCCGCTTGCCACAGTTGACTTAAATCGGTAGCTTGAGCCAACTGATCAGGTTCTAAAATGCTAGGCGACTCAGAATGGTGGAAAAGAGCACCCGAAACAAACACCGGCGGCGGTGGTAGACGCAAAGCCTGTACCAAACCGGTGCTGAGATTTAGCCCAATTGCAAGGCAAATGCCACAGAGCAGATATCCCCACCTGCGCAGGATTATGGATGGAGGCCTGAGCCATTTTGGGTCCATAGTAGCTGGTCAGTTCCTAGGCCGAGAAACGGCATTACTGAGGTCAGTTCCTCCAGTATAGGGGGCTAGTTCACCTCCACAGAGCGCGATGCCCCCCGCAAGGGTCAATATCGCTAGGACCGCAGAGGGACGGCATCTAAGGCTTTTTGAGAAATAAAGGGCAAAATTTCTTTGTTCTGACTAAGGGTAGGGTTGTCAATAAAGACCACCAGCGTACAGGGATGGGTATTGGGCAATTCAATATAAGCTGCATCATGGCGAACCGTGCTGGTCCAGCCTGCCTTTGACCAAATTTGAGCTTCTTGAGGGAGCGCCTCCCCTAAAAAGCCAGAAATTTGATTCTCTGGGTTTGCGGCGAGTTCTTCGGGATTGAGACTGCGCTGCATGACGGACATCATCTGTTGCGATCGCACCCCCGAAACCGCGACGCCCCCCACTAAACTATGCAGCAAGCGGGCGACCGCATCCGTGGTCAATATATTGCGATTTTGATGGCCCACGAACACCTTTTCTCGACCATAGGGGCCATCTCCCCAGGTTTTTTGATTCACATTAATGGTGTCTAGCTCCGACCAGCTCAGGGACTGCAGATAGCGATTGACAAGATTACGCTGATATTTCCAAGTCTCAAAGGGTTCTGGCGGTAGCTCAGGGCCACTGGTCGTTCCCGTCAGCATATCCACCACTAACCCCGTCGCATCGTTACTAGAATCGGCAATCATGTCTTGCATGGCCCGATCTAGCTCTGACGACGGTTGCAGCATCCCCGTTTCTAGCCACTCATGGCAGGCCACCAAGTAAAAGAGCTTCACCACACTGGCCGGATAAATGCGTTCCATACCGCGATAACTAAAGCCTCGGACGGGGTACTGCCAGAAGGTCTGAGCATCTAATGCTCCCCCTGTATTGGTGGGAAACGGTGGGTCATAAACCAACCAAGTCAAGGCAATCTGATTGCGCGATAGCTCTGGAAACTTGTCCCAAGTGGCCTCCAAAACCTGTTGTCCATGAGTCACCAGATCTCGATCAGACTTAAAAAACATGGTGTGCGTCTTTGATGCAATTGCAGTATTCCTTCAGCAGACTATCACTGCAGCCTCTGAGCGCCAACCCTTGGGCGTGAACAAATGCCACTAGCACTCAGAGGCAAACGTCAACGACGGTGAGAGCCTCTCTATTAATTTCAGGCCCAATGACAAAAATAGAAATGAGATGGGAAACCTAAGAAAAGAGTCAGAATCTCAAGTAGCAGCCCTCAATTTAAATGAATGCATTGACAGAGCTATCTTTACTGATGAAGACTAATGATAAGATTGAAAGCTTAGAATCGGTGGACGCAGGAGAAATACGTGGCAGGTCACAAAATTCTAGTCATTGACGACAGTAAAGTTATCCGCATGCGAGTCAGAGACATGCTCCCAGAGGGTGATTTTCAAGTCCTAGAAGCAAAAGATGGTGTTGAAGGACTCAACCTCATTCGCCAAGAGCGTCCTAATTTGATCATGCTAGACTTCTTGCTGCCTCGCCTTAGTGGCTGGGAAGTCTATCAAGAACTTCAAAATGAGCACAGCCTCCAGGCGATCCCCCTTGTGATTATGTCGGGTCGCAAAGAAGAAGTCACCGATAAACTCACAGAGCCATTTGAGTTCTTTGAATTTATCGAAAAGCCCTTTGAAAAGCAGCAGCTTCAGTCCGCGATTAAGGGCGCAATCACGAAGTCTAAACAGCCCCGCATTCGGACCGGGGCAACACCGCTTAAAGTTGCCGGTGCTGGCGTAGATGCATCAGAAATTGCAGCGCTACACCAGAAGGTTGATAGCCTTGAAGCTGAGGTGGCCACTCTGAAAAAAGCGCTGGCCCAACTGGTCAACTTCGTAAAGCAAAAGCTCTAAGCAAGACGTTTTAATCTAACTCTCGACGCCCTTCTAAGGCGCGGGCGAGGGTGACTTCATCGGCATATTCGAGATCGCCCCCCATCGGCAGACCAAAGGCGATCCGAGTCACCTTGGTGAAGGGTTTGAGCAACTGCCCCACGTATAGCGTTGTGGTTTCCCCCTCAACGCTGGGGTTAATGGCGAGAATCAGCTCATGAATGTCTGTTTGACTGACCCGTTTAACCAGCGCCTGAATATTAAGTTGCTCTGGTCCAATACCGTCCATGGGCGAGATTAAGCCACCCAGGACATGGTAACGGCCTCGAAATTCCCGTGTTTTTTCAAGGGCAATCACATCTCGCGCATCGGCGACGACGCAGAGCGTTGCACTATCGCGGTTGGGGGCGCGACAAATATCGCACACGGGCTCTGCTGAGAGATGAAAACAAACTGAACAGAACCCCACCTGCTGTTTGGCCTCAATTAAAGCCTGAGCTAGGGCGTGTACCTCTGTTTCTGGGCGCTTGAGAATATGCAGTGCCAGCCGTTGCGCTGTTTTGGGTCCCACCCCGGGCAACCGCTGCAGTTGCTCCACAAGACGGGCCAGGGGACGGGTATAAACGGTACTCAACCTAGGATTTCCTTCACAGTGTAATGAATCGCCTTCCTATTGTTTCATGCTCAGGCCTGTGGCTATGGCGAAACGGTTTTTAGGGCATCAATAATTTGCTGATTGGCCTTGGGAAATGGATAGGATTCGATCTCGTCCAATGTCACCCAGCGGATCTCGTCACATTCAAGGGTTTGTGGCTCCCCTTTAAGGTGACGGCAGTGATGAACGGTGAGGGTGACTTTGAAGTGAGTATAGGCATGATCAACGGTAATCAAATGATCGCCGACTTCAATGTCAATGCCTAGTTCTTCTTGAATTTCGCGGCGAATACAGTCTTCGACCGTTTCATCCGCTTCAATCTTGCCGCCGGGGAATTCCCAAAGGCCACCGAGCAGACCTTTCTCAGGACGCTTATCAATCAGGATCTGATCGTTGTCGTTCCAGATCACCGCAACGCCAATTTGTTTATGGGGAAGGGGGGCACGGGGTTCAGACATGGGAATTTTGGTTTGTAGATTCAACAGAAAGGCGTGACAGTGGGGTGACCAAGGACAGCGATCGCAACTCGGCCCCTTGGGTAAACAAACCGTCGCCCCCAGATCCATCAGGGCTTGGTTGAAATTTCGAGGATGCTGGCGGTCTAACAACTGCTTTGAAACCGTCCACAGTTTCCCTATGGCCTGCTTGGGTGGTACCGATAGCGCCGTCAAACGGGCTAAGACTCGCTTCACATTGCCATCGAGGATCGGTTCTGGCTGATCAAAGGCCAAGCTGAGAATACCGCCTGCGGTTGTTTTACCTACCCCCGGCAATTGCAGAACCGCGTCTAGGGTATCAGGAAATTGACCGTTCCAGCGATCTACAATCTGTTGGGCCGCGCGGTGAAGATTACGCGCCCGTGCATAATACCCCAGCCCCTGCCATACCTTCAGCACCTGTTGCTGATCGGCAGCGGCCAAAACGGACACCGTCGGGAACTGCTGAAGCCACCGCTCATAGTAGGGGATCACCGTTTTCACCTGCGTCTGCTGCAGCATGATTTCAGAGACCCAGATTGCATAGGGGTCAGGTGTCCGCCGCCAAGGCAGATCTCGACCCCATTGGTGATACCAAATTTGTAGTGAATCTTGGAGGAGGTGAACGTCAGTAGACGCGATCTCCTTGATCTTGATACTGTCACTCAATATTTAGTGGTCCATTTCCTCTCGGTTCATCTCGTCTGATGGTTCACAGAAGGACGGCATCAAGCTTTCCACTGCTAAGCGCTGCTCTGCCGACTTCAGAAAGTAGCCATTCATCATCGCTGCCGACAAAAGATGGGCCAAATGTTCACGACTGGTGGTAATCATCACATCAAACTGTCCCGATGGCAGGTGCCCTAGTAACGACAGAATGTGGCGTTCCATGACTTGCTTAACTTCGTCCGAACCAGGCTTAGAGAGTCGCTCCACTGCGCTCTCATCCATGGACTGCACGTAGCGCCAGAGCTGATTATCTGAATAAGCACGAGACGAATCAATGTTGGTACTATCTTTGAGGTTATCCATCATGAAATCCTACCTAACGGTCTGGTGCCCCCACTGTAGCAGCGGACGAATGAGCACCGCAGTGTGCAGAACCGAACTGCGACAGCGAAAATTCCGTCCTAGCTGGCGAGGTACTCATGGATATCGCCCTTGCGTTTCCGTAATTTATTGAGAGCCTCCCGTTCAATTTGGCGAACGCGCTCTCGACTAATCTCTAGATGTTCGCCGACCTTTGCCAAGGTGAGGGGCTTGCCGCTATCGAGGCCAAATCGGAGTTTGAGAACCTCCTGCTGCTGTGAGGTCAAGTCCGCCATAAGTCGGGCCAGATCCTGGCGCAGCGACACCTGCATCGTGTAAGCCTCAGGCGAAGCGGTGGGATCTTCAATCAATTCGCCTAGTTCTGTATCTTGGTTGTCGCCGACCTTGACATCTAACGACAACGGGAGTCGAGAGCGCTCTAGATACTCACGCACCTGTTTTGAGGTTAGCTCCAGAGCATCTGCAAGCTCGTCAATGGTGGCGGAACGGCCCAATTCTTGGGCCAGTTGCCGCTGCATTTTTTTGATCTTATTGAGCTTTTCGGTGATATGGATGGGGAGACGAATGGTGCGACCTTTTTCTGCGATCGCACGGGTAATCGCCTGCCGAATCCACCAGTAGGCGTAGGTCGAGAATCGATAGCCCTTCGTGGGATCAAATTTCTCAACCCCCCGCGTCATGCCAATGGTGCCCTCTTGAATCAGATCGAGCAGATCGACATTGCGCTTGATATACTTCTTTGCCACCGACACCACTAGGCGGAGATTAGCCTCCACCATTTTGCGCTTCGCCGCTTCCCCTTCTACGACCTGGGACTGTAGTTCAGTACTAGAGAGCTGCGCGGCTGCAGCCCATTGCTCTAAAGAAGGCTCTTGCTCAGATTTGTCCGTCAGGTCATCCTTGAGTGCCTGTAGCTCAATAAACCGCTGCACACTTTTGGCATAGGTAATTTCTTGTTCGTGAGTCAGCAGGGGAACCCGACCAATTTCACGGAGGTACGTCCGAACCAGATCTTTAGATGTGTCTGCATTTTTCATATCTTGAAACCTCGTCCGTCAGAGTAAATGTGGTCGCAAGGGTCCACAGAAATCACATGCGATGGGATGGACAAGCCGGGACATAAACTGGCGGCAATCAGAGAACTTCCGAAGCATACTTGATTGCAGCAGCAGCAGACCGTTCGCTTTGTTACGCCTTGAATAAATTTGCAATAGAGGCAGACACATTCGTTTATGTTTAGTATCGTAACATTTTCACAATGCCAACCTGGGATCCACCATTGAACCAGAAAAAGCGGTGAAAAGCAGTCCCTGTTTAGAGTTTCCCCCTTTTGCTGATCTTGTTGTTACAATGCGTTACAAGAGAGGATTCTAAAAAAAAAATGAAGATGTGTCGTTCAACCCTGAGCGTCACTAAGAGCCTCTCTACTTTTGCAGCCGTGACCGGACTATCATTATGACCTTGGCTACTCGGCCCATCACTTCATCGCGTCCCGAACCGATTCAGGTAGAGGCTATCGATTGGCCTACGGACGAGCCATCCGAACCCGCTCGTCCGCTAAGTCAGCACCCTGCAGCGGTTCGTTACGACCCGACTCAAATTGAACAGCAATATCGGGGGCAGCGCCTCAAAGTGGCGCGGCGGTGGTTATTTATCACCACCACCTTTGCCCGATTCCAGGTGGGACGCTGGTGGGATCAGCGTGTGGGGTTAAGCTCTCGGCAGCAGCGAGCACGAGCAATAGAGCTGCGCGAAATGCTGACGGCGCTGGGGCCAGCCTTCATTAAGATCGGTCAAGCGCTGTCGACGCGGCCCGATATCTTGCCCGCCGCGTATCTTGAAGAGATGTCGAAACTACAGGATCAGATTCCACCCTTTGACAATCAAATCGCCTTTCGTTTCATTGAAGAAGAGTTGGGTCAACCACCTCATCAACTGTATGCGGAGTTAACCCCTGATCCCATCGCGGCAGCTTCTTTAGGGCAAGTCTATAAAGGTCGGCTGCATTCCGGTGAGCAGGTCGCCGTTAAGGTTCAGCGGCCCGGTCTAGCGGAGCAAATTGCCCTGGATGTTTATTTGCTGCGGGGGCTGGCAACCTGGGCGCAAAAGCAGTTTAAGTCTCGCAGTGATTTGGTTGCAATTCTTGACGAATTTGCCGGACGTCTGTTTGAAGAAATGGACTACGTGCAGGAGGGTCACAATGCTGAGCATTTCGCAGAGCTATATGGGTATCTGCCAGAAATCTATGTGCCCAGTATTTATTGGCAATATACCAACCGTCGTGTGCTGACGATGGAGTGGATCACCGGGACCAAGCTCAATGATCCCAAGCAGATTTTGGCGCAAGGGATTGATGCTCGCCATCTTATTGATGTGGGTGTGCAGTGCTCATTGAGGCAGCTCTTAGAGCATGGTTTTTTCCATGCCGATCCTCACCCTGGCAACTTGCTGGCAACCCCGGACGGTAAGCTGGCCTACCTAGATTTCGGCATGATGAGCGAGATCCGTCTCGATCAGCGCTATGGCCTCATCAATGCAATTGTTCACATTGTTAATCGAGAGTTTGAGGCGCTGGCTCACGACTACGTTCGCCTAGGCTTTTTAACGCCAGACACTGATTTAACCCCTATCATTCCGGCTTTGGGTGTGGTGTTCAATAATGCCTTGGGTGCCAGCGTAGCGGAACTCAATATTCAGAGCATTTTCGATGATCTCTCCAGCTTGATGTACGAGTACCCGTTTCAGGTGCCGTCCTATTACGCTTTGATTGTGCGATCGCTCCTCACGATGGAGGGAATAGCCATTGGTGTAGACGAAGAATTCAAGGTTCTCAGTGCCGCTTATCCCTATGTTGCGAAGCGAATTCTGACAGACCCTGCTCCTGAGCTGCGGCAGAGTCTCATTGATCTACTGTTCAAAGAAGATGAGTTCCGCTGGAATCGCCTAGAGAACCTACTTCGCAACGCTAAAAACAACTACGACTATGACCTCAATGGGGCACTCGACCAGGCCCTCGACTATTTGTTCTCTGAGCGGGGAGAGTTCATGCGCGATCGCCTCACCCAAGAGCTCATCAACGGCCTCGATTTAGTGGGACAAACGGCCCTTAATACGGCCCTTGCTCCCCTGCGTAGTTTGACTGGACAGCCGACACAAGCCGACACACCGGATAGGAGCAACACCATCGCTCACCTGCAGCGGATCATGGGTTTATTGCAAGAGACACAAAGCTTTGACCCCTTCCAACTAGTGCCCGCCATTGCTGCTTTATTCGTTCGTCCTGAAGTTCATCACCTTGGGCAACGGGTTGCCACGGGGCTTGCCCAAAAACTGGCGGCTCGCATTATTCGTGAGGTGCTGCTGGTGGCGGAGCCAAACAGTTCAACCATCAGCGTGATTCGTTAACCTCAGATCAAGGCGAAGCCGTTGGGGCAGTAGGTGACGGGACTGGATTTTGCAGACTTTGGGGAGGAACCGCAGGGCTTACAGAGGGCTGGACCACAGGGGGCTGGAGCGGCACCGAACTCGCTGTCGGGACTGGCGCAGGAGAGTCGTTCGGCCTAGTCGGTAACCTGAAGGTGGGCGAAGGGAGCGGTGGTGTTACCGGGTTTGCCGTGGGCACAGCATCAGAGGCTGCGGGAGAAGGCGAAGAGACTGGGGGCTGCTGACGTGTCGGTTTCTGCTGTTTAACGCTCCAGATTACACCGCCACCGATGCCCAGAACGGCTAGCAACAGCAGCAAGATACCGGATAGATTGGTGCCCTTCTGGGGCTTTGCTTTGGCTTTAGGCTCCGCCTTTGATTCTTCTAAGTGCTGCAGCAGCGCTTCAGAGGATTCTAGATAGTCCTCAATCGATGGATCGAGATAATTCTCATAGGATTTTGGAAAATCTGAAGGTGGCTCTGTGGGCTGATTGAGGGCTTCGACGGCTTCTGAGTCGAAGGTCGCATCTAAAGGGGTTTCAATCTCAATCATGCCGCCTTCGTCTGCTGCAATTCGCTCAGCATTGTTCGTGGGGACCAGTACTGACGCTTGTGCTTCGGCGGCTTCGTTCACCAGTGCCGCGTCAGGAAGGGTTTCAGGCTCTACCGGCTCCATTGAGTTTGCTGCGCCCATCCCCTCAAATTCGAGTTGCTCTGGGTCATGATGGGTCTCTAGAGCATTTGCAAAGATGGGGGTGACCTCCGGCTCTGCTTTGGCCCATTGCGGGTCAGAACGGTCTTCGCCCCCCGCATTGAGATCGTCTGGTTTGGGAATGGCCGAATCGTTTTCGTCAACAGGACTCTCCACCATTTGGGGCGGCAACGCAAGTTGAGAACGTTGCTGTCGATAGTGGCTGAGTTCATCCTCTAGCCTCAAGTCAAGGCTAGCGAGGGCATTCTGCAGCGCGGGGTGCAGAGCTGTGGACTGTTCAGGGGATTCTTTCATGACGTTAGAGGGGGCGCATCAAGCTCAATCAACAACTACAGTGGAGAACAGGCCACAGTATTCTTCATAGTAAATGATGAAAGAAGATTGGCATGCATCGTACCGAATATACCTAGCAAGGAGCCACTAGCAAAATGGTTGCGATAGTTTTCTGAATGGGCTGTGAACGCACCACAGCGTAGACCTCAACGAGAGCTGTGAAGTCCCTATTTATTCATAATCGAGGGTGAAGCCCGTTTTTGTAGCCATCCTGCCAACATCGCTAGACAAAAGGCACTCAAAATAGCAAGTCCGGCAAACATATAACCATTGCCTTTCTCAAATATGTTTGCACCGATAGCTACCATTGGTACATCAGAAACGATAGCTCCCAGCACTAAGGCTGGCAAGAACATATTCCACTTTGTTGTGGTTAAGCCAGCACTATAGCTCACAAAGTCAAAGGCACCAGTCATTAATGCTCCAGCTAACAAAAAAAAGTTGCTCTCCAAATGTTTCTGACTGAGCGTGTCAACTTTTCCCATAAATCGAATGCCCACCAGTTTCTCCACGAGGCCACGACCATATCGTTTGGCGAGGTAAAACCCCAAACTACAAGAGACGATATCGGCAAAAACCACGATCGCTACGGCGACAGGGAAGCTCAGGAAAGACCCTGCCAGAAAGGCCCACATCGTACTGGGAATGATAGGAATGACAATGCTAACCGCACGCAGGGCAAAAATACCGAAGGGTGCCCAAGGTCCAAGACTCCTAACCTTAGCTTTTAGAGGCTCTAGGTCTAGCTGTTGAAAAAGCCAAATGGCTAATGCAACGATAGCCACAATCAGTACAAATTTAATGACTTTACGTAGCGTTCTGTTCATAGAAGAAGAATCTAAGTTTGCTATCAGCTTAAAGCATGGGACTTAACCTACATTATGCTTGACGGGGTAATGGGACCAGACGGTATACAGCGGTGAAGTCTTCAATGTATCAATCTGTGCCCCCCGCCTTGAATCTCTCTTTGTCTAATAACGGTGGTCGGAGGCTTCGTTCTCATCCTTCGCAAGACCATTGTCTCAGTGCCAACTCTGGCCCTTCAGGACGGTCTTTATGATGTTAGCCCTTGGCCGTGTAGTGGCAGCTCCTGGGGTGAGTCAACGTCAAAACGTTCTAAGAGAATGTGGAGTTTGCGATCGCAACGGTGCGCCGGTGAACTTGAATGATAAGTAAAATTCATTGATAATATTAAAAAGTATGCCACCCCCGTGGGTTCGTACATCTCTCCAAGGAAGCAACGATATTATGCAAGATGCGATTACCGCAGCGATCACCACCTCTGATCTGCAAGGGCAATACCTTGATTCCGGGACCCTATCTAAGCTTGAAGATTATTTTATAACCGGTCAGCGTCGGGTCAAAACGGCAGCCATTATGCGTGAGAAGGCTGCTGATATTGTTAAAGATGCAGTGGCCTATTCGCTCTCTGGAGCAGATGTAACCCAGCCTAGCGGTACGATGCATACGACGAGTCGGTATGCGACCTGCGTTCGTGATCTTGATTTTTATCTGCGCTACGCCACCTACGCGATGGTTGCAGGCGACACCTCAATTTTGGATGAGCGAGTCTTGAATGGCCTTAAGGAGACCTATCGGTCCTTGGGAGTTTCAGTTGATGCCACAATTCAGGCGGTCCAAGCCATGAAGATCGTCACGGCAAAGATAGTCGGGGCAGAAGCCAGTGCTGAAATGGATGTTTACTTTGACTATATCTGCGACAGCCTCAGCTAAAGATCGGTTGCTCCCATAGCCCGACCCAGCAAATCAATGATGCCTAGGTCAGTCAGAAGCTTGTCTGGGCATTCTTTTTACGAAATCTTTGTCAATGTCGTACTTCTCTTAAAAGTCTACTCCTCGCTTTAGATCAACCCCTTTTTCGGCATAGTGCTTGTGGCACACCATTTCTGAATGAACACTGGCAAGATCAAAGTAGGCCGGCAGGTTTTTGCAGCGGCCTGTAACAATGATTTCGGTATCTTTTGGCTTGCGAAGGAATGCCTGCATGACTGGCTCCTCTGGCAATAGCTCAAGGTCTACAGTGGGATTGAGTTCGTCGAGAATGATGGTTTTATACAGGCCAGAGGCGATCGCAGCCCGTGCAATCTCCCAACCCCGCTCGGCTTCAACATAGTCAATCTCTTGCTGCTGCCCCCGCCACACGATCGCATCACGGCCACAGCGCTGATGATCGACAAGTTTGGGATAGCTCTGCTGCATGGCGGCAATGGCGGCATCTTCGGTATAGCCCCGCCCACCCTTGAGCCACTGCATGATCAACACGCGGTGAGACTGGTCTTCACTGATCCCCCGACCAATGGCCTGAAGTGCTTTGCCGAGGGCGCTAGTAGATTTACCCTTGCCATCACCGGTATAGATTTCAATCCCTTCAATGCCCAGTTCTTCGGCCCGATGGGCATAGGGCTTCATCTCTGAGTGCAGATCTGTAATCTCTAGAAGCTGGCTCGGTGTCCCTCTGCCGGTGGCAATCACTTCGAGATGTTCAGGTTTTTCCTTGAGCGACCGAACCACATCGTCAATAGAAAGGAGGCCCAAATCTAAGACCGGATTGAGTTCGTCGAGTACAACAACGGAGTAGAGACCGGATGCGATCGCACCTTTGGCAATATCCCAGCCCCGCTGTGCTTCTTGACGGTCGAATTTCGTGATTTCATCTGCGCCAAAGAACTCAGCCCGTCCCGTGCGAACCTGATCGACCAGATGAGGGAAAGCCCGCTGCAGAGCCTCAATGGCTGCATCCTCTGCGTAGGGACGCCCTGGCCCCTTTAAAAAACGCAGCAGCAAGACCCGGCTGGGCGAGGAAGAACCAATCCCTAGCCCAATGGAGCGCAGGACAACTCCTAAAGCCGCCTGGGATTTTCCTTTCCCGGCCCCGTTATAAACATGAATCTGCCCAATGACGCGTTCATTCCGTCCTTGGGCTGTTCTAATGCCGATGCCGCTTCTTGTCATTGTATTGGCCGCGTTTGGTTACTAATACTGTACCGGGATAATTCGCCGTCGGAGAGGGCAATCGGTCTACAATGCAAAACCATGGTTTCGATTTGGCCTGAGTTGGGCATTATAGGTGAGGAAACCTTGCAAACATTAATATCTCTGGTTATCTACGGTCCATGAATATTGTGCTTGACATCATGAATATTAAAAGGATTTGGACGATCGCAGCGAATGTCTTTCGAGAGGTGCTGCGCGAACGGGTCATCTATATCGTTGGTCTCTACACCATTGCGGTGGTGCTGGCGGTGTTGTTTCTCAATGAAGTCTCGGTAGGGGCAGAGGGCAAAATTAGCCTCGATGTCGGTTTGGCCGGCATGGCGCTGCTGGGACTGGCGATCGCCGCCTTTGAAGGGGGCAATCTGGTTCGTAAAGAGATTGAGAGCAAAACTGCGCTGGTGCTATTAGCCAAGCCCATGAGCCGAGCCGAGTTTATTGTCGGTAAACACCTAGGCCTCTCTGCCGTTTTGATGTTGCTGATCGCCACGATGACAGTGGTCTTTTTAACCATCATGAACTGGCGACAGATTGACTATAACTTTGGCACGATGGCGACGGCGTCTCTCTATATCGGCTTTGAGCTATCGCTGATGGCTGCGGTGGCGGTGTTGTTCGGTGTTTTAACCAGCTCACTGATGGCGACGGTGCTCACCTTCACGATTTATTTTATGGGGCACCTCAGCCATAATCTATTGGCCCTCAGCGACAAAATGGAAGATAGCGGCGTCAAGGCCATTGCCAAGGGCATTTACTATATCTTCCCGGATTTATCGAGATTAGATCTTAAAAGTCAGGCCGTCTACGGGCTGCTGCCAGATACCGGAACGCTAGCGGCTAATGCAGGGTATGGGGCAGTGTATGTGGTTTTACTGCTTGCGATCGCAACCTGGCTGTTCTCTTACCGAGAATTTTAGCGACAGAAAATACTCGTCCAATTATCGATCACCTGCTCACTAAAAATCCATCTTTGACACCCCCACGGCTTCATAGTCGGACAGTTTTTGATTGACTACGACAGAATAGGGGTTTCAGCCCTATTCGAGATCTACCTCAGCAACGAGAAATCAGGGGCTGAAACCCCTGATTTTGAAACTGTCCGGACTGTTGTACCAAAGGGATAGCGTTTTTTGAAACCCTTGACTACTAAGCACTTTCTCTAACGTGCTACGCATCGACTTAAGACAATTAATAAGCGTCCTAAGTAGCCCACGTGGCCCGCGAAGAGATTGTAGGTTTCTTCCTCCTGTCCAAACCGATAGCCAGCATTGACTGATTCGAGATCAAAAGTGGAACACAATGAGTTGATAGGGACCGCCATTGTAAAGCCACTCGGCCATTGAACCGGCTTCCCAGATGGGGTAAAAGTGCAGACCGATCGCCGCAGAGGTAGGTACCACCGCAGCGGTAATTAAGCTATTGCTGCCCATGATGGAGCCGACAATGGGTTCACGAATGCCTTCCATATCGACGGCGGGCGCACCGATGAAGGCTAGGACAAAGGTAATGGTGGCGGCTAAAAGTGTCGGGATCATCAGGATACCGAACCAGCCAATATAAATTCGATTCTCGGTACTGGTGATCCAATTACACAATTGATCCCAGAGGGGAATGTGAATGGATCTGGGTCTAGATTGAATGATTGTCGTCATGATCAATACTCCTTATTGCATCAAAGAATGAGTTGGCTTGTTCGTTAGATGGGAGTGCTTGAGCCGTTTAAGTGACAAGATTGACGCGGCTGTGTCTGGCAATGTAGTCCTGAACAAATTGCTGAATCTGGGGCTTGGTGGCTAAGCCGAGACCCCATAGACGGTTCTTTGCCATTGCTTGATCCACGCTCATCCCTTGCTGAATCGCCACGTATATCAGTGCCATTGCCCCTGAGCGAATTCCGCTGGAGCAGTGCAGCAAGATTGGTTTGGCAAGCTGCTCCATTTGCGTCAGAATTTTGTCGGTGAGTGGATCGGTGATCTGAGCGGGGTCAACCGGAATGTTGAGATATTGCAGCCCTGCCGCTTCCACCTGCTGTTGTTCTTCGGTCGAAAAGCCCGGTTCAGAGGGCGATCGCAAGTTCAACACCGACCGATACCCAGCTCCCGCTAACGCCTGCAACTGCTCTGGATTGAGCTGGGTCGTTGCCACCGTGAGCTGATCACTGAGCTGAATGGTATCGTTCATCAAAATCTCTGTGGGGTTTGCATCTTCGGTCTTTTGGTAGCTATTTTTATCGACCCACCAGGGACGTTTCCCGGTGCGCGGATCTGTTTCGGTCCAGGGTACGACCCAGACTTGCTCCCCTTTGACTTGGATATGAGCCAGCTTCAGGGGGCGATCTGCAGGGCCACGCTCCACTGCGCCATCTGCTGCGAATCGAGAGCCGTGGCACGGACATTGAAATTGTTCATCGACGCCATTCCAGGGGAAGGTGCAGCCCAGATGGGTGCAGTTATCAACAATGCCGAGATCGTCAATGCGGTTTCTTGCCAGCACTGTTAAATAGGTGGGTTCTCCAGCAAGGCCCGCAATCAGGGCGCGGGTACCGGGCGGCTCAGCTAAAATCTGGCTAGCGGGAATCGGATTGCCCAATTTATCTTTGGCGAGAATGCTGCCGTCGGCATTGCCTTCTGCCGGGGGGGACAAAGAACTTGCCCACGGGATAGAGGGCTGTCCCTGCCGTCGCCGCCACTGCTGTCCCAGCAAGAAAATTAAGGAGCTGCCGTCGAGACATCGACGGGGATGGATCGCGAATCGGTGGGGATAGATTGGATAGAGATACACTGTCTGTCATGGGAATTCTCCTTGAATGTGTTGTTGGATCACCCCCTGGGGACATGCTACTGGGGGTGGTGGTTGTGGATACTCTGAAGCGGGGATAGGGACCAGAATGGATTCATCGGACTCGGCATATTGAGACTTCTAGGACTGACAGGTTTTAATACCCAATAAGCTGTATAGAGGGCAAACCCCCATCGCAGCGGTGAGCAACGAAATGGCGGAGACGAGGGTTAAGCCAGTCCCTAATGCTGTACCGTCATACAGTCCTAAACCAAGAAAAAGTAGCAGTCCACCTAGAGATAGGCGCAACAGACGATCTAAAAAACCAACGTTTGCAGACATGATGAGATCCTCTAAATGACAAAAAAAGCATTAGTCTTTTTAATTATATAGCTATTGAGTAATTTTAGCAAATGTATGTAACTTGACGTTCTGACGTTAAATTGAGAATTGTTTACAGCCGAAGGATGTTGGGCCTTGGATGGCGTCTATCAAAAGTTTAGAAAAACACTCGTTCAGTATTGGTGGTACCCGTTATGAGATCTCTCTTTTCTTTGCCGGCTCTTTTTGGTGGGGTTGCCGTTCTGACGATGATGCCTTTTCAGGCGGTGCGATCGCTCACTGTGTCGGATGTCAGTGCGGTGCCATCCGGTCGAGGTAAGGTGCGTGTCAACAGTCCGACTGAGTTAAGGCTCTCACAAGCGTTAACCGCAAATCATTGGGTCAGACAAGCCTACGAAAAGCACCGGAAAGGAGATTATCAGGGTGCGATCGCAGCTTCTAACCAGGTAATCGCCCTCAATCCCCAATCGGCATTGGCCTATCTATTCCGAGGCATAAGCCACAAGGCTTTAAAAAACTATCCCCAAGCCATTGCTGATTTTGATCAAGCGATCGCTCTTGATCCGGATGAGGTCTATATCTACAGTGCACGGGGCGATGCCTACAATGCCTTAAAAGAGTATCCAAAGGCGATCGCAGACTATAGCCAAGCCATTGCCCTTGATCCCAATAATACCTATGCCTACACGGTTCGGGGAAATGTCTATGAGACGTTAAAAGACTACCCAAAGGCGATCTCCGATTATAGCCAAGCCATTACCCTCAGTCCGAAGGATGCACTGACCTATACCCGCCGGGGGATTATCTATAGCACTTTAATGAAATACTCAGAAGCGATCGCAGATTACGATCGTGCGATCTCCCTCAATGCTGAGCTGCCTGACGTTTATACACTGCGAGGGGTGGCCCACGCTCGGCTGAGCAATAAAAAGCAGGCCAAGCAAGATCTAGAAATTGCGGCTAAACTCTTTCAACAGCAAAATAAACCTGCAGGGTATGAGACCGCTCGCAAACTGCTGCAGAAACTGTAGACACTCAACGTAGGTATTCAATTGCACGTTGTGCTGTCGATGCGGCACTCTAACGCTCTAGACTCATCCAGTTCGCGTGCCCCAAAGGCAAACTTTTGCAAACAGAGGCTAGTCAAGACCAAAAGATAGCGATATTCTAATATGGCTGAACAGTTATTAAACGAATATTCATGGTCAGTACTCTGTCGCAGCCAGCCCCAGCGGACCTCAAAATCGAGACCAAGAAAGCCGCTGTCGAAGAAAACGTGCTCACGCCTCGGTTTTACACCACGGATTTTGACAAGACCGCGAAGCTAGATCTCTCGTCTCAGGACGCCGAACTCCGGGCCGTCTTGGCGGAAATGAAGGCAGACTACAGCCAGCGCCACTTTGTTCAAGATCAGGAATTTAAGCAATCCTGGGACCATATCCAAGGGAAGGAACGGCAGGCATTTGTAGACTACCTAGAGCGCTCCTGTGTCTCAGAGTTTTCTGGATTTCTGCTGTTTAAAGAACTTTCTCGCAAGCTCAAGGGGCGCAGTCCCTTGCTAGCTGAGATTTTTCAGCTCATGGCCCGCGATGAGGCTCGTCATGCGGGTTTTATCAACAAAGCAATGGCCGACTTCAATATCTCCCTCGATCTCGGCAAATTAACCAAAAAGCGGACCTATACCTTCTTCCCGATTGAGTGGGTGCTTTACACGGTGTATTTGTCCGAAAAGATTGGCTACTGGCGCTATCTCCTGATTCATCGGCAGTTAGAGCAGCATCCTGAGCATCAGTTTTATCCTATCTTAAGTACTTTGAGCCGTGGTGCCAAGATGAAAACCGTCACGGCGATATTTTTAAGGCGCTGATCCGTTCTCAGCCCCAACTCTGGAACACTCGGAAATCATGACTCTGGAGTCGCTTCTTTTTGTTGACCGTATTTGCGACCCATACGCTAACGGTGCAGGAGCGCTCTAAGTTCTATGAGATGCTCGGTCTTGACGCCACTGAATTTGATGCCGAGTTGTTGCGTGGAACGGTGCGTTGATGTTGTGCGAGAAGAACCCTTCACTCGCCTAGAGCGTTCCATCCGGCATAATTACGCCCTCAAGGTCTGCTTGGGCAAGGACCGTGCCGGTTAGATCGGCTCCCTTGAGATTGGCATTTCGCAATCTGGCCCCCGTAAAATCAGCATAACTGAGGTCTGCACCACAGAGGTTGGCCTCAGTGAGGTCGGTGATAAAGGCATCGCGCCAACTTTCAGTACTGAGGGTGGCGCGACAAAGCTTTGCTCCCTCTAAGTTGGCTTGCCTGATCAGGGCTTGGCTCAAATTGGCATAGCTCAGGTCTGCCCCCGCTAGATTGGCTCTGCCCAGGTCGGTGCGTTGATCAGAGGTGGGGCGCAGGTCCGCTTCGATTAAAATAGCGCGGGTTAACTGAACTGCACTTAAATTAGCGCCCCGTAAGCTGGCTTTGACTAAATGGGCCTCTTCCAAGCGAGTCCGAATCAGCTTTGCGCCGCTGAGATCGGCATCTCGAAGGATGGCCTGACGCAGATCAGCAGCGGTTAGATCAGCCCCCCACAGGATCGCCTCACTGAGATCAGCTTTACGGAAGTTAGCGTAGCTAAAATTGGTTCGGCCCAGCCGAGATTGGCGCAGATCGGCACCGGAGAAATCGGTATGGGAAAGGTCGAGCTTCATTAATTCTGCTTCCCTCAGTTCTATCCCATGAAAGTCCCGTGTACCGACGACGGCATAGTGTCGCAGAACTGAATCAATATTCATCTGATTGCAGCTTGCCTCCTTCTGTCTGGAATTGAATTCATCGATTTGGCTGCAGTCCTCTCAACATCATGAGGGTTAACCCCATTAACATTTTGACGTTGTGAGCCATAACACGAAGATCTTGGATGATACATTAAAATAGTATATAGTTATAGAAAGTATATTCTATCTCACCATGCCAAAGACATTCAACGCGCAAACTTCGGCGACGGTTCTTTCTCCTGTTGCAGAATACTTCAAGATGCTCTCTGAGGTCAGTCGGCTGCAGATTTTAAGTTGTCTGCGGGCTGGCCCTATGAGTGGCAAGGAAATTATTGAAGTCACTGGAATTGGGCAGGCCAATTTATCTAAGCACCTGAAGGCCTTGGCACAAACAGGGATTCTCTCTCGACGGCCCGAAGGCGTCACGGTGTATTACGAAATTGCAGACCCGATTATCTTTGATCTGTGTGAGTTGGTGTGCGATCGCATCACCAATCAACTCCAGCAACGGGCCGAAGAATTTGAGCAGTTCAAAGATTTCATCAAAGTCGCCAAATAATCATATACCCCTGATCGGTTGCGGGACGCTTCAGCGATCTGGGGGCTAACAATATGAAACGATAATAGCCGACAGTGCTGATCATGGACGGTCTCATGACTTGCCCAAAATCGCCTTCAATAGTTCGGTCTGATTCTGCAATTGTTGATTCATATCTTCTAGCTTTTTAAAACTTCATCAATTCAGGGGGACGACATTTAGGCCGCAGCTCACCTGCGCGAAATACTTGAAATGCCCAGGATTCATGGGCTTAGCAAGGTCAATCCGCAAACGAAATACTGCCGTTCATCGTGAGCAAGATTTTCTCAATCCTCATAAAATATCTTTATATTGCTTGTTAGCCATATAGTTATGTTATACTAATTTTAGCGCTCTATTAACGGCGTCTAGATCACACAAATTCCAAGGTGAGACTTGTTTTGACGGCAAATGTGAACCCTTGGTGGCGCTTTCACTTGCCTCCCTCAGCTTCAGAAAATCCTCAAGCTGTTGTTGTAGCCTTGGATCTCAATTCTGCCTGTCACTCAGGCTCACCCTTCGGGAGATCTCTGCATGGCTCATATTGTTGTTGTCGGCGCTGGGCTGGGCGGTTTGCCAACGGCCTATGAACTCAGGCATCTGTTGCCCCGTTCGCACAAAGTCACCCTGATTTCCAATACCCCTAAGTTCACCTTCATTCCTTCGCTGCCTTGGGTTTCTCTCGGCTTAACACCACTGGAAAAAATCCAGATGGAGATCGGTGAGCGAGTTACGAAGCGCGGGATTAACTGGGTGCCTGAATCTGTCGTGAAGCTAAATCCCCACACTCAGGAGGTGCATACAGATACTCAGGTGTTTGAATACGACTACATCGTGATTGCCACCGGAGCCGAACTTGCCCTAGATGCCATCCCCGGTCTTGGCCCCGAAGGCGGCTATACCCAATCGGTGTGTAACCCCCATCATGCCCTGATGGCCCGCGATGCTTGGCAAGATTTTTTAGACCACCCTGGCCCGTTGGTGGTCGGTGCCGTACCGGGGGCAAGTTGCTTTGGCCCTGCCTATGAGTTTGCGCTGTTGGCTGATTTTGTTCTGCGTAAACGGGGGCTGCGAGATCAGGTATCGATCACCTTTGTGACTCCAGAACCCTATGCCGGACATTTGGGAATTGGTGGGATGGCAAATTCCAGTCAGATTGTGTCCGAGTGCATGGCTAAGCGGGGGGTGAAGGTGCTAGAAAACACTGCTATCACTGAGATTACCCCCCCCCATGAGATTGTTTTGGGCAATGGCGAGCGTCTTCCCTGCCGCTACTCCATGCTGTTACCGCCGTTTCGGGGTCCACGGTTTGTCCGCGAGGTGGAGGGCTTGGGGGATGCTAAGGGCTTGCTGCCAGTCTTGCCCACCTATCAGCATCCTGATTTCCCGTCAGTTTATAGCGTCGGAGTGGTGACCCAGTTGTCCCCACCGGAGCAGACGCCCATTCCCATTGGGGTGCCCAAGACCGGGCAAATGACGGAGGCGATGGGGATGGCAGTAGCCCATAACATTGCCGTGAAGCTCGGTGAAATTGAAGCCCAGCCGGTGGCTCCGACCCTAGAAGCCATCTGCTTTGCTGATTTTGGCGATAGCGGGATTCTGTTCCTCGCCGATCCGGTGTTGCCCGATCCAAAGACGGGTAAACGGCGGCGGGCGATTACGCTCAGTGGTCGCTGGGTGAGCTGGATGAAAACGGCGTTTGAGAAATATTTCTTAGCCAAAATGCGGTGGGGCGCGGCGGTGCCTTGGCCGGAGCGCTTGGGACTGTGGGGCGTGGGTTTATCTCTGGTGGAGCCAGTGCCAGAGCCTCGTGCTGTGGCTGAGAAGATTCCTAGTCACTGAAGGAAGGCAAGAAATCTATGATTATGAGTTTTGATCCCAATGATGTTGAGCGACTGGCACAGCGATTTAAGGTGCTGGGGGAACCGACGCGCCTACAGATTCTGGCTGCGATCTGCGATCAAGAACGAACGGTGCAGGATATTTGCCAGCGCACGGGGTTAAGTCAGGCCAATGCCTCTAAGCATCTGCAACTGATGAAGGATGCAGGCGTCGTGTTCTGCCGTAAGCAAGGAATTTGGCGCTATTACCGCATTGGCGCACCGGAGGTTTTGGGTCTTTGCCATAGCACCCAGGAGGCGATCAAGCAGGCCGAGCGATTTCCTGGCTCGGATTCATTGGACATGGAGGCGGTTGGATAATGGTGATGGATGCCCTTTCGACTCAAACTGATTTACTCTCGGATCAGAGGCCTAACGCTTCTCCGCTCAAGCGTTGGGGGCTGCTGGCTTTGCTTCTAGCCCTGTCGGGAAGTGCAGGAGGGTTGGTTCTAGCGATGCGTTCTCTACAAGAGACACCGACTGTTATTGCGGCTGCACCCCTTCAAGTGAAGACTGCGATCGCATCTCCAACTTCTGTCTTTGGCGATCGCACGCTTACGGGTACCCTAGAATCGGCAGAAGATGTGACCTTGACCAGTCGCGTCATGGGGCAAATCCAGCAACTGTTTGTGCGCGAAGGCGATACCGTCAAGGCTGGACAACAGATTGCTACTATTGATGTCCGCGATATTCAGGCACAAGAGAATCAGGCGGTAGCTGCTATTCCCCAAGCCCAGTCTGCCGTGAGTATTGGGCAATCTGCTTCTCTAGCGGCTCAATCGCAGCGGAACCAAGCCCAGGCCAGTGTGCAAGAGGCCCAGGGGCGACTGGCTGAGGCCCAGGCCGAATTAGCCGATGCCCAGCTCAATCAAAAACGGATGGCAACGCTCCGAACGGAAGGGGCCGTTAGTCAGTCTCGGTTGGATGAGGCCCACACCCGCTTAGCGATGGTGCAGGCCCGCATTCGCCAAACAAATGCCGGAATTGCCCAAGCCAGAACCACTGTCAATCAAGCTGAGGCCGCCATGCAGCAGGCTCAGGCCCAAGTGCGACAGGCCCAAGCCCAGGTGCTGCAGGCCCAAGCCGGAGTCGATCAAACCCGTGCCAATCTCGATTACGGCACGGTGGTTGCCCCTTTCGCAGGCGTAATCACCCATAAATACACCGAAGTGGGCGCAATGGCGGGGCCAGGTCAGGCGCTGGTGAAACTAGAGCGGAGCGGGCAATTGAGACTCAGCGTTGATGTACCAGAATCTCTCATCGGTCAGATTCGGCGAGGTCAAACCGTGGCTATCCAAATGGATACGCTCCAGCGTCAGGTGACGGGCCGCATTAGTCAAATTATTCCGTCTGCTGACCCAACGGCCCACACCTTTACGGTCAAGGTGGCCCTGAGTGCGACGCAGGATTTACTGCCAGGGATGTTTGGTCGGCTGCAGTTGCGATCGCATCAAGGCGGAGAGCGCCAGGGTCTAATGATTCCTGAAGCAGCCCTAGTGAAGCGGTTTGGAGTGACGGGCGTTTTTAAGGTGATGGATCAACAGGCGCAGTTTCAGCCCATTACCACGGGGCAAGTGCAGGGTTCTGCGGTGGAGGTGTTTTCGGGTTTGGAAGTGGGCGATCGCGTGATCATCAATCCCAAGCCTGAGTTAAAGAACGGGACCACGCTCCAGGTGAAAGGAACAGAACCCATTCCATGATGAAGCGGTACTCTCTTTAAGGTCAAAGTTCTTTACTGGCAGGGACCAGAACGTTCAATCTATTTTGTCCGTCCTTGAAGCAATAGACCATTTTCAAGGTTGTTGATGTGCAATTTACTCACGTAATGCACGCTTGACCTTGTCTTGGTGTCCTCTAGCACCAAGATTGCTCATCAGGGGGATTATCCAACAACTCGCGGATATTTGCTTCAATAACTCGATATCCTACGTTGCCGTTGAGCCGTTGCCGTCCTTCGTTAAACAGTAGCGTAGGACTCACTGACACCGTATGTTCTTTGACTAGGTCAAAATCTTTAGAGAGCTGAGCATAAGCCTCGCCACTATCAATCTGCTCCTCAATAGCCGAGATCGGTAGCCCTAGCTCATCAGCGATGGTAAATTGCACCTTGCGATCGGAGATATTTACGAGTTGAGTAAAAAATTGCTCCCGAAAGGTCCAAACTGCCTTTTCAAATACGTTCTCAGACGGTGGAACGATCTGTTTCACCTCCAATAGTTGAATGGCATGGAGAAACAAATGACAGGACATTGATGACGAGGGTACAGCTTGAGTCCAAAGTTCAGGATGAACGTTGATATGATCAAATTTTTTTGCCACCGCCTGGACATGGTCGCTATAGCCTTTTAATCCACCTTGATCGCGCCAGCGCTGCTCTAACTTTTCACGACCATAGCCAAAGACTGGGACAAAGTGATGAGTCATCGCAATCTTGTCTTGAAAGGTTGCCTTTAATTCATCGGGATACAGCTTAAAGCGGGACACTTTAGTGTGGGTCTTATCTAACGAAAATGGCTGAAGCGCTTACTCTATCAGGCAAAAGCTAAAATCCATGCGGGGCAAGCTGTCCCGCCTTAAG
>JBHJNL010000065.1:0-3090 GCA_050330855.1 Thermosynechococcaceae cyanobacterium | reverse complement strand
GTGCTGGAGGTACTTGGCAGTGAATGTAGATTTCATATTCTTCAGTCTCTCTTTGTTGGAATTAAGGTGGTTGTTTTCGCTCCCACATCTACATTACCCAGCGATTTCAGTTTTCATATCACCCTAATCAAAGTTCCGTGATCTTACGTAGAAAGCTCTTAACGTAGAGTCTGGAGCTTCGATCAAGACAGTCCAATCTCAGTGGCTATACATAGAGAGACGCTGTTCTTATCTTATGGCTACGCCTATACCAACATCGCCTAACCGACTGTTTGCGACCTTACTTCAATCGCACAGCAAGCCTTTACCCGCCCATACCTCCTCCACAAACCAGAACAGCATCGCATTCGATCTCCTCATCCCTTATCAATTTTGGGCAGAAAAAACCTCAAAGTCCCCCATTTTCGGGGACTTAGGGGGCGAACGCAGAACTTCCACCCCCAATTTTACCTATGTATACACGATCGCCCAGCCCAGACTTACGCGATCGCAACCCAAGAAGAATTTAGAGCAAAGAACACACAGGCCGCCCAAATTATTGCACTAGCGGCCCCCTAAATCCCCCATTCTGGGGGACTTTGACTGTTGTTTATCTGCCTTGGTGACTGGCTTCCAAAATCTGAAGCAGAACATCCTCTAAATTCGTCATCACCTCTTGATTGCGAAATCGCACCACCCGATACCCCAGCCGATGCAGTCGCTCCGTCCGAGCCAGATCATATTCAATTTGCTGGTCATGAACACCCCCATCCAGTTCGATCGCTAATCGACACTGCGGACAGTGGAAATCCACAATGAAAGCCTCAATCGGATGCTGGCAGAGAAACTTCAGCCCACCGAGCTGACGCTTCCGAAGAGCCTCCCATAGAACCTGTTCCGCCGGAGTAAGCTGCAGCCGTAGCCGTCGAGCTACTGCAACAACAGCAGGGGAAATGCTGCGAATACGGTTTGGCTTCATCGTTGAATCTAGATGACACACTATCTCTAAAATAGACGCCCTAAGTCCTCTTCACTTAGATGGTCTACCTACCGTTTCCAGGTATCTTGCATCATTCAACATTCAGCAGTCAACAGATCTCAAAGTCCCCCAGAAAGGGGGATTTAGGGGGCCAACGCAGCAATATCGATGGATATCTTTGACTAAAACGAAACCACCACAATGACTGATGCAATGGCCGATAGCTAGCCCAAGCCTATCGTAGCCAGTCTTTCAACTCCTCTAAACGCGAAAACCCGAGTAGCGCCTCACCCAGCATTTCCAGCTCAGGCAAAGACAGCACTTCAATCTGCGATATCACCTCAGCAGGCAGAGCACCCAATTGATGGGTTAGCAAACGTAAAACTAACGCGCGCTCCCCCTGACGCAGCCCTACCTGAATTCCCTCTTGTCTGCCCTCTTGTCTGCCCTCCTGCAAGGTTTCCTGTCGCCATTGTTCATAAACCGGAGTCAAGTTCATTGCGAGTATCCTCTCATCCTCATCTAGATTCTCCCCTACCTGTAGGCTAATCTGCAACACGGCTAGATGCTCGATAGTTTGTTGTCGCATCAAGTGATTGCTGGGCAAAGCCAACAACTCTGATATAGCTTGACGTTGAACGCCGTTTCTACCCAGCAACCTTAACCATAACGTCGCCTCTGTTGCGGGTAGTTGATGGAGAGCCACTAAAGCGGTTCGCAGGTGGGGTGCCAGAAAATAGAATCCTACAGGCCAGTCTGGGGCACTCTCGGCTCGGAAACCATCAATGGTCGGCTCAGAAACAGTGGGACTTAAAATCCAGAGACAGGGCAAATCCGGCTTTGCAGCAGATGAGAACTCACGTTTCGCTTGGCGACGCAATTCTGCCGTCACATCAATGAGTTTTCCCAGGCAACTGTTGACTTCTAGAGGACGTACAGCGTTGCGAAAGGGTTCAATGATGCAGGGGTGATTAACCATCTGACCCAGAATTCCCAAATGCCTGCGGGTAGATTGAGCGGCAGGATTGGGAACAAACCAAATATCAACTTCGCGGGTTTCGCTGGTGACTTTGCGGCTACTGGTAACGGTACCAAAGGTTTCGAGAAGGGCTTCAAGATGTTGTTTAGCAAACAGGTCGTGACGGGTGCGAGTCATGCAGTGAGGCCAATGGCAATCGCCCCGCATCGTAACATGCTGGGCGCGGCAATCATCGACGACAAGCCGAGTCCTTGACTCATAATGCTAGTTTATAGAGCATTAGCCTGCTCTTCAAACAGCGGCTAGAGAAAAAGCTAACGACTTCGCAGTAGACTCCCTCTAAAGTTTGCCTGCTAACACTTGAGCGGCGGTCAGAGCTAAGTCTGGAAAGGTGGGGGACACAATGCAGTCATCCCCTTGAAACTCTGTGGAATCATAAAACTCATGATCGAGGATGCAAAGGGTAATGTTCTGAGAGATCGGGTCTACAATCCAGTATTCAGCAATTTCTAGAAGTCCGTATTCAGAGCGTTTTGAGCGATAGTCATCGGCTTTGGTAGAGGGGCTGACCACTTCTACCACTAACAAAGGGGGTGGCTCATTGAGGTTAATGACGGCCTCTCGATCTGCCATTGCTTCCCACTGGGCCAGAAATAGGATAGTGACATCAGGAATACGGGAGGTATCCCAGTTCCGGCCACGGGGGGAGCGCACGCCAACGGTCATTTGTTTACAAGTCCAGGGGAGTGCGCGTTGCTTGATCTGATCGCGAAACTGTTCGTGCAAGAACTCGGTAATGCCACCATGTTTTCCAGTGCCGAGGCTCATCGAGACCAGTTCTCCGTCAACCAGCTCATAGCGGGTGTCGGTGCCGTCATCGTGGGTTAGGTATTCTGCAAAGGTGAGCTTTTGGGGCGTGGTAATCATGGTGGCTTTCCTCCGCTCTACTTATTAATCTAGCAGGTGAAGCTAGCTAGCCTAGGGATCCTGTGGTTGTACCGCAGATTCCTAGGCAGAATCGGGTATCCTCACTGCGGGATAAAGCGTAAAGCGGGACACCTTAGGTCACCCCTTGGCACATCAAATTGGCTGCAACATCAGCTCAGCAAGGTTAAAGCTTAAACCTATGCCACATAAGCTGTCCCGCCTTAAG
>JBHJNL010000064.1:0-10813 GCA_050330855.1 Thermosynechococcaceae cyanobacterium | reverse complement strand
AGCCATTCACGAATAACGCCCTGCCGAATCGAGGTTTGGGCAACGGTAACGCCCTGAATAATGGCAAGCTCAGTCACCTCACCGGCAATATTTTCAGCCAAGAACCGGTTCATTAAAATTTGCGCTCGACTCAGATCGATGAGTTGGGCTTGATGAAGCCGCAGCGCCACAGGAATCACTCGCAGGAGTCGCCAGAAGGGGAACAACAGCAGTAGGTCATACCATCGCCATAGAATCGCGTCTCGCCAAGTTAGATCATTACGGCGACTGAGGTAGAGGGTTCGCAGTAGTAGCTCTAGGCCAAAAATACTGATAAAAATCAGGTCAATTCGCCAAAAATAATCCACCGGCAGATTGTTCTCTGCGATCGGCCGATAGTAGTTGCTGGCAATGAGGGGGCGAATATTTTTGTCAAAGAAGCTTAGCTCTTTCTCCCAGTTTTGAGGCGTCAGGTGATTGGTGGACCAAAACGCTTGAAAAGACTGTGTGGCTGAATCTCGCTTGTTGGGGATATGAGACCGCATGTGGTTCTTGATTTTTTCAAGGGTGCCAGATTTATTCGCGGCTTCAAAGGGGTTTTGATCAATCATCTCGGTGCTGAGATCGCGTAATTCTGCTAAAAGCCGATCCCGCTCCCCGCTGGGCTGAGATCCTGCTTTTTTGAGATCCGCCACAACATTGAGATACTGTTGAGTCTCGCGATAGGGTTCTATCGCTTTTATGGGGTCATATCGCTGAGCAACCCACGGCAGTCGAGTCAGATAAATATCTCGCATTGAGATATAGGTGTAGTCAAAAAACACCACCCCTAAATCCACCGCAGCGATTATCGCCATCACCTTAATGAAAAGGCGACTCCAGCGATTGCTTGGGCGGGGGCGAGTGGGATAGCGCTTAGTGGTGGATGGCATTGTTCAAAACCAAGGTAATGGGATGCATCAATTGAAGTTCCCCCCGATCACCCATTACCCATGACCACCCTCAATAATCGCCTGCAGCCGGCTCCGAAACTCTCCTTTGGGATGGCCACCCTTCACTTCACCTAAGACCTGAAACTCAGCGGTGGGGGAGTCGCAAATGATATAGGTAGGCCAGCCCATATCAGCTTTGTTGGGATACTGAGACAGCAGGATTTTGCGATACTTTCGATAGGTTTCGGTATCCTGCATTTTGACATCGATAAACTCTAGACCCAACTCTTCTGTCACCTTCTGATCGTAGAACGACATTTTGTGGCAGATTCCACAGTCTTCAGAGGAGAACTTAATTACTGCTGCAGCCATATCAACGTTTCACTTGCACTTCACAGGGGTACTCCCTATGCTACCAGCGATTACCCTGATCGTTTAAGCTGGGAGTCCATCTCTGACCACGCTACAGTAAAACTATGAGCGATTCATTCAAACTTATCAGCGATAACCGACAGGCCCGTTTTCTCTATGAGATTATGGAAACCTTTGAAGCGGGTATCGAACTGACGGGGACTGAAGTGAAAGCCATTCGAGCCGGGAAGGTCAATCTCCGCGATGGGTTTGCCAATGTTCGCAAGGGTGAGGTATGGCTGATGAACGTCCATATTTCACCCTTGAGTAGTGTCGGTCAAGCCTTTAATCACGAGCCTCGTCGTAAGCGCCGGTTGCTGCTCCATAAGCAAGAGATCAATAAGTTAATTGGCAAAACGGAGCAGAAGGGCTTAACGCTAGTGCCCACAAAGCTGTACCTGAAGCGGGGCTGGATGAAGGTGGAAATTGCGCTCGCCCGAGGTAAAAAGCTGCACGATAAGCGCGAAGCCGTTAAAGAGCGTCAAGATAAGCGAGAGATGCAGCGGGCCATGAAGCACTCTGATTATTAGGCCGCTATTTGCCTTGAATCGCTATTTGCCTTGAATATAATCGACGATGCCCTTTGCTATAGCAACCGCCAATTGGTCCTGGTGTGATTTTGTTGCCAACCGAGGTGCGTCGGTGCTGCCCGTCACATAGCCCAGCTCTACCAACACTGCAGGCATAGACGACTTGCGTAAAACATAGAAGCGAGCCTGACGAATACGTCGATCTTTAACCGGAACAGATTGCAAGATATTCCGATGAATATTGCGGGCCAAACGCGCCCCGGTCTGGTAGTAGAACGTTTCTAATCCATTCACTTCAGGGCGACTCAAGCTAATCGCATTGGCGTGGATACTGACAAAGATATCAGCCCTTACTCCTTCGGCCTTGCGAACCCGTGGCGCTAAATCCACCGTTTGATCTGAGGTGCGAGTCAGTTGAGCATTGATACCGCGTCGCCGCAACTCTTCAACTACTCTCAACGAAACCGGGAGTACCACTCTTTTTTCCTGAAGACCCCCACGCCCTACCGCGCCGGGATCGCGACCGCCATGACCAGGATCGATCATCACGATTTTTGCCCCCGGCTTGACGGCAATCGGCGTCGACGAGCCACCCGCCGATGCTGCAGGTGCAGGGATCTTAGGGGGCGGTACTGAGACGAATGCGGTCTTTAAGGCATCACGATTAAGATCACGGATAGCGAGGAAATTAGGAAGCTGAACATACCAGCGATTGGGGGCTAACCCTCGAACTATGACCTGATCGGCTCTGAGGGAATAATCATTGTCTAACTCAACGACCACCCGCGCCGTATTGCGATCAAATTGAGCAACCCGGATTTCTTTGACATACTGGCTAATCCGTTTTTGCGTTTTGCGTTTGCGAACGGTTGTGTTGGGCAAATCGATAATGAGACGCGTTGGGTTTTGAATCACCACCGCTCGTGGTTTCATCCCAACGTCGGTAATCAGATCGACCCGACTGTCTTCACTATCGAATTGCCAGAAGGTCAATTGACCTGCCCATACGGCATCTGCACCAGTGAGGATTGCCAAGGTAACTAATGCGATCCAAGAGATCTTCACAGGCATGTGCCCCTATCGATAGAAGGTATGGCTAAGCCACTGGTCGTTAGACTGATACGCCCTAGCCATAGGTTCCAGGCCGCTCATGCTGACATCAGTTCCTTCGATGCCGGGGCATAGCCAGTCATAATGAACGACTATGCTCGATCATGCAAGCTTAAATAATGCTTTTGCAGGAATGGCGATCGCCGCTGCCCAATACTTAAAAAATTCTTTCAACACAGAAAATTGACGTTAAAACAGACCCCCGTGGGCACACTTCAGACAGAAGCCGCTTCCCTTGATAGGGAAAGCAGCACTCACCTCACACTCTGTGGTTCACTAAACACAATTGAACTCAGTGCTCATACTCACGAACATGATCAATAGTGGTTCTAATTTGCGCGCGGGGCGCTATCCCCATCAGCATCCTCGCTGGTCTGGGCAGTTCACGGTGGCGTTACTGACCGTGTTTTGTTTGGGACTGTATGTTGCCAGCAAGCCGTCCCGCTGTGCCTATGCTCAACAAAAAGCAGACGCATGGCACCCTTTAGTGCTTAATCTCAGCTCTGAGGGTTGTACGATTAGCCCGTAAGAGCTTACAGGATAATCAACGATGACAGCGCCTTCGCCAATGGCAACTCGCCTCGAAACTGATAGTATGGGGTCCATTGCAGTACCTTGCGATCGCTACTGGGGCGCGCAAACCCAGCGATCGCTTCAGCATTTTGATATCGGCATCGACGGTCTTCCCAGTGCCATGATTCGAGCCTTGGGGCTGACTAAACAGGCTGCGGCACTGGTCAACCAAGATCTGGGCAAACTATCCCCTGAACAAGCAACGTTGATTGTGGCAGCCGCAGCAGAAGTGGCCCAAGGTCAACATGACTCCCATTTTCCGCTGCGGATTTGGCAAACGGGGAGCGGCACCCAGTCTAATATGAACGCCAATGAGGTGATTTCCAATCGCGCCATTGAGCTAGCTGGTGGCGTGTTGGGGAGCAAGACGCCCATCCATCCCAATGACCACGTCAATTTATCTCAATCTTCGAATGATGCGTTCCCTACCGCGATGCACATTGCGGCAGCCGAAGAAATTCACCATCGCTTAGTCCCTAACGTCACCATGCTGCGAGAGGCGCTCACCGCTAAATCAGCGACCTTTGCAAACATTATTAAAATTGGCCGCACTCATTTAATGGATGCCGTTCCGCTCACCCTCGGCCAGGAGTTCTCAGGATATGTAGCCCAGCTCGACCAAAGCCTAGGCCGAATTAGGCAAACGCTTCCCGACCTATACCCGTTAGCGCTGGGGGGCACGGCAGTCGGAACGGGTCTTAATGCCCATCCTGAATTTGCGGTGCGGGTGGCGGCTCAAATGGCTGAATTGACGGGACTCCCTTTTGTGACTGCGCCCAATAAGTTTGCGGTTCTAGCAGCCCATGATGCCCTTGTGATGACCAGTGGCGCACTCAAGACGTTGGCTTGCGCTCTAATGAAGATTGCTAACGATCTGCGCTGGCTGGCCTCTGGCCCCCGCTGTGGCCTCGGAGAATTGCGCTTACCTGCTAATGAGCCGGGATCTTCGATCATGCCGGGGAAGGTGAACCCGACCCAGTGCGAAGCGATGACAATGGTCTGTGTTCAGGTGATCGGCAATGACACCGCGATCACAATGGCAGGGAGTCAGGGCAATTTAGAACTCAATGTGTTTAAGCCCGTCATCATTCATAATCTGCTCCATTCAGTGCGGCTGTTGGCCGATGCCTGCCGTGCCTTTACTCAATATTTGGTGGTGGGGATTGAGGCCAATCAGGACCAAATTCAGATCTATTTGGACCGATCTCTAATGCTAGTCACCGCGTTGACGCCCCATATTGGCTACGATCAGGCCGCTGAAGTTGCTAAAAAAGCCCACGCAGAAGGGAAGACTTTACGAGAGACCTGTATTGCTCTGGACTTGCTCACGGCTGATGAGTTTGACCGCTGTGTGCGGCCTGAGCAGATGATTTAACGAACTTAACGATTTAGGTAACTAAGAATGAACCGCTTCTTAACGCTTCAACTTCTGCTGGGTCTGCTGGGTACCAGTGCTGCGATCGCAAAACCTGCGCCTATCCCTGAGACCCAGGCCGTTCAAGGGCAGCCCCCTGAGCAGCAATCTACGCCAGAAGACTCGGCAGCGGCAGCAGCGGCCACCAGTAATAACAAGCATCATCAAGCAGCGGGGCTCTTGTTCGAGACACCGATGAACTTTTCTGAGGTTCAGACCCTAAAGAATGACACGGTAGGAGTCGTTTCAGAGGATCAGCGCATCACGATCAGACTCTTTCCCCTCGCCCCGGAGACGCTGTCTTTCTTAAACATGGAAGACTCAGAACTGATCAATTACGTAAAGTATTTCTTTCTGGGGATTAACTCGCCCTCTAGCAACGCCCCCCAGCGCCGGTTCTTCAATCGCTCGGTGACGGGAGAGCTGCAGATTAAACGCAACAACCGTGGGTTTGCGCTCACGGAGGTTTATTTGGTGCCGCTGTCGGCAGGCTATAAAGTTGCGATCGCCCTTGAAGCCGACGATCAGCTCCCGATCATGGAGGTTGAAGAGGCATTCAATACCCTCGCTCAGTCCCTCCGCGAAGACCCTGAAATCTTAGAAGATCGATTGAAGAAGCTCAAAAAGAAAAAATAGCTGTCCTGAGAAGTGGCCCTATCAACAACCCCAAACGCCCCCTTGAGAACATATACTTTTGTGAAGGGAGTCTAAGAGTTCCGGGTTAATTGACAGGTTGCTGGCGAGAGGATTTGCCCCATGTACATCGTTCAAATTGCATCTGAATGTGCTCCGGTCATTAAGGCTGGGGGGCTAGGCGACGTTGTATATGGGCTAAGTCGAGAACTAGACACTCAGGGGCACTGCGTCGAATTGATTCTGCCCAAATATGACTGCATGCGCTATGACCATATTTGGGGTCTCCATGAAGCCTATTGCGATCTCAAGGTGCCCTGGTATGACAGCGTTATTTACTGCACTGTCCACTGTGGCTGGGTTCATGGCAGGCTGTGCTTCTTCATTGAGCCACACTCCGGCGATAACTTCTTTAACCGAGGCACTTATTACGGCGCACCTGATGACCCGATGCGGTTTGCCTTTTTCAGTAAGGCCGCGCTGGAATTTTTGCAGCAAAGTAATAAGTGCCCTGACGTGATTCACTGCCATGATTGGCAGACCGGTTTAATTCCCGTGATGCTCTATGAGATGTATCAGTACCACGGGTTAGAGTTCCAGCGGGTTTGCTACACGATTCATAACTTCAAGCATCAGGGACAAACGGGCTACAACGTGCTGGCGGCGATCGGCCTCAATCGTCCCGATTATTACTTCCACCCCGACCGGCTCCAGGATCCGTTGCATCCCTTTACCCTTAATTGTATGAAGGGTGGGATTGTCTACTCTAACTACGTCACCACGGTTTCGCCTCACCATGCCTGGGAAGCCAGACATACCGATGTGGGCTGCGGCTTAGGGCATACGCTGCATCTGCATCAGCACAAATTTACAGGGGTTCTCAACGGCATTGACTATGGCTTCTGGGATCCTGAAGGCGATCACCATCTGCCCTACCCCTACTCAGCAGAAAATTTCGAGAACAAGGCCCGCAACAAGAAAGTTCTGCGAGAGCGCTTGAATCTACAGGATGAGGTGGACAAGCCCCTGATTGCCTATATTGGCCGTCTAGATCAGCAAAAGGGGGTCCATTTGCTGCACCACGCGATGTACTATTCGCTCCAGCACAATGCTCAGTTTGTGCTGCTAGGGTCGGCCACAGAAGCTGCGATTAACAACCAGTTCTGGCATGAAAAGAACTTCTTGTTCAGTAATCGAGATTGCCATTTAGAAATTAGCTTCGATGAAGAGCTAGCCCATCTAATTTATGCTGCCGCCGATATGGTTTTGGTTCCGAGCAACTATGAGCCCTGTGGGTTGACGCAAATTATTGGCTTAAAGTACGGGGCTGTGCCTATTGTCCGGGGCGTGGGGGGGTTGGTGAACACCGTGTTTGACCGCGACTATGATGCGATCAAAGCACCAGAGGAACGCAATGGCTACGTATTCTATCAAAGTGATTTCCCGGCCATTGAGTCTGCTATTGCAAGGGGCATTGGTCTTTGGTACGACTATCCTGAAGAGTTCCGCAAGCTAGCCATTCAAGGTATGGAGTATGACTATTCGTGGCGTAATCCCGCTACGGAGTATGTCAAGATTTACGATCTGATTCGGCACAAGCATGAGCCGATTGCCCCCAGCGATGAATTGACCGAAGTCGTGAGCCGGTCTAAGTCACCACCAGCAACGACTAAAGTGGTCAGAACTTCCGAGACACCAGTGAAAACGACGAAAGCTATTGTCGAGGTCTCAAAAGACATCTCATCATCTTGAGAGAGCGTTGTGAGCAAGATATAACGATCAGAGCAATGGCAATGGGGGCCGACCATAAGGATTGAGAAAGGCCCGTTGTAGCCCCCCATACCGGTTTTTTATACGGTGAGATGATATATTTCTTAGGAATTTATCCATTTTCCCGATAAACCGGCCTTTTTAAACCATTGCTCCTATGAATCGTTCCCCTCGTCTTTCTTTTGTGTCACCGAATACCCTTGCCGTCCAATTTGATGTCGGTTCAGTGGAGCGAGGCTTAGGGATAGCACCGGATCGATTTGTTGGCACACCCATCGATCAAAGCCAGTTATTTGATCCCCGCAACTACGTCATCACCTCCCCAGACTCGACGACAGCCAATCCCCTGAATAGCATTACGCTTAAGGCCAAAACGACAGATGTGGCCTTTCTCAATAAATTCAATCAATTTGATCCCAATCAAATTCAGTGGGCACAGGAATATACGGTTTATTTGACGCTGCCCGAAAACCAGACGCTCACACCTGGGCAGCGCTATACCCTTAACTTTACCGGCGGCTTAGAATCAGAGATTACAGATCTCACAAATTTTACCTTCCAGCCCGAAAAGACCTTTAGCGAAGCCGTCCATGTCTCACAGCTCGGCTTTGATCCTGGTGATCCTAAAGTTGCCTTTCTCTCTCAGTGGCTAGGCACCGACCAAAACGGCAATCAGGTTGCCCCGCCCACAAAAAACTTCCGAGCGGGCCTCCGGTTTTGGATTGTTGATGCCGCTACGGGAGAGCGAGTGGAAGACCCCAGCATCGTTCGCCAGACTCAGCTTTCTCTCGCGGCCACTACAGACGAAGATGTCCGAGATGGATTCCAAAATTATGCTGGCACCGATGTCTATCAGTTAGATTTCAGCGACTTCAACACTCCCGGTGAATATGTGATTGAAGTAGAAGGAGTAGGCCGCTCCTTCGATTTTGAAATCGCAGAGAACACCTGGGAACGTGCCTTTCAAGTATCGATGCAGGGGCTATATAACCAGCGGAGCGGCACTGCGATTGGGGGCCATATTCTGACACCGAATACCAGCGGTCTTTTCATCCGGCTGATGGCGTCAGAGTTTTTGCCACCGATGCACGGACCGTGACCGTCAACGGCCAGACCACTTCTGTCGAAGCGGTTCAGCTTATAGACACCACCGAAGGTCAGTTTGGTCCGATTGGCTTTGATGCTGCCTTTGCAAACTATTCTGCCCCCTTTGACCAAGACGGAAACGGTGACGTGACCGCCGATGAATTAGCACAACAGATCACACTCCTTGAGAATGCCTGGGGTGGGTACAAAGATGCAGGCGACTGGGACTGTCGCATTCAGCATCTAGGGGGAACTCGCCAGCATCTAGAGCTTTTGGAAGTTTTTCCAGACTACTTTGAAAATATTGATCTCAATATTCCTGAAACCACGGATAGCTTTGCAACTGTGGAAAGCCTGAATGCAGCCAATCCCGACAATGGTATCCCCGATATTTTAGATGAGTCTTTGTGGAGCCTTGACTTCTTCCGGCGACTCCAGAATGCCGATGGGGGTGTACGAGGTGGGATTGAATCAGCGGGGTCTCCCAAGCCAGGAGAGGCTAGTTGGCAAGAATCATTAAACGTGTTTGCCTACGCGGCAGATCCTTGGTCTAGCTATATCTATGCCGGAGTGGCCGCTCGGGCCGCCAGAGTTTTAAAAAATTACGATACCAATCTCGCCTCGGTGTAGGAAGCAAGTGCCCTTCGGGCCATGAACTGGGCAGAGGCAGAAACACCAACCAACCCTAAGTACGACCTCAATGAGATTCGAGATGAGCGGAATCTCGCGGCCCTAGAGCTTTATCTCCTCACCGAAGACACCCAGTGGAACGATATTTTCTTAGCCGATACGGTGTTCTCTAGAGAGCAGTGTGGTCTGGGTCAAGCCTGTGCTGATGTCTTTGAATTTGAGAAACACGATCAACAGCAGGCTGCTGCTCTCTATGCCCGCGCCCCAGAGAATTTGACGAACGCAGCCATTCGAGACAACACAACTGCAGCCATTGTCCGAGCCGCCGAAAACAGTCTCGCGGTTCAAAACGGTGGCAACATCACCTTCAATGGAGTTGAAGGGCCAGCGGTGAATGGCACAGCCTTTGGCTGGACTAAGAACAGATCCTTTACGCCTTTGGGGGGTGCTCAACTTGCAACGCCTCAAGTTGATGCCCTGTTGCAGGCCTACACGGTTACAGGCAAACAGGACTATCTGGATAGTGCGGTGTTGGCGAGCCAATTTTCAGCAGGGGCCAATCCTTCTAACACTGTGTTTACAACGGGTTAAAAAAAAGTGGGCCTCGCTGACCGCGAGTCTAAGAATCCGTTTGTAATCGATACTCGCGTGACGGGACAGGAGGCACCGGCCGGCATTACCTCCTACGGCCCCATTGATCTTAATTTTCAGTTCAGCGAGTTTCAGACCAACTTGTTCCGTGGGAGTACTTCGCCCGATCCGGCGCTATGGCCGACGGCGGAAGCGTATTTTGATAATTACTGGAACTTCCAAAGTACCGAATTTACGATTCATGAATCCATTGCTCCGACGGCCTATACCTGGGGGTATTTGGCGGCTAGTGATTTTGAAGCACCCACACCCGGTGTTATTCAGGGAACTCCTGGCCCTGACCTTTTGACCGGATCGGCCGGTAACGACACCCTTCTGGGGTTAGCGGGGAATGATACGCTTCAAGGTGGTGCCGGGGATGACAGCCTTGACGGTGGTGCTGGCGATGATTTGATCATCGTCAATGATTTTAATGGTGTCGATCAACTCAATGGTGGAGCCGGGACGGATACCCTTCTACTGGCTCCCAATGATCCAAGACGTTTAACGGTTATCGTCGGTCGAGGCGTGGTCGGCGACCGCAATGTTGGCGGTCAGTTCTTTAAGGGCTTTGAGCGGATTATTACTGGGCGGGGCAACGATAACCTGATTGGGGATGCCAATGATAACTACCTTGATGGCGGTAGCGGCAACGACACGCTGCAAAACGGTGCTGGGGATGACACTCTCATTGGGGGAGATGGTAATGATCTAATCATCGTCAACAACTTTGATGGCGTGGACCGGTTTGAGGGTGGTTCTGGAACGGATACCATTCGTTTCTCACCATCTGACAACAGACGTTTAACGGTTTTTGTGGGTCGAGGCGTGGTCGGCGACCGCACAATGTTGGCGGTCAGTTCTTTAGCGGTTTTGAGCGGATTATTACTGGGCGGGGCAACGATAACCTGATCGGCGATGCCAATGACAATTATCTTGATGGTGGCGGCGGTAACGACACCCTTTTTGGCGGAGTCGGTAGCGATACCCTTAGAGGCCTACGGTGTACACACAAGTCCTCCCAGAGCGGTTTTCCACCCGATAAAAATGGATTCAAACCGCCTCAGCCCATGAACTAAGGTGGGCATTCCAGGCGGTCTTTGAGAGCGATAGGC
>JBHJNL010000063.1:0-66570 GCA_050330855.1 Thermosynechococcaceae cyanobacterium | reverse complement strand
CATTTGTTGCTCAATATCACGGGGGTAAGGATTCATCTAAAACCACACAAGGGCAGGATGCTTAGACTACCACTCTCCCATTCATATTCTGGATATTATTTAATCCACGATCCTAAGCTAGAAACTCGACCCTGATCGACTGTGCTGTAGATGAGCCAATGATCGCTACACTCTAGTCGGCTGGTGACCTGGCATTCTAAATAGGCCAGAGCCTCAGCCAAAATCTTTGCCCCATGACTAGATGCGTAAACCTTGATTCCGGTAAAGCGATCGCCTCCAGGGGGAAACCGCTTCAGAAAGTGCCGCATCAGGGGCTGAGCATTTTCCTCCGTCAAGATATTGAGCACAAAGCGATCGCCCACCTGCAGCAAGGACTCAATGGCCCGATCTTTCGCCACGGCAATAGCCACCCCCAGCGGTCCTAGGCTGGCCTGAGTCACCCAAGAAGCAAGCATGGCACTGGAAACCTCTCCCTTTTGAGCCGTCAAAATATACATCCCACCGCTGAGTCGCCCCAGGGCAAGCTCTAAGTCTGTGTCTAGGGCTTTGAGCTGCTGAATGTTGCGATCGCGCATGAGCCACTGACCGAGATCAATCCCTGCTTCTTCGCACTGCTGCATCAGATCGTGGTCAGGTGTGCCCTTCACTAAAATAGGCGGGAAGGCTTCCGTCAGCCCTAATTCCTGAACGGTACTGCGGAGGGGATAAATGGGTTCATCTTCACCGCCTCCTTATTCAAAGAGACCAATGGTCTGCTTCCGGCGCACCGCTGCCAAAATGCTGCTCAGGGCCGTGTGGGCCGTGGCGCGATTCGATTGTGCCGGCATCCCTAACACAAGGCCGGTTGCCATCTGAACGAGTTCTCTAAGATCGTGGGCGTCTACAGCGTCAAGATCCACGCATTCCACGACCACCCCTGTTTTAGTGATGCCCTGGGCAATACTCTGGGCCAGGGTTTCTCCGTAGCCGTAGCCGTTTCGTAAAACACCACTACGAGCTGATCGAGCTGAGCCTGCTGTTCGTTCCAGTCTCGGTACTGATCCATCCACTGAGGGATATGGTGTTTCAGGAGGGGGCCGTGTCCGGTGGCGATGGTCTTTACGTCGAGATTTGCGGTTCGCTTGAGGGCGCTGATCACTGAGCGGGCATTGGGGCGCATTAAACAGTCGTAATAGTACTGAAAGTGCGGTGCTAGGCGATTCGGCTCTTCGTCATAAAGCAGATCGTTGCAATAGTGCATCCCAAAGACATCACAGGTAAACAGGGTGTTCGTTTTGGCGTCGTGGGTCAAAATCGTATCCGGCCAATGCAGGTTGGGGGCTGAAATAAAGGTCAATTCATGACTGTTCCCTAGATCAATGCGATCGCCCTGTTTCACCACCTGGGAATAGAAGGGTTGATGGACCATGTTTTCGAGAAATTGAATCGCCACCTTTGCCCCTACCACAGTCACCTGGGGAGCCAGATTCAACACCTCTTTGACCAGACCGCTGTGGTCCGGCTCCGTATGGCTCACGATTAAATAGTCCAGGTCAAACCAGTCAATATTTTCAGCCAGCGCATCTAAATATAGGCGGTCAAATTTAGCATGACTGGTATCAATGAGCGCCGTCTTTTCGCCGTACACCAAAAATGAGTTGTAGGTGGTGCCGTCCTCAAGGCCAAACTCAATATCAAAGCGATCTCGGTCCCAGTCAAGACAGCGCATCGCCAGGGTCTCCGCTCCAATCATTTGGGACTGCAGCATGAGCCGCCCCTGAATCGGCCTATCAACAACTGGCGCAGATATAGTTGTCATCTTTTGCTCCTCAAGCTCTGTTGAGTTGGGAAACAACCTAAAGGTCCATACCCCTATACCGCTTTCAGAAGCAATAACTTGTAAAATGTCAATGATTTATTCTTTTCATAAGCTTTTTATATCTTTTTGGCGCAATAATATTATTTTTGCAAATACATTGATCAAACAAGTCCTTGCAAGCGTCTTCGGCAGGATGTTTCAGATGAAACCTCCTGCTGACCTCACGAGACATTTATTCTAAAGTATGAATCTTTAATTGACTTAAATCTATTAATAGAATAAAAAGCATTGTATTTATTAATTTTTGATTTACTGTATTGTTGAATTAGGCAGGGTTTTGACGGAATATACTTCCAATCCAAATTGCAGATGCTTCTAGCGCTGGCTTTGGTCGCGTGGGTACTGCCCACAATTGATCAAGGTTCTAACCAACGGTTCTGGACTGACTGTCTATGGCTCAGAGCCAGATCCCCCAACCCCTTTAAAAGGAGGAGAATCTAGGCTGGTGCTGAGTCTCATGACCTGTGGGTAAGGTATAGGCATTAATATAGGCTGTAATTTTAACAACACTTTTGTTGTTAAAGTGTTTAAGGTGTGAGCTGGATAATTATTAGTGATAACCACCCGACCCAAAATTATTGTTCTCGATGATGACCCTACGGGTTCACAGACCGTCCATAGCTGTCTGCTCTTAACTCGCTGGGATGTCGATACGCTGCGGGTGGGTTTGGCCGATAGTGCTCCCCTGTTCTTTATCCTCACCAATACCCGTGCTCAACCCCCAGAGGTGGCCGCCGAGACGGTTCGAGAGGTTTGTCGAAATCTGAAAGATGCGATGGTCTCCGACCGGCCTTCGGCCATCGCAGCCACAAACACCACAAAATTCCTAATCGTCAGTCGCTCGGACTCCACACTGAGAGGACACTATCCCCTAGAGACGGATGTAATAGCGGCAGAACTTGGCCCCTTTGATGCTCATTTTCTGGTCCCTGCCTTTATTGAAGGAGGACGGGTCACCCTAGAAAGCGTCCACTATTTAGAGATTGATGGGGTGCTGACGCCCGTTCATGAAACCGAATTCGCCAGGGATTCAGTGTTTGGCTACCACCATAGCTATCTGCCTGGTTATGTGGCTGAAAAAACAGGCAACAGTATCCCTGCCGATCAAGTCAAACGGTTCTTGCGTTCAGAAATACAGGCTGGCCTGCAAAAACAATTGTTAGAGCTGCAGGACAACGCCTGTGTGGCAGTCGATGCCGAAACCCAGTCCGATCTCGACCTCTTTGCAGCAGACGTTTTTAAAGCCGTCGATCAAGGCAAGCGGTTCTTGTTTCGGAGTGCAGCCAGTCTCCTCACGGGCCTTGCTCAGTTGCCCCCCCAACCCATCCCTGCAGAAGAGATGGTGCAGTATGTGCTTCAGGGCCGAGCAGGCGTCTATATTGTCGGCTCCCATGTTCAAAAGACAACGGAGCAACTTGCTGCTCTTTTAAAAATGCCAGGGGTAGTAGGCATTGAAATCGATGTGGCTCAATTGCGAGATTCAGCCGATTCGGCCAGCCTGCTCGCCGAGATTCTCGACCAAGTGAAGTCTACTTACGACCAGGGGAAGACTCCCGTCGTCTATACCAGTCGTCAGGAGCTAACCTTTGCCGATGTGTCCACCCGGCTCCACTTTGGCGTTAAGGTGTCGTCATTGTTGATGGATATCGTGGAGAACTTGCCGCCAGACATCGGTTACCTGGTCAGCAAAGGGGGCATTACCTCTAACGATACTCTGTCTAAAGGGCTGAATCTAAGGACGGCCAGATTGCTAGGGCAGGTATTAGCTGGTGTTTCAATGATCCGCACTGAGGCTAATCATCCCCGGTTCCCCAACTTACCCGTCGTTCTTTTTCCTGGCAATGTCGGAGATGCCGAAGCCCTAGCGACGGTCTATCAGAGGCTGACGCCGCATTAGACTTAATCCGTATGAAGAGGTTAACCCCAACATGACTATTGCGAGTACCATTCCCACCTTTTGCCAAGGGATTCAATACTTTGGCAAGCAGCTCCCTGACTTTGAGCAGTATGGGCAAGCCCCCGTTATTCAAGTGGGAGAATCTGCGATCGCATCCCCCACCGATCCGGCCGCCGTTTTCCAAACCCTACTCGCAGCAGATGCCCTTCGCTACCTAACCCTACAGGTTACGGCCAGCAAAGCTTCAGGACATCCAGGGGGATTCGCCAGCGTGGCTGAAGGGATTGCGGCTCTCGTGATGTTGGGTTACAAAAATATCGTCACTGAAGTCGGCCACCATGCCCCTGGCTTCTATAGCAATATGTTCCTCGATCGCTCCCTAGAAGCGATGGGTATTGTCACCGTAGAACAGATGCGGGAACGATACCGAGAAATGCATGGCCTGCTGGGACACCTCTCCGGGCAAATTCCCGGACTCCTCAGCCCTGCCGGTCCCTTGGGCCAGGGCCAGCACTTTGCGATGGCGGGAGCAAAACTGCACCCTGATGTCCTGTTCCCCGTCACGATTGGGGATGGGGGTTTAGGCGAACCCTACATTATGAGTAGCTTTGGTCATTTCCATACGGCCTATCCCAAAGTCACGAATTTCTTGCCGATCTTAGTTTGGAACGGCTACAGCCAAGAACATCACAGTATGGTGTCCACAAAATCCAACGAGGAAATGATTGCCTACTGGCAAGGCAACGGGTTCGAGAACGTTATTTTAGTGAATGCCAAAGACTACGACGATGCTAATCAGCCCGGAGACTACGTTGACAGTACCGCCTGTTCTTTCTCGAAGCGGCTTGAATTCACCCAGGCTGTACTCACTGCAGTAGACACAGCCGCTAATTCCGCTCTGGGCGGGCAGTTAACGGCCCTAATTGTGAAGCAACTCAAAGGCGCAGGCGTTCATGCACGCGGGTCCAAGTCGCACAACCTCTACCCTCACCACACCTTAGAAAATGGAGAGATTGTAGCTGCTTTAGAATCTTTGGCCTTGACCCCCGAAGCGTGGGACTTGGTGCGGACCAATTTTGAACGAGCGGGGCATGGACCCGCAGCCCAGACGGCGGTGACTGAGACAGAATTCCCTTTGGCTGATTTAGGCCAGCTTCCCTTACAAGAATTTCCCGTTGACGGCGAGAAGCAAGTGGCAACAACAGCGATGGGAGAGCTAGTGGCCTACGTCGGCAAACAAGATCCTCAGTTCATCATTTCCAATGCGGACGGGAACGCTGCCTCTGGCATCAACAACATCAATGTGGCCCTAAAGATCACTCATCCCACCCCAGACGAAACTTACTATCAAGGGCCAGAGGGGCAAGTCTACGAACCATTAAGCGAAGATGCCTGCTCTGGACTCGCCGCAGGCTTATCGTTATTTGGGGCCAGAACGCTGTGGGCCTCCTATGAATCTTTTGCCATCAATGGCTTGCCAATTTGGCAGACCGTGACGCAGGCGATGGCCGAACTCCGCCGCCCCACGCCTGCAACCGTAACGTTGTTTACCGCTGGCGCACTGGAGCAGGGACGCAACGGCTGGACCCACCAGCGTCCTGAGATTGAGAGCTACCTAGCCGCCATGATGCGGAACGGCAATATTTTCCCGCTGTTTCCCTGCGATGCCAATAGTATTCAAGCCTGCTATGAATGGGCGTTGAACAGTAAAAACAAAGGCATTCCCATTACGGCCAGTAAATCCCCACTGCCGATCCGAACCACCCTGGCGCAAACCCGGCAAGCCCTTCGAGATGGCGGGGTTGTGCTTCACGACTCTCCGGGCAATCAGACGATGGTGTTTGCGGTCATTGGTGATATGGCGCTAATTCCAGTGCTGGAGGCGGCTGAAAAGTTACAAGCTCAAGGCATGGGGGTTCGCGTGGTCTCGGTGATCTCTCCGCGTCGCCTCTATCGTCCCAGCGATGTGCAGTGGAAGTCCTGCAGTGAACCTGATGGCGGGTTCCTAGGCGATCAGAGCTTTGAACGTATGTTTGGCGGTGATGCACTCATTGGCGTCACCGGAGGGGGCAGTGGTATGTTGGAGCCGATCATGCTCAGATCTCAGTGTCAGCGCGATACCTTTGCCTGGAAACGAGGAGAAACCACCAGCAGTGCAGGCCAATTGATGGCCTTCAATGGCCTGACGACAGAGGCTTTAGTGGGTCGAGCGCTGGAATTAATTTCCTAGTGGTTCATTTTTTACCCATCCTCATAAACAAATCTTTGAGCTTGAACCGTTTAACTCTGCACTGCCCCCCAGCCCCCCAATTCTGGGGGGAGAGTGTTGAAAGGCTAGTGTAAAAAACTTCAGTATTTTTGCAGCTCAGTCGTACATGGATAGACCACACCACAAACATCAAATACAAAGAACTAACTACGCCTGTGATCAAGTGAGCAAATCATCATCTTTCCCGCCAAGCATCACCCCTGTCAGGTGGCTCTCCCCCCAGAATTGGGGGGCTGGGGGGGGGCAGTGCAAAGTGTCACTTGCTTATACATGCGCTACGAAAGAAACCAATCATCTCAAAGTCCGCCTTCTGCTTTGTGTTGCTGTTCTAAAAGAGCTAGGGGAATTTAGGGAGATCCCACCCAGCTCAAGGCTTCTCTCCTAGCCTCTGAATACATCCTTCAGAGAATAGACAATTCGGCATCCACCTTTGTCTCTTCAAACAACTCAAACAAACACTATGGTCGAACAACAGCCTCTCAAGATCCCTTTAAAGGGCTTTGACTTAAAACAGCCCCCTGAACAAGACCTCATTGATACTTGCGTTCACTGCGGGTTTTGCCTAGCCACTTGTCCTAGTTACCGCATTCTTGGCAAAGAGACGGACTCTCCTAGAGGCCGTATTTATCTGATGAATGATATTAACAAAGGAGAATCTGCCTTAACAGAAACGATCACCGACCACTTTGATACCTGTCTGGGTTGTCTTGCCTGCGTGACGACCTGCCCTTCAGGGGTGCAGTACGACAAGCTCATTGCCGCCGTTCGCCCCCAAGTGGAACGGAATCAACCCCGCAGTTGGTCTGATCAAGCGATTAGAATGCTGATCTTCAATTTGTTTCCTTATCCGAATCGGTTGCGCCCCTTGCTGCCGCTGCTGTGGGTTTATCAAAAAATAGGATTGCAAAATCTGATCCAAACCAGTGGTTTGCTGAAACAGTTTTTGCCTCGCTTGTCGGCAATGGCCTCGATCTTGCCTGAAGTCACTCCTGATTCATTCCAGAATGAGCTGCCTGAAGTGATCTCGGCTCAAGGAGAAACACGCTACCGAGTGGGGATGATTTTAGGCTGTGTCCAGCGACTGTTTTTCTCTGAGGTCAATGCGGCGACGGTGCGGGTCTTAACCGCCAATGGTTGCGAGGTAGTGATTCCAAAGTCTCAAGGTTGCTGTGCAGCGCTGCCAGCCCACCAAGGGCAAGAACAGCAGGCGCAGGATCTCGCCCGCCAGATGATTGATAGTTTTGCGGATACGAATGTGGATGCGGTGATTATTAATGCCGCCGGTTGTGGGCATACCCTCAAAGAATATGGTCATATTCTAGAAAATGATCAGGACTATCGAGAAAAAGCCGATCAGTTTGTGACGAAAGTAAAAGATGTCCATGAATTTCTGATGGCGGTTGGCATCACCACGGAGCTGTCCCCCTTATCGGATCAAGATCTGAAGATTGTGTATCAAGATGCTTGTCATTTGATTCATGGTCAGCAGATCAGCGCCCAACCAAGACAAGTGTTGCGTAGTATTCCGGGTGTTCACTTGAAAGAACCTGCGGATGCGGCTCTCTGCTGTGGAAGTGCGGGGGTGTATAACATGCTGCAGCCGGAAGTTGCAGAAGAACTCGGTCAGCAAAAGGTAAAAAATTTACTCAATACAGGTGCAGCGGTGATTGCGTCTCCGAACCCTGGATGTGCGTTGCAAATTACGAAGCATTTGCGCCTGCAAGGCAAGAGTATAGAATTAATGCACCCAATTGAATTGTTAGATCTTTCAATTCGAGGTCTCAAGTTAGACCTTAAGTCTGAATGATTCGTGAGACTCATTTCAAAGGTCTCAAGCTCTAATCTCTGAAACAGGACTTGATTCACAACAGCTCTGTGACAGGATGTTAGGCGTTCCGTTGTGGAAATTTCTCGATATGGGCAACGCCGTACAGGGTGAGCTGCTGATTGCGGAGTCGCAGTAGATCTACACGAAGCTGCATCCCATCCAGGGCAAACTGATCTAAATCAAGCAGGTTGTGGATGTGTCCCTTCAACATTTGGCCTAGCTCTATAGACTTCTGATCGCCGCCGTAGGTCACATCCACAAACCGGAGCTTGCGTCGATCTTCAACCTCAACCTGAGCGGTGATGTCTATTTCAAAAATTTGTTCGGCCTCACCTTGGCGAACCCAGCTTTGCATTCGCAGCGACGGGTCATCGTTAATACTAATTTGAGTCTTCTCGAACATGAGTGGCTGATCTTTCCAGGAGAGCTGCTGTAGCTTTTCCTTGAGAAAAGAGGTGTTAAAGGAGGCTGTAAGATCGTCCTCTGTCAGCACAATTCGCATCGATGCCTGCGTCGGTTGCCGAAGCTGGACTCGGCCTCGAAAAAGAGCGCCAAAGTCAATAGAGAGCGCCTGAAGATAAAACTCCATGCGGTCAACTTTGAGGCCGCTGTGCATCAGCAGCCCCTGGCCTACGAAATCAAACCCATCAACACTGCCCTGCAGCAGCTTGGCAACGGGTTCAGCCTTGACCTTGATCTCTAGGTTGTCTGTTTGCTTCAGTAAGGTTGCGATCGCACCTGTCACAACCTTGCTGACAAGCTGATCGCCGCCTTGAGCCGTAGCAGCCATTGGAATCAGTAGGTTAGCAAACATAATTGTCCTTACTGATCAACCTTAAACGTCATAAATCCGAGATTCGGGAGCATCTGGATTCGCTTCACAATAGCGATCGAACTCAGATTGGATAGAGGTTCGCTGATCAGCGATGGCTGCCCGCAACTCTTCAACCGTTTCCCAAGCAAGCGTCACCTCAATATTTTGAATTCCATACATCTCAGTCAGACGATGGGCATGTTCTAAAGCTGCGACGAAGGTCGTTTCAAGAGCAGACTGAGGGTCAGCCTTTGACACAGGCGTAGAAGCGGTAGGGGGCGTCATAATGCCGGTCATAATTTTCGCTAAAAACTGTTCTCTAAATGTGACATGAATCCACCTTGGCCATAGCCCTTGCAAATATCAATCGCAAAATCATATAAGTATTTCCTATGTTTTATTAGGTTTGCTTACCAGCTAGGGACTTGCAGCAAAAAAATATCCCACTAACCCCTCAACCGAAGTCCTTCTCCCCCAGGGAGTAAGGGGAGAAGGGAATGAGGGCATTGATGCGATATTGACTGGGATGTTATTTAAGCGCAAAGCTTAGGGCTTTGCGCTTTAGGAACCGAAACGAACTTAGAATTTGAACGTTGTTCTAATGACTGGCATGAAAATGGCATCATTGCTACTGTTGTTCTCTGGGTTGAGGATAACGAAGAGACCAGGGGTAATCGCAATATTGTTGTTCACCTTAAACTTGTACTGAGCCTGAACAATCCAGTTTCTTTGGCTACCATTAGAAGCAGCACTAACTCCACCGCTTCCACCGACGATACTGGGCTGCTGGCCCACTGCCAAAGCACCCACATTCCCTTCACCAAACAAGTCTGGGAAGGCTGCAACTGCACCCCAGTTGAACAACCGAGCCTCGTCATTTGAAGCTGTATCTCGTGCAAAGGTATAGCCAGCCCAGCCAGAGAGACTCAGCCAGTCCTTTGGCTGATAGGTAATCTGAGCGCCCAAGTGGTCAGCATCAACGTCAGCATCATTGCCGAAAGGTCGCCGAGTTGGGTTGTCAGCGGTGCCGCCAGCAAGATCCTCGTTCCCTGGTTCATAGTGGGAGCGAACGTAGGTTAGACCCAACTGTAGGTCTGTATTCTTAAAGGGCTTAATCCCAATTTGGGCTAGGGCTGCGTAGCTGCCCCCAAATAGACCTTGAGCCGTTGCACCATCATCAGTTGGGGAGCCTCCATCAACCGCTAAGTAACCGAGGTCAATGCTGGCAAATCCGGCGTCGTAAGAAAGGGTGACCCCTTTGCCACCGTTGCCTTGACGGTAAATGGGGTTGAATCGAGTAAATCGCTGCAGGGAGCCGCTGCCACTGCTTTCAAAATAGGGGTTGAAAGTTTCGATGTTGTCTTGATATTCACCGTCATTGGCGTCAATTTTGACCGTTAGATTTTTGAATGGACTGAACTTATAGTTCAGCTCTGTCAGCTCTACAGCATTTCCTGAGTCGCCATCAAATGCATAGCGAGCGAGCCGAGTTCCTGTAAAGTCGTTGCCGGGTACAATATTGGCAGATTCAAGCCGAATTCGCAGCCGATCTGTGCCGCTGAAGCTGGTGTCAAAATTTAATAGAAAATAAGGACAGGAAATGACGTTTGGCGATTCCGTTATCATATTCGGACGAACCTTCAACGTCGTGTCTATGATCGCTCAATAGTGTACTGAGCCTGGAGCTGAAAGGATTGTCCCGGCAACACTTCAATGATATCGGCGGCGGCATTCGCTGTTTCAACACAAAGAAAACGCTGGTAATCAGTATCTCCTAGATCTGCCATGCCAGCAGCGATTTCTGCCCACGGGTTCCAGACGACTGCGGTTTTGCTGCCCTTGGCGTCAATGTGAATCTTCCGGTTGAACCCAAGATCGGTGATCACAAGCTTGGCAGCAGGGTTTACATAGATGCGATCGCACTCCTCTGAAAACGTCACCGCCCCCGCTTGAGATTTTTGCTGACCGCCATCGACCTTATCGAGATAGTCACAGCCCTCTAGACCCGTCACCTGAACCTGATTGATATCCCCAACCTTAAAATAGGTATGGAGCGCCTGAGAGATCGAAAAAGCTTGCTCTCCAGTATTTTCGGTAATTAGATCAATGGTGAGGGTATCGCCCACCGTAAACGTGATGGTGGCTTTAAATGACTGGGGCCAGATTTCTTCAATTTCAGGCGTATTCACAACACCAAGGACAACAATACTGTCGCCATTCTCAGCGGTGCGGGTCTCCATCACCGTCCAAAGACGATTGCGGACAAAGCCGTGGCTGGCCCGCCCCAAGCCCTCTGGATCAGGACCAAACCAGGGCCAGCAAATCGGTGCGCCGCCTTTAATCGCTTTCCCTGGCTGATAGTAGGCTTTATCACTCAAAAACAGCAAATCTTCGGCTTGATTGGTGGGCTGATAGGACAGAATTTGGCCCCCATACACCGAGATTAATGCCTTTGCTTTGCCATTGTTGATCTCAATATTAGAGAAGCCGCCGTGGCCTTCAACAAACTGGAGCTGACCTGTAATACCGTACTGGGTGTTGAGTTGCTCAGTTGTCATGCTATTTGCGATTAAAACTACTGCTCTCACAGTAACTCGGTCTTTGTCCGGTCGGTGTCTTTGGGCCTTATTTTAGTCCGAGGTCGCGGAACGGCTGAGGTATCATAGGCGTCACGGGGCAAGTAGCAAGAAGGTCAAGAGATATGCAGCAGAGACGGGCATGGGTTATAACCCTCATTATTATTTTGTGGAGCGGCCTCATGGGTTGGGGACTCAATCAGTCTCAAAACGCTGCGGCCCAAGATTTGTTCGCCCAGAATACAGCCACCACTGAAATCGGCACCGTTGACGTGGTTCCCGCTTCGCTAAAGCTTTCTCAAGAGGTGTACCTCAAGCAGTGTAGCTCTTGCCATATTGCCCTGCCCCCAGAGACTTACCCCAGTCAGACATGGGAAAAATTACTCCTTGACCAAAATCACTACGGCGTCACCCTCCCTCCCCTCGTTAACCCCGAACTGAGTCTCACCTGGAAGTACCTACAAAGCTATTCTCGACCCGAACCGAAAGAAGCACAGATCCCTTTCCGGTTTCGGCAGTCGCGACCCTTCAAAATTCTCCATCCCCGCGTAGAGTTCGCTGAAGCTGTCACCGTTAATACCTGTGCAAGCTGTCATCCTGCAGCCCCTGAGTTTAACTTTCGTAAGCTAACAGAACAGTGGAAAGATGCGCCTTAAAACAGAACTAAAGGCTGTATTGGGAGTCTGAGAAGAATGGGATCAGCTTAACGTTCTGAAACGCTAAGGTACCGCTCTTACCTTGGCTCGGTAAAGAAGCTGTTCACCCCGACGATAGCCCACGTTTCGCACCTGGACAGGGTCATTCTCCACAATCGTTGGATCTAAGGGCTGATGCCATTGGGGGCTATAGGTTGTTTCTTCGCCCACCGCGCCGATGGGTTCAATTCCCCAGGATTGCAAGAGCTGATCGAGGGGATGCAGCAGGGGCAAAATCTTGACCGCAGGGGCTTGGGGATTCTTTTTTGCGGCATACGCGGCAGTGGGCCACTGCAATAGCAATGGTTCTAGGGTTTGCAGCACCGTTTGTTGAAACTGCTGCTCTAATGCCTGTTTCTGCTGTTCAAGCTGATCCTGAAGGCGCTGATATTCTGCTTTGAGGGCATGGACTTCCTGGCCTGGGCTGACCGTTTGAGGCGGCACTGGGTAATTGGGCAAAAACAGCTCTAGGAGTTGAGACAAAGGGATCTGCAGTACCTGACTCAGCTTAATCAGCGAGGCCATTGGCAAGGTCTCAGCTTGCCCCGCTCTCAAGCGCTGAATTTGGTGGCGGGGCAAACCTGTTGCTTGATACAGTGCGACCAAGCTATCGAGATTGACTTGATGCATCAACTGACGAAGTTGAGGGGTATAGTCACAGATCAGCATGTCTTGTGTCGGACTCAGTTTCTTTGTTAGATGGAATCGTTGTTTATCATAGAGCTAAGGATCGAGACATAAATACTTGATCGTTTTAGCCAGTCACCCTTCGGCTACGCTCAGGGTTCGGTGCTCGGCATTTCTGATGGCAGAGCGTAGTTGAAGCCAAAACCAAGCAGCCTGTAAAAATGCCTGCTATTTAATCCTTGCTCCTAAGTCATATCAGAGGCGTTCGATGTCCCCTGCAACGACAATCGCATTACAACTCAACTTTGAGCAGTTCCTTGAGAACTATCCTGACGGAGGACGCTATGAACTGGTCCACGGAGCAATCGTGAGAATTTTAGCGACTCGCCGCCATGAAGATATCTCTGATTTTGTTACTGATACGTTAAAGGCAGAGGCCCAACGCCGACAGCTCAACTATCGCGTTTCTGATCGAATTGTGGTCTGTACGCTCACCCCAGAAGGGCAAGAACAGGGCCGTCATCCTGATGTAAGTGTGGTGGACCGCGAGGTATGAGAAGCTAATCGAGAAGCCTACAGTGCGCTGAGAGAACCACTGCCGGTGGCAGTAGAAGTTGTGTCAACGAATTGGGAAGATGACTACATCGACAAACTTGACGAGTATGCTCGCTTAAAAATTCCAGAATATTGGATTGTTGATTATCTAGCCCTTGGCCCTAGAGCTGATTTGGGCAATCCTAAAGTTCCGAGCGTGTTTGTGTTTGTGTTGAATGAGCAAGGCCAGTATGAACGGCGGCAATTTAGGGGTGCTGAACCTGTTACATCTCCGACGTTCCCGGAACTCTCTCTCACAATAGAGCAACTGTTGCAGGTTTGACTTGTGCGCTCCGCGATACACTGTGATAGCAATACCGCAGCAGTGTTCAGAGGGGATGAATGGCAACCTTTTTATTGGAAGTTGGGACCGAAGAATTACCCGCAGCATTTGTGGCATCTGCGATCGCACAATGGCAAACCCAAATCCCCCAGAGCTTAGCAGAGCATTACCTCACCCCTGAGCGCATCAATGTCTACGGCACCCCTCGACGCCTGGCGGTTTTGGTCACCGGTCTCCCTGAACGCCAGCCGGATCAATCTGAAGAAATTAAAGGCCCACCGTCTAAAGCAGCCTTCAAAGACGGCCAGCCCACCAAAGCAGCAGAAGGGTTTGCCCGTAAGCAGGGCGTCGAGATTGCTGATTTTGAACTGCGAGAAACCGATAAAGGCGAATTTATCTTTGTCCAAAAAACAACGGTGGGGCAACCTGCCAAGGATGTATTACCGGAGCTGATTCCTGAATGGATTTTTGGGCTGGAAGGGAAACGGTTTATGCGCTGGCGTGATGGCGATCTGCGGTTCTCAAGGCCGATTCGGTCATTGGTGGCGCTCTGTGATGATCAGGTGCTGCCGCTGCAACTAGAAAATGGAGTCGGGAAGATTAGTAGCGATCGCATCTCTCAAGGCCACCGCGTTTTGCACCCTGAACCTGTCTCAATTGCTAAAGCCCAAGATTATGTGGCAACGCTAGAGAAAGCCTTTGTTCAAGTCGATCAAGCCCAGCGACAAACAAAAATCGCTGAACAGATTAAGACCGTTGCCAAGCAACTCAAGGGACAAGCGGATATCCCTGATTCACTTCTATCGGAAGTGACGCATTTGGTGGAATGGCCCACCGCTGTAGGGGGCGGATTTGAAGCAGAATTCCTAGAGCTACCCACCGAAGTGATCACCACTGAGATGATTAGCCACCAGCGCTATTTTCCGGTGGTGAAGTCAGGTTCACCGCAGCTATTGCCCCATTTCATCACCATCTCTAACGGCGACCCAGCCAAATCAGAGATTATTTCGGCTGGAAATGAGCGGGTGATTCGGGCGCGTCTATCTGACGGTCAGTTTTTCTATCAGGCCGATCAGGGTATCAAGCTCGATGAGTATTTGCCGAAGCTGGAAACGGTAACGTTCCAAGAAGATTTAGGATCGGTACGACTGAAGACAGGCCGCATTCAGCAGAATGCTCAGCGGATTGCGGAACAGTTGAAGTTAGATAAAAATGCGGCAGCGATCGCACTGCGAGCGGCCCAGCTTTGTAAGGCCGATCTGGTGACGCAAATGGTGGGGGAATTCCCCGAGCTGCAGGGGCTAATGGGCCAAAAGTATGCCGTTGCGAGTGGTGAGCCAGAGGCGGTGGCGACGGCCATTGGTGAGCATTATTTACCGAAGGGGGCCGATGATGACTTGCCCCAGAGTTTGCCCGGTCAGGTGGTTGCCATAGCAGATCGTCTAGATACCCTCGTTAGCATCTTTAGCTTGGGCTTGATTCCCACCGGCTCCTCAGATCCCTTTGCGCTGCGGCGATCTGCCAATGCGATTATCAATATTACTTGGGCGGCTCAGCTCCCGTTAAATTTGCATCAGCTTTTGCTCGATACAGCGGCGACCTGTGCTGAGACGGTAGAGAAATCAATGCCGGTGGCAGATCTACAGCAGCAGCTTCAGGACTTTTTCTTAGTACGAATCCGTAGTTTGCTTCAGGATGAGCTGCACATCGACTACGACCTTGTTAATGCAGTGTTGGGGGCTGATGACCCGGAATATACGCAACGGGCGCTGGTGGATGTGTTGGATGTGTGCGATCGCGCCAAGTTTCTGCAGCAGATTCGAGATGACAAGACGCTCGATAGCATCTACGAAACCGTCAACCGAGCGGCACGGCTAGCCAGCAAGGGCGAGTTAGACTTCAATGTTTTAGATGCCACTTCTGTTGTGAAGGCCAAGTTATTTGAGCAGGATTCAGAGTCAGCTTTTTACACTGCCTTGAATGAGCTGTTGCCAGAGGTAAAAGCAGCGCAGGAACAGCGAGATTATCAGCGATTGGTGAAGGGGTTAGCAGCAAGCGCCCCGAAGGTGAGCGCGTTTTTTGATGGGCCTGACAGCGTTTTGGTGATGGCTGAAGATGCGGCACTAAAGCAGAACCGGCTCAATCTCTTAGGCGTTTTGCGGAATCAGGCCCGTGTGCTGGCTGACTTTGGAGCAATTGTGAAAAATCATGACGTTGAGCAAGGTTATCGATAACGGATGTTTCATGAGCAAACAGGGCAATGATGATATTGGTATCCAGCAGGTGTTTACCAGCCATTTAGATCAACCTGTTCACAGTCTTGCTCAATGGCTGCTTGCATCAATGTCAAATCGTCAGACGAGATGGTTCCAGCAAACTTTAGCAGTTGTTGACCAGGAGTACCCCGCAGTTCAGGGTGCCCCAAGGTACGAGCGAATTGAAGAACTTTCTGCTGCTGCGGGTGCGGCATGATTCTTAGCTGCTCAATGACTTGCTCGATTACAGATAGGTTCATGTTGGCCTCCTTCATGTCCTATTTTATCTCCTAGTACAAGCTGGATTTGAGTCCTAGTGCTTGCGACACCTCGATCAGCTTTGATTATCAAGCACAATCGGATCAACCTGTTTGCAGGCTTGCTCAATGCAGCAATCACCCTATTAAAATGGGTCACAGTACCCACGGGATAGATATGAAACGGCTCCAGCCCCTTGACCGAACTGCGATCGCACTGATGGCAATCCTCTTTATTTTGATTGCTTTGCTTTTGCTGACGGGCGATCGCACCGTCCCCCAAGTCCGCAACTTTAACTGGAACAACAAAGCGGTCGGCGCTGAGAACACCGCCTTTATTCTAGAATTCAACCGCACAATGGACTGGGACAAAGTGGAGAGCAATCTAAACATTGCCCCGCCCTTAGACGGCAAGGTGAGCTGGTCGGGTCGGCGTTTGGCCTATACTCTCAACGACCCCATGCCCTATGGCAGTAAGTTTCAGGTCCAGCTTGCCAACATTCCCGAAGCCAGTCGAGGCTCTCGCCATCAGCCCAAAGTAATGAAACCCTTTAAAGGGGCATTCCGTAGTCGTGATCGCGCCTTTGTCTACCTGGGCGTCAACGGCGATGAAGCAGGACGCCTGATTCTACGAAATCTTACCCAAAACGGGAGAACTATTCTCACCCCAGCTAATTTATCGGTTGTAGATTATCGGGTCTATCCCTTAGACGATCACATTCTCTTCACCGCCAACGATCGCAACACCAATAAGCAGCAAAACTCCGACCCCCAGCTCTACACCGTGACTACAGGGGTACAGGTAGATGCCCCCGATCTGCCGACCAATCCAGCTTCAAAACCGGGTGAAATCCAGCTCGTTCTCGACAACGAAAAATATCAGATTCTTAAGTTTGAACTCTCACAAAACGGTGAACGAATTGTGATGCAGCGATCCCGACGAGAAGGGAAAGCTCTAGGAGACGTTGAACTTTGGCAGCTCACCAATGGTTCTCTCAAACAGCTTGAAGGCGTCACCGGCGGAGACTTTTTGATTGCCCCTGATGGCAACACCCTTGTTATTGCCCAGGGGGAGGGGATTGCCCTCTTACCGCTCGATAAACAGCAGACCAACAAACCGTTAGGATTCTTACCCAAGTTTGGGATGGTACTCAGCTTTGCTCAGGATGGAACCGCAGCCACCATGCTGAAATTTAATGCAGACTATAGCCGTTCTTTATTTTTGGTAACCAATCAAGGTATCCAAAAGGAGCTACTGAATACAAAGGGTTCTGTTCTCAGCACGGCCTTTGGCCCCCAAAAAAAGTCTTTGTACGGTCTACTCACTGAACTCCAGCCCGGAAAAGAAGATATTGAAACCCCTTATCTTGCCAAAATTGATCTTCCCTCTGGTCAGCTCACAAAGCTGTTGGCTTTCATGCCCCAGAATCAAACCAATATCAGTTTGGCTCCTGATGGGTCGGCACTGCTGTTTGATCAGATCAGCACGAAAGGCATTCAAGAAAGCAGCACACTCAAGCTCTTGACGCTCGATGACTCAAATAACTTACCGGAGCTAGTGGCTGCGGGTTCAAATCCTCGCTGGCTCCCCTAAGAAAGTTGTAGGGGCTATCTCTAGCATAGAGTGTTTTTAAAAACTAGAAAGGCGGCTTATAAACGATAAGCCGCCTTTTCTATAGAGCTTTTAATAGACTTTAGTAGTCAAAGTCTCCGCCCATGCCAGCAGCACCCGCAGCGCCGCCCTTCTCTTCAGGCTTGTCAACAATGATGCACTCAGTCGTGAGCACCATACCCGCAATAGAGGCCGCATTCTGCAGCGCAGAACGTGTAACCTTGGCAGGGTCAACAATACCCTTGTCAAACATGTTGACGAACTCATTGATAGAGGCATCGTAGCCGACATCAAATTCCTTCTCGCGCACGCGTTCAGAAATAACCGCGCCATTTTGGCCCGCATTCTCAGCAATTCGCTTCAAAGGTGCAGTCAAGGCACGCTCAACGATAGTCGCGCCCGTCAAAGCCTCATCCTTGAGGTTCTGAGCTGCCCACTCAGCCAACTGAGGTGCGAGGTGCGCCAGAGTTGTGCCACCACCAGGAACGATGCCCTCTTCGACGGCAGCCTTGGTAGAGTTGATAGCATCTTCAAGCCGTAGCTTGCGATCCTTCATCTCAGTTTCAGTGGCTGCACCGACCTTGATCACGGCAACACCACCAGAGAGCTTCGCCAGACGCTCCTGCAGCTTCTCTTTGTCATAGGAAGAATCCGTTTCTTCGGCCTGACGACGGATCAGCTCACAGCGAGCCTTGACTTCTGCTTCATGGCCTTCAGCAACAATCGTGGTGCTGTCTTTGGTAATGGTGATGCGACGGGCTTGACCGGCCATTTCTAGCTTGGCTGTGTCGAGTTTAAGACCCGCATCTTCAGTGATCAGTTGACCGCCCGTGAGAACGGCTAGGTCTTCGAGCATGGCCTTACGGCGATCGCCAAAGCCTGGGGCTTTAACCGCCGCAACGTTAAGAATGCCGCGTAGACGGTTCACAACGAGGGTGGCTAGCGCTTCTTTCTCAATATCTTCAGCAATAATTAGAAGCGGCTTGCCAGAGCGAGCAGCCTGCTCAAGAATGGGGACCAGATCCTGAACAAGGTTGATTTTCTTGTCGGTAAGCAGAATGTAAGGCTCATCAAGGACGGCCTCCATGCGCTCCATGTCGGTGGCGAAATAGGGAGAGATGTAGCCTTTGTCAAAACGCATCCCTTCAGTAATTTCTAGCTCAGTCGTCATGGACTTGCCTTCTTCAAGGGAAATAACGCCCTCTTTGCCGACTTTATCCATAGCGCTAGCAATCATTTGACCCACTTCGGGGTCGTTTCCGGCAGAGATGGTGCCCACCTGTGCGATCGCAGTGGAATCTTCCACAGGGCGAGCATGCTCGGCAATGCGCTCGACCAAGAAACCGATAGCCTTATCGATACCGCGCTTGAGAGAAATTGCGTTTGCGCCTGCAGCAACGTTACGCATCCCCTCTTTAACCATCGCGTGAGCCAACACAGTGGCGGTGGTCGTACCGTCACCAGCGGCATCATTCGTCTTAGAAGCAGCCTGACGGATCAGGGCTACGCCAGTATTTTCGACGTGATCTTCAAGTTCTATTTCTTTAGCAATGGTGACCCCATCATTGACGATTTGGGGTGCACCAAATTTTTTCTCAAGAACCACGTTGCGGCCTTTGGGGCCAAGGGTTACAGCAACGGACTCAGCCAGGGTATCCATACCCTTTTCTAGCGCGCGACGTGCGTTTTCGTTGTAGATAATGCGTTTAGCCATTTCAGCGTAGACCTCAATGTGTGTTGAATCAGTGAATAAAAAGTCCGGAACGCATAGCGCTCCGGCAAAGATTGGGGGTCAGCCTAATTGACAATAGCGAGGATATCTTTCTCAGAGAGCAGAACGTACTCTTCGCCGCCCAGCTTGATATCGGTGCCTGCATACTTGGAATAAAGCACCTTGTCGCCAATATTGATGTCTAGCGCCTGACGAGAGCCGTCATCGTTGCGCTTGCCGGGGCCGACTGCAGAAATTTCGCCAACCTGGGGCTTCTCTTGTGCCGCATCGGGCAACAGAATACCACCAGCGGTTGTTTCTTCAGACGCACTTACTTTTACAAACACGCGATCGCCCAAGGGCTTCACTGTAGAAACGCTTAATGATATGGCCGCCATACAAAATTCTCCAATTTACCAATTTACTAGGTTTGCGGAGTTTAGCACTCTCCACTCCCGAGTGCTAATTTATCCGAGATGGTCGTCGCAATTCAATGGTTTAAGCTGTACGGGTTCCCGAACTTGGTTTGAGTAATGGGCAAAAGCAATTGCGTTGGTGGGAAGAGCCTGTCAAAGCTACAGGCTCTCTCATTCCGTTCAGAAGCGTCTGCTAGAAAGATACAGAACGGGGGGCAACGATTCTCAACAGATCAGCGTTTTTTGACTAACGCAGTTCCGAAATAAAGCAAACATAAATTATCCGTTTTGTCTTGATCTTGCAGCTTTACGCATCCTGACGTTTTCTGCGCTTAGCCAAAATTAACCCAAGCAAAAGACCTGAAGCAACTGCGGTTGAAGGCTCAGGCACTCGAACCTGGGCAACCCAGTTGTCGGTTCGAGAGTCTCCATTTACATCACAAAACTGGCCTGCACTACACCCAAATTCACTAGTGAAGCTAGGTTCTCCCTCCCGGAAAAAACCATCTGTGAGATGACTGCCATTCAAAAAATTATCGAATTGAGTGACTGCCACAGTATAGTTGCCCGGATCTAATGTCAGTCGTAGTCCCGAGTCATAAGCTGAGCCTGTCGCCGGATCGATCTGACCACCGCTATCATCATTACCAGCAATCAAGTTTCCACTGCCATCAAATAAAGTCAAAATAGGGTCAAAGCCACCGGCTGCAACTTCGGTTCCGTCGTCTAATACCCCGCCTCCATAGGAAAGGGTTCTGATTGAGAAACGGTTCGCATTATCAACTTCAAAGTCAAACAAGCCCACATCATCATCGGCTGTGAGACTGCCGGAGAAACTGAGGCCGACGGCAATGGAGGGATCAGATAAAGCGACAGTTATTACACTTGACAAGATTGTGCCCAATGCGATTGTTTGTGCCGGATGGATGAAGCGCATATTTTTTGCTGCCAGAGTTTTATCCTTGATGTGCAATGAGGCACGCACACACAATTGTACAACAGTGAAATTCTGTTGATTGTCAAACTTTGCACTTAATTTGTGCAGGTAAATATACGAAGCTTTGATGAGGAATTCGTTAGGAGAAACACTAATCGCCAGCCTCATAGGTGGACTCAATGTATAGCTCTTGAAGTTGTTTGCCGCTCACAGATGAAGGAGCTTGGGTGAGTAAACATCGGGCCTGCTGGGTTTTAGGGAATGCGATGGCATCTCGAATGGACTGTTCTCCCGCCAACAACATCACGAGGCGATCAATGCCGAAGGCGATGCCGCCGTGGGGTGGTGTTCCGTACTTAAATGCTTCGATTAAAAAACCAAATTTATCTTGGGCTTCTTCTGCAGAAAGACCAATGGCTTCAAACACTTTTTCCTGTAGTTCAGCTTGATAAATTCGCAGGCTTCCACCGCCGAGTTCTAAGCCGTTATAAACCAAATCATAGGCTTGGGCGCGGGCTGTTTTGAGATCATCTTGATCTTCAGGTAGAGGGGCTGTGAATGGATGGTGAATCGCTTCGAGACGCTTTTCGTCCGCATTCCATTCAAACATCGGAAAGTCGGTAACCCACAGCAAATTAATCTGGTCTGGGTCGATGAGTCCCATCTCTTGCCCAATGGCAAGCCGCAACCGCGCTAGAGAAGCATTCACAATCTCGGTGGGACCGGCTCCAAAAAGCAGCAGGTGACCCGGCTTAGCCCCGGTTCGCTCTAGCAACGCCGCAGTCCGTTCGGGTGTGAGGTTATCCTTAATCGCTCCAATGCTGTCAATGTCGCCGTCTTCGCGCACCCGAATGTAGGCCAGCCCCTTGGCTCCGCCTTCAGCCGCCTCTCGAAACAAATCGCCGCTCTTGCCCGGCTTAATGCGGACGTTGGAGATTGCATCATTACCGTTAGGGACCGGCAGGACTTTGACCGAACCACCCTGCCCAATCGCACTGGAAAAGACTTTGAACCCTGAGTCATGGAGCAGATCCGAGACATCTACTAGCTCTAGATCAAAGCGAGTATCAGGGCGATCAGTACCGTAGCGCTCCATTGCGTCGACATAGGTAATTTGCGGGAACGTTTCGGGAAGGTCAATCCCCTTCACGGTCTTGAATAAATGCCGCATCATCTGCTCATTGAGACTGATGATTTCGTCCTGAGACATGAAACTCATTTCCATGTCGAGCTGCGTAAACTCCGGCTGGCGGTCGGACCTGAGATCTTCATCTCGAAAACAGCGGGCAATCTGGTAGTAACGATCGAATCCTGACACCATCAGCATCTGCTTAAAAAGCTGCGGTGACTGAGGCAGGGCAAACCACTCGCCAGGATTGGCGCGACTGGGCACCAGATAATCTCTAGCCCCTTCGGGAGTCGATCGGGTCAGAATTGGCGTCTCGACTTCGATGAACTGCTGCTGATCTTCAAGGAAGCGGCGCAGGGTTTTGATGATCTGATGACGGAGCAGCATGTTCTTTTGCATGCGATCGCGTCTCAAATCTAGGTATCGATACTTAAGGCGCAGCTCTTCTTTGACCGATTCACTATCAGCGGCAGCAACCTGGAAAGGCATTTGTTGCTTATGGACCGCATTCAATAGCTCTAGCTGATCGGCATAGATTTCAATTTCACCTGTGGGCAAGTTGGGGTTGAGAGACTCTTCCGGGCGTGGTGACACTCGCCCGGTCACCTTAATCACATACTCATTACGCATCGTTTCAGCCAGAGCGTAGGTGTCTGGCGTTCGTTCTGGGTCGCTGACAATCTGGACAATGCCGTTGCGATCGCGCAGATCAAGAAAGATAACGCCGCCGTGATCTCGCCGTCGGTCAATCCAGCCAAAAAGAGTGACTGTTTGACCTGAGTGGTTCCCCCGAAGTTCACCGCAGTAATGAGTACGCATATTGACCAATAGCTTCCTGTAAAACACAAATGTCCCCTGAGGGGACAATAATCATCTGCAAATTCATCCATTATTGCAGCATTACCTGCTAACGAATCTTAATTGGCAGCCAAGGCCGGTTCATATCCTTCAGCCACAATCACCAAACAGAGCGCGGCAACGGCCTTTTGCCATTCCTGACGAACATTAGCCTCCGCGACACCATCAAACGCTGAGACCAACCGAGGAATCGATCTCTCCAGCGCTTTCTGCGGAACAGGACGATGGAGTTCTACTAAGTGCGTCAGGCTTTCCTGGTTATTCAGGAACCCAACGACCCATTTCGTCGCATGATCAGGGCTATCAGGAACTCTCTCAACCCCTAATTCACGGGTGAGCCATTCATAAAAAGGAGGTAGCTGCTGGGCCAAAATCTGTCCAGCCGTCGGCAACGTATCACGGAGCAGGGTCGTATCTAAGCTCCCTAATAAATCATTCACGGCAGGCAGAGCTAAAAGAGCATCGAGATCAAGGGAGAGAAGACTCTCTACGGTTTGAGCGTCTAACTGAAGGTGCTGCTGAAACGTTTCTTGCATTTGTAAGTATATTGAGGACTCCTAAACAATATAGGAAGCGAAACTTAAAATCGTCGAGAGGGACACAAACAGATAAAAAAGATGTGCTTAGGCCACTACTCTCTCAAAAGAGCTGATTTGAGCGATCGACAATAGTCCGAGATAGACGTTAGCCCTTGCTGGGGTGAACCTTCCGATAATCGCTTCACAAAAGCACTACCCACAATCGCAGCATCAGCGCCCCAGTCCATCATCTGACGAGCATGTTCAGGCTGTGAAATACCGAACCCAACCCCAATGGGCTTATCGGTGGCCTGACGGAGTTCATGCAGCAGCTCCTGCACCCGCGACTCCACCTTGGAGCGTATTCCGGTCACACCAGTGGTACTCACCAGATAGATAAAGCCCTGAGATTGGGCAGCGATTTTATGAATGCGCTCTTGAGAGCTAGTAGGGGCAACCAAAAGAGTAATCTCAAGACCCAAATCACTGGCTGTGTTCAAAACCGCATCCGATTCTTCTAAGGGCAAATCGGGAATCACCAGTCCCTTGACGCCTGCGTTTGCCACCTGTTGCAGATATTTCTCTACTCCGCGATAGTGAATGGGGTTGAAGTAGGTAAATAGAATGACGGGCGATCTTAAGTCTGGGATGACGGTGCTTGCCATTGCCAACACATCATCAAGGCGAGTGCCCCGCTGCAAAGCCCGCGTTGCCGCCGCCTGAATCACAGGACCATCGGCCAACGGATCAGAGTAGGGAACCCCTAACTCAATGAGATCAGCGCCGCTCTCGTCGAGACATTTGAGAGCGGCGGCAGTGGTGTCGAGATCGGGGTCACCCGCTGTGATAAAGGGGATGAGAGCGCATTGACCGCGATCGCGCAGCCGAGCAAAACAATCAGAAACAGAGGTCATAGGTTAGGGGATTTTAGATTCAGATTCAGCATCAATTTCAGCCTGCAGCTTTTCGAGTTCCTCCGGCGTCATTTCTTCAAGACGCTTCTGCAGAACCGCATCTTCGTACTCTTCAAGCTGCTGGTTATAGGTCATGTTTTTGGTGAAAAAGCGCAGCAGGTAAGAAGCCACCCAGCCCAATAGTCCGGCGACCAGAACCACCTGGCTCCAAATACCGGCATTTTGACCGTCGATACCGACTAGACGGAAGACCGCGTAAATGAGACCACCGGCAACGAAGACGCCAAATCCAATAGCAAGGGCATCAATGCGCCGCATTACGAAATCTGCCGAGGCTGGGGCCGAAAGTTAAGAAAGGGGCTGAGCAGCAGCAACCCTGGGAAAAACAAAAACACGAAAAAGTACATCAGCAGACGTTCAATGGATCCTGCCGAATACCAGCGTAGATTGAGATAAAAGTATGTCAACGCCGGTATGACCACCAAATAGCCACCTAGCAGGCTGACGGAGACAAGTTCAGAAGCAGGAATAGGAGGCATAGAACACAATTAGTAACGGGCTATGGAAAAACCGCAACCTCTCAGTGCGGAAAAGTCCTGACGGTCTATTTATTTTACTACCCTGTTGCTCTGTGGAGCACCAAGGTCAAAGGCGCGATGGACTGCCTTGAGGGCTTTAACACCTTGTGTTAGGGCAATCACACAGCTTACCCGAATCTCGGAAGTGGCAATCATCTGAATATTAATTTGCTCTGCCGCAAGGGCACGAAACATTTGAGCGGCAACGCCGGGTTGCCCCAACATCCCGATGCCGACAATGCTTAACTTAGCCACCTCTGACTCTGCGGCAACCGGGCCACACCCTAATCGTGCAGCCACATCTTTGAGGATATGTTGAGCCATCTCTAGGTCCATTTCGGCGACGGTGAAGGCGATATCGCGGGTCATGACACCATCAATCGGTCGCGATCGCTGTGATTGAATCACCATATCAATGCAAATGTTTTTAGCGGCCAATGTCCGAAAGATTTGAGCCGCCATCCCTGGATGGTCGGGGACATGGCGAATGGCAAGCTGGGCCTGCTTAAGATCGAGGGCAATCCCCCTGACCGGGGGGGACGAGTTTTGAGCGGCTTTGAGGGTTGCTTGAGCGGGGGAGCTGGCGACTTCAAAGGTGCGACAGAGCAATTCAATAGCGCGATCGCAATCCCTAGTCGCAACGGTACAGCTCACATTGACCTCCGAGGTCGAGATCATCTGTAAATTAATGCCTGCATCAGCGAGGGTCTGAAACATCTGGGCGGCAACACTGGGTCGCCCGATAATGCCAGCACCGACAATGCTGACTTTCGCCACATCCCGATCTACTAGAACTTCAGGCTGGTCGATGCCATCTCCCTGGATGGGGTTAGACGCCACCGCCACTGCTTCTGCCTGATTGAGGGTTTGTTTAGATACGGTGAAAGCAATATCGTTGGTGTTGCCCTCGTGAATGGACTGAATAATCAGATCGACATCTAACCCCTGATGGGCTAGTTCGCCAAATAAACCTGCCGCCACGCCGGGGCGATCTGCCACTCGCAAGAGGGCCACCTTAGCCTGATCATGATCAAACTGCACTGCATCGACAGGGCGACCGAGTTCGAGATCTTGCAGAGGGCGCTGAGACCCCGCTGGAGACAGAATTCGGGTACCGGGTTCATCGGTCCAGCTAGAGCGGACCACCATTTGTACGCCATAGTTGCGGGCAATCTCAACGGCCCGAGGATGAAGGACTTTAGCGCCTAGACTTGCTAGCTCTAGCATTTCGTCACAGGTGATCTCATCCATGAGTTGAGCGTCTTCGACCAGACGCGGGTCGGTGGTGAGAATACCCGGAACATCGGTATAGATTTCGCAGCAGTCGGCCCGGAGTGCTGCCGCCAGTGCCACGGCTGAGGTGTCAGACCCTCCGCGCCCTAGGGTTGTGACCTCACGATCTGCGGTATTGCTGGTGCCCTGAAAACCAGCGACGACAATCACCTTGCCCTCTTTGAGATGCCGTTCAATACGCTGCGGATCAATCTGCAAAATCCGGGCGCGGGTGTGGGCCGGTTCGGTGACAATGCCGACCTGAGCGCCCGTCAAAGAGATAGCGGGCTGACCAATTTCCTGCAGGGCCATGCTCAAGAGGGAGATCGTGACCTGCTCGCCGGTGGACAGCAGCATATCCATTTCGCGACGGCAGGGGTTGCTAGAGATTTCGTTGGCAAGTTGCACAAGGCCATCGGTGCTTTTGCCCATGGCCGACACCACCACCACCAGAGAGTGACCGGCTTCTACGGTGGTTTTAATGCGCTGAGCAACCGCCTGAATGCGTTCCACTGAACCGACGGAGGTTCCACCATACTTTTGAACAATTAGCCCCATATTGCTGCTCTAGTTTCCTCACTACCGTCAGCTACAAACCTTTGTAGCCTTCAATTAATGGTACTCATTACTCAACCAATTTACAGGTTGTGTTCAAGTTATTGACATATTCCTATCTCAGGAGCTAGATTTATCGTTGTGTGTTCTTGGGGTGTATGCAAAGTCCGTTTGTTGTAATGGCCTGCGTAAGGGAAATCAAATAACTGCATAAGCTCAAAAACTAATCTCTATCTAAAAATTCCAAATCTCAAGCTGTGTTGTGAGACTTAGGATTCATAAGAGGATCTTCTCCGATGTGAGATCAATAGATACAGGTAAAATAGATTATTCATTAGTCTGTAATGGAGTTACGCCGAATATTTTCCGCTACTTTTGAGAACTATCTTACATACAGCATGACTTAATAGGGTCGCTTTGATTGGAGTCAAGTGCCTGAGGGGAAATAGGTGTTTGAACTCTGCTGTTTAGGCTACAGTCCTAATCTTTAGGGATTGGCTTTGTGCTTTGCCCTAGATTGACGTGAACCCAAAAACAGTATCCTCGACTTGCTTGAGAGCTATGACTCTATCTTTGATAGACAAGGATATTGGTTTTGTTCCCTCGCGACTGTTGATGCTGCAACTGAATTCACTATCGGTTTGTTAGTGAATTTTTACATTCCAATTTCAATCATCCTTTGTTGTGTTTATTTGAGAACTATCGTTTGCTATGGATTTTACACTCGATAATTTATTGCGTTTCAAATCGTCATATTCACGAAGCTTTGATGCTGAAGTGGGTTTAGGTCAGCGTTCATCGGCCTTATCTATGCACTCGGATCATGCACCTAAAAGAACAGCGCTGATTCCCCTCGCCTCAGCAAGTGCATCTTCCACTGTTAACGTGCCCAATGTGGTCTTTAATGCTGGCAGTGGTAACATCAGTAGCCTGACAAATTTAAAGGTGCATCTTCCGTTTTGTCGCCCCTCAGTCGATCTATCGGTGCAGTTGGGTCATATTACCCTTCCCAAAACGATTGAGTTTGGTGATCAAGGTCACGTTCAATTTATTGTCTCTAATAAAGGTAGGACGGTTGCTCGGGGGCCTATTGATCTCAATCTTTATATTTCAACGGATGACAATCTTGACTTTGCCAATGGCGAACTGAAAAATGATGCTTTACTCCAAAGCCGAGTGGTCAATGTTAACCTTGCCCCCGGTCAGTCCAAGACCTTTACACTCAACTACAAGAACCTAACCTCTGTGATTGCTCCGGGCGCTTACAATCTCATTGGACAGGTCAGCACGCCCACCTTCACTGACACAAAGACCAGCAATAACGTAGTTAGCCGACAAGTGTCTGCGAGGGGGACCAATGCAGTGGTTGACTGGAATGCGATCGCCCTTAATTTCATCCAAGAACTGGGTGAAACCACTGAGGGGGTTGCGCCCACCTTTGGCTCGCGTCTGATGGCGATCACTCAGACCGCTGTTTTTGACACCGTTAATGCTTTTTCCCACACCTATGAGTCCTACGCGGTTAAGGCGAACGCCCCAAGAAAGGCCTCTTTAGATGCAGCTATCGCTGGAGCTGCCAGTCAAGCGTTAACAGAGACCCTCAGTGAACTGTTCCCTCAGCTATCAGATACCATTACAGCTCATTTCGAAAAGCAACTCAACCGCTACTTGCAGGTTGATGTTCGAGATCCTTTGGCACGCGAAGCGATCGGGGTGGCCTTTGGTCAATCTGTGGCCTCCCAAAGCGTCGCCTTGCGCGCCAATGATGGCGCTTTCAACTCGGATCCCTACGTATTGTCAGGGTCGTTCCCGAACGACTATGTGTTTGCACTCGAACCTGGCCAAACTGCATTAGGTCCCTTCTGGGGTAAAGTCAAACCCTTTGGTATCTCTGGCCCCGACGCCTTTGCCCCCAATGGTTTAGATGGTCGACCCATCTTAGGAGCGCCGAGTAACAACCCAGCCAATGCGCTTTATATCCAAGAAATCGAAGAAGTTCGCAGGTTGGGTGGGGCCACAGACACTGCCATTACGATCAATGAGCGTACCCAAGATCAAACCGAAATCGCGATTTTCTGGGCCTATGATCGCGCAGACACGTTCCGTCCCTACGGTCAGCTCTACCAAATTGCCGAAGAGATTTCAACCCGAGAAGGGCAAAGTGTTTTGGACAGTGCCCGGACTTTTGCGCTGTTGGGTATTGCCCTTGCGGATGCTTCCATTGCAGCTTGGCAGGCCAAGTATGAAGAGCTGCAGCCTCGTCCTTCTGCAGTAATTAATCAGTTCGCGGCCATAGATGGCTTTGCTGAGACCATTGCAGATCCCGATTGGAAACCGCTGTTGGGTGAACTTTTCCCTGGGGATAACCCGCCCTTCCCGGACTATATTTCGGGTCACTCGACCTTTGGCGGTGCGGCTGCGGGCGTTTTGTCTAACATTTTTGGTGAAGACTACACCTTTAACGCAGTTTCCCAAGAGCTGGTGGGCGTGGTTCGACAGCTAAGCTTTGAGAGCCTTGCTTTTGAAGATGCCATTAGCCGCGTTTACGGCGGTGTTCATGTGCGAGAAGCAAGCGTGACGGATGCTGTGCCTGTGGGGAATGCTATTGGCGATTTTGTTGCTAACAACCTATTGCAAGCCCTTAATCCTGAGCCAATCGTAGTCTAAGCCAAATTAACCCTCGGAGATTAGGGTAACCTGATTTCCGAGGCGGCTGCGTCAGTCCTAAATGTCAAACAGAGAGTAGCCCTCGAAATGTATCCCTTTTAGGCAAGTTGGCAGAGCAAAAATGAGACGATATTTTCAGGTACTGCGACTGTTTTGGTCAACTGCGATCGCAGCCGAAATGGAGTACCGCATCAACTTTGTGCTCGCTGCCCTGAGCAGCTTTGGCAGCCTCTTGGGGAGTTTGTTTGGCCTCTCGTTATTCTATCCGCAGGGGGCCGACAGTAGCGTCGATACGTTTCAAGGCTGGTCTTGGTCGGAAGCACTTCTGGTCCTTGGGATCTTCACCCTACTGCAGGGTATCTCCGCTACTTTTTTAGTGCCGAACCTGAACCGAATTGTGCGCCATGTTCAAGATGGCACCCTCGACTTTATTTTACTCAAGCCCATTAGCAGTCAGTTTTGGCTCTCGACCTATTCCGTTTCACCTTGGGGCTTACCCGATGTTGCCTTCGGGCTATTGCTGGTGGGCTATGCAGGCACTCGTTTAGGGATTGGGTTGCCGCAATATCTAGGCAGCGTAGCTCCCATTGCTCTGGGTGTGACGATTCTCTATAGCCTGTGGTTTATGTTGGGGGCCACCAGCATCTGGTTTGTGAAAATCTACAACGTTACTGAAGTGCTGCGCGGTTTAGTGGAAGCAGGACGTTATCCCATTGCAGCTTACCCGGCGGCCTATCGCATCTTTTTTACCTTCATTGTGCCGGTGACATTTTTAACCACCGTCCCAGCAGAAGTGATGCTACAGCGGGTCGATGGGGCTTGGCTATTGGGGTCTTTAGTATTGGCCGTTGGACTCTTCATCGTGGCCAATCGATTTTGGAACTTCGCACTCCGCTTTTATACCAGCGCCTCTAGTTAGGTCGTAACCAAAAGCATAGTTTAGTAAGGGAAGGCTCTACCTCAAGAGCGGTCCTAGTTGGTCTCTTAAGATATTCAGAAGCGGTTGCACTCCTGTTTTCCCGAGACCTTCAACAATTGGCTGTGCATCCTCTCCGTAGGCTTTGAGCTGGTTGAATTGCCGAATGAGTTTAACGAGGCGATCTCCTTCTACTTCAACTTCAGGAGTGGGGTACTCCTCTAGCGTATCAATGAGGGTAATCTGCTGGTCTCGACTGGCATCTAAAATTAGCGCTGATCGGAGCGCTTGGTGGTTCGCGCGATCTGCAGGGGTATGAATGACGTCCCCGGCTTCTTTGAGCAGCAGTTCCCCCGGTACACTGTTGAGTAGACGATCGAGCTGCACCGGATTCATTGTGGTTGAGCGAGTCAGCGCCGCCTGAATTTGGTCAGGATCTTGCTTTGCTCGTTTGAGATAACTGCGTAGCTTTCGCGTGGTCTTGCCTGTCTCTGCAAACTGGCGCAGATCGCTGACCGGGAGTGAGCGCGAGATGGGGCCATAGTTGATACGCACCTTTTCTGCCGCTAAGGTGAGGTTGGCACTTAGGCAGACTGCGACGCCAGCACCGACTAATACGTGACGGATAGACTTCAGGGGCACATTCATGGCTTCATCTCACCGGCTATCTTTACTGAGCATAAGCTCCAGGACCGCTGCTGTCATAAGAAGTTCCTGATCTCATTGCTTGCGGGCAATGAACCTTAAATTGAACCGATTAAATCAATGAGTGCCGAGCCTGTGATGACACTATTTAATAAGTGACCGAGGGAAAATTCGATGAAATGGCAAGCAGGGCGTCGTAGCAGTAATGTAGAAGACCGTCGGGGCAGTGGCGTTCCGACCGGAGCGGTGGCAACAGGTGGATTGGGCACCATTGTTCTAGCCCTTATTGTGATTGCCCTGGGGGGTGACCCGAGCTTTCTGCTTGACCCCTCACCTTCGTCAACGTCAGGGCCAGGGACAACCACCAGCCGCGCTCGTTCCCCGGAAGAAGATCAGCTTGCAGACTTTACCTCGGCGGTTCTAGCTGACACCGAAGATACCTGGAATGTTCTGTTTCGCAAAATGGGGCGTACCTATCAAGAACCTAAGCTCGTCCTGTTTACAGGAGCGGTTCAATCGGCCTGTGGTTTTGCTCAGGCTGCGGTGGGTCCATTCTATTGCCCAGGGGATCAGAAGGTTTATATTGATCTGAGTTTTTATCAAGACTTGAAGACCCAGCATCAAGCCCCCGGTGATTTTGCCCAAGCCTATGTGGTGGCCCACGAAGTTGGTCATCATGTCCAGACGCTGCTGGGAATCTCGCAGCAGGTACAGGCAGCAAAGCAGCGAGTCAGTGAGGTGCAGGGCAATCAGCTTTCGGTGCGCCAAGAGCTGCAGGCTGATTGCTTTGCTGGGGTTTGGGCGCACCATGGTCAAAAAGAGCGCCAAATCTTAGAGGAAGGGGATGTGGAAGAAGCGCTCAATGCAGCCTCTAGTATTGGTGACGATCGACTGCAGCGGCAGGCCAGGGGCTATATCTCACCAGAATCGTTTACCCACGGCAGTTCAGAGCAGCGGGTGCGCTGGTTTACCCAAGGTATTAAAACCGGAGACATTAATCAGTGCAATACCTTTGAGGCTAGGCGGCTATAGGCTCATCCGTTCTGCGGCTTGCTCGAAGGCTTCGGCAGCTTTGATGGTGGCGTCTACGGCGAAGAGTTGAGTTGCGATCGCATCTGACACCGTAAAGGTATCGAGTCCCTGAGTGGCTAAAAACACAATATCCTCCACATCTCGGATGCTTGCCACCAACAGATGCATCGAACTATCGACGCCATTGAGCATTTGCTGCATCTGCGCCAAATCTTCGCGCCCATTGCGCCCTAAATCGGTAATACGGCCCAGGTAGGGAGCCGCATACTCAGCCCCTAAAGATGTTGCCAATAAAACCTGGTGACGGGCATAAACCCCGGTCATGGTGACCCGAATGCCCTCGGCGACAAGCTGAGCTGCAGCGGTACAGCCCGCCTGCGTTATGGGGACTTTCACCACAATCTGATCGCTGATTGCGCCCAATTTTCGTCCATTCTGATACAGTATGTCTGATTCTTTGCCCCAGGTTTGCAGGTGAATTTCTTGAACGCCCAGGTTAAACCCATCTTCGGCTAGTGCCTGGAGACGTTCGACGGTACAGGAGACTTGCGATCGCTCTAGCAAAGTGGGGTTGGTGGTAATGCCATCAAAGACACCCAGGGGTAGCCAGCGCTGCCATTGAGATTGATCGGCTGTATCTAGAAATAGATGCATAGGGAGAGCAAACCATAGGGAATCACACTGAACCGTAGCATTCTGACTTGCGCGTGAATATACGGCCCCATCCAAAGTCTTGCCAAAGCCTTGATAGATCCATGACAAATCTAGCTAAAAGTCTAAAAACGACCTATTCCAGAGTGAAGGAGCGTCAGCATCAGTTTTTGATGGCTCAGGGCGAGGCCTTAGTGCGATCGCTAGAGCGATCGATTGCCCAGAATTCTCTGGTCGGTGAGGCGATGTTCTTTGACACCGATCAGTTTGGCTGGATTGCGGAGATAGAAACAAATTGGACGACCATTCGCGCTGAACTCGACGCTATTCTCAAACAGCTTCAGCATCTTCCCAACTTTCAGGATATTTCGACTGATCAGTACGATCTCACCCAAGACGATCTCTGGAAAACCTATTTTCTCTATGCCTATGGCTATAAAGCCCATGAGAGCTGCGCTCGCTGCCCAGAAACGACTCGCCTGATCGAAAGCATTCCAGGAATGAAGACGGCGTTCTTTTCAATTCTGCTGCCCCACAAAGAAATTATTGAGCATCGCGGTCCCTATAAGGGCGTGTTGCGCTACCACCTTGCGCTGAAGGTGCCCACCGAAGAGGCCCCACAGTGCGGCATTCGGGTCGGGACACAGACTCGTGCTTGGGCTGAGGGTAACAGCCTCGTGTTTGATGATACCTATCACCACGCAGCCTGGAATCGGACCGATGAGATACGCGTGATTTTGTTTTTAGATTTTGTGCGACCGATGCGATTTCCGTTTTCGCTGTTGAATCGGGCCATGATTCAGCTCATTGCTTGGTCGCCCTATGTTCAGCAGGGTAAAAATAATTTTCTACAGTGGGAGCAGCAGTTTAAGGCTGTAGTGAAACACGAGGCTGTAAAGAATAAAGAAGCTTTGCTTGACAGTATGGGCAAGGGAAACTGTGATTGATCTCAAGTAGATAAGTGAGTGTGGTCACTGTATTAGGCCAAGAAAAGTCTCATTCTGCTATCAGACTGTTCGGTGGCGCTGATTATCGGTCAATCGAGCACTTCCCTTACTAGGGTCTGCCCCATGTTGACACACCAAGCCAATTTCTACCAAGCCGAGAGTTGAATCAAAAGACGCTCTCGGTTGATTGGCCGGTTGCTTCACATTCTCCGTATTACGAAAAAATTCCATCAGGCTACGATCCCATCGGTGAGATATATCTGCGGGGTAGAGCCTCTCGCGGATTTGCAGGAGGACAGATGCCTTGGTGGGTCTTGTTCTCAAGTTGGATGATGCTGGGAGGCCTAATTTTTTTAATTTTGATCCCAATCATTGCCTTCGCCGCGTTTGAGCTGTTGCCCGTATTACTTCTAGTTGCTCTACCCCTCTTGATTATTATTAGAGGCACCAAAGCAAAACTCGAAAACAGAAGGCACCGTAATAACAGACGATAATGGTGCTGTCGATTTGTGGTTGAATCGACTTACACGCCAATACCCTTCTTAATCACACTCAAGTTTTGCCTGAATCCCCTAAACCACCAATCTCTGCAGCCTCCACGATCGCAGCCATTGCCACTGCGATTGTTCCCCAGCAGGGCAGTATTGGGGTGGTTCGACTATCGGGGCCAGAGGCCGTTGCGATCGCAACCCAACTCTTCCACTCCCCCGGCACCCAAAAATGGGAAAGCCACCGCATTCTCTACGGCCATATTCAAGATCCGGCCACAAACCAAATCATTGATGAAGCCTTGCTTCTGTTAATGCTGGCCCCCCGTTCCTACACCCGCGAAGATGTGGTCGAGTTCCACTGTCACGGCGGCATCATTGCCGTCCAGCAGGTTCTACAGGCCTGTATCGAGGCCGGGGGCAAGCTGGCTCAACCCGGTGAATTTACCCTACGGGCTTTTCTCAACGGGCGGCTAGATCTAACCCAGGCCGAAAGTATTGCCGATCTGGTGGGGGCGCAGTCGCCGCAGGCGGCTCAAACGGCCCTCGCCGGACTTCAAGGGAAACTCGCGCACCCCATCCGTCAACTGAGACAGTCTTGCTTAGATGTATTGGCTGAAATCGAGGCCCGGATAGACTTTGAAGATGATCTACCCCCCCTAGATGAAGCCCAGGTCCAGACGCAGCTTCGGCAGATTGCAACTCAACTCCAGCAGATTTTAGCCACTGCCGATCAGGGTGAGCTATTGCGCTCCGGGTTGAAAGTCGCCATAGTAGGCCGTCCTAACGTCGGTAAGTCCAGCTTGCTCAATGCATGGAGTCGCAGCGATCGCGCCATTGTCACCGATCTGCCCGGCACGACCCGCGATGTGGTCGAGTCGCAGTTGGTGGTGGGCGGCATCCCTGTCCAGGTCCTCGATACCGCTGGGATTCGAGAAACATTAGATCCAGTGGAACAACTGGGGGTGATGCGATCGCAAACCGCAGCCCAGAGTGCTGACTTAGTGTTGCTCACCGTCGATGCCGAAGCAGGCTGGACCGCCGCCGATCAGCAGCTTTATGAAACCGTACAAGATCGCCCCCTGATTTTAGTGATCAATAAAGTTGATCTCGCCGCCGCCGATCAGGTCCACGCTCCCTCATCGATTACCCATGTCGTCACAACGGTAGCGGCCCAGCAGCAAGGCATTAAAGGTTTAGAAGAGGCCATCCTTGCCATCGCCCAAGCCGGTTTGCAAGCGGCGGATCTGGAGGTTGCGATTAATCAGCGGCAGGCAGCAGCACTCACTGAGGCAAAGGGGGCACTAGAGCATGTGTTTGTTGCGATCGCAGAGCAGCTCCCCCTCGACTTTTGGACCATTGACCTCCGTGGGGCCATTCATGCCCTGGGCGAAATAACCGGCGAAGAAGCCACAGAATCAGTTCTAGAACGTATTTTTAGCCGATTTTGCATTGGGAAATAGTCAGTTTGTTTAAGAACTACAGCACTATCATGGAACTAGAAGGATACATCGCTTTTCACTTTGGTGATCAGTCAATGTTTTGGGCTAAGCGGGCTTAGATTAAGGTGATTAAGCTATAGATGCACGACGACCTGAACGGCGGGGAGCATACCAAAGATGAGTCAGAAGTAACGTTATGTCAACTCAGGCAGGCCCTAGGCCTACAGCAGTCTCAAGATTCTAACGAGTCACTCTTTTTTCGATTGCAACGATCGCAAAGTAGTTGAAGATTTTTTGTATCGATGGCTAGGTCTGGGTACTTAGATATTGGTCGAATATGATCAATCGTAAAATAGTCAATCCCTGGGAAAATATGTCCACAGCTATGACCAGGACATTTCCCATTTATTCGCTGATATTCTTTCTCCTTCCATTGCTTGCCTTCCTGGGAGCTGCGCCAGCGACTGTAAATATTTCTGGGAGAATTCTTGTGCCGAATACGTTCTGCCTCATCACGGTGTGCTTGAAGCGTTGGAGTTTTAAACGCCTTTAGCAGCCGTTCTACAAATTTCTGGGATCTAGAGACCATTCGCCTGCTTTCCTTTGAGAGCCGCAGACTCAAGCTTATAGATATTTGTCTTCCGTGGCTTGAGCAACTGCTTTATAAAAGGAGATGCATCTGTCTCAGGAGCACCAAAAGGAACTCTTACTACATTTTCTGAAACAGCTTTGAGTTGCTGAATAAGCCTTGATAGAGAAGTCTTCGTGGCATGATGAATACGGGATTTAGAGTGGTATGCAGATGCTGTTCTTAAAACATCACTAGCCTTATAGAGATTGGAACGCTGTGACTTGCCCTGAACCGATAGAGAATGTGTCAGTTTTTTAGCCAGATACTGAGTTGCTCCAAAGCCGATCAGGTGATGGCGAGTGATATTCATGCAACTTCTTGACTCGTCTTTTGATTAGAGTCATAGTCGTCATAAGTTGCGAGAAGACTCTCGATCCAGGCGTCCTGATAGCCAAAACGCTTAGCTGCTGCATAGACAACTCTAATCGCCCCTACAAAATTGCTGCGATCACTAGAAAGCTGACCTTCGTAGTCATCAATCATTTGCTGATGCTTCGTCTCAAGCTTATTGAGAAGGTTCTTATTTTTGGTTGCTTGTCCCTTCTGAGCGCCCTGTAAATACTGACGACGTTTGAGTTCAGGCCCAGCAAAGCGCAATAAGGCATCTACAACTAATTCCTCGCCTGCAGGGAATTTAATCTCTTCAAAGGAACGTTTTGCGTCTTCTTTTGTCCATCCCTTATCGTGGGCGCGGTTGATGGCTTGAGTCTTATCCATGCTTAGGCGGTTGCGTAGATCCGTAATTTCATAATACCCACTTCTTGTTGGTTCTTTGACTCGCTTTTCGTGTATGAGAATGCCAGCCCTCGTTGACAAATCAAATCTGATTGATTAGCTTAGGATCACGTCTTCGGAGAGAAGGCACCACTTTTTCCTAGGGAGTCTGGGATGAATTATAAATACAGCCACTGTGTCTACATTGGTAGATTTCAGCCGTTCCACTTAGGGCATCTGTACACCGTCGAAAAGGCGCTGCAGTTGTCAGAGGTGGTTATTATTTTTTTAGGGAGCCACCAAGTCGCCCCCAATATCAAAAACCCTTGGAGTTCAGAACATCGGCAATCGATGATCTCTGGCTGCTTTGATGCCGCCACGCGCGATCGCATCATCTTTGCCTACGTGCGCGATCGCCTCTATAGCGATAACCTCTGGGTTTCCGATATTCAAAAGCAAGTGGAGATGATCACCGACGCTTCAGATCACGTCGCCATCATCGGCCACCAGAAAGACAATAGTTCCTACTACCTCGATCTGTTTCCGCAGTGGGACTATGTGCCCATCGATAACTACCAAGCACTGAACGCCACCGAGATTCGGACTCGTTACTTCAGCAGTGGCGATGATTGGAAGCAGGCGTCACAACTGCCCTCCTCTATCATTGAAGACCTGAAAACGTTTCAGTCAGACCCTGAATATCAACGGCTCAGCGAAGAATGGCGATTTATTCAGCAATACAAAGCGTCCTGGTCGGTTGCCCCCTATCCACCCACCCACGTCACAGTAGATGCGGTGGTGGTGCAGTCGGGTCATGTGCTGATGGTGCGCCGTAAAGCCTCACCGGGCAAAGGACTTGTGGCACTGCCCGGCGGCTTTATTAATGCCTTAGAAACGCTGGAGCAGGCGATGCTTCGGGAGCTGAAAGAAGAAACAGGGATTAAAGTCCCAGCCCCAGTGCTGAAAGGGTCAATTGTGGGGCGACAGGTGTTCGATAACCCCGATCGCTCTCAGCGGGGCCGCACGATTACCCATGCGTTTTTTATTCAGCTCAAGTCGGGTCCACTGCCCCGCGTCAAAGGCAGTGATGATGCCAACAAAGCCTGGTGGATGTCTTTGTCGAGCCTGGAGAAAAATGAGCCTCGCTTTTATGAGGATCACTTTCATATTATTCAGCACTTTATTAGTCAGATTTAGCTGCGTTCGGTATAAAGCTTGGCTAGCTATTGCTAGCGAAATTACAGGACACGTTAGATCTCCTGCATTAGCCCCCCGGCCCCCCAATTCTGGGGGGAGAGTGTACGAGGACTCCAAATGATCGCAGAAGCTCTAACTCATTGATTCACTGGAATATCAAGCCCCCAAAGCTTTTCCGTCTGACGTAGATGCAAGCTGTATTGGTGAGAATCATGACTACCGTTCAGGAAGCATAGATACCGTCGCGGTGTTCCCCCAGAATTGGGGGTTAGGGGGCCAGCGCAAAACTTACGCTCATTTCTAGTAAACCAATGCTTTAAAAAAGCGATCGCAACCACCAAACGCCCCTATTCATCTAAAAACCAAACTCTCGGATAGACCGAGAGTTTACCTATCTGTCGCGGAGTGCGACAAAGGAATAAACCATGACGTATAACCTTCTGCTCGACACCGATTCCTACAAAGCCAGCCACTGGCTGCAGTATCCACCCGGTGCTGAGGGCATGTTCTCCTATGTCGAAAGCCGAGGCGGTCGCTACCCCGCCACCGTTTTCTTCGGACTGCAGTACATTCTCAAAACCTACCTCAGCCAACCCCTCGAACAATGGATGGTAGATGAAGCCCAAGCCTTCTATCAAGCCCACGGTGTCCCCTTTAATGCGGAAGGCTTCACTGATATTGTTGAGCGCCTAGACGGCAGACTGCCAGTGCGAATCGGAGCTGTCCCCGAAGGCTCTGTGGTGCCAGTTCACAATGTATTGATGACGGTGGAATCCACCGATCCTAAGTCGTTCTGGCTGGTATCTTGGCTAGAAACGATGCTGCTTCGGGTCTGGTATCCGACCACGGTGGCGACCCAGAGCTATTACCTGCGGCAGCTTATCTACGACTATTTAGTAAAGACCGCTGACCAGCCTGATGCAGAAATTGACTTTAAACTCCATGATTTTGGGGCGAGAGGAGCCTCCAGCCGAGAATCTTCAGGGATTGGAGGCATGGCACACCTCGTTAACTTTAAGGGCAGCGATACGGTCCAGGGTGTTTTATACGCCAATCGCACTTACAACTGCCCGATGGCAGGGTTCTCAATTCCGGCAGCAGAGCATTCGACGATGACGGCCTGGGGCAGATCACGAGAAGTAGAGGCCTATCAAAATATGCTGCAGCGCTTTGCTCAACCAGGGGCCACGGTGGCGGTAGTGTCCGATTCTTACGATATTTGGACTGCGATCGCAAACCTTTGGGGCAGCAAGCTCAAACAGCAAGTGATTGACTCCGGAGCAACTGTGGTGATTCGACCTGACTCCGGCAACCCCAAAACCGTCGTCATGCGCTGCCTATACCTACTAGAAGAAGCCTTTAGTACCGTTAAAAATACCAAAGGCTATAAAGTTCTCCAGCATGTGCGTCTGATTCAGGGCGACGGCATGAACCCTCAGAGCATCGCCACAGTCTTAGACGCCATGACGCAGCAGGGCTTTAGCGCATCTAACGTCGCATTTGGCATGGGGGGTGCCCTCCTGCAGCGAGTAGATCGCGATACGCAGCGGTTTGCCTACAAGTGCAGCAGCATCAACATTCACGGGGCGGCAACGCCCGTCTTCAAAGACCCCGCCACCGATCCTGGTAAGCGGAGTAAAGCAGGCCGCCTTGATCTGATCAGGGATGAGCTGGGTTACCGCACCATTACCCTTGAACGCGAGCCTCAACAGACTCAGAGCGTCTTGGAGACAGTCTATGAAAATGGCACACTCCTCAAGGAATATGATTTTGAAGCGGTACGCGCCAACGCCATTCAAGGCTGAACCATCTCTCAAGAGCTGAGCATTGAATTCTTGGGAAGGAGGGTATCCCTCCTTCCCAAGAATTCTCAGAGTTTGGGGCTATATCAACCCCTCCTGCCCTTGACGCAGCCCTTCACTGTTTTGGTATCCTAGATAAAGATAAAGTCGGCAAGGAAAAGGTGCGTTTATCCATAGAGAGCGTGGATCAATCCCTTATCTTGTGCTTAACCTTGAGTTGAGGATCCAGAGACCGTAGGATCTTCCCTTCTTTGCTAAGCACCATGATGGTGTTCTGCTGCGATCCGCCTCATCACGCCAAGGTAGCTAATCTCCATGTTGCATCAGGACATTCTTCAGGAAGCGCTCAATCTTGACAGCGTTATGGGTCTAGCCTTGATTCAAAAGGGAGCGGCCCCTTATTTTTGCGTCAAAGATCACCTCTTCCCAGAGCAAAAGCGGCTTGCCGTAGCCTGTTTTATTGGCAATATCCTAGGGAGTCAGCCGGAGGGCATAGACAGCTTTGAGTTCCCCGTCATGGACTACTATGGCTACGCCTACCAACTCAAGCCCCAGGTCACCCTGGTGATCTTGGCTCGACAGCAGGACTTGCGTATCAAACTCCTAGCCATTAAGAAGTGGCAGCCCATAGTTGAAGATAATATTGATCCGTTTATTGCCTTTTTCAAGACCGTAGGGCAAAAGCAGCAGGCCAAAACGGAGCTGAAGGCGCAGGCAACAGCGGAGCTAAAGCAAGAAACAGCGGAGTTAAAGCAAGAAACAGCGGATTTAAAGCAAGAAACAGCGGAGTTAAAGCAAGAAACAGCGGATTTAAAGCAAGAAACAGCGGATTTAAAGCAAGAAACAGTAGCTAAGCCTCCTCCCCCTCTATCTCCAGAGAGCGAAGAACCAGACGCATCCCTCACGACACTATTGCAGGATCTCAATCACCTCAGTCAAGCTGTTTGCCAGTATCTCGGCCCCCAACTGACGGCAAAATACTGGCACACCTCTCGACCACCCTATGCGTGGTTACAGAACTTTGAGATTGATCCCCTCGCTGAGATTTCCTATTCTGGGGACTCCCAGCACGAGCTGACCGCGACGAATCACCTATGCATTCGACAATGGAGCAATACCTTTATGAAACACTGCTCTCAGATTGTTCAAGATCTCCCTCAGAAAATTGAGCAACATCAAACGAACCAAGGCCATCAATATAATCTGTCCATCGTGCCGCTGGGCACCCTCACAAAGCTTGCCAACCTTGAGCCAGAAAAAAAAGGGCTATTTTGGGACTAAAGTAGCCTTTCTACTTAAACCCGCTTTATGATGCATCTATAGATGACCGGAACAGTCATGATTGTTGACGAGAGGATCAGGGACAGATGGTTTTTACACCCACTGCAACAACATCTCAGCCTAGGCAAGATCCCGGCCCACCTCTCCATCGACTGAAGCAAAGACATCCTGCCAAGCGAAATCACTATAGCTATGAAGACTTCTTTTGCTTCCAGTCAGAGCAAGGAACCCTGACCGACTGGCAAGATGCTCGCAATATATTGGCAAGCGAAGATTTTATCTTGGCTCTGATTAAAGGGCTAGAGCAAGAAGTGGGGAGCGCCTCTGCGGTGGTGATGTACAACATTGGCAAAGCCTGGGGGCAACGGGATGCCAAGTTTTTTCAAGACTGGTTTGAGAAAGACTACGGCATGCCTCTGCGTCAGGGCAATCCCTCCTTTACCTTAGAAGCATGGTGGTGGCCGTTTACCAGCCAAGGCTGGGGCAACTGGGATGTTGATCTGAGCGACCAAAAAAATGGCTTTATGTTCATCAATATTTTTGACTCTGCGGTGGCCCGCACCCTCGGAGATGTGGGCAAACCCGTCTGTCATCTTTATGCCGGTCTCTTTGCAGGCTTCTTCACTGACCTGATCGAAAAAGAACTCAGTTGTATCGAACTGCAGTGTTATTCGATGGGTGAAACCTATTGCAAGTTTCTGTTAGGGAAAAAAGATCGCATCGACGCCGCCACCTTCTGGCAAACCGAAGGAGCCACCATTCGTGACATTGAGAAGCGACTGCACAATGGGGAGTATCTCCCATGAACCATCAAAAGGACGGGCAATTGGTCACCGTTCAGGCTTTTCTGCGACGATTCAATGAGCAGGGCGCTGAACAATCCATCCTCTTGTCCCCCTCACTGAGGCAAACCGATCAGCGCCCTCAATCTTGTCAATGTCCTACTGTTCAGGATGTTCTGCGCCAGTTCGACTGGCAAGGGACTGGGGGAGAGCTTCCGTCCTCACCGCCACTTCAGCTCCATCAGTGGCCTCCATCGGGGCAAGCCCCCAACCCTTGGCAATGTCAAACGGTCTATAATTTTCTGCGCCATAGCAATTGGGATGGCCAGCAACAGACCAGCCCTCTGCCGTCTCTAGATTCAGCGATCACCTCCCCCCATGACGATGCAACCGGCCCATTCACCTTGACGCCAACCTTGCCCGTGGAGACCTTCTTTAACTTGTTTATCTGGCAGGGTCAACCCAAAATTGCGGTGGTCCCCCAACTCACAACGCTTGAGACCCCTAACCCTCACCATGAACTAAGTCTCTCCGATTTCTCAAATTTATTTTAAGGGGCAACGATGCAGTCTGACTTTGAACGGTTTCTGCAAGATGCAGAAGATCATTATCTCCAACGATCTGAAATTGTTGAATTTCAGCAGCAGGTCAGTGGCCTAAAGCAGCGACTGCAGACCTATGAGTATCTGCGAGACCGAGAACTTGAGATTTGGCAGCCGATTGCCGAGCAGTTGCAGGCAACCTGTCCCGAAGAAAGCCCCCAACAACTAGAAAAAGCCCTAGAGCATTGGATCGCCATTCTCCGTTGCAGTGCGATGGCGATGCTACTCAATGACCCAAAATTTCTGCAGAATCGACTGCTGGAATGGCTCACGGATATTGTGCAAGCCCATCAGATCAATGCTTTAGTAGATCAGCTCAGCCAACGGTTAGAGCTTCGCCTCAAGCAGGTGTTGTCTGAACCGCAGTGGAACTTGATCCAGCCCTATTTAGCCCAAACTCGGCGGACCCTATTGGGCACCGAATCGTTGACCATTGGCTAGTCCCATCACAGAGAACAGAAACGGAGCACAGAATACCCCATGCTTTCAGTGTCTGAATTACTCAATCAAGCTCCTTTACCCGGCAATTACTTTGCCCCCGATGCCTATGTCCAGGGAGACTTTGAACTGGGCTTGCTCGAAAATCGTCAGGGCAATCGACTAATTGCACTACCCGATACCTTGTTAGAGGCGCTCTATAGCAGTCTTGAAGAAGAAGTCGGACCCGCTGCAAGCTTAGTAATGTTTCAGTGTGGACGCTGGTGGGGCAAGTATTTTTATCGCCGCTTTGCAGAAGAGGTCAGCACCTACTACGGCAAACCCTTGGCTGAAATGGAAATGGTGACGTTTCTGCAGTGCCTCAAGCAATGCTGGAAGACCTACGGCTGGGGGATTTTAAACCTAGACTTTAGTTATTACCGGCAGGGTTTCATTGTTGCGACCATTACCAACTCGGCCTTTGCCAAGGTTTGTCAGCGGTCTAAACAGCCCCCTGAGCAACCCTCCTGTCATATGGAGGCCGGGTTGCTGAGTACGTTCTTAAGTCAGCTCACCGGCCAAGAGCTGCACTGTGTGCAGACGGCCTGTGAATCAATGGGGGCTGCTTCGAATGTCTTTATCTTAGGGCTTGCTGAGCGTGTCAAGGTGGCTGAAGCTTGCCTCGAAGAGAAGCAGGATCATGACACCATTATGATGCGACTGGGGCTAACGCCACCGGCTCAATAGGAACCCGCTGTCGCTGTAAATGAGACGAAGGGGGGATCAGAAGATGCTGCTATGAATGCCCCAGAAGCCTGGACGAATCGCGCTGAATCGCCGGAACGCAATGAGCAAGATGGGGACTAATGCGTTAGAAAATTAAGGGAATAGATTTTATTGATTGGGGTGACTCTAAATCGTCTGCTGAGGCTGATTCAGCCCGTCATCCCGGTTCCATGATTAGAAGGAGTGTCAAACGTGCCCAAGATAGTTAAGCTGTCCCCCATTAATCAAGAAACTGCGATCGCAACGAATGACAACTTACTTTCGGGCTTAATGCAGAACGATCTCAAGGTGCTGCACGAGTGCGGAGGCCGGGGAATGTGCGCCACCTGCCACGTATATATCAAAGAAGGGATGGAGAGTCTCTCCCCCATGAATCGCCGGGAGCAGCGCTCCTTAGAAGTGATCACCACCTGCAATCAAATGTCCCGTTTGGCATGCCAAACCCGTGTGCTTGGGGAAGGGGTTGTGATTGAACTCCCGGCCGGGATGTACCTCAGTGATATGGCCGACATTGAAGACCTCATTGGTCGGCGGGCACAGCAAAATATCTTACACCCCATCAACGGCCAAGTTCTGGTGGAGGAAGGAAAGCTCATTACCCGCTCAATGATTAGCCAGCTCGAAGATACCCGAGAGCAAGTTTCAGATTATTTAAATAAATCTCAAGCCATATAGTCGATATCTTCGGAGGGACTCATGTTAAAACAACTCAAGCGAGTCAGCATTGATGCCGGTGGACGGTTTGCCACGGAGGCAGAACTACAGTTTCTCAAAGATTACTTAGCCTCAGTTGCGCATCGGATCAGTGCCTACGAAAAAATCCGTGATCAAGAAGAGAAAATCATGGATCAGGTTGAAGAAAAAGCCTGCGCTCAGAATCCACGAGTCTTTTACAAAGGCACCCAAGATCGGTCAGATATCTGTCGTCGCGATCGCAAATATTTGTTAAAAAGCATGGCTGCCGCGATGCTGATTAGCGATCTCGATCGCCTGCGGGATGGCATGTTGCTTTGGCAGCGCACGCTAGTAAAAGCGTTCCAAAACGACCAAGCATCACAGGTTACCTACCAAGTGATGCCCAAGGTCATGGAGCAGCAGCTCACTCCCGCTGAGATGAAGCAAATCATGCCAGCACTTCAACTCAGCCAAGCGCTATTGAGCTAAGCATTTTATCTAAAACAGCAGGAATTAAAGTGAAGATGCAAAATCTTGTGGAGGCCCAATCAGAATCCAAACGGACCCATTGGCTGGACGCAGTGGAAGCCTTATCGGTGGTGGGTGCAATCGGTGGAGCGATTGCCTCTGCCGTAACCCAGCAGATCGCCTTTGCATCAATTCCGCTGTCGCTCACCGCGACGCTGCATCTTATCAATCGTCGCCGTCTCAATGACGTCACCAGCCAGGTGCGGCAACTGACCCTTGAACAGATTACCCAGCAAAACGAAGAACATCAGGGGCATATTGCAGCCCTCACCAAACAGCTTCAGCTTCATCAGCAAGCGCTGAAAAAATTAGACGCCAAATTAGCGTCTGTAGAGCAACATGGATTGGAAGTCAGTCAGCAAACCCAAGAACTAAGGGCACAGGATCAGCAGATGGCGATCGCTCTGCAGCGGCTTGTAGAGATTGAACAACTCACCCAGTCCATCTGTCTTACGCCCCAAAATGCCACGCTATATTATCAGCGAGGATATGTGCGGGGTCACGATTCCGGCGGAGAAGATTTGCCACTTGCCATTTATGATTACACCCAGGCCATTGAGTTAGACACAACCTATGCAGATGCCTACTTTCAGCGTGGGGCACTCAAGGGCAAAGCAGGCGAGAAGAAGCAAGCCGTAGCCGACCTGCGCGTTGCGGCTAAACTCTATTTCGACGCAGGTAATCTTGAGTCTTACAATCAGGCCACCAGCTTAAGTCAAGCGCAACATGAATTCGCGGCAGAAAAACACAGCGCTGATTCAGACACAGAGAGTATCACGCCCTCATCAGTCGAGAGTTTATTCGACTAATCCCTGCTATTCATCGGTTGCCTGCAGAACCGTCAACGGCTGATCCAAAAATGCTTGGGCAAGATCAGGGGGCTGAGCTTTGGCAAACAGATAGCCCTGGGCATAGTCACAACCCAAGCGCTGGAGCCGATGCAGTTGCTGCGGAGTTTCAACTCCCTCTGCAATTACATCTAGGCTGAGGTTGTGGGCCAGATTAATGGTGGCCGTCAAAATCTCTGTACTCCCTGGCGATGTCGCCTGCGTTAACGAGCGATCTATTTTTAGGGTATCCAGCGGCAAGCGATGCAGGTAATTGAGCGAAGAATAGCCGGTCCCAAAATCATCCAGACAGATGCGTACACCGAAGGCCCGAATGTATTCTAGTTGTTGTATTGAAGAGTCTAAGTCCTCATGCACCATGCTTTCTGTAATTTCTAGCTTCAAGTACTGGGGCAAAACAGGGGTCTGCTCCAAAATCGTTTGGACCGTTTCAAGCAGATTCGATGCCGCTAACTGTCGAGCCGATAAGTTAACCTGCACCGCTAGATCATGATTCGAGCCGTTATTCCACTGGGCGACTTGGGTACAGGCCTGCTCCAGCATCCATTTCCCAAGCGGAACTACAAACCCCGTCTTTTCGGCCAAGGGAATGAAATCACCCGGAAAAATAAGTCCGTAGGTGGGGTGATTCCAGCGGACCAGCGCCTCAAAGCCAGTGACTTTACGGTGCTGCAGTGACACAACTGGCTCATAGTAGGCTAGCAACTGCTGTTGGTGAATGGACTGAGGTAAATCACGTTCGAGATCAGAATTCCGAATCACCTCTAGATGAAGGGTCGAATCAAAAAATCGGTAGGGTTCGCCTTGGTGTTTCGCGTAGCCCATTGCCATTCGGGCATGGTCGAGAATATCTTCGGGCTGGTCCTGAAAGGCTGTGCCTTGAGATAGCCCCAGGCTAAAGCTACTGCTCACCTCATGAGGGCCGAGCTGATAGGGCAGGGCCAACTCCTGCAGCATTGCCTCAGTCAATGCTTCAACCCTCTGGCGCGTATTCAATGACCAAGGAATAAAGACAAAGTTATTCTCCCCGAGTCTTACAAGCAGGTCTTCGAGTTCTAAATGATGTCGAAGACGCTCGATCACCTGCATGAGCAACTGATCACTAAAGGCTTGACCATACCGTCTACTTACCACCTTAAAGTCATTGACGCTCAGTAGACAGAGCGTAAAGAGGGAAACCTGTTCTTGCCGGAGACGCTCTAAAGCTTGCACCAACTGCACTCGCAGAAATGTTTGATTAGGCAAGCCCGTGAGACAGTCATAGAAGGTGCTGTACTGGAGTTGTGCCGCAGTCATTTTTCGTTCTTGCTGTGATTCTAAGGCCGCTTCTCTTCCTTTCTGCAAAAGTGAACCCTGTTCTCGGTAGACGGTTTGCTCCTGCCGGATCAGCAGTAATTGAAGGGTATTGAGCAAAACAGCAGAGGCTCCCAACGGAATCTCTTGCCCATCAGGACTGGCCTCAACCCACAGTTCTGATTCGAGAATATCGGTCTGTTGATTTTGCCAATGGGCTTGGGCATCGGCCATAAATGAACTGAGAAAAGGGAAAACGTCCTCCACTCTGATGTGAGATCCCTCTCTTTGGGGGCAAAAGTCACAGAACCAGCCCGGTACTTTTCCCACAATCAGAAAGGATTGGTCTAGCTGCTGTGCCAAGATGACAGTATCAAGGCGCTCAAATAGCCCTGAAAAAATAGATTGCGTCTGCATTGCTGTGCTTTGCCCCAAGGCCTCTTCCCCTCTCTCAGTGCAGAGATGTTACAACGAACCTTTGCGAGAATTCATTCTTTATCGAGTACAGAAAATTGAACGGATCACTGTACTGCTCCCCAGACTTAGATTGCCCAATTCCAGCTAGAACTGTCGATCTAGACTTTTTTGTTTTGCCTTAACAATACGTTCGCGATGGGGCATCTTATTAATCGGCGATTTCACAACAAAGGCGTCCTCTAATGAGAACGCCTTTGATGGATGGTATTGAGCGTAAATAATCAGGGCTAGAAATTCATTTCTGCAGCCTGCACCTTCTCAACCTGCTTCTTCTTGAGAACCAAAAGAGTTTGAGAAATCATGATTGCCGCGAAGAACGCCATCAGCCACTTGATTCGAGTGGGGTTCTGCAGCACAATCTCAGCATCTTTTTGACCAAAGCCACCGACATTGGGATTGTTAGTGAGGGGTTCACCTGCAGAAACATCCTGACCTTCAGAAACAATCACCTGCGGACCTTTGGGGATCTCGTCTGTGACGGTGGTGCCATCTTCTGCAGCAATGGTAACGGTTGCACCGGCATCACCGGCAGAGATTCCGGTCACTTTACCTGCAACAGAGGCTGTGTAAACCGCATTGTTTGTTTTCTGGCCGGTGGGCTGAATTTGCCCCCGACCTCGGTTGCCACCGGCATGGATGGAGTATTTACCAAAGTGAACGGTTTTATCCGTCTTAGGATCAGGAGAGAGAATTGGGAACACAATCTCTTGGTGATCAAGACCAGAGATAGGACCAATCACGTAGGTTCCGTCTTCACCTGCTTTATAGGGCTGGAAGAATAATCCAGCGGTTTCCTCTTGTAGCTCCTCAGACAGGCGCTCTGCAGGAGCCAGCTTGAATCCTTCCGGCAACGCTAGGACCGCACCAACATTCAATGGGCCAAGTTCACCATTCCCCAGCACTTGCTGGGCATCTTTATCGTAGGGAATTTGGACAATGGCCTTAAATACGGTGTCAGGGAGTACAGACTGAGGGACTTCAACTTTAGTAGGCTTAGCACCAATGTGACAGTTGGCACACACGATTCGGCCTGTCGGTTCGCGAGGGCTGTCATAGGCCTGCTGCGCGTATATCGGATAAGCCTGGGCTATGTTGGGGAGTGCGGTGACGCCTGCAATACAGACTAGGAAGGCACCCAAGAGACTAAGGCCCGTCCGAGTAATTGTGGGTAAAAAGCTTCGCTTCATTATTCAATCAAACTCAAATCAAGGGAATCAGCAGAGAAGGCAAGAGGGCCGCATCAATGTTACGAGCAAGATGCTGGCTCTATGCACCTAGGCCCACCAGGGATCTTCGTCGGTGCGGAAATCGGTTTCGGTCCATTGGCTAAAGACCAGCTTGTCATCGACAACATCAGCATGGGCCAATGCGAGGGAGCGAGGAGCCGGACCTCGAACAACTTTGCCGGTTTCGTCATACTGAGACCCGTGACAAGGGCACATGAATTTGCTTTGGCCGACGTTCCAGGGCACGACGCAACCGAGGTGAGTACAAATTGCGTTGAGACCATAACTACGGACGGATTCGTCGTCCACAATCACGTAGGTGGGGTCACCCTTGAGTCCCTGGGCAAGGTTGCGATCGCCTGCCGGATGAGAGGTCAAGTACTCGCTGACTACGATGTCGTTGCCGAGGGCGTCTTTTGCATTGACGCCGCCGCTGCCGCCACCACTGGAGGGAGGAATAAAGTATCGAACAACAGGGTACAGGCCACCAATGGCCGTTCCGGTTACAGCGCCAAACGCTAAAAAGTTCATAAATTGACGACGGCCCATACCGGGCACGTCAGCGGATCCAGAGACTTGAGCCATGATTTACGATGATCTTAATGTGGGTATCAACAGCCTTGCACGGTTCCCTGATGCTTGTGCGTTGACGTCAAAGGCTGGCGGTGTTGCCACCGGGAGCAATGCTGAAGTCAGACGTGTCACAACCAAAAATCAAGAGGAATCATTACATTTCTTGACATCATTATCCCATTTGTTGAGTCTCAATTCCACTGGAATCTTGAAATTGTGTCAATTTGGTCTGGCGATTCGCTTCTCCCATCCCATCGATTTCTGGTATAGCCTGTAAAGAGACAGGGTTAGGATGGACAGGTAAACACCCATGACTGGCCTAGAGTTACACCAGTTACTACTTGCAAAGTGGGGACGCTCCTACGATGTTCAACTGCGGCGCACCCAAGGCAAGGTCTTTGTGCAAGTGATGTGGCGCTACCTAGAGCAGGCATCTTTCCCCATTACAGAGCCAGAGTATCAAGAGCATTTAGATGCTATTGCAACCTATATCAAAGGCTGGGGCGCAGCCCAACAGATCACAGACTTCATTGAAACCACAAAGGAGCGACCCCGTCTCGGTAAAGCAGTGAGCATCCCCGTTGAGCTAGGCGGACGAGCCTCGGAGTGGATGGTGTAACAATTTTAGATTGCCCCACTCCATTGCGCCGAGACATCATGGCTGTAGCGTTCTGTATTAGATGGAACAGTTAATTAACTGTTCCATGTATATATTCCTTTGTACAAGCAATATTTACTCACTATGGCTAAAGGAAAAACTAAAGACAAACTGATAGACCGCTCTGCAGCAAATGGCAAGATGCTAGATACGGAAAAGGAGAAATCTTCAGACAAGAAAACCAAGTCTCAGCGGAGGCTGAAGAAGGATGTTTATGAAGAAGAATTAAGGAACCTTCAGATTGAACTTGTCAAACTGCAGGAGTGGGTTAAGCATAAAGGCTTGAAAGTTGTCGCCCTGTTTGAGGGTCGAGATGCCGCCGGCAAAGGGGGCGCAATTAAGCGAATTACTGAGTGTCTCAGCCCTCGCATCTGCCGAGTGGCAGCTCTAGGGACACCCTCCGACAAAGAGAAGACCCAGTGGTACTTTCAGCGCTACGCTGCCCATTTGCCAGCTGCCGGAGAGATTGTCTTGTTCGATCGCAGTTGGTATAACCGAGCTGGGGTTGAACGAGTGATGGGGTTCTGCACCCACGAAGAATATGTTGAGTTTCTGCGCTCCTGCCCTGAATTTGAGCATATGCTACAGCGAGCGGGCATCATTTTGATCAAATACTGGTTCTCCGTTAGCAACGAGCAGCAAGAGATACGGTTCAAAGACCGGCTAACCGATCCCACCAAACGCTGGAAACTCAGCCCCATGGATTTAGAAGCCCGCGCCCGCTGGGTAGAATATTCCAAGGCTAAGGATGATATGTTTGCGGCCACCGATACCACCCGTGCCCCTTGGCATGTGGTTGAAGCAGACGATAAAAGACGAGCGCGGCTGAACTGCATCAGTCATTTTTTAAGTATGGTGCCCTACGAAGATTTAACACCCGATCCCATTAAACTGCCGCCTCGCCAAGAAGCAATGGATTATGTCAGACCGCCTATGTCAATGCAAAGCTTTGTGCCCAACGTATTTTGAACATTTACGGCAAATACCTTATCTGCCAGCCCCTTAATCGAATGGAGTCAAACTCAGACCTGAGTTATACAGATTTAGGTCATACCGTTACATATTTTACATTTACTTGAATCGCAACCCTGTAACATTCTGAAAATCAATCTATCGAAGGAACGACTGCCATGGGATACGAGCCAAGGGCGCAAGCCGTCTATCAAGTGACACATCGAGAACCCATCGCGGTGAAGCCAGCAGCAGCCCTGGAAGAACTGTGGGCAGCAGACGTATTTAGCCTCAACAAAATGCACGGCTGTCTCCCCAAAGCCGTATATAAATCTCTAAAAGAGACCATATTATCGGATGCCAAGCTTGATCCTGAAGTGGCTGATGTCGTCGCGCTAGCGATGAAAGACTGGGCGATATCTAAAGGTGCACTCTACTACGCCCACGTTTTTTATCCCATGACTAATGCGACGGCAGAAAAGCATGATGGCTTTATCTCTGTCCAAAGCGATGGCACAGTCATCTCAGAGTTTTCGGGTAAGACGCTGATCAAGGGCGAACCCGATGGTTCTTCATTCCCCAATGGCGGCATTCGTTCGACCTTTGAAGCTAGAGGCTACACTGCCTGGGATGTCACCAGCCCCGCCTATGTCATGGAAACCGACAATGGCGTTACCCTCTGCATTCCTACTGTCTTTGTGTCTTGGACCGGAGAAGCACTAGATAAAAAAATTCCGCTATTGCGCTCGAATAGCGCTATGAATAAAGCGGCCACCAAAGTGCTTAAGCTCTTGGGCAACAGCGAAGTCGGTCGCGTCAACTCTAGCTGCGGCGCTGAACAAGAATACTTTTTGGTTGATGCGGCCTTTGCCAACAGCCGCCCTGATCTGCTGTTAGCGGGCCGAACTCTATTTGGCAAAGCACCGGCAAAAGGCCAGCAGTTCGATGACCATTATTTTGGAGCCATACCTGAGCGCGTTCAAGTCTTTATGCAAGAAGTTGAGCGCAGAATGTATCTCTTGGGCATTCCGGCAAAGACAAGACATAACGAAGTGGCTCCAGGGCAATTTGAGCTGGCACCGTTCTTTGAGGCCGCAGATGCCGCCACAGATCACCAGCAGTTGACGATGACCATTCTACGAAACACGGCCAAAAAGCATGGCTTCGTTTGTCTGTTGCACGAGAAACCCTTTGCGGGCATCAACGGGTCGGGGAAACACGTCAACTGGTCTGTGAGCAATGCAACCCAGGGCAACCTACTCGATCCAGGAGATACTCCTCACGACAATATTCAATTTCTGGTCTTCTGCGGCGCGGTCATTCGCGGCGTCCACAAGTACGGCCCCCTACTGCGAGCGGTGATTGCCACGGCTAGCAACGATCATAGATTGGGTGCGAATGAAGCGCCCCCTGCCATTATCTCGGTCTATCTGGGTACTGAACTAGAAGATGTGTTTGGGCAAATCCAGAAGGGCGAAGTAACTGGCAGCAAGCCGGGTGGCGTTATGGACTTTGGAGTCGAGTCGTTACCGACGTTCATGAAAGACTCTGGCGATAGAAACAGAACGTCACCTTTTGCGTTTACCGGCAATCGGTTTGAATTTCGCGCGGTAGGTTCTAGCCAGTCTGTAGCTGGCCCCCTAGTGGCCATGAATACAATTTTGACGGACTCTTTAGACTGGATTGCCAGCAAGCTCGAAAGCAAATTATCAGCAGGGATGGACGTTAATACCGCTGTTTTTGGCATCCTCAAAGAAATCATGGATGACCATAGCGCGGTTGTCTTTGGCGGCAATGGCTATTCTGAAGAATGGCACAAGATGGCAGTCGAAGAGCGAGGGTTAGCGAATTTGCCCACCACCGCTGATGCTCTACCCGTCTTAAAAGAATCGTACATTGTAGAACTCTTTGAAAAAACAGGGGTTCTCTCGCCGGTGGAATTAGAAAGCCGTTTTGAGGTGTATGCAGAGCAGTATTTACTTTCAATTGAGGTAGAAGCCAAGCTCGTCATTGACATCGCTAAAACGACGATCTATCCTGCTGCCGTAAAATACATATCTGAGTTATCAAGTACAATTTCTAGCCTCAAGGGAATGGGGGTCGAATTTGGTGCTGAGGGTGTCAAGAAAATTGCCAGTCTTGCCGATGCGATGATCGGAGCCACTAGTAAGCTAGAGGCAGCGCTCAGCAAAGAAGATTTTTCTTCAACAGAAGAACATATGCAATACTTTGCAAAAACGATTCGCCCTTTAATGGATGAAACGCGGGAATATGCAGATGCATTAGAAGGTGAAGTTGCAGACGATCTATGGCCCCTGCCTAAGTATCAAGAAATGCTGTTCATCAAGTAAATAAAGAATAAGAATAGAAAGGCTACTCTATATTCCTAACGAATGAGATTTAATGTCTTCCTTTGCTAGGAATGACATGAGTTTCATATGTAACAGCTTACGGATGGTATCTGAAAGTTGGTTCCTTATGAATCAGCGTTGTCTTTTTGAGCAGACTTTCTATTCTTGACTAGGCCAGCACTAAAGTAATCGAGGATAGCTCCGAATGGGGCATCTAAAATTGTGTGGCGTGTTGCTAGTGCCGAGTTTGTTTACATGCCAACCCAACCACTGACAACTAATAAATTGCATATCCTTGATTTTCTAAACCTTCGAGAAGGTTTCTTATGCAACCCGTCTATTTTTATTCTCCGAAAAAGTAGTGTAGGTTACAGTCATGAGAAGAAAAAACAAGGAAGCTTATCTAAATTTAGTTTTCGCGTGGGAGCGGACTCAAGTTCTTAATATCTGCACGAAATAGAATGAATTCTGAACTTTCAAAACCCAGAAAAGTGCCGTCGCATGATGGTACGAGTCATTTTCGAGGTAGCGCTCAGCCTCTTTTTTCAATCCCTGAGCCTGTCAAGGTGGTGTTGTCCTTCTTATCTCGACCTTGGTTAGCGTGTATACCCCTCTCAGCTCTCCTTGTGGTTGGGACTCATACAGCGGTTACGGCTCAAGGCTTTGAGCCTCCTGCAACTCTAGAAGAGCTTAAGGTTGTTCTAGATACAGTGTTTATTTTAATTTCTGCCATCCTTGTCATTTTCATGAATGCTGGGTTTGCGATGGTAGAGACCGGGTTCTGTCGCCAAAAGAATGCCGTTAATATTCTAGCGAAAAACCTAATTGTGTTTGCAATCGCAACCCTAGCCTATTGGGCCGTGGGCTACGGCTTAATGTATGGCGGGGGCGCTGACGATGCCGGGGCCTGGACAGGGGGAACCCCCTTCTTTGGTATGAATGGCTTCTTCTTTAGTGGAGATTCTGCGGCTTACGGAAATGATGCGTATCCTGCGGGCGTACCTGAGTCGGTTTCGTTTTTGTTCCAGGTTGCCTTTGCAGCCACGGCGGCTACCATTGTGTCGGGTGCAGTGGCCGAGCGGATTAAGTTTGGCGCGTTCCTGATTTTTAGCGTGTTGCTCGTGGCGATTTCCTACCCTATTACCGGGCACTGGGTCTGGGATGGCGGCTGGCTGAGCAATATGGGTTTTATTGACTTTGCCGGTTCTACAGTAGTTCACTCCGTGGGCGGTTGGGCCGCTCTCGTGGGTGCGGCACTGTTGGGGCCAAGGCTGGGGCGGTATCAAGACGGCAGACCCAGTGCCCTTCCTGGGCACAATATGGGTTTTGCAACGTTGGGCTGCTTAATTTTGTGGATCGGCTGGTTTGGCTTTAACCCCGGCTCAGAGCTAGCTGCGACAGCGAATGTACCCTACATTGCGTTGACGACCAACTTGTCGGCGGCGGCAGGAGGTACCACTGCGACGTTCACAGCATGGCTTAAAGACGGTAAGCCTGACCTGTCTATGATCATCAACGGTATCTTAGCTGGACTGGTCGGTATTACAGCCGGTTGTGCGGATGTAAATTATCTGTCTGCCATTATTATTGGCGCTATAGCAGGCGTCATTGTTGTCTTTTCTGTGGCCTTTTTTGACAAGATTAAGATTGACGACCCCGTCGGTGCCACCTCTGTTCACCTTGTGTGCGGGATTTGGGGCACCTTGGCCGTGGGCATCTTTGGCACCGGCAGCTTTATTACCCAGCTCATTGGTGTAGTGGCTGTTGGAGCCTTTACCGTTGTGTTCAGTGCGATCGCCTGGACTGTATTAAAAGTCACCCTTGGCATTCGAGTCCATCAAGAAGAAGAGGTAATTGGCTTAGATATCAGCGAACACGGTATGGAAGCATACAGTGGATTTGTCAAAGAAGCCGATACCTTATCGGTGGGCAGCTCAGGTTTTCCTAAAGGTTCAAGTGTGACTAATTATTAGTCGCTTAGGTTTCATTTTGAAAGGCTTTTAATGCCTAAAATCGATTTAAAATTTCGGCTACTCTCTTCGAAGCTGCTCTATTATTTGAGTTGGCTTCGGAGATTTTTTTATCTCAAGCATTGAGGTCAATCACTAAACATTGTCATCTCATTTTACTAGGGATTGAATGAGTGCATAGAGCCTTCCAACGCATTCAGACCGGGATCGCACTGTTTGCGCTCACGATTATCGTTTCTGTGATTGGCTATATTGCTTTGGGCTGGAGTTTCTCGGACGCGGTCTATATGGTCGTGATTACCATTTTTGGAGTGGGCTACGGGGAAGTGGAGCCATTAGATACGTCGGCTGAGCGTATCTTTACTATTTTTGTAATTGTTGCGGGTACCTCTTCTGTTGTCTACATCGTGGGAGGCTTTGTGCAAATGGTGACTGAAGGTGAGCTGAATCGAGCTTTAGATACCCAGCGAAAATCGCGAATCATCGCCAAACTCAATCACCACGTCATTATTTGTGGTTATGGACGCATCGGTCGAGTCTTGGCGCAGCAGCTCGACGAAGCAAAGCAAGCCTTCATTATTCTGGATAACAATCCTGAACGGGTGACGATGGCAGAGTCCAGAGGCTATCTTGTGCATACCGGTAGTGCGACCGATGAAGTCTTCTTGCAAGAGGTGGGGATTGAGCGGGCTAAGTTTTTAGCAACGGTACTGCCTGACGACGCCACGAACGTCTTTATTACCTTGACGGCCCATGAGTTAAACCCAAATTTAGTGATTCTAGCGAGGGGTGAATCTGTTTCAACGGAGAAGAAGCTGCGCTTGGCTGGGGCCGATCACGTGGTGTTGCCGTCCAGTGTTAGCGGCCACCGCATTGCTAACCTAATCACTCAACCCACTGCCCAAGATATTTTGGCTCAAAACAATGAGCGGCATGCCTTGAATGAGCTACTCACTCAGATTGACCTGCAGATGGAGGAACTAGAGGTCAAGAAAAACTCCCGACTTTTGGGTCGAACCATCGGTGAAGTCGAAATCCGAAGTAAAGGGGCTTTCATTGTGGTGGCGCTGCGGCAGCAGGATGGGGAAACGATTAACCACCCCAGCACCTCTCTATCTCTCAACGTTGGGGATGTTTTGATTCTTTTAGGTCATCAAGGAGCCATCGAAAAATTCGCCCAACGCTACCAGTATCAAAGTGAACTGAGCTATCAAGGAGGCCCCGTCTAGATGGTTGATCTGCTCTGGGTTTTGCTCTGCACTGGCTTGGTCTTTTTAATGCAGGCCGGGTTTATGTGTGTCGAGTCGGGGCTGACGCGATCTAAAAACAGTATCAACGTCGCCGTCAAAAACATGGCAGACTTCGGGCTTTCGTTTGCTCTATTTTGGGTGTTTGGCTACGCCCTGATGTTCGGGGTATCACAAGCGGGTTGGCTGGGTGGGTCTCGTTTTTTCCCGACGGCAGAGGCTGGCCCGAAACTGGTGGCATTTTTTCTGTTCCAGGGTATGTTCTGTGGCACTGCGACGACGATTGTGTCGGGCGCAGTGGCTGAACGGCTCAAGTTTACGGCTTACCTGCTAATCGCGGGTTTAGTGTCGGGTCTAATCTATCCTGTCTTTGGTCACTGGGCCTGGAATGGTCTCGTGGAGGGCAATACTGGGGGGTGGCTGGGCAATCTAGGCTTTGTCGATTTTGCCGGTTCTACGGTTGTACATAGCGTAGGGGCCTGGGTCAGCTTAGCCACACTAACCATCGTCGGCGCTCGCCAGGGCCGCTTTACTGAGCAGGGCGCAAACAAAATTCAGGGTTCAAATTTGCCCTTTTCGATGTTAGGGGCTTTGCTGCTCTGGTTCGGCTGGATTGGGTTTAATGGGGGCAGTACCTTAGCGCTCAATGATCAGGTGCCCGGCGTTATTCTCAATACGATCCTGGCGGGAGTGGCGGGAATGATCACGGCGGCAATTTTGAGCTGGATACAGCATCGCCTTTTAGAAGTGGAGTTTCTGATTAATGGAACCCTTGCTGGTTTGGTGGCGATTACCGCCTGCTGCCATGTGGTTTCTACTCCTTTGGCTTTCATTGTCGGCAGCACTGGAGCCGCCGTTACACTTCTTGTTTCCTATGGGTTAACCCGCTGGCATATTGATGATGCGGTCGATGCCGTTGCGGTCCACGGGGGAGCTGGGGCTTGGGGTACCCTTTGTGTGGGTCTTTTTGGTCAGTTAGATGCGATCGCAACGGGTCTTAATCGCGGCAGTCAAATCTTGGTGCAGCTTTTGGGGGTGGGGATCTGCTTTGCCTGGGCCTTTGGACTCTCTTGGCTGGTTTTAACAGTCGTTAATCGGTTTACCACGCTTCGGGTCACGGCGGCAGAAGAAATCGCAGGATTGAATATCTCAGAACATCGTGCCAAGACCGACACCTATGATTTGTTTGAGGTGATGGATTATCAGGCTAAAACCTCTGATCTGAGCTTGCGGGTACCCGTAGAACCCTTTACAGAGGTAGGTCATATCGCGACTCGCTACAATCAGGTGATGGATTCCCTGGCCCGTAACCATGACGAAAATATTGATACGTTAGAGCAAATCTTTACCCTCACGGCAGCAGTGGAAGCGATCGTTGAGAGCAATCGATTTGATCCTGAGACTTTGGAGCTAGATGGAATGTGCGATCGCAACGATGAGTTAGGTACCCTCGCACGAGTCCTGCAGCAGCTCGTCGATGCTGTTCACCAGCGAGACCAAGAATTAGCTGCCGTCCAGACGAAACTGCTCGCAGCACAAAACTCTCCCACACAGGGATTAAAGAAATCCGAGCCGTCATCGTGATGTAGACCTCCACCACTCGGTTTAGTGATACAGCGTACTTTATTCGCTAATAATGTAACTTTAGATACAAAAAATTAATGCTGCTCTTTCTAGGATGATAGGCTAACCGTGCTTGACACAGTTCGGTGAAATTTTAATGAGAAGGTGTCCTCATTCAAGTAGATCCTGCCTAAAGCATCCTAAATTCTTACTTAAAATTTGGGACAACGGCAGGTTTGAGCTACCTTGCTTTGTAGCTCAAGATCTTATTTTGAGGTGAGCATCTAGCGGGTTGTCTGTATTTCAAGGAGTCATTCATGGTCAAAACTGCTCAGGATATCTTGGACTGGATTAGCAACGAGAAGATCCAGGTTGTTGATTTAAAGTTCATCGACATGCCAGGTATCTGGCAGCATCTGACGCTCTATCAAGATCAAATTGATGCAGACAGCTTCACCAGCGGCGTTGCCTTTGACGGCTCCAGCATTCGCGGTTGGAAGGCTATTAACGAATCAGATATGTCAATGGTGCCCGACCCGAACACGGCTTGGATCGATCCCTTCATGGAAGAGCCAACCCTGAGCATGATCTGCAGCATTCAAGAGCCACGTACCGGCCAGCCCTACGATCGCTGCCCCCGTGCCATTGCTCAAAAAGCCCTAGATTATCTTTCAACGTCAGGAATCGGCGATACCGCCTTCTTCGGGCCTGAAGCAGAATTCTTTATCTTTGAAGACGTTCGCTTTGACCAGACCGAGAACTCTAGCTACTACTATGTCGACACTAAAGAAGGGCGCTGGAATAGTGGTCGCGTAGAGGAGGGCGGCAACCTAGGCTACAAGCCTCGCTATAAAGAAGGTTATTTCCCCGTCGCACCCACCGATACGCTGCAGGATATCCGCACCGAAATGCTGCTAACGATGGCGAAGTGTGGAGTGCCCATTGAGAAGCACCACCACGAAGTTGCCACTGGCGGTCAGTGCGAGCTAGGCATTAAGTTTGCCCCCATTATTCAGGCTGCAGACTACTTAATGACCTACAAGTATTGCGTCAAGAACGTCGCCAAGGCCCACGGCAAGTCGGCCACCTTTATGCCCAAGCCTCTGTTCAATGACAATGGCTCTGGGATGCACACGCACCAGTCTATCTGGAGAGACGGCAACCCGCTCTTCTGGGGCGATGGTTATGCCAACCTGAGCCAGATGGCGCTGCACTATATTGGCGGTCTGCTCAAGCATGCTCCTGCTCTGCTGGCACTCACCAACCCCACCACTAATTCCTACAAGCGATTGGTACCTGGTTTTGAAGCACCTGTAAACCTGGCTTACTCCCAAGGGAATCGGTCGGCTTCTATTCGCATTCCGCTCTCTGGCCCGAATCCCAAAGCGAAGCGCATGGAGTTCCGTTGCCCGGATGCGACCTGTAATCCCTATCTCGCCTTTGCAGCAATGCTCTGTGCAGGGATTGATGGGATTAAGAATCAGATTGATCCGGGTAGCTCGCTGGATGTGGATATCTACGACCTTAGCCCTGAAGAGTTAGCAAAGATTCCTTCTACCCCTGGTTCTTTGCTTGATGCTTTAGAAGCCCTTCGTGATGATCACTCCTTCTTGATTGAAGGCGGTGTATTCACTGAAGACTTCATTGAAAACTGGATTGAGTACAAGTTAGATAATGAAGTCAATCCCATGCGCCTTCGTCCCCACCCCTATGAGGTGGCTCTCTACTATGACTGCTAGAACAGGCTGAGAATTCTTGCTAGGGTTGTTTCATTCTAAGACTTGGCGACGGACTTGCTGGATCTTAGCAACTGTAAATCTTGCTCTCTGACATCCAAGGTCGTTCATTCTCATTAGCATCGAAAAGCGAAAACTTAGAGTGAAGCAGCCCCAGCATAATTAAAGTCTTGGCTGGTATAACTACGTTCTAAGACCGTAGTTATACCGTTCTAGAGCGGTATAACTTGGCGTTCGCGTTATCCAAGTTCGGAACTCCCCTTACTTCACATTTTCGGCCTCTAAGACTCATCAAGACTAGATTCGAGGCTAGCGTAGATATCAGGGGGTAATTCCAAAAGCTATAGAATCTTTTGCTGCAGCGCGTCCAAGTCGTGTAACTTACTCAACACAATGGCTAAGCGGTCGTCAGTAAAATCTGTTGCCCGTAACTGCAGGCCACACACTTGTTCAATCATGGTGTGTTGCTGCTCGACCCACTCGCATACAACGACTTTGCGGTGGTCTCCCTCGGAGAGGATGTACGCTAGCCAGATCACTATCACCCAGCCCCAATCCAACCCTTCCTGTTTCCAGTGGCGCGGCAGATGCTCATTGAGCAGCTCTGGCAATCTAATTTGCATCCATCACATGCAGTACCATCACATGCAGTAATAGAACGACATCATCTATGCGCTCTGTGAAGACGGTGAGTTGATTGCCCATGACCCATACCTGGCGTGATTGCTAGCTGAGCATAAGCTGATTATCTATTCGCGATCCGATTACGCGAACGCCAAGTTATAAGGTGTCAGATAGGTCGTAGTGATGAGCAAACAACACTAATGTTGTCGAATAAAGAGACGCTTTGCGGCTCTGGTCACAGCCACATAAAGCAGTTGATTACGCTCTCTAACATTCCGGTTTCGCATGGCGTCGGGCAAATCGACAAATACGTTCTGAAAGGTAGATCCCTGAGATTTATGAATAGTGAGGGCGTAGCTGTAGTTGACGCTGGCAAAGCGCTGCTTTAAGGACCAAAAATCTTGCCACTGTTTAGCTTTCGCCAGTTGATCGAGTTCGCGATTAAAGCGGGCCTGCTCAGACTCATGCAGCACCCGCAGCGTAAACACGAGGTTGGCATCATTCTCAACAGACAAGCACCAGATCCGCCAGCCCTGCGATTCGTCTTCCCAGGCTTCTTCGACAACGCACTCAGAAGAGGTTTGCATTAAGATTTCATCTTCGGTACCAAAGATCGGATGCATGGCAATCAGGCGCTCGTCGGGGACAAATCGAGGTACGTCTGCACCAAAAATGGCATCTCGAATCTGACGGTTGAGGACGTTGACGCGCTTGTTGGTATAGGCCAAGGCTCTCACGTAGTCTGGATCAGCTTGGCTGCGATCGCAACTAAACGCCCGCACCAACTGCCGCTCCCAGTCCGGGGTCTTTAACATCACCGTTCCCTCAGTTTGTGCTTCGTTGAGATCGGTGGTGAGCCGGGGCAAACGTGGAGCCTCTAAACCACAGCGAATTGACTCGGCCAACACTCCGATAGCCCCCCCATAGCGAACAACCTCCGTGAGCAACGCCTTATTTGAAATCGCGACAAAGGTCTGGGAAACCACCTCATTCACCGGCGGGAGCTGCGCCGCATCCCCCACAAATAGAATTTGCACCGAAGGATAAAAGCAAGACACCTCTGTGGTGAGCAGCTCCCATAGGTTTTGATTCACCATGGAGCACTCATCGACAATCACTAAGTCGTACTTCCCGAAAGAGCTTTTTTGGTCTTTGTCGGGGACAAAATCCTGCTCACCGGTTTCTGGGTTGATTTGAGGCCGCAGCCCCAATAACTGACAGCAGGTCAGACAGTCTACCCCCAGTCCCCACTGCGCCATCATCTGGGCTAAGACTTTAGTGGCTTTGTTGGTAAATGCACTAAAAACAATCGAGCGATGATCGCCCTTTATTTGCAGTTGAGCCACAAAAGCCTGCAAAAGCGTCGTTTTTCCGGTCCCGGCATAGCCCTCTAATACAAAAAAAGAGTCTGACCCCTCCGAAAACGCCTGTAACGCTTCCAGTGCCTGCTGTTGAGGATCGTTCAACGTGAACTTAGAGCGCATTTCTTGCGCTAAAGATTGATAAAGAGAGGCACTATAATCAGACTTTTTCATAAAAACAGTTTAATCTTGCAAAACCTTGGTATACAATGCTCACCAATATTGTGAGGAAACTTTCTATGAATAAGGCTGAACTTGTGAATGCCGTTGCCGACAAGGCTGGCGTCACCAAGAAACAAGCAGATGAAATTTTGGGGGCCACCATCGATACCATTATCGACACAGTTAGCAAGGGAGATAAAGTCACACTAGTCGGATTTGGTAGTTTTGAACCTCGCGATCGCAAAGCGAGAGAAGGACGCAATCCAAAGACCGGAAAAGCGCTCAAGATTCCGGCAACGACTGTGCCAGCCTTCAGTGCCGGTAAAGTTTTCAAAGATGCAGTTGCTCCATAATAGCCACTGAAAAAAATCCCCGTGGCGAACAGCCACGGGGAGATAGAGCCATTCAGCCTTAACAAGGGCCGACTAAGCCGCTACGGCCTCTAGAACCGGGGCTTCTGCTTCAGACTTCTCTTCATCAGGTTTTTGCACAACAGCGGTTGCCGAGACCTCTGCACCCTTGGCTAGCTTGTGTCGGACCTGCTGCTCAACCGTAGTTAAAACGTCAGAATTTTCACTTAGATACTTAATCGTATTTTCACGGCCCTGGGCGACATTACTGCCCTCATAGCTGTACCAAGCCCCTTTACGGACAATAATCTGAGTCTCTTCGGCGAGATCGACCAGACAGCCCACTGTTGAGATGCCCTGACCGAATAGGATATCGAATTCAGCAATCCGAAACGGGGGCGCAACTTTATTTTTGACGACCTTGACCTTAGCCCGAATGCCGTAGCCCTCTGTGCCTTTCTTCAGGGTTTGAATCCGGCGGATATCAAGGCGCACGGAGGCATAGAATTTGAGGGCATTGCCGCCGGTCGTGACTTCGGGACTGCCGTAGGTAATTCCAATTTTTTGGCGAAGCTGATTTAAGAAAATGACGGTGCAGCCGGACTTACTAATGCTGCTGGTCACCTTGCGGAGGGCTTGACTCATCAGTCTGGCCTGCAGACCCATGTGAGAGTCGCCCATCTCTCCTTCGATTTCAGCTCTGGGGGTCAGGGCAGCAACGGAGTCAATCACAACCAGATCAACGGCGCTAGAACGAACAAGCTGATCAACAATCTCTAGGGCCATCTCACCAGAGTCAGGCTGGGAGACCAGCAAGTTTGAAATATCGACCCCTAGGGCGGCTGCATAGGTGGGATCTAGGGCATGTTCGGCATCAACAAAGGCGGCGACACCCTCATGGCGCTGAATTTCTGCGATCGCATGTAGGGCCACCGTGGTTTTCCCAGAGCTTTCGGGACCATAGATTTCAATCACACGGCCTTTAGGTAGACCGCCGCCCAAGGCCAAGTCCAGGGTTAAAGCCCCACTAGAAATTGTTTCTACCTGCATTTGACTGGCGTCGCCCAATCGCATAATCGTCCCCTTGCCAAAGGTGCGATCTATTTGGCTGAGAACCGTATTGAGCGCGGCTTGCTTGCCGGGTGCGTCTGTTGCCATCATTGCCTCACAGTAAGACGTTTAGACACGGGGTCAGTCACTGCTGGTGGACCCGTAGAGCTACATAGTACGCACATACTACCCTGGTGTCAAGGGGGCTATATTGATTGTCTTGCTAGCGTCTGGCTGAGGCATCGGCGGTCATGCGAACGGCATCAAATGCTGATGGACACTTTCCCTTGCACCTTTCTCTCTTCAATGTGACGGATGGCGGCAGGGACTTCGCTCAGATCGTAGCTTCGATCGATGAAGGGAGTAACCTTGCCTGTCTCAATGAGTTCTTTCAATGTCGTCAGATCGTCTTGATTGGGTTGCGAAGTCAAAAACTTCACGTTCCGATGGCTAGTTTTAGAAATCCAGGGACCAAGCAACATCACCTGGAAAATTCGAGCGGTGGAGCCACCGACAATGACGTAGGTTCCCTCAGGCATCAGGGCAGGCAGATAGTCAAAAACTGAACGGTAGGCGGCAGCATCGAAAATCAGGTCATACTGCTGGCCGGTTTGGGTGCAGTCTGTTTGGGTGTAATCAATGATGTGGTCTGCGCCGAGCGATCGCACCATCTCTATCTTTTGCGTGCTGCAAACGCCCGTGACCTCAGCCCCAAACGCCTTCGCAATCTGAATCGCAAAAGACCCCACGCCACCGGAGGCACCATTAATCAAAACGTTTTGCCCTGCCTGGACTTTCCCCACATCTTGCAAACCCTGTAGCGCGGCCAAGGCAGAAACCGGAACAGTGGCCGCCTCTGCAAAACTCAGGTTGGTGGGTTTCAAGACCAATGCCGTCTCGGGGGGACAGGCATATTCGGCAAAAGCACCAAAACCACATTCAGACAGATCGCCAAAGACTTGATCGCCGGGCTTAAGCTGCGTCACGTCTTTGCCAACGGCTGCCACGGTTCCTGCGATATCGCAACCCAGAATGGGGTACTTGGGCTTGAAGAGGCCCCCCATGATCAGCCGAATCAAGAACGGGGTGCCGCGCATCAAATGCCAGTCCCCAGCATGAACTGAAGCGGCGTGAACGTTAACCCGCACTCCATTGTCTTGGAGGCGAGGCTGAGCGACATCCTGAAGCGATAAGACATCGGTAGAGCCGTATTCAGATTGAACAATGGCCCTCATGGTTGAGCTTGCTCTCGCTTCCCCCTGGACGAGGGACGGAGAATCAGCCCCTGACCTAACGGTTTTTTCCTGACTGCCGAGAGACGTGTCATTGTCTATGCGAGTAAGACGGGATGCTTCCATGCCCTGATCTCCTTAAATATTGGCGGAATTTATTCAGATAAAATTAGCATTGTCATGGCTTTTACTTACGCTGTAAGCTTAGCATACGCCGTAAGTCTGGCAAGATGAGCATCAGGTTAGCGCTTGAGCAAAGCTTGAGTCAGATATGGCTCATCGGAGCTGAGTAGAAAAGGGGGTCAAGAGAGTGGGTGAAGCAGAACAGTCCCGATTACCCTTGAGTCGGGAGCGAGTGTTACGGGCTGCGATCGCCCTTGCGGATCAGGGGGGCATTGAGTCGCTGTCTATGCGGAAGCTGGCTCAAGCGCTAGGCGTCAAGGCGATGTCGCTATATAACCACGTGACCAATAGAGACGACCTGCTCGATAGCATGGTGGATATTGTGGTGAGTGAGATTGATTTGCCGGAAGTGGGTGCTGATTGGAAGGCGGCGATGCGGTTGCGGGCCACTTCAGCCCACGAAGTGTTGTTGCGTCATCCCTGGTCGGCAATGGCCCTGATGTCGCGAATCAATATTGGTCCGGCGCTGTTGCGCTATGCCGATGCAACGCTGGGCTGTCTGCGAGGGGCGGGGTTCTCGTTTGAGATGGCCGATCACGCTTGGAATGCGATGGATAGCCACATCTACGGGTTCACCCTCCAGGAACTCAACTTCCCGTTTGAGGAAGCGGAGTACTCAGAGGCCGCAACGAATTATGTTTCGTTGCTTCCTGCAGATCAGTACCCCTATCTCAATCAACTGACACAGCATGTTATGGGCGGTCAGTATGACGGCATCCATGACTTTGAGTTCGGACTTGAGCTGATTCTCAGTGGCCTAGATCGCCTGCGGGACAAGGCTTAAGGACGAAGATACTATAGCGTATGGCTCATGGACCCGTGCTTTGAGTAGAAGAGGATGTAATTTTACCGGTAGCGGTGCAGCATCTTAGGTACAAACCACGGTTTACGCTTCTCGTCTCGTTTCCGGTTTTCAAAGGAATCCAGCAGTTGTTCTACATGTTCGGCCCTTGATTCAGCCTCTTCAATCAGGTCTTCATCCGTTGTCGTTGCATCGAACTGAATCAGTTCTGTTTCTAGAGCCACTTGGCGATAGAGCTGCGAGAGGGTTGTGTAGAGTCGATCAAGATAATCATCAATGGCCCACAGCTCTAACTGTAGAGATTTATCAAGACCGGCTTGACCTGCGGCCACCTTTGCTAATGATTGATCCCACTGGGTCTGCAGTTGCGATCGCTTCGCCTGCAGACGAAGCACAGACTCGACCAGGGGCTTGCCCGTTAGAATAAGCCGACCAATAGATCGAGGCAGGGGCCGTCTCGTCGCCTGGGATGCATTATCGTCAATTTCTACTGCGTTGCTTTCTACCGTTACACCCTGGGCCGGTGAGGCACTGATGATGCCGTAGATCAAGACAGCGTCAGATTTAGACTTCAGCTCAAATGCAAAAAAATGCTGGTGCGGATGATTGGTATCGGTAACTTCCCAGCACCTTGTAACTTGAGACCGATAGACTAGCGACATCCTTTTCTGTAACCCTTCATTCACCTGTAACTGACACGCTCTGTTGAAAGGGTGTGACCCTAAAACCAGGATTCCCAATGTATTGTGGATTCTATCAGTGCAGAGATTAAGACATCGAAGCAGGCTCTGTTGGAGCATGTGAACAACTCTAGGGCAGATCCTGCTCAGGTTTAAGCTCAGAAAGCTCTTATCGGTCGTTTATAGAGCTATCACACCCGGTTCAGATAGCTGCAGCATCTAGTGATTAAGAACCTGACTTCAGATATTCGACAGATCTCTTGAACTGGGCAATGGGTTATTGCTGTGTTCTAAGGATGTTTGCGAACATTCTCAAGGACTTTCTGCGATCGCAACTCTCATCGCTCTTCCCCTGAGAGTACATCAGAATAGCTTCAGTCAATCACCAGACTGCTGAAGTCGCCTATCTGTAAGCTTCAGAGGGGTTTCGTATATTGATGTATGAAGTACAGTATTGATGCTTAGGATCGTGGATTAAATAATATCCAGAATATGAATGGGAGAGTGGTAGTCTAAGCATCCTGCCCTTGTGTGGTTTTAGATGAATCCTTACCCCCGTGATATTGAGCAACAAATG
>JBHJNL010000062.1:0-26848 GCA_050330855.1 Thermosynechococcaceae cyanobacterium | reverse complement strand
CTTAAAGCGGGACACCTTGGTCTGGGTCTTATCTAACGAAAATGGCTGAAGCGCTTACTCTATCAGGCAAAAGCTAAAATCTATGCGGGGCAAGCTGTCCCGCCTTAAGTTGGTACCCTGAGAAGGGATAAAGCGTAAAGCGGGACACTTTAGGTCACCCCTTGGCACATCAAATTGGCTGCAACATCAGCTCAGCAAGGCTAAAGCTTAAACCTATGCCACATAAGCTGTCCCGCCTTAAGTTGATACCCAATGAGAATCCCATTGACGACCTATGCCTTACCCATAAGTCCTAGAAGCTTTGAACAGAGAGCGCTACAATCGTAAAACTAACATTCAAATTCTCATCAACTGGTCCTTGTTGAGATTCATTGAACGGTGTAATGAGGGTTCCAGAAACTAGGACTTTGAGAAACAGCTTCCCACGTGGGAAATGAGCTTGTTTTTGCCAGAGAGCATAGATTAGAAGTCTTATGTTGAGGTAGTTTCAAGACTTATGGGTAAGGCATAGAGCTATACCTAGACCTCACTTTGCAGCCTAAGTCATAATCGACCTTGACTACCGACGGGATTATAGCCTGCAGCTCATATAGATGAAAGCGGTCAACATCGCATATCATAGTACAAATATACCTTACTGTAATTCACATACAGAAACCTCAGTTTAAATCGCTATAAGCTTCATTCTGTAAGTAACTCAAGACTTCTAGTGCCTAGTTTCTTGGATGACTTAGGCTGCAAATGCACGCCCTATCCAAGGAAATGAGACCTTATCCTACTCATCATGACTTAGCCCACAAAACGCCTTGATCAAGTACACGATGCTCTTCGTGTAAAGGACTATCGGGTATTTTAGTGCTACGGATCTAATCAGGCTGAAATCACTATGCTTGCGATCTCAGCTCACCCATAACAGCTCACCTTACGATCGCAAATCGTGGATGATCGCTTTGAGGCTTTGTTCTTGAGCTTCAATGCTTTCAGTGAGCTTAAACTGAACCAAAGCCCGCACAAGGTTATGGTCTGGATATTTCGTTTTGAAATAGCGATCGCCCATCAAATAATCAGTAAAAAAACGTAGGCCCAACTCAAAGGCAATCAGGCGAATCGCATCAAATAAATAGTTATAGTCTGCCTCGGTTAAAAAGCTACGAGCCACCGATAGATAACCCTGCAGCACCGCCTGACTTAAATCCAGATCAAAGCAGATGCTCTCCCACTGATCGGTTTCTTCACCAAGGGGGTTGCAGCTTGACCTGAGACAGTCGCCAATATCGTAATGCACCAGACCGGGCTTCACCGTATCTAAATCAATCAGGCTCACGGCTTGATGGGTAGCGGTGTCGATCATGATGTTGTTGATCTTAGGGTCGCCATGCATCAGCCTAAGGGGCAAAATACCCTGCTCTTTTGCCGTTTCTAGAATGGGAGCCAGAGCTTTGCGATGATTGACGAACTCCAGGCAATAATTCACCTCTGGCGATGGGTGGATGGAGTTCTGCTCTAGAACTGCCTCATATTGATGCAGATAGCTAGGCGTAATGTGAAAGCCCTCCAGCGTATCCGCCAATTGGTCTGAGGGCAGATCGCTAATCAGATGGTGAAACATACCAAGGCCATACCCCACCTCGCGGCCATGCTCTGCACTTTGAATGGTGTCGAAGGACTGGGAATCCTTGATAAAACTAATCGCCCGCCACACCGTGCCATCAGGCTCTACCCAATGATCGCTCTGATCTTGGGTGAGTAAGACGCGAGGCACCTCCCAGCGGCGTTCTTGACAGAGGGGATCGCGCTGCAGCCGCCGGTGGACATGCTCTGTAAAAGTCCGCATATTCCGCATCACTAGCTCTGGCTGGCGGAAGACATGGGTATTGATGCGCTGCAGCACGAAAGGAGCGTTAGCCCCCTCCAAGGTGACGAGATAGGTATCGTTGACGTTGCCTTGACCAAATTCTTCCGCAGCGCTGACCCGGCCAGTGGTTGTAAATTGAGCCGAGATCGCGAAGATACTGTCCAATGCCCTCGTCTCAGTTGCGGGTGTCATGCTGCAGTTTCATTAAAAGTATTCGGCACATCTTAACACCCAAGGAGCCGTTCATCGTTTGAGGCGTTGGTCATCGCAGGTCTCAATGAATTGGCCCAGAGCTAGGAGGTATTCCATCGGTTTTGGACACCTTATAGCAGTACGTTCACCGCGACTGCACCTATGCCTGTCATCGATTCAGCTTTGCAGAAGAAGTTTTTAGATCTGATTGAGACAGAAACAGGCATTCAGGTTAGACGTCAGGATTGGATAACCCTCGCAACCCATATCGCCAATCGCACAGCAGCACTCACCCTCTCAGAGCCAGAGAGGTACTATCAATTGCTGGCGGGGCAGGCTCAGCGACCTGAGCAAGAATGGGAATCGTTTCTAGATTTCATCACCATTGGTGAAAGTTACTTTTTTCGCGATCAGGACCAGTTCGAGGTGTTGCGATCGCACCTTCTCCCTGACTTGATTGCCCAGCAACGGCTAGCCCATGCCGAGGGTTTGATTCCTCACTTGAGTCTCAGGCTATGGAGTGCAGGGTGTTCAACAGGCGAAGAACCCTATTCCCTTGCGATTTTGCTACAGGAGTTACTGCCTGATTTATCCCAATGGCAAATATCTATTCTGGGGACAGATATCAATCCAGTTGCCCTCAATAAAGCGCGTCAAGGTATTTACCGAAACTGGTCTTTTCGTCAAACAAACCCGCAGCTCAAAGTTCGCTATTTTCAGTCTGTCCCTCAAGGATGGCAAATCCATGACTCAATCCGCTCTCAGGTGATCTTTCGTGGCCTCAACTTACTGACCGATCCTTTTCCCAATGGCAGTCTTAAAAATCTGCACTTAATTGTATGCCGCAACGTCTTTATCTATTTTGATACGGCGACCATTGCTGGCATTCTCAATAAACTGCAGGCCACCCTTGATCCCAAGGGGTATTTAGTGACCGGTCATGCCGAGCTATATGACCAAAGTCTACAGTCTTTTGAAGTCCTCAGCTATCCCGGCTCGATGGCTTACCGACCTCGAACGATAGAGAAACGACCTCTCCCACAAAAAACAGCCAGAACACCGAACTTGAGAGCGATCGCCACGGTACTCTCACCCACCGCGCAGCAACCGCCTAAACCGTTGGCAACCTCATCAGCGTTAAACACACTTCACAATGACATCCCTTCAGACCCGACGGGTTTCATGACCCAGTCTCTACTCGCCCAAAGCCATTGGCAACAGGGCCATCTTGAGCAGGCACTGCACCATTGCCAAGCTGCGCTTCAAATAAATAGCGAAGCCCTAGCACCGCTTCATATGATGGCGCAGCTTGCTCTGCAACAGTGCGATCGCAAACAGGCTAAAAACATTCTCAAAAAAATTCTATATTTGCAGCCCGATTTTATCCCTGCCTATCTAAACCTTGCCGATATCTACACCGACGAAGGGCAGCACCAGCGAGCGATGAAGATGTACCGTACTGTCCAGGGCTTACTCAAAGATCTACCCCGCGAGACCTGTATTGACTATCGTGGACGCATTACTGCTGGTGAGCTAGCGACTCAACTCAGTCATCGCCTGCGACCAATCGCTTGACCCTACCCTCGTCGATATTGTGGGAAATCCCTAACCAAATACAGGAGCCTGACGTGGAGTATTGCCCCTGGGATTGGGAATATTAACAATGAAGCGTACTGTGCTGCAGATTGAATTATTGAATTATTGAATTATTGAAAACAACGATTCAGCAGCTAAGCAACTTGTATTAAAATAACGCCTCTCTCAATCTAAATATTTCCCTAGGGAGAAAGAGACAGAGGGAAGGAGTGTCTAAATTGTAGGGGGGTCCATCGGTGACTAGTTTTAAGCCTGAGCAATTATTGAGCGTACTTCAGGTATACCATCAGAAGCTGTTTACGGGCATCCTTCAGGTTGATGTCACCGTTGTTGAGGGTCAGGCACAACGTTCAAGACTCATTGTTTTTACGCAGGGCTTAATCACCTATGTCGGCCTCAACTTCCCGAAAAAGCAGGAATTGGTAAAGCGCATTGGCAGGCAGCTTCAAAATAAAAATATTAGTTCTGCAATTAATTTGGCAGAGAAGAAAAATAAAGATGGATCTTCTTTACTAGATTATTTGACGCTTTTTGTTCAGCTTGAACTCTTTAACTGGAAAGATTTTGAAGAGTTTATGCAAAGTACTATTGTTTGGACTCTTGAACAAATTGTGCCCTATCAAGGGACATTGAAGGTAAGCTTTCAGGACGAAAAAGTCTTGGATTATATGAAGGAATTGCCAGGGTTTAGCGTTCCTCAATTGACTTCAACATTAAAAGCACGCCAGCAACAGTGGTCAGCATTAGCACCGTATATTCCCTCGATTGAGGCTGTGCCCCAGCAGCATACAGCCCCTGAAGATAATTCTGCTGCTCTTAAACATCTTCAGAAATGCGTGAATGGTCAGCGATCGCTTCTGCAAATTGCCTATGCCTTAGAAAAAGATCCTTTAAAGCTCGCTCAAACATATTGCTCATGGACCCAAAAAGGATGGATCACCTGTGGTGGCGAAACCCAAGCCTCTAGTCCGCCATCGGTTCCCCAGCAAGAGCGGCCCGTCATTCTGAGCGTCGATGATAGTACTGTGGTGCAGGCCATGATCAAGAGATCAATTAGCGATCGCTATCATGTTTTACTAGCTAGCAATGCAGTTGATGCCCTGAATATGCTGAACCGAGAGCCAATCTCGCTTATTTTGCTAGACGTAACAATGCCTGATATTGATGGCCTAGAACTCTGCCGCACCATTCGGAATATTAGCAAATTCAGAACGCTGCCCATTATTATGCTTTCTGCCAAGGATGGCATGTTTGATAAAATCAAAGGCCAAATGGCGGGTTCAACTCACTATCTTAATAAGCCCGTTGATCGGGACAAGTTACTGCAGATGATTGATAAATATATCTCCACAGGACACAGTCTCAGGTCTTTTACGCTACAGGCATCTTAACGTCGTCTGGCTTGCTGTTCATGGCGAGTGTTGGGTGGGTATCAATTTAATCCGGGACAGCTTGCCCCGCATAGATTTTAGCTTTTGCCTGATAGAGTAAGCGCTTCAGCCATTTTCGTTAGATAAGACCCAGACCAAGGTGTCCCGCTTTAAGCTGTATCCCTTGAAGATTCTGCTGTGGCTCTTCAAATTATGCATCGGCTCCTCGACTCATCCCCGGAAGTGGAGGTTGTCGGCACCGCTCAAGATGGTGTCCAGGGACTCACTGTGATTGCAAAGACCCTGCCAGACGTAATCTGCACCGATTTGCAAATGCCCAAGATGGACGGGCTAGAGTTCACCCAAAAGGTGATGTCAGATTTCCCTTGCCCGATCTTGGTGGTGAGCAATACTGTTCATCCCAGTGATGTTGACAACATCTTTAATCTAATGTCGGCTGGGGCGCTGGACTTCTTCCCGAAGCCCACCTCTGGCACAGCGATGGATTACGACAAGTTGAAGAGCACCCTCGTCACAAAGATCAAGGTCTTGGCTAGCAAGAAAAGATAGAAATCTCTTGCTTTTGCCAGTAGTTCGCCGCTGGTCTACAGGGGTTGGATCTAAGATCCGGCCCCTGTCAGTTTTATCTGCCACGCTTGCCTTGAGGTTATGGTCGCATCATCAATCACTGTTTTCATTGTGGAAAGTTGTGCGATCGCACGGCAAAGGCTCACTGATCTATTGAGTGGAACATCCGAGATCCAGGTCATTGGAACCGCTAATGACGGAATTGCCGCGTTGGAGCAAATTCCGCAACTGCAGCCAGACGTGATTTGTACCAATCTACAGATGCCTAAAATGGATGGCTTTGAGTTAATTCGCCAGCTCTTAGCGGCCTGTCCGCGACCGATTTTGGTGGTTAGCCCAACGGTTCAACCCACTGAAACAGAAACCATTGCCAAGGCTTTTAACGCAGGGGCAATCGATGTATTCCTGCAGCCGCTCACGGGACGTTGGCAGACGGGGGATCAGCAGGCGCTGACGGCAAAAATCAAGATACTCGCTGGGGTCAGGGTGTTTACCAAACCCCTCCGTTCGTCAGTGGCTACAGCCCTACCTCCTCCCCTTCCCACCGTCAAGATGCGTGCTGATACGACTCAAATTCTGGCATTAGGGGCATCTACGGGGGGCCACAGGCCATTCACCAAATCCTTAGTCATCTCCCCGCTGATTTTCCCCTGCCGATTCTCTGTACTCAGCACATTTCCGCCGGTTTTTTGCCAGGGCTGATCAGTTGGCAAGCTTCAATGTGTCCCCTCCAAGTCAAGGTGGCAGAGGCCGGAGAACTGCCGGTGCCGGGAACTGTCTATTTTGCCCCAGATCACTATCATCTGGTGCTCGATGCCCGAGGGCGCTGTCATTATTCTGCAGCCCCTGCTGTCAATCGACACTGCCCCTCAATTACAGTCATGTTTGAATCGCTGGCTCAGCACTATGGGGCTGGTGTGCTTGGGGTTCTGCTCACCGGCATGGGTCAAGATGGCGCAACGGGCCTGCAGGCGATCGCCCAATCTGGCGGTATCACCATCGCTCAAGATGAGGCGACGAGCATTGTTTTCGGCATGCCCAAGGTTGCCATTGAGTTAGGCGCTGTGCAAACCACGCTGCCCATTGAACAGATTGCACCGTTTATTCTGCAGCAACTGGCTTGCCCCTAGCTGCTTTGCCCTTCGTATTGCTCATAGGCATCGATGATTTTTTCCACCAAGGGATGGCGAACGACATCGGCTTTGGTCAAATAACAAAAAGCAATGCCGTCAATGTTGGTCAAGATTTTTTGGGCAACAGCCAACCCCGAAGTTTGCTGACTCGGCAAATCCGTTTGGGTCACGTCACCCGTCACCACTAACCGCGATTTCTTGCCGAGGCGCGTCAGCAGCATTTTCATTTGCCCCGGTGTGGTGTTCTGAGCCTCATCTAAAATCACGAAGGCATGGCTCAACGTGCGCCCCCGCATGTAGGCCAATGGAGCCACCTCAATGACGCCTCGCTCCATTAAGGCCGTGACCCGCTCCGGCTCAATCAGAGCATGGAGAGCATCGTAGAGCGGACGCAAATAAGGATTGACCTTTTCTTGTAAATCTCCAGGCAAAAAGCCCAGCCGTTCCCCTGCTTCAATGGCAGGGCGGGTCAGAATCAGTTGTTCGTATTCGTTGGCAAGCAGCGCCTGTACGGCTAAGATTGCCGCGAGAAAGGTCTTCCCGGTGCCTGCAGGGCCAATCCCAAAGGTGAGGGAATGGGATCGAATCGCTTTGACATACTGGCGCTGACGAAAGGTTTTAGCCCGAATATCTTCGCCCCGGCGGGTGCGAGCGAGCACGTCTTTCTGTAAATCCTGCCAGTTATCCTGCTGATGGGTATTGAGGGCGTGGCGGGCAGTAAGAATATCAACTTCGGTGATCTCGCGTTCTGAGGTCCACAGGTCGCTGAGCATACTGATCAGCTGCTGGCAAAGCTGGACCTGATTTTCGGTGCCAGAAATCAATAGATCTTGCCCACGCAGAACGAGCTGCGCTCCGGTTTGACGCGCTAATAATTTGAGATTAGATTCTTGTTCGCCGGAAAGTGCGATCGCACTTTCCGGGGTCGGCAGTGAAATCGTAAGGGTCTGGGCCATAACGATATAAATAAGAAAACAACCAGCCGAGGCCAGTCTCAACGCAGCAGGAATAGAACGAGCAGACGGCTTAAGATTCTGCGCCTGATTCTGCGTCAGTCTTATTGCTCTTGATTACAGGCTTAGAAAAAGGCTTCTTCGGTCCTTCTCGGCGACGGCCACTGCCACCCCCTCTAGGGGAATCATTCCCCGAAGAGGCCGGACTCCCAAACACTTCGAGATGAACCGACTGACCCGCTAGCTTCCCTGCTGTTTCGACCACCGAGCGCATGGCTTGAATCGTGCGACCGTTACGGCCAAAGACATGACCCTTATCGGCATCATCAAAGGCCATACGTACCCAAGTCTTGCCATTGGCATAGGTTTCGCAATGGATGCTGAGCTTCTCAGGCACCTCTAAAAATGGCGTCACCAAGAACCTTACCAACTCAGCGTAGTCAGAGGTGCCGGTTGTGGTGTTTTCAGACACAGCTAGGCTTTAACCTGCTCAAAAACATTGGCTTTTTCTAACAGTCGACGCACCGTATCGGTGGGCTGAGCACCCTGCTTGAGGCGAGTAACAATGCCCTCAACATGGAGTCGAGTCTCCTTGGTGAGGGGGTTGTAGTAACCCAGCTCTTCTAAAGGACGGCCATCTCGACGGGAGCGACTATCAATCGCCACAATTCGATAGCTTGGAGAGCGTTTCTTGCCGTAGCGCTTAAGTCTGAGTTTGATCATGCTGAGGTGATGGATTATTGCAGATTTGCGATCGCAGTGGGCCACAGGCATCAAATCCAGGGCCAACAACAATACAGTTGCTAATCATATCACTTCAGACCCTATTGGCGCTAGCCCAGAAAACGCTGAACTCGTAATGAACCTTCTGAGCGTGAGCTAGACCCGCTATAGCGTGCCAAACCCCTTTCGTTTTTTGTTCTTTTTCTTTTTCTTGCTGCCCCCAGGCTGCCCTCGCCATCCTGGTCCTGGTCCCTGATCGCCCCCCCCCATCATGCCACCGAAGGGATTCATACCCCCCATACCGGGCATTCCTCCCATCCCTGGCATTTGCCCCTGGCCCATTTGCTGCATCATGGTTCGCATTCTCTGGAAATCAGTGACGAGCTTGCCAACATCATTGGCTGAGTAGCCCGACCCCTTGGCAATCCGCCGCCGTCTGCTAGGAGAGCTAGAGAGCAAGTCTGGATCCTTGCGCTCTTCCTGGGTCATAGAACCAATCATGGCTTCGGTTTGCTTCAGCTTCCCTTCCCCTTCTTCGAGCTGAGCCGATGAGAGTTTGTTCATGCCCGGAATCATTTTCATGACGCCGCCTAACGACCCCATGTTTTTTAAGAGCCGCGTTTGCTTCAAGAAATCAGAGAAGTCAAACTGAGCCTCCATGATTTTCTTCGTCATTTTTTCGGCATCGGCAATGTCGAACTCTTCCTGGGCTTTTTCCACCAGAGAGAGAACGTCTCCCATCCCCAGAATGCGGGAGGCCATCCGCTCTGGGTAGAAGGGCTGCAGTGCCTCGACTTTTTCGCCGACCCCGATAAACTTAATCGGCTGTCCAGAAATCTGCCGAATCGAAAGCGCCGCCCCCCCACGGGTATCGCCATCCATTTTGGTGAGAATTGCACCGGTAATCCCGATTTCGTCATGGAAGGTGCGGGTCAAATTGGCTGCTTCTTGACCGGTCATGGCATCCACCACCAGCAAGGTCTCGTGGGGCTGCACCGTCTTTTTAATCGTGGCGAGTTCCCCCATCATTTCGGGGTCAATCTGCAAACGGCCTGCGGTGTCAATAATGACGGTATCAACCCCTTGTTCACGGGCTGCTGCTAAGCCCTGACGGGCGATTTCAACGGGATTGGCGTCTGCCCCGATCTCAAACACGGGCACATCAATTTGTTTGCCCAACGTAACGAGCTGATCAATCGCGGCGGGGCGATACACGTCTGTCGCCACCAATAGAGCCGAACGGTTTTGCTTCCGTAAATGAAGGGCCAGTTTTGCTGTGGCGGTGGTTTTCCCTGTGCCCTGCAGGCCTGCCATCAAAATAACGGTGGGGGCCGTGTTGGCCTCTGCCAAGGGAGCATTGGTATCTCCCATGACTTTGATCAGCTCGTCGTTGACGATTTTGATGAACTGTTGGTCGGGGCTAACGCCTTTGATGACCTCTGCGCCCAGTGCAGTTTCACGGACATCTTCAATAAAAGTCTTAACCACCTGCAAATTGGCGTCGGCTTCAAGGAGCGATCGCCTCACATCTCGCAGCGCATCTTGAATATTCGACTCGGATATCTTGGCCTGACCTCGCAGGGATTTCCAGGCAGATTCTAGACTTTCGGAAAGGGCCTCAAACATGGCAGTTCAATCAATGGATATAGCTTTAGATATAAGCCTAGCGTACTCCCTTGCCAATCCCTCAACCGTAGAGCTGTGTTACGGTAATCCGAAAATATACTTCCTTCAGTCGGCCATGCAAACTGTTCCGTTCCTGCCCTTTGATTTACCCTTTTCAGAGCCTTTGACCAAGGCCGCCTATCAAGCATTTCACCAAGGCAAAAATCTATTTGGCATTACCCATCGAGACTGGAGTCGTCGAGCGCGTCAATTAGTAGACCCGCCCCAGCACCCCGTCACTAGCAAAATTGATGCCCCGCTTTTGGCAAAGCTACAGCAACGCTTCGACCAACTGCTAGAGGTGGATTGGGACGATGCCCAGCAAGGGGTATATCCAGTCTCTCTTCTCTTTGATAATCCTTGGGACGATTTTTTCCGCTTTTACCCAGCAGTATGGCTCGATACTCCTCAGGTATGGCGTCGGTCCAATCAGCGCCAGCATCAAGAATTTTCTGACGGGATTGATACAGCGGGCTATCCCAAATATTACCTCCAGAATTTTCACCATCAGTCCGATGGGTACCTCAGTGAGTCATCGGCCAATTTATATGACCTGCAGGTCGAGCTACTGTTTGGAGGCACTGCGGATGCGATGCGTCGCCGTGTGTTGGCTCCCCTCAAACGAGGGCTGGCTGCATTTGACACGGTATTGCCGCAACAGACTCGCATTCTAGATATAGCCTGCGGTACGGGGCGAACGTTGAAGATGTTGCGATCGTCGTTTCCGAAGGCGTTACTGCACGGCACTGACCTCTCTGCAGCATACTTACGGAAAGCCAACCAGCTCTTGTCTCAAGATTCAGGAGAGCTACCCCAGCTTTTGCAAAGTAACGCCGAGACGCTGCCTTACCAAAACAATCAGTTTCATGGGGTCACCAGTGTCTTTCTGTTCCATGAGCTGCCTGCGGTGGCACGCCAAAACATCATTAATGAATGCTTCCGGGTTTTACAGCCGCAGGGAACCTTCGTGATTTGTGACTCAGTTCAGGTGAGTGACGCCCCTGAGATGAAAGCGTTTCTGGAAAATTTCCCGGCGACGTTTCATGAACCTTACTATCGTCACTATTCGACAGATGATATAGAAGCGCGTCTACAAAAGGCCGGTTTTGTTGATATCAAAACAGAGGTGCATTTTATGAGTAAGTATTGGGTGGCTGATAAGCCAGCTTGAGACATTTAAAATATTCAGTATGTCTATGCTTGAGCTAGAACAAACGATTCAGCATCAGTACATTGTTAGCAATAGGGTGCGGCTGCATTATGTGACGCAGGGCGAAGGGCCACTGATGCTGATGCTGCATGGATTCCCAGAGTTTTGGTATTCCTGGCGGCATCAGATTCCTGAATTTGCTCAGGACTATAAGGTCGTAGCGTTAGATTTACGCGGCTATAACAACAGTGAAAAGCCACAAGAGGTTAGCGCCTATCGAATGTCAGAGCTGCTCAAAGATATTCAGGGTGTGATCCAAGGCTTGGGATATGACAACTGTATTTTAGTGGGCCACGATTGGGGCGGCGCGATCTCTTGGTGCTGTGCCTATGCCCATCCTGAAATGGTGCAAAAGCTGATCGTGATGAACCTGCCCCACCCCGCAAAATTTGCTGAGGCATTGCGAAGTAACCCCAGGCAAATGCTGCGGAGCTGGTATATCGGCTTCTTTCAACTACCGCTGCTGCCGGAGCTGGTGTTTCGAGCCAATGATTACAGTGCGATCGCATCTGCCTTTGCCGACCGAGCCACGAACAAAAAGGCCTTTACCCCCGCCGATCTAGAGGCATTCAAAAATGCCGCTGCTAAGCGAGGGGCACTGACAGCAATGGTGAACTACTATCGCAGCAACACCGACCTCTTCACCGATAAGATCTGGGGAATTCTTGAAGTCCCGACCCTCTTGCTTTGGGGCGAGGATGATTTCGCCCTCGGTAAAGAGCTAACCTACGGCACAGAAAAATATGTCTCCAACCTGCAGCTTCATTACCTAGAGAACTGCAGCCATTGGATTCAGCAAGAGCAACCCAAACGAGTTAACCAGTATATGAGATCGTTCTTGACTGGGGCTACGCCGACAGAACTTGAATCTCCGTTCCAATGAACTCACCCTCAAGTGCCGATCCCAGATTGCCTGCTTCACTGGCACCCTCTAACAGGCTAGACGAAGCGACTAGATTACTAGGGGGCGTGAAGGAGTCTGCTGCTCCTAAATTGACGGTATAACCCAAATCAGCGAGGGAACCAATGGTAACCCGACTAATCGGGTTGACTCCACTATTGAGTGTTCCTGTCATCAACTCATTGCCAAAGGTTGACTCCCGCCAATGACCGTCGCGGGTACCGGGTCCGCCTACATTTGCCACAGGTACTGAGCTGGCATTGACGCCAAAAAGGCGGTTGTATTCTGCCGTTGCTTGAGACCCGACAAATTGAGGATCGGCTCCCCCTGCCCCCGTGAGCAGGTCTAGGCTATTCCAAATGGTGCCAATGCCTAAGACATGTCCCATTTCATGCAAAATGACATCTTCGAGACGGCCACTGGCCTCTAAACGATCCACGTCAAAACGATCAAACTCCATAATGCCGCGTGCTGGCAGAAGAGAGCTGTTCCACAGTTGCGTTGGGCCAGCTTGACCCAAAACGCCCCCAACACCATCAATATCGACAGCGCTGGCATCAATGACAACATCGTCAACGAAGCCAAAGCCAGAGATAGAAACGTCGGGAATATCTTCAACAATAATTTCAGACCAACGAGCAGCGGCATTTGTGAAGATGGCCCGTTGGCTGGCGGTCAAACTAGACGTTGTCTTTTAAAGAAGCAATGCGCTGCCGCAGTCGAGAGTTAATGAGTGCAGACGCATTTGACCCACTGCCTGTATTAAAAGTAGAGGCGAGGGTATCAAAATTTAAGGGGTCGTAAGTAGACATAGCGGGGGACCAAATTCTTCACAACAAGATAGGGTCGCTTGCGATCGCAACTCACCGAATCAGCGATCGCAAACCATCCCAAAAAACTCACGTTCTTGCTTGAACGTATTCATCTCAGGTCCACCTTGACAGAGAGAGTGCATCTAGCGGCAGTAAAAACCGCCCTTAACGAGAGGCGATGGCTGAAGCGACAAATATCGCCAAAGATGCGCCAAAATCAGACAAATTTGATTACTGCTGATTCACTCCCGCCAGAGTTTATCATGGCTCAATTATTATTCACAGAAATAAAAGACATGGGCGATACGGGGTTCGAACCTGTGACCTCTTCCGTGTGAAGGAAGCGCGCTACCACTGTGCTAATCGCCCTAATGGTCTCTATGGTACTTGGATTCACGACACTTGTTGGCAATCAGACTGGCAATCCAAGGGATTGCGTTACAAGTTGAACGTCTTGATCTTCTTAGGATCAGGGCTGCACGGTGATTTGGCCGATACAAGCAATGGAAACGGGGCTGAGAGAGAGGGACTGCAGATTGACCTGTGGGCCGAGATCAATGGTGTAGTCCTCCAAAAGATGCCGCGTCGTTTTCGCTGGGTGTTGCCATTGCCAATCGAGCTGATCCAGGCACAACTGCTGAGGTGCGCCGATGGCAAGACCCGCTCTTAAGATTCCTTTAGAGGCCCGCTCCGCTGAGGTTGCAGTCGTCAAAATTAATCGCTCGTCTTCGATGTGAATCTGCTCAACCGTCAGGGCGGTGTCGCCTGGATTAAGCTGAGACTGCAGGAGTGTTTGCAGCAGTTGGCTAACAGCGACGGTGAGAACAGGGGCCGATAGCGATTTCTGTAAGTCTTCAGCAGGCAGACGAACGGCCAGATCAATGGGCACAGGCTGCAGGAGCTGCACGGGCTTTCCCCTTAAAACTTGCTTGAGGTTTACTTCGATGTGGTGGGCCGCCACGCTGATGTGGCTTAAATGAATGCCTTGATAAACGGCGGCAGCGGCAGTGAGGTGAACCTGGCGAATACGGCCCAGCTTGCCATCGCCACTGTCAATGACTAGCTCTAGCTCGGTGACATGGTCCAGTTGCGATCGCACCCACACCTTGAGGGCAGCAGCCACAGCGCGACCAATCATCTGGCGAGGTTGGGGCACAAAACAGACTCACACATCAGCATGGGGTTCATTAAAGCCCGACGAGCCGCTCTCGGCAAGATCATGAACATTGATCACAGTGCCCTCAATCCCACTGACCAAGATCCATCGTCACTTGCTCTTTGCTCTGTAATGGCTTGGCAAGACGGCTTTAAACAGATTTCAGGATCCCAAACCAGGACAATGCCAATGGGTCTTCATAGCAGAAACTTAACCATTGTGGCGTCAGATGATCAGATGCTGACTTTTCACCAAGATTTGTGATTTTTATCATTTAAAATTGATTTCCACAGGTTTTCCACAGCTCAACAGCAGTTTTCCACAGGTTGCCAAAAAGTTTTCCACAGAAAAACCAGAGTTTTCCACAGGGTCGAACGAGTTTATTGGGCTGGCTACAATTCTGGGGATTTTCACGTATTTTAGAGATTTCCCCAGGCCGAATTAAATTTATGTAAACGAAAACGTCAGTCAGCCCTAATTTGCCGTGAGAAGGGCAAAAATTCTCCGACCCACTTTAGGGAGTAACCCGGTTGACAACCCCACCCCCTGATCGCAAATAATGGTTCGACCGGTTACGATGAGCATCGGTGTTCTCCCAACATGTCCCTCTGCCAGACAGAGCATTCAGCTTGCAGGTAGAGGCCACGACCACACAAATGGGGGCTATTTTGTGCTGTGACAATCCGGGAGATCAGACCACGACACATCAACACGTAAAGGAATGAGCGCTCATGAACGCAACGACGATTAGCATTTTGGCTGAAATTCCTGAAGACCTCCATGAGACCCTGAAGGGCTATCTAGAAGCGCATCCAGACTGGGACCAAGACCGGGTCTTTTCGGCAGCCCTCTCTCTGTTTCTACTTCAGAATGGCGACAGCGACCGGTCAACGGCACGGGTTTATCTCGACACCCTCTTTCAGCACACCGCCAGTTAGGGCTGATCCCCCAGCACAGCTCAACAGAATTTGTATCAAGGGTAGCTTTACTGAAATAATAGAGCTGGTGTCAGGGGCAATGAACCGAAACGAGGAAGCTTCGTGGGTGGTCCTGCCATCACGAGCCAGCCAAATCAGGGTCTCTCTGCTAATGATGAAGCGACGTTTCCTTTGGGTTCAACTGCTAGCCATTGCCCTATGGTTCTCCTGTGGAAGTTTTGCCTATGCTGATGCGGTTCCCGCCCCCACTGAGCAGAGGCCAGAACCGGTCACTGCCCAATTTATACCGGAGCGATCGCCCCTATTTGTGGCACTGCAAAATCCTAAGTCATTACTGACCGGGGGGCCACCGTCGTCTTTGAGCCAGTGGCCCCAGGCCTTGCTGGCGACAGCAGGGGTTGACTATCGCCGTGATATCCAGCCCTGCGTTGATAAAGAGCTGGCCTTTGCGCTAGCTGGCCCTGTTCGTGACCATGACTACCTGTTTGCATGGACGACCCAAGGGGGCAAAGACGCTCAGAGCTGCATTGAACAACTGTGGCAGCGGCAGATCAATGCGGGGCAACCCCTTAACTTTGAGCAGCATAACGGCGTCAGCTTGATCTCGACCCAGCTCCAAGCTCCTAAGCCTCTAGCTGCAGACCTCTCAGCGCTGCAGCCCTTTCAAAATCTTGCCACGGCCATTGTGGATGACCGCACCATTCTTCTCGCTAATTCAGCCTCTGTGTTGAAGTCGGCGATTGAGAATGAACAAAATCTCACCACCAATGTTGACTACCGCAAAGCGATCAGCAATCTGCAGCAAGGGCCGCAGGATGCTTTCATCTATGCAGACCTCTCAGCATTCTCGAAATCGAGTCCCCCTCCCTATCGCGCCCTCGCGGTGCAGCTAGGGAAAGCGCGTCAAGGCATCCTGGCTGAGACGGTCTTGGTCGCTGATTCAGAACAACGAGGGACATTAGTGACGCCCACCGTGTCCGCGCCCCTAACGGCCCTCAACTATGTACCCGCGAGCAGTCCCTTAGTTGCCTCTGGCGTTAATCTGCAGCAGCTCTGGGACCAGATCAACACTGACCTGAAGGGCTATGATGCTTTAGATGGGTGGGTTCATCGCCTCCTGAAGCAGGGGGGCGAACATTGGTCTGTTAATTTGACCCGAGATATTTTCCCTGCCGTAACGGGGGAATATGCAGTGGCGATGCTGCCCAGTTACGACCCATTTACGGCGGCTCAAGCGTCGTTCTTGGGGGCAGACTGGCTCTTCATCCATGACCGCACCGAGAAGAATCAGAAGCTATCGGATATTCTCAATAAAACCGCCCAACAGCAAAATATTGGCGTCATTCCCTATGCCCTTGGTGATCATCAAGTATCCACCTGGGCACATTTGGTTCCCTCGGCACCAGCCGCCAGTGAGTCTTCAGGCACGATGGTGCTTAATGCCGAAGTCACGGGAGCCTTTGCGATAGAAGCCGAACACAAAATTTTAGGCACCTCGCTCGATGCACTCAAGCAGGGTCTGGCCGGGGACGCTCTACCCCAGCAAAAAGGGTTCCAAGCGGCTCTGTCTGCGTTGGCAGAACCCAACCAAGGGTATCTCTATATAGATTGGCCGGTGCTGAAGCCAATGCTTGAGCGTAAAATTCCTAAGCTCCGGCAGTGGGAGGCACTGATTGCCCCCTGGAACCAGACCCTCACCTCCATCACGGCTACCAACTATGGTGAAACAGCGGCGGTGCAGCGCAGTCAGATTCTATTGAGGTTTTCTGACTCTTAGGTCTGGTTAACCCCCATGTCTCTATTAAAAGTTGTCTGTTAAACTACGGTTGTCCGATAGGGATTGTGGTCTTTATTGGAAACTCCGATTAATTTAGTCAAATCTTACGTGCGGATCCTGTCACCATGACTCAATGTACAGTCTCCTTAGCTGAGCAGTTAGACCTGAAGACTCTCAATCAACAGTTCGAGACAGCCCATCCCAAAAGCATCTTGATGTGGTGTCTAGAGAACATTGAGCAGGGATTAATTCAAAGTACGGCCTTTGGGGCCGGCGGTATGGTGCTGATGGATCTGCTCTATCAAGATCTCAACCCATTTCCCCCAATTCCCGTTGTATTTTTAGATACGCTTCACCATTTTCCTGAGACATTAGCGTTGGCGGAGCAGGCTCGCGATCGCTACAGCTTAGACCTGCGTATCTATCAACCCGAAGGATTTCAATCTCGGCAAGCCTTTACCGCACGCTTTGGCGATGCCCTTTGGGAGCAAGAGTTGCATCAGTATCATCAGGTGACGAAGGTAGAGCCACTACAGCGGGCGCTGCAGGAACTTGGTGTGACAGCCTGGATTACGGGTCGTCGCCGCGATCAATCGGCAACGCGAACCGAGATGCCCATTTTTGAGTGGGATGCTCAAGGACGGCTCAAAATTAATCCGCTAGCAGCCTGGACCTACAAAGATATCTGGCACTATGTGGTCGAAAATCAGGTACTCTACAACCCCCTTTACGATCAGGGGTATGCCAGCATTGGCGACCAGCCCCTCACCACGATGGTTAAGGATGGCGAGCACGAGCGGGCCGGACGCTGGCGGGGTCAAGAACGCCTCGAATGCGGCATTCATGCTTAGGGCGGTTACCGTTACAGTGAAGCTGTTTGCGGCCTATCAAGAGGCCTACGGTCAACCTGAGGTAGTGCTAGAGCTGCCGGAGGGAACGACGATGGGGGAAGTGTGCGATCGCATCTGTGCCCCCTACCCCGAACTCAAGACCCTAAAGCCCATCACCCGCTACGGTATCAACTTAGCCTTTGTCGAGGCTGACACCCCCATTCAGAATGGAGATGAAGTGGTTTTAATTCCGCCGGTCAGCGGGGGTTAGGAACATGCCTAGTCCCTCATCTCACAACGCCGAACTCTGCCGCTTAATTACCCAGCGGATTCAGAACGCTCCTCAGCAGCGGATTACCTTTGCTGACTATATGGACTGGGTACTTTACGAACCCCAGCAGGGCTACTATGCCACCAATGCTGTTCAGATTGGCGTTAAGGGAGACTTTTTTACCTCGCCCCACCTGGGGCCAGACTTTGGGGAACTCCTCGCTGAACAGTTTTATCAAATGTGGCAGCTCCTCAATTGCCCAGATTCTTTTACCTTGGTCGAAATGGGGGCAGGGCAGGGGCTAATTGCAAAAGATGTATTGAACCACATCAACAATTGCGCCCATCGGGATTCAAGCTACGCTGAGTTTCAGACCGCGCTGGAATACATCATCGTAGAAAAAGCAGCGGCGCTGATTGCTGAGCAAAAGCACCATCTACAGCCCTTTAGCCACAACGCCAAAAAGCTGAGGTGGATGACTCTAGAAGAGATTGAGCCAGAGTCCATGACAGGCTGCATCTTTTCTAACGAACTGGTGGATGCACTGCCGATTCACCAATTTGTCATTGAGAAAGGAGAGCTACTAGAGGTTTTTGTCCAAAATGTAGAGACAGCTTACAACTCAGACATCGAATCAGGCTCTCCTATTTTTGAAGAAGTTTATGATCTGCCATCAACGCCAAAACTTGCTGACTATCTAGACAGGATGGGTATTGACCTAGCAAAACTCCCTGATGGCTACCGCAGCGAAATTAATTTAGCGGCCCTGGACTGGCTCAAGATCGCTGCCGGGAAGCTGCAGCAGGGCTATCTACTCACCATTGATTATGGCTATTCTGCTGATCGCTATTACAGTCCGGCCCGTCAACAGGGGACTTTGCAGTGCTATCGCCATCATGCATCCCATGGCGACCCCTATTTATATGTAGGGCGGCAGGATATTACCAGTCACGTCAACTTCACGGCGCTAGAGCGGCAGGGGGGAGCCGTAGGGCTAAAGACGATTGGGCAAACGCAGCAGGGACTTTTTTTGATGGCGTTGGGGCTAGGCGATCGCTTGGTTGCCAATAACAACACGGCTGATAGGAAGCAGCTCTCTGAGGTGATCCGCCGCCGAGAAGCGATTCATTCATTGATCAACCCAATGGGACTGGGCGGGTTTCAGGTTTTGCTGCAAGGTCAAGGTTTAGAGAAACAGCAGGTCGATCTACTGTGCCTACAGGAGCTTTAGGCGGTTCTAGAATTTTGAGCGCGGTCATAAAAAAACTGCTAGATGAGACAAAACAGTCTCGTGCTAGCAGCCAATTGATTGTATTCAGTATTGATCAATTCTGATGTTATGCCTGAGACGGATCAAAGGTTGGGAGGCCGATGATACTTTCATAGGCGGCGGCCATTGAACAAAGACAAATGGGAATCGTAAAGAAAATCCCAATACCACAGGCGAGCGCACCCGCTGGGCAAACGAGAAACAGCACAATTCTCAAGGCAAAAAATGAAAACCAACTTTTCCCAATCAGCTTGCGGCTGCTTTCCATGGCAGGCCAGAACTGCATTTTTTTACCAATCACTAAAGGGATAGCAAAAATATAGGAAACACTTAAGTAAACAACACCAATCAAGCCGATTAAGAGAATAATGCCACCAATTCCCATTATCGCAACATTCGGCTGACTATCGGTTGCTGCTGCTGCGATGATACTGCCATACACCATAATGAGGCCAGGCAAATAGCAAATCAGCATCAAAAGTGAAGACACCAAAGAGGTCAAAAAGACGGGTAAGAAGTAGGTGTTTTGAAATCCCTTGAAAAAATCACCAAACTCTACCGGCTGCCCCTTCATCAACTTAAATGCAACAATATAAAATCCACCGAGAAGGGGGCCGGAAATGATTGCAACGCCAATGCTACCAATGATCGGGATGAAAGATAAAACAATCAGAGCGAGAAGCATTAGCACTGTATAGCCAACAAACCCTCCCAGATTTTGCTGAAAAATCTCCCAGCCTCGACTAATGAAGCCTCCAATATCAACGGTATAGCCTCGTTGCATTACGGCATTGAGATCATCTTGTCCTGCACTATTCATAATTTACCCCGTACATACCACATAAAATTTTCAGTTGAAACTTGATATTAGTGCCTCCGAAATCGAACTCGACTGAGAAAAAACAACAAAAAACCAGCTTGACAGGTTAGCAGCAATCCAACGCAGGTAAGCGTAACATTAATATCTAAGCTGTAAACAACACTAAAGCCTCCCATACAGATCAAAACAATGCCGACGAACAGAATCCGCTTTTTAGATCGAGGCGATATCATCGACCGAATTTAAGCTTAAAGGTCACTGTCAAATCGTTACTCACCCCGTTTCGATAATAGTAGAAAGAGAGCTATCAAAGTTTTCTGGATAACCTGAAACTAGCAATCGGAAAAAATAGTACCCCAAATACGCGACGATGCTGATAGTCTGAACATCTCTACGGCAGATAGATTGCGTATAAAAAGTAGTCCATCGATGATTGGTCTTCAGTTCAATCGCCGCATGCACAACAATGGTTGCAAACAAGGCAAAAAGAACAGGCCCAAAGAGATGAAACGAAATCGCCTGTTCCCAGTTCCCCTGAGCGATCGCCGCAAAAGATCGGGTCATGCCACAGGTTGGGCAAGGAATACCCGTCAAATGGCGGATCGGACAGGTTAGAAAGGGAAGCCGATAACCGTTGCCGTAGGGAATAGCTCCCAGCAGCGGCACTGAGAACAGACCCAACAGTCCCCACCGTCTGCGGCAGGCCTGGGTCGAAAGCGAATGACCTCTAGTGGCGATTGAATGAGTCATAACTGAGTCGCAAAGGCAAACCCGTCCTCACGCTAGTGGGAATCGTGCGGTATTCATCAGAAACGTTATTTTTCTTAAGGACTGGGCGAAAACCAGCGCTGTTTCCACTGGCGCGTTGGCTCTAGTTTAGACCGCTGTTGAGCTTGGCGACGACGCTCAAGGATAGTCTCGGTAGACTCTCGCAGCGTCAAGTCTTGGTAAGGAATAGCCGCGCGAGTCTGAAGATGTTCGCATTCTTGGGGGGAGAGTGATGCCAACTCAGAAGCCTTTGAAATAGAAGCAACCGTTCCCGGAGAGCGTCTGCCCACAGGGGCGCTCGACCCAATCTGGAATTCTGCGGCCAACAAACCTGCGCGAACGGCGGCAGAACAAGAGTAGGTCGCCAGCATCCCGTCCAGGTGCAGACATTGACGCACCTGTGCCAAAAACTCTACGGTCCAAAGCTGGGGGCAATGGGGCGGTGAAAACGGATCTAGAAAAACGGCATCGGCACCAAAGCCTTCTCTAACAAGGGCTTGAATGGTTTGACGGGCATCGCCAATCAAAAGCTGAGCACTGCAGCCATTCTCCACTTGGTGTTCAGTGCCCAGCAGCGTGAGGGTGTCCTGCACGCGGGGTGACCAGTGCTGGAGCCATTGGTTTGCGATCGCACCTTTACAAACCGCCGGATCCGACTCCAGCGCCGCTAGAGTGACCTGACAATCCGGATTCACCTGCCAAATGCACTCAAGGGCCGCAGCGCTGTTGTAGCCCAGGCCATAGCAAATATCTAAAATCGTGAGGTGAGACTGCTGGGCGCGCTCAGGAATCCCTGTGGGGATCACAAACTTACCAACCGCCTCCTGCTGAGCGCCGTGGTGACTATGAAAGCATTCGCCAAACTCGCTAGAGAAAAACGTATAGCTCCCATCAGCCGTTAGTCTAGAAGTAAGATTTGGTGTCTCCGCCATGAGCTTAGAATTCAAGACCGTCACGGTATCTCCCCAGTGGTTAAACGAAAACCACGCCTCAGTCGTCATCATTGACTGCCGCTTTTCGCTGCAAGAGCCAGAACTAGGGCGACAGCAGTATGAACTCAACCATATCCCAGGCGCATACTATCTCGATCTCAATCAAGATCTAGCATCGCCTGTGCAAGTCCACGGCGGTCGACATCCGTTGCCGAATCCACAGGTGCTAGCGGCCAAACTCTCAGCCATGGGAGTCACTTCTGAAACCCTCGTGGTCAGCTACGATGATAGCCGCTTTGCCTTTGCGGCCCGCCTTTGGTGGCTCCTGCGATATTTAGGACACCCCATGGTCGCTGTATTAGAGGGTGGCTTCTCTGGCTACCAGGCGGCAGGCTACCCGGCCACCGCAGAAATCCCTCTACTGAGGGCAGGACACTTGGAACCGAGCGTTCAGCCTCAAATGGTTGTAGATATCCAGCAGGTCAAGAATCGCAGTCAGGATATTGTGCTGGTGGACTCACGGGATTGCGATCGCTACCTCGGTCAGCGAGAACCTATTGATCCCGTCGCAGGTCATATTCCAGGGGCGGTGAACTACCCCTGGCAGGCTGTCACAGATGAACAAGGATATCTAAAATCAGCTCAGGAACTACGTCAGCATTGGGCTGATCTAGAGACCTCAAAGGCTTGGGTCTATTGTGGTTCTGGCGTTACGGCCTGCGTTAATCTGCTGGCCCTTGAAGCGGCAGGAATTGACTCTGGCAAGCTCTATGCCGGAAGTTGGAGTGACTGGTGTTCTTACCCACTCAATCAGGCGTTAGAGGCCCAGATCGTTTAAGGCCGCAAAGCGCCACAGCGACACTTCTTCACTGGTAATCGTCGGCCGTGGTTTTTTAATGCCAAGAAAATCAGAAAACCATAACCATGTACACAGCATAAGCGTTACGGCAATGGCATGACAGAAAACGGTTACTAGCTTCAGTGTTGATTCATCCATTGCGCGGACCCCTTTGAAATACTCACCCATATCCCATCCTAACCAATCGCAGTCAGGTTACTGTGCCTTAGCTCACACAATGAAATAAAAGTTTGATCCGCAAGACCTTTCATTGGTTTCCGCTCTCGATTAGACTTAACGTTTAAACACATCTTCTTGAATAATTGACAAAGATAGCTTATTGCCTGGGTAACCTACTGTTACAGTCAATCAACGATGAATGCTCTGACCCAGTCTTTAATGCCATTCAACGTCAGTCATTCCTGTTCCGCATCCTATCCTCCGTCCTGCAAGTGCGTTCATGCTAACCATTGAGCAACCTAAAACCTTCCCAGTCCTGGGGTTCCCGGTCGTCTGCTTGGCGAATTATGTCCAGTGGTTGTGTCGCCGCGTGGCCCAGGGGCAAGGCACTCACGTGGTTACCCTCAACGCTGAGATGACCATGTTGGCCGAAGAAACGCCTCCGTTGGCGACGGTGATTCGTTCAGCGGAGCTGGTGATTCCTGATGGTGCCGGGGTGGTGCTCTACCTACGTCTGTTTGGCGAAAAGGTGCAGCGCTGTCCTGGTATTGAACTGGCGGCCCAGATGCTTCACGAAGCAGCCCAGGCCTCTTGGTCTGTCTTCTTCTATGGCGGCGCTCCTGGCGTGGCCGATGCTGCTGCCGAGAAGTGGAAGCAAACAGTGCCAGAACTTGCGATCGCAGGCATTCAGAATGGTTTTTTAGCCCCTGAAGACACCGACGCTTTTTTGGAACGCCTGCAACAGCTCCAGCCCCAAATTATTTTTGTGGGTCTCGGTGTACCGCGTCAAGAGTACTGGATTGCCCAACATCGCCACCTGTGCCCTAACTCAACCTGGATCGGCATTGGCGGCAGCTTTGACATCTGGTCAGAACGGAGCAAGCGCGCCCCGGCTTGGTTACGCAACAATAACCTTGAATGGGTGTATCGCCTCTACCAAGAACCTTGGCGGTGGCGACGAATGCTGGCTCTGCCTCGATTTGCCTGGCGATCTTTATTGGTAAAGCTAAAGTAAGACGTTATGACCCAAGTACTACTGCCTTCTTCTGATTTTTTGCCGGAGCCGATTGATCCCTCTCTACAGGTTAGTCCGCAGCCAACGTTAAGCCCTGCAAGCTATACGGTTCAGCTTCGAGGCGTCACCAAAATCTATCCGAAAACCAAGTTTGGCCTCGTAGATGTCAACCTCCGGCTCAAGCAGGGCAGCTTCTTGTTTGTGACCGGCCCCTCTGGAGCCGGTAAGACAACGCTCATGAAGCTAATCTATGGGGCTGAACGGCCTGACCATGGTGAAGTCTTAGTGGCGGGCAATAGCGTCGGCGTTTTGCGGGGGAATCGCCTCTCCCACCTCAGACGTCAGCTTGGTGTTGTATTCCAAGACTACAAACTGATTCCCCGCTGGACGATTACTGAAAATATTGCCTTTGTTCTCAAATCCCAAGGCGTCCCTCGCGATGAAATTGAGCGACGACTGCGACCCACGCTCAAGCTCGTGGGCCTTCAGAAGCGGGCCGATTGCTTCCCCGACCAGCTTTCAGGGGGAGAGCAGCAGAGGGCCAGTATCGCCCGCGCCATTGTCGGGTCGCCCAAATTATTACTGGCAGATGAGCCAACGGGCAACCTTGACCAAGAGAATGCGCTCCAGGTGTTGAGTATCCTCACCAAGCTCAATAACCTTGGCATTACGGTGATCATTACCACCCACGACATGCATTTAATCCAAGTGGCCCAAGCGCCAGTCGCCCGCATTTATAATGGGCGATTGCACATGGTCAATGCTGAGCAAGCTGCCTCAGAACGGGTGTAGGATCTCACAATGCTTAAAATTTGGCGGACAAAGCTAGGCTATCTAGGCCAAGAAACATGGCGCGGTCTCCGTCGCGGCGGCTGGATGAACTGGGCGGCGATCAGTACCGTGACGGTTCTACTGTTCTTGTTTGGTATTAGTCTACAGACCTCTTGGCAGGTCAGCGGTCTGCTCAATCAGATGGGGTCGCGGCTAGAGGTTTCGGTTTATTTGCAGCCCGGTGTCTCAGGGACGGCATTGCAGCCCACGGTTTTACAGTTTCCAGAGGTGGCCTCCGCCGAGGTGATCACCAAGGACCAAGCCTGGGCCAGCTTACTCAAAGATTTAGGGCAAACGGATATTGAAGGGGCCACCGAAGGGTTAGGCCAAAACCCACTGGTCGATGAATTGAAGGTAACCGCTCGCTCAGCGGCCCAAGTACCGCCACTGGCCCAAAAGCTTGCCCGTGTGCGTGGGGTTGAAGAGGTAGAGTTCCTCGATGAGGCACTCCGAAACCTAATTCAAATTAATCAGGGTTTTAGCCGTTTAAGTATTTTGGTGATTGGGGTATTGACCCTCACTGCGATCGCAGTGATTACCACCACCATTCGCCTGATTGTCATCTCCCGTCATCAAGAGATTGAGGTGATGCAGCTTGTAGGGGCCACCAATATGTGGATTTATATGCCGTTTATTCTCCAGGGCGTCACCTTTGGAATTGTGGGGGCCGCAATTTCTTGGGGGTTATTGAGCGGTACCCGCCAGTTTCTGTACCGCATGCTTACCGATCAGCCGAGTTTCTTAAAAGTCGTGAGCGATGGCTTACGGTTGAGTAACAGCCAGTTGATCCTCTTGCCACTGATTTTGCTAGGATTTGGCAGCTTAGTGGGCCTCGTGGGGAGCCTATTTGCGGTGCGCCGATTCGCGCTTCGGTAGCCGCTTAGTGGTGAGCTAAAGGCTGGAGCTGTCCCTTAATGTCATGGGGTTTATAGACACCATGCTCAGTAATGATGCCTGCAATCAAATCGGCAGGCGTTACATCAAAGGCTGGGTTATAAAACTCAACGCCGGGTGGGCAAATATTGGTCTCGCCAATTTGATAAAGCTCAGTGGGGTGCCGTTCTTCGATGGGAATTTTGCTACCGTCGACCAAATCAAAATCAATGGTAGAGAGAGGCGCGGCAACATAGAACGGAATTTGGTGAGCCTGGGCACAGAGCGCCACGCTGTAGGTTCCAATTTTGTTGGCGGTGTCACCATTGGCGGCAATCCGGTCAGCACCCACCACCACCAGATCAATCATGCCCTGTTGCATACAGTGGGCCGCCATGCCATCAGCAATCACGGTGACAGGAATGCCCTCTTGTACACATTCCCAGGCAGTGAGCTTCGCGCCCTGGAGCCTGGGACGGGTTTCATCGGCATAGACCCGTGCCAATCGATCAGCGCACCAAGCTGAGCGAACGACGCCGAGGGCGGTACCGTAGCCGGCGGTCGCTAATGCCCCTGCATTACAGTGAGTGAGGAGGCAAAGCTGATCAGGGGTTGAGGGCAGGATAGAAAGACCATGTGCGCCGATGGCTTTGCAGGTCTGGATATCTTCAGATGCGATCGCACGGGCGGTTTCTAAAAGCTGCACCTGAATTTGACTAACGCTGCCAGGGGTCTCTTGGGCCACTTTAAGCATCCGAGCAATGGCCCAAAATAAATTTACCGCCGTGGGGCGAGTAGCTCCCAGCTTTTGTCCCACGGCCTCTAGTTCTTCTAAAAATGCAGACCGATCTGAAGTCGTGATCTCTCGACTGCCCAAAACCATGCCAAAGGCTGCGGCGACCCCAATAGCAGGGGCACCTCGCACGATCATCGTTTTGATAGCCGTTGCCATATCATCACAGCGGCGGATCTCCACCACCGTATGGTCATTGGGCAATCTCGTTTGATCAATAAGCTGGACGTGGTCATCACACCAAAGAACAGGATAGACCGGACTATTCAACTTCATGGGATAAGGCAATCAACAACAATTTACGCGATGCTTTGAGAACGTTTCTGATCACACTGATTGGGTTTAAATCGGGGCATGGCTGCTCGGTAGACTGTATCCATGCACCTCTTACACCCCAACCCAAAGCCATGCCACAATACTGACTCAATCCTGGCCCTATGCCAATGCAGGCTTTTTAACAGCCTTAAGGATCCGGTTTACAATTTGAGGAACGGTTAACCCCAACTCAGCTTTAGACTCATCTGGAGTTGCATGTTCCACCAGCAGATCCGGAACGCC